>NZ_QEII01000324.1 GCF_003347515.1 Rhodoferax ferrireducens | reverse complement strand
GCACCACGGTTCATGTGCGCATCCATGCGAATCCAGACACGGTGTCGATTGGCATGGCAAACACCGGCGACGGCATTGCGCCCGACTATTTGGAGCGGATTTTTGACCGCTTTTTCCGGGTCGATCCGTCGCGGCAGCGCAGCAGCGAAGGCACGGGCCTGGGACTGGCCATCACCAAGTCCATCGTCATCGCCCATGGCGGCACGATCTCGGCAGCATCGACCGGCGCAGTAAACACCTTTACGATCAAACTGCCGCGCGTCCCTTTGGCGCTATAACTCGCTCTTTGGTGCATGTTGGCCCGTATCGCAGAAAATTCAATTCATCCCCATATTCCCGAAGGTAACTCCCGTGTCCTCAGACCAGCATTCTTGGCAAGCAGACAAAGGTGCCATCACCGATGTCGCAGGCATCGAGGTGGGCCACTTCACCGACGCACGCCGCCCCACCGGCTGCACCGTGATCATCACGCGCGACGGCGCGGTGGCCGGGGTGGACGTGCGCGGTGCCGCACCCGGCACGCGCGAGACTGACCTGCTGCACCCCTCCAACCTGGTGGACCGTATTCACGCCATCCTGCTGGCCGGCGGCAGTGCCTGGGGGCTGGACGCCGCCAGCGGCGTGATGCAGTGGCTGGAAGAACACAACATTGGATTGCAAGTCGGCTTCGGTCTAGTGCCCATCGTGCCGGCCGCCGTGCTGTTTGACTTGCCGGTGGGCGATGCCAGCATCCGGCCGGACGCCAAAGCCGGTTATGCCGCGTGCGCCGCAGCCAGCCTTGACGCACCTGCACAAGGCAACGTCGGCGCCGGTGCCGGCGCCTTGGTGGGCAAACTCTTTGGCCTGCAGCGCGCCATGCGCGGGGGTATCGGCACCGCCTCGATCACCGCGCATGGCATCACGGTGGGCGCCCTCATCGCCTGCAACGCTGTCGGCGACGTCATCGACCCCGCCACCGGCCAGGTGCTGGCCGGCGCCCGAACACCCGATGGTGTGTCGCTGCTCAACAGTCGCGAGGCCATCCTGACGGATGCAGTGCCGCAGTCACTACTGGCAGGCACCAACACCACCATCGGCGTCATCGCCACCGACGCCATTCTGACCAAGGCGCAAGCACACCGGCTGGCGCAGGTGGCGCACGATGGACTGGCCCGCAGCATCAACCCGGTGCACACCCTGATCGACGGTGACACCCTGTTTGCGCTGGGTACGGGCAAGGCCGGCAAAGCGGCGGACATGCTGGTGCTCTGCACCCTGGCAGCCGAGGTCACCGCCCGGGCGGTGGTGCAGGCCATACGGGCCGCAAAAGGAATCACCATCGGCGCGACGACCTGGCCGGCCGCGTGCGACCTGATGCGGCCTGCCACCCCCTGACTCGCCAGAACGCTGCACACCATGCCAAAAACCATCCGCTACACCTTGCTGTCGATACGCGACATGATCACCTCGGCCGGGCCCTTTCTTCTCTTGGCCGTCGCCCTGCTGACACTGACCTACTGGTGGCTCGACCCGACACCGCCCAAGCATGTGACGCTGGCCACCGGGCCGGGCCAGAGCGCCTACGATGAATTCGGCAAACGTTATGCCAAGGCCATGGCTGCCTACGGCATCGAGGTGCAACTGCTGCCCAGCGAAGGCTCCTCCCAAAATCTTGAGTGGCTGGCAGCGGGCAAGACCGATCTTGGTTTTGTTCAAGGTGGCACCAACGCGCTGCCGGCGAATGACAACGAAGGCTTGCTGTCGCTCGGCAGTTTGTTTGTCGAGCCGGTGTGGCTGTTTTACCGCACCGAGGCCGCGCAAAAAGTGACGAAGGACAGCACGCTCAATGGGTTGACCCAGCTTAAAGGTTTGCGTGTCAATGTCGGCACGGAAGGCAGCGGCGTGCCAAGCTTGATGGGCAAGCTGTTTGACGTCAACCGCATCGACGCGGGGGCCATCACTCTGTCGCGCCTGGAGCAGACGCCGGCTACGGTGGCCTTTTTGAATGGCGAACTCGATGCCCTGGTGTTTGCCTCGGCGCCAGAATCACCGATGGTGCAAATGCTGCTGCAAACGCCCGGCGTGAAACTGATGGACTTCGCGCAGAGTGAGGCCTACTCGCGCCGCTTCGCGTTCTTGACGCCGGTGACGTTGCCGCGCGGTGTGGTTGATCTGGCCAGTGACGTCCCGGCGCAAGACGTGCGACTGGTCGCCCCCACCACGACGCTGATGGCCAGGGAGGGCGTGCATCCTGCCGTGCTGCAACTGTTCTCGCAGGCATCGCTTGAATTTCACAGTCCGGCCGGCTGGTTCAACCGCGCCCATGAATTTCCCAACGCCGCCAACACCGAGTTTCCCCTGTCCAGGGAGGCCGAGCGCACGATCCGCGACGGCGTACCGCTGATGCAGCGCTACCTGCCGTTTTCCTACGCCAACCTGATGGAGCGCATGTGGCTAGCGCTGGGCATCATCATTGCGGTGCTGCTGCCGCTGAGCCGCATCGTGCCGCCGCTGTATGAGTTCAGGATCCGCTCCCGGGTTTTTCGCTGGTATGGGCAGTTGCGCGACATCGAAAACCGTGCCGGCAACAGTGCCGAGTCGGCGCAGGAACTGGCCGATGAGCTCAACCGGCTGGAAACCCGCGTGGGCAAGATCATCGTGCCGCTGTCTTACGCCGATGAGCTCTACGCCCTGCGCAACCACATTGAATTGGTGCGCAAGAAACTGCTTACTTCAGCGCCTTGAAACGCATGCGGTGCGGACGCGCACCCTCTTCACCCAGGCGCTTCTTCTTGTCGGCCTCGTATTCCTGGTAATTGCCATCAAAGAAAACCCACTGGCTGTCGCCCTCGCAGGCCAGGATATGGGTGGCAATGCGGTCCAGGAACCAGCGATCATGGCTAATCACCATCAGTGAGCCGGCAAACTCCAGCAAGGCGTCTTCCAGCGCGCGCAAGGTTTCTACGTCCAAATCGTTGGACGGCTCATCGAGCATCAGCACATTGCCGCCGGCAATCAGGGTCTTGGCCAGATGCAAGCGTCCGCGTTCACCACCGGACAAGGTACCGACGCGTTTTTGCTGGTCCGCGCCGTTGAAGTTGAAGCGTCCGCAATAAGCGCGGCTGGCCATCTGGAATTTGCCGACGTTCAGAATGTCGAGTCCACCGGACACATCTTCCCAAACGGTTTTTTCGTTGGCCAGGTCATCGCGGTTCTGGTCCACAAAAGCCATCTTGACGGTCTGGCCGATCTTGACTTCGCCGGAATCGGGCTTTTCGCGTCCGGCAATCATCTTGAACAGTGTGGATTTACCAGCCCCGTTGGGGCCGATGATGCCGACGATGGCGCCCGGCGGCACCTTGAAGCTCAGGTTGTCGATCAGCACGCGGTCGCCAAAGGACTTCGTGACATTCGTGAATTCAATCACTTCCTGGCCCAGGCGCTCGGCCACGGGGATGAAAATTTCGTTGGTTTCGTTGCGCTTCTGGTACTCAAAGTCGCTCAATTCTTCAAAGCGGGCCAGACGGGCCTTGCTCTTGGCCTGACGCGCCTTGGGGTTCTGGCGAGACCATTCAAGTTCTTTCTTCAGTGCCTTGGCGCGTGATTCCTCGCCTTTTTGCTCCTGAACCAGACGTTCCTGCTTCTGTTGCAGCCAATCGCTGTAGTTGCCTTTGTAAGGCATGCCGTTGCCGCGATCGAGTTCCAGAATCCACTCGGCCGCGTTGTCCAAAAAGTAGCGGTCGTGGGTAATGGCGACCACGGTGCCGGGGTAGCGCTGCAGGAACTGCTCCAGCCAATCCACCGATTCAGCATCCAAGTGATTGGTCGGCTCATCGAGCAACAACATGTCGGGCTTGGACAACAGCAGACGGCACAAAGCGACACGGCGCTTTTCACCACCCGACAACAGGCCCACTTTGGCGTCCCATGGGGGCAGGCGCAAGGCGTCAGCGGCAATTTCCAGTTGGTGTTCAGAGTCGGTACCGGCACTGCCAATGATGGCTTCCATCTTGGCCTGCTCTTCAGCAAGCGCGTCAAAGTCGGCGTCTTCTTCACCGTAGGCGGCGTAAATTTCTTCCAGACGGGCTTTGGCGGTGAACACATCGCCCATGCCGGCTTCCACACTCTCGCGCACGGTTTGATCGGGGTCCAGCTGCGGCTCTTGCGGCAAATAACCGATGTTCAGGCCGGCCATGGGCATGGCTTCGCCTTCAAATTCCTTGTCCACACCGGCCATGATCTTGAGCAGAGTGGACTTGCCGGAGCCGTTGGTGCCCAGCACGCCAATCTTGGCGCCGGGGAAGAAGCTGAGGGAAATGTCTTTGAGAATGAACTTTTTCGGCGGAACGATCTTGCCGAGGTGGTTCATGGAAAATACGTATTGAGCCATGGGGTCTTGCGAGTTTTTGCGGGATGGAAACCTGACATTATCGGTGAACGCCTCGTTTTCACCTTATCCGACTCCTGACTTCGCGCTGAGTGGCCGCCTTTCGCAGCCGCTTTTGACTGAATTTTGGCCCAGATCACAGACCGTGCGACAATGCACGTAATTGTGGAGCGTCAGTTGCCCACAATGCCAGCACCTTGCTGGGAACAATGCCTCGCGCAGACGTTCCATCTTTGTACCCATCTGCCTTTGACTGACTTGGTGCATCTGCACCAAGACGGGCCGATGCCATAGCGCCCAGGATAGGCGCCACACTATGAAATTTGAAGAACTAAATCTGGCTCCGGCCATCGTTAAAGCCGTGCTTGAGCAAGGCTACGAGACCCCCACGGCCATTCAGGCGCAAGCGATTCCCGCTGTGCTCGAAGGACACGATCTGCTCGGCGGGGCCCAAACCGGAACCGGCAAAACAGCGGCTTTCGTGTTGCCCATGCTGCACAAGCTCACCGCCGGTGAAACACCGCGCAACAAATTCGGCGGCATCGGCATTCGTGCCTTGGTGCTGACACCGACCCGCGAATTGGCGGCACAGGTGGAAGAGTCCGTACAAACCTACGGCAAGTACCTGGAACTGTCCTCCACCGTCATCTTTGGCGGTGTGGGCATGAACCCCCAGATCAGCCGCGTCAAAAAAGGCGTGGACATTCTGGTGGCCACGCCAGGTCGCCTGCTCGACTTGCTTCAGCAAGGCGTGCTCGATCTGGGCCAAGTGCAAATGCTGGTGCTCGACGAAGCGGACCGCATGCTCGACATGGGCTTCATCCATGACGTGAAAAAAGTGCTGGCCGTGGTGCCAAAACAAAAACAGAGTCTGCTGTTCTCGGCCACCTTCAGTGACGAAATTCGCGACCTGGCCGCGACGCTGCTGAAAGATCCGCTGAGCATTCAGGTGACACCGCGCAACACCACGGTGCAGCGCATCACCCAGCTGATTCACCCGGTCGGTCGCGGCAAAAAGAAAGCCCTGCTGGCCCACATCATCCAGGAACACAACTGGAGCCAGGTGCTGGTGTTCACCCGGACCAAATTTGGCGCCAACAACGTCGCCGAGTTCCTGACCAAGAATGGCATTGAAGCCATGGCCCTGCACGGCAACAAGAGCCAGTCCGCCCGTACCCAGGCCCTGAGCGGCTTCAAGAGTGGTGACATTCGCGCACTGGTGGCCACCGACATTGCCGCCCGCGGCATCGACATCGATGACCTGCCGCACGTCGTGAACTATGAAATCCCGAACGTCTGCGAAGACTATGTGCACCGCATCGGCCGCACTGGCCGGGCAGGTGCCGACGGCACCGCCGTGAATCTGGTCTGCCTGGACGAAGAAGGCTTCATGCAAGCTATTGAGCGTTACACCAAACAGAACATTCCAGTCCAGATCGTGGAAGCCTTCATGCCCGAGCCAGGCGAAAAGGCCGAGCCCATCGCCATGGGTCGTCAGACCGTCTGGGGTGGTGCAGGCAAGCCGCCAAGCCGCGACGTCATGATGGCGGCTGGCAAGGCCGCACGCACCGAGATGCTGCAACGCGTACGTGAGACCAAGGGCGCCCAAGGCGACCGCGGTGGTCCTCCGGGTGGCGGACGCGGCGGTAACGGTGGCGGCAATGGCGGCGGACACCGCAGTGGTGGTCAACGCAGCCACAACCCGGCCGGCGACCAAGCAGCACGAGGCCCACGCCCCGCGCAAGGTCGCGGTGGCAACGGCGGTGGTTACGGCGGCGGCAATGGCGGTGGTGGCAACAGCGGCGGCAATGGCGGCGGCTTTGGTGTGGGTGGCAATCCGCCTGCCCGCCCGGCTCAAGGTCAGCCCGATCCGATGCGCACCAGCGTGGACATGATGGCCGAACGCGGCGCTCGCCGTGGCGGTGGTGGTGGCTTTGGTGGCGGCAACCGCAATGGCGGCGGCTTTGGCGGCGGTGGCGCGGGTGGCCGCTCCGGCGGCGGCGGTGGTTACGGTGGTGGGGGCAATGGCTCTCGCGGTTCCTTCAACCGATAAGCACTACGCCTTGTTCATCCGGCCTCCGCTGGGCTGAACAAGAGCACTCCACAGAGCGGGCAGTCAGAGCGACTTGCCCGCTTTTTTTATTTCATGCTGCGTTTCAGGCGAGCCCGGACGCTTTCCTCGGGCTTGAGTCGACGGGGCCAGCAGACATGAAACGGCGCCATCAGACCGCCGCCGGCACGTCGAAGACAAAACAGGTTGTGGTCGCATGGGCGTACAGCTTGCCTTTTTCGTCTTCGATACGCGCCTCTGCCGTGGCGATCTGCCGGCCAATGTGGATAACCGTGCCGACCGCACGCAACGGGCCGGTCTTGTGCGAGGCTGGCCGCACAATGTTGATGCTGAGTTCGGCCGTGCTGTAGGAACGCCCGGCCGGTAGCGTGGTTTGCACTGCACAGCCCAGCGCTGAGTCCAGGAGCGTGGCAAACCAGCCACCGTGCACCGTGCCCAGCGGGTTGTAGTGCTGCAGCAGCGGGATGCCTTGGAACAAGACGCACCCGGTGCCCACCTCCAGCAAGGTCATGTTCATGGTTTCGTTCATGGGTGGATACGGCAACTCGCCGGACATCATGGCTTCGAGAATCTCACGCCCGCTCTTACCGGCGAGCTGCTCCATTCGGGCGAGGCCAGGCTTGCCACCACCTGCAACCGAACGTTGCCGCGAAGCTTCATGCTGAGAGGTCCAGTCAATAGTCGGAGTTTTCATAGGTTTTCCTGACAACCGCTACGGGTGTTTTCAGAGACAAACAATCCTCGCACCTGCGCTACGAGGTCGATCCTGCTCGGGCTTTCAGTTGAGTTCAAAAGTTTTTCTAAGGCTTGAATCCACGGGGCCAAACGGCATAAAGCGGCGCAACTTGCTCCGCAAGGATGCTTGACCGGCCGGCGTGCGACGCATGCGCCAAGCACCAAGCGCTGCTTCAACAATGGTGTTTGCAACGCCGTCGGGTTCGGGCGCACTTTTGACCGTGTTGACGATGGCGCGAGATGCAAGTTCACGCTCACGGTCATAGTCGGCGATTCCTACACTTGCCAAAGGCGCATTGCTGTCCAGATTGGTCTTCGTGAAAGACGGTTCGACCAGCGTTACTTCTAACCAGCAAACGCCACATGCACACCGACCACCATTGGAGTGCTGCCAACATGACGTCTGGGCGATGTTTTTCAGGCGAGCCCGAACGTTTTCCTTAGACCCTTCTCGACCGGGCCGGCCGGCATGAAGCGGCGCAACTTGGCCAGAAGAGAGGCCTCGCCTTTGGGCGTACGGCGCATCTTCCATGCTCCCAACGCGGCGTCGACAATCGTGGCGGCGACGCCATCGGGCTCGGGCGCTTTTTGGACATTGTTCTGGATGGCCTGGGAAACGATGCCGAGCTCTTTGTTGTAGTCCGGGATTCTGGAGACGGTCTGGGGCGCGTTGAGATCCAGGTTGGTTTTGGTAAAGGAGGGTTCGACAAGCGCCACGCGGATGCCGAATTGGCGCACCTCGTGATCCAGGGTCTCGGACAGTCCTTCGACGGCATGCTTGGATGCCGAATAGAGCGCCATGTACGGCGCAGGCAAAAAGCCCAGCACCGAGCTGACGTTGACAATGCGACCAGAACGCTGTTCGCGCATATGCGGCAGCACGGCCTTGATCGTGCGCAAGAGACCGAACAGGTTGGTGTCAAACAGCGTCTGGGCTTCGGCAATCGACGTTTCTTCCATCGCGCCCAGCAAGGTCACGCCCGCGCTGTTGACCAGCACGTCGATGCGCTGGGCTTGCGCAATGATGGTCTGGATCCCGTGCTCAATCGACGCTTCGTCACGGATATCCATCTGAATGAGTACAACGCCAGGTATGGCTTGCGCTTTTGCCGTGTTGCGCACGGTACCGAATACACGGCAACCCTGCTTGGCAAATTGCATGGCGGCGGCGCGCCCGATGCCCGATGACACGCCGGTAATGACGACAACTTTGAAATTCGACATAACAGTTCCTTTTTGATTTGGGTGAATAGCAGGGATGAATGGCAGATCAGTGGTGCAATGGGGCTGGCCTGATCTTGAACCAGATGGAATACATGGCCGGCAGGAACACGAGGGTCAGAATCGTCCCAGCGAAGGTGCCGCCGATCAGCGTGTAAGCGAGGGTGCCCCAGAACACCGAATGGGTCAGCGGGATGAAGGCCAGGATCGCCGCCAATGCGGTCAGGATCACCGGACGCGCGCGCTGCACGGTCGCTTCGACAAGCGCACGGAAGGGATCCAGCCCGGCCTGTTCGTTTTCACGAATCTGACCGATCAAGATCAGCGTGTTGCGCATCAGGATGCCCGACAACGCGATCAAGCCGACCAGCGCATTGATGCCGAAGGGCTGCTGGAACAGCAGCAGGGTTGGTACCACGCCGATCAGTCCCAGCGGACTGGTCAGGAAGACCATCACCATTCCCGCGATCGAGCGAACCTGCAGGATGATGATGAGCAGGGTGATGGCCAGCATGATGGGGAAGATCGGCAGCATGGCGACCGTCGCCTTGCCTGATTCTTCGATGGAGCCGGCTTCGACGATGTGGTAGCCACTCGGCAGCTTGTCCATGATGGGCTGGAGTTGCTGGGTGATGGCCGTCGACACGTCCGGCGGCTGCAAGCCTTCGGCGATGTCGCCACGGATGGTGATCGTCGGCACACGGTCGCGTCGGCGCATGACCGGTTCTTCCATGCGCACCTCGACCTTGCCCACCTGCGACAGCGGGATGCGCTGCCCGTTGGCGCCAGCCAGCGTGAAATCGCCAATCTTGGCCGGGTCGAGCCGGTTGTTGCCCGCCGAGCGCGCGACAACCTGCACCGTGCGAATGTCCTCCCGCACGGCAGTGACTGGAATGCCACTGAGCAGGAATTGCAACTGTTGCGCCACGGAACTGGAAGTCAGGCCCACGGCCTGCAATCGGTCCTGCTGCAAGGTGAAGTGCAGCGCGGGCGTGCGCGTACCCCAGTCGGTGTTGACCGTGCGCATCATCGGACTGGCGTCCATCACCCGCTGCACCTCAGCCGCCACTTTGCGCAACACCTCCGGATCCGGGCCGGAGACCCGGTAGGCCACCGGATACGGCGAATACGGACCAAACACGAGCTGGGTGACGCGCACGCGCGCCTCTGTGGCGAGGCCGTCAGCGATGGCCTCGCGCAGCCGCTTTTTCAACACCTCGCGCTCGTCCTGGTTGTCCGTGCGGACCACGATCTTCGCAAACGACGGATCAGGCAACTCCGGTCCCATCGAGAAATAGAAGCGTGGAGCGCCCTGGCCGACGTAGGCGGTGACGATCTTGGCTTCCTCTTGCTTGGCCAGCCAGGCTTCCACCTTCTCCGCAGCGGCGCTGGTCTGGGTGATCGACGTGCCATAGGGCATCTGCACTTCGACCAACACTTCAGGCCGGTCGGAGATCGGGAAGAACTGTTTCTTGACCACCGCCATGCCAAGCACCGACACCACGAACAGGCCGATCACCGTGCCGGCGACGATCCACTTGCGGGCAATGACGCGCCCCAGCAGGCGACGAAAGCGGTTGTAGCGCGGCGTGTCGTAGATGGCCTCGTGACCGCCTTCGACCTGTCTGAAGTCGGGCAACAGCTTGACCCCGAGATAGGGCGTGAACACCACCGCCACCACCCAGGAGGCGATGAGCGCGATGCCCACGATCCAGAACATGTTGCTGGTGTACTCACCCGCCGTGGATCGGGCGAAGCCGTTGGGCATGAAGCCGACGGCCGTGACCAGCGTACCCGACAGCATGGGGGCGGCGGTATGGCTCCAGGCATAGGCCGAGGCCGCGATGCGGTCATAGCCTTCTTCCATCTTCACCACCATCATTTCGATGGCGATGATGGCGTCGTCCACCAACAAGCCCAGTGCCAGGATCAGGGAGCCCAGGGTGATGCGGTCGAAATTCTTGCCGCTGGCGAGCATCACCGCAAAGACGACGGCCAGCGTCAGCGGCACGGCCGCGGCAACCACGACCCCGACACGCCAGCCCATGCTCACGAAGCTCACCAGCATGACCACCAGCACTGCGGCAAAGAACTTGACCATGAACTCGTCAACCGCCGAGCTGATGTTGACGGCCTGGTCGGTGACCTTGGCCAGGCTCATGCCCAGCGGCTGCTCGGCGTTGATCGCACTGACTTCGCCGTCCAGCGCCTTGCCCAGGTCGAGGCCGTTCCAGCCGTCGCGCATGATGACGCCCAGCAGCAGGGCGGGTTCGCCGCCGTTGCGGATCATGAAAGTCGCCGGGTCTTCATAGCCACGCTTCACCGTGGCGATGTCCGAGAGCTTCAGCGTGCGCCCCGGCGTCACTACGGGCGTGTCGCGAATCTTCTGCAATTCATCGAAAGCGCCGTCCAGGCGAATGAACACCTCTGGCCCCTTGGTCTCGACGGAGCCGGCCGGCGTCAAAGCGTTCTGGCTGTTGAGCGCGGCGAACACCTCTTGCGGGCTGACCCCCAGCGTTGCCAGACGATCATGCGAGAACTCGACAAAAATGCGTTCGGACTGCTCGCCAACGATATTGACCTTCTTCACGCCCGGCACATGCAGCAGCCGCTGGCGCAGCGTTTCCGCGTCGCGAACGAGCACGCGCTGGGGTTCGCCCTTGGCCTTGAGTGCGAACAAGGCGAAGGTCACATCGGAATACTCGTCGTTGACCATCGGCCCGATCACGCCGGGCGGCAGATTGCGTACTTCGTCACCGACCTTTTTACGGGCTTGGTAGAACTCGTCCTGCACTTCCGATGGAGGGGTGCTGTCCAGCAAGGTCAGTGTGGTGAACGCCAATCCAGGACGGGTGTAGGTCTCGCTGCGGTCATACCAGCGCAGCTCCTGCAAACGCTTTTCGATCTTCTCGGCGACCTGGTCCTGCATCTCCTGCGCGGTAGCACCGGGCCAGGCCGTGATGATCGTCATCACCTTGATCGTGAATGAGGGGTCCTCCGCCCGACCCAGCTTGAAGAAGGACATGACCCCGCCCAGCGAGATCAAGAGGATCAAGAACAGGGTGATGGCACGCTCGCGCACGGCGAGCGCGGACAGGTTGAAACGACCTTCGCTCATGGCCGCGCTCCTTCAGTCGCAGTGGCGACGGCAAGGCCCGCCACCCGGACCTGTTCGCCTTCACGCAGCAGATGCGTGCCGAGTGCGACGATCCGCTCACCTGCTTTGAGTTGACCGGCAATGCGCGCGCCGTCGTCGCCGAGGCGCTGGACCGTGACCGGCCGCCAAAAAACCTTGGCGGGCTCGCCTTGAATGACCCAGACGCCTGGCCCCTTGCCCGCGTCGAACAGCGCGCCTATCGGTACCGACAAACCACCTTGCACCGCGGCATGCGCCTCCGGGATCTGAATGGTGACTGTGGTGCCCAAGGGCGCGTTGGACAGCTCTCCCTCCAGCACATAGCGCGCCTCGAAAGTGCGGGTCAGCCGGTCTGCGGCGTCCGAAAGCTGCCTGAGTTTGGCCGGAACGGCAACGCCTTCTTTGCCAAACAGCGTGGCCTGGCCGGCTGAACCGATCGCAGGGCGCAAGGTTTCCGGCAACTGGATGATGGCTTCACGGCGTCCGGCATGGGCCACACGCACCACGGCCTGTCCTGCGTTGACGACCTGGCCAGGTTCGACCAGCGTTTCCATGACGACGCCATCGGTATCCGCCACCAGCTCCGTATAGCGGCTCGCGTTGCGCGCCACTTCAGCCTGGGCTTCGGTCACATTGAGCTGGGCTTTGGCGGCATCTGCCGCCGCCTTGACCTGGTCGTAGGCTGAAGCCGATATCGCGCCGGTCCCGCGCAGATCGCTGTAGCGAGCTTCCTCCTGCGCCGTTTGCTGCGCCCGCGCTCGGGCGGCGGCTACCGCTTCCTGCTGAGCATGAGCTGCGAGCTTCAGATCGACGGAGTCGATGCGCATGAGCGCTTGCCCGCGCTTGACGGTTTGCCCCGTATCCACAAGGCGTTCCAATACCTTGCCGGAGACCCGAAAGCCCAGATCGCTTTGTACCCGAGCGGCTACGGTTCCGGTGAAGGTACGTGATGCAGCGACCGCCCCCTGGATGGTGGCCGCACGTACCAGCGGCGCTTCGGTGCGTGGATCGGATTGCGTCTTTTCGCCGCAGGCGACCAACGCAAACGGCAATGCAGATATGACAGCAGAGAAAACGAGGCGGCGGCGGAACATATAGAAATCCTGTAAAAAACTAAACAGGATTTCATTTTGTTACTAGTAACCAAATTTGTCAATAGTCACAATAAATTTTCCAAATTTAAGGCGACAAGCTGCGAAGCACCAGACTAGACAGTTGAGCCGGCGCGTCATCGGTGTAATCGAAGTTGTACTGCAGGAGCAGCGGATTGAGGTACGGGCGCATGACCAAGTAGATCGCCGTCGCCGCCTCGTCTAGCGGCGTCTTGCGCTCGAACTCCCCTGTTTCACGCCCCTGGCGCAAGATGTCCTGCAGCATGACCTGGATACGCTCCTCATAGGCGCGCACCGCCTCCCAACGCTCGGTAGCGGCCGAGGCCGCGATGTCATAAAGCTTGCGATCTTCAAAAAACAAGCGAAGACTCGACTCAACGGCCACCTTGAACATGCGTCGCAGCTTCTCTGGCGGGCGGTCGACGCCGTCAATGGCTGCTCTGACCTCCGTTTCGACCGCGTGCAGGCAATTCGCGCAAATCAGTTCGCCTATGGCCTGCTTGGACTCGAAAAACTTGTAGATGTAGGCCTTGGAAAAGCCGATGGCCTTGGCCAGATCGGAGACGGTCGTCTTCTCGTAACCGTACAAACCGAAGTGCTTGGTCGCTGCGGCAACGATTTGATCACGCACCTCGTGATCGATAGGGCCTCGGGCTGGGCCCGGATAAGTGCTTGCTTTGCTCATGATCGACAGCTTACCTTCCATATTCGATTTTCGCAACTAGTGACGTTTTGGTAATATAGTCACTTTCATTTCTCCCTTTCACTTCACGGAAGATGCCCATGCTACTCAAACGTACTCTCTTCATGTTAGCCGTCGCCAGTCTTTCAGCGGGTTGCGCTGTCGGGCCGGATTACCTTCGGCCTGCCCCCTCCATGCCAGACCGCTACCTGGGTCAAACTGCAGTTGAGCAACGGCATGCCAAAGCCACCGCCGACTTCATCGTGTGGTGGGGAGGCTTTGGCGATCCACAACTGACCCGCTTCGTAACGCTTGCGCTGGAGCAGAATCTGGATCTCGCGCAGGCGTCCGCTCGGGTCGCCCAGGCGCGCGCGGGACTTGGGGCCGCGAATGCCGCGCTGCTGCCTTCCGGCAACATCAATGCCCAAGGTGCGCGAGCCTACCAGTCGGTTGAAACGCCGTTGGGGCAAGTTTTGAATTCAAGGCCCAATTTCGATCGCTACGGCAATGCCTATGAGGCCAGCCTCGGCGTAGGCTGGGAGCTGGACGTCTTCGGTGGCGTGCGTCGCGGACGGGAAGCGGCACTGGCCGAGTACCAGGCTTCGGAGGCCGGCGCGGCGGCGACACGACTGGCGGTGGCGGCGCAGACCGCCGACGTCTACATCAGCATCCGCGGACTGCAAACTCGCCTGGACGTTGCCCGCAGGCAGGTACAGACGCAACAGAAGCTACTCTCGACAATCAATCTGCTGTATGGCAAGGGGCTGGCAGCCGAACTTCAAGTGCGGCAGGTCGAGGGCGCGCTCGCCCAAGTGCGGGCATCGGTACCGGTCCTCGAAGCAGGGCTGGACACGACCATGAATGCGCTGGACGTGATGCTGGGCACACCGCCCGGTACGCACCGGGAGGAGCTGGCGAATGCTGGCGCTATTCCGGCCGCCCCGCAGATCGCATCAACCGGCTCGCCGGGTGATTTGCTCAGGCGCCGGCCCGATCTGATCATGGCCGAACGCCGCCTGGCTGCGTCGAACGCGCGTATTGGTGTGGCCATTGCCGAGTACTACCCCAAGCTCTCTCTGGGTGGGCTGATCGGCAGCGCGACATCGGTGTCCGGTGGCAACCTGTTCACTAGCGGTGCAAGCCAGGCCGCCGGTGTGTTGGGCCTGCGCTGGCGTCTGTTCGACTTCGGCCGCATCAACGCGCAGATTGACCTGGCCAAAGGCCAGGAAGCCGAGGCGTTAGCCGCTTATCGGCTCGCCGCGCTGCGTGCGACCGAAGACGTGGAAAACGCGTTCTCGTTTCTGGTAAAACGCGAGGACCAGGCCGGCATACTGACTCAGGGTGTGGACTCGCTCAGTCGAGCGAGGGGGGCTTCGTTCGCGGCGTACCAGAAAGGGGGCGTCAGCCTGATCGAGGTCCTGCAAGCCGATGAGAACTTGCTACGCGCCTCCGATATGCGCGCGCAAGCACAAACCGAATCGGCACGCGCGGCCGTCGCGGCGTTCAAGGCACTCGGCGGCGGTTGGCAGCCCCGGGAATCCGAAACGGTAGCGATTAGATAAGCGCAGTACGTGCCAACGGAGATGACGGAGCGCATATAGAACTTCGCCTCAGTCCTCTCCCAAAGATTGAAAACGTCATGCAGTGAGCTGAAAACGGCTTGGTAGCGGACATTTTCTAGGGCTAACGGGACGGCGGCGATGCAGGTCGCAATCCGGGGCGCAGCAGCCAAGCGGGCCGTGCCCCGGCGCCCACTGCCAGCCCGACCGTCCAGAACACCACCGAGACCCCCACAACCGCGCCTGCGGTACCGAACAGCAGCGGCATCAGCACACTGGAGGCGTTAATGGACATCAGGCGCAAACCCAGCGCCTCGCCATGTCGCGCCTCGGGCGTGATCTGGTGCAGCGTGCTCATGATCATGGGTTGAACCGAACCCAGCGCCAACCCCAACAGCACCGAACAGACACCCATCGCCAGCGGTGACTGCATGAACGGGTACGCCCCGAAAAGCACCGCCGTGATCGCCATGGCCGAAGTGACGATGACCCACTCGCGCACGCGCGAGGCAAACAGCGGCAGCAGCACGCGCACAAACGTGGCGGCAAGGGCGAAGGCGCCCAGAATCGCGCCAATCACCGACGCGCTGAAACCCCGTTCGTGCCCCAGCACCGGCACCACAAAAGTGTGGACATCCCAGCACGATGACAGCAGCCAGTTCACCAGCATCAGGCGTCGCATCAGGGGTTCACGCAACAAATCCCAGGCCTTGTTGGGAGTCTTCCCCTGTTGGCCGGCCACAGGCGGCAGCTCGATCGTATGGCGCACCCAAAACCAGGTCGCCAGCGGCAACACGGCCATGAACAGGAAAGCCGTGCGAAAGCCGCTGTGGTCAATCAACAGGCCGGCCGCCAACGGCCCAACAAAATTGGACACGGCCGGACCGATGGCCAGCCAGCTGAACACTTTTTTGAGCTCGTTCGCATCCTGCGCGGCCCGCCCCACATGACGCTGCAGGGAGATGGAGGCCACCCCGGTGGCGCCGCCGGTCATCAAGGCACTCAGGCACAGCACGGCAAAAACCGGATATATCACCGCCAGTCCGGCGCCCACCGAGGCCGCCAGCACGCACAAGCCGACCGGGCGCTTGAGCCCGTGGCGGTCCACATAGCGGCCCGCAGGTAGTGCCAGAAAGACTTGGGTCAAAGCAAACAAGGCCAGCAGAAAGCCCACGGCCAGCGCACTGAAGCCCTCGCGCAGCGCCAGCAAGGGCGCGGCCATGCGCATGCCTGCCATGCAGGCGTGCAGGAATATCTGGCCCGCAATCAGGCGCGCCAGCGCAAAACGGGAAGTCTGCGTGTCGGTGGACGCCAACTTCACGCCCGCTCGGCCTCCACATCGTTGTCAAAATCCTTGTCCATCGGAATCAGCGCTGGCACTTGCACGTCAGGCAGCGCCTCGACTTTTTTCAACGCCCGGCCCATGGCGCGGCTGCGGGTCTCGGCACTGTCGAGCGTCTTGAGCACGGTTTCGGTTTGCGACTTGACCCGGGCCAGCACGTCGCCAAACTTGCCGAACTCGGTTTTGACCGCGCCCAGCACCTGCCACACTTCGCTGGAGCGCTTCTCCAGGGCCAGGGTGCGAAAGCCCATTTGCAGCGAACTGAGCATGGCCAGCAGCGTGGTGGGGCCCGCCAGCGTAATGCGGTGCTCGCGCTGCAAGGCCTGCATCAGGCCAGGACGGCGCAGTACCTCGGCATACAGGCCTTCGGTCGGCAAAAACAGAATGGCGAAATCGGTGGTGTGCGGCGGCTCCACATATTTATCGGCGATGGATTTGGCCTCCAGCCTGATGCGCACCTCCAGCGCCTTGCCGGCCGCCTCGGCTCCCAACACGTCGGCCCTGCCCTGCGCGTCCAGCAGACGCTCGTAGTCTTCATTGGGAAACTTGGCGTCGATCGGTAACCACAGCGGCTCGCCGTGCTCGGATTTGCCAGGCAGCTTGATGGCGAAGTCGACCACGTTTTTACTGCCCGGACGTGTCGCCACCTGTGCGCAATACTGGTCGGCCACAAACACCTGCTCCAGCAGCGAAGCGAGTTGGGCTTCGCCAAAAATGCCGCGCGCTTTGACATTGGTCAGCAGGTGTTTGAGATCGCCCACGCCCTGCGCCAGGGTTTGCATCTCGCCCAGGCCTTTGTGCACCTGCTCCAGCCGGTCCGCCACTTGTTTGAAGCTTTCCCCCAGTCGGGTTTGCAGGGTGGTCTGCAGTTTTTCGTCCACCGTGGCGCGCATCTCGTCGAGCTTGGCCGAATTGGTGGTTTGCAGCTGCGCCAGTTGTTTTTCCAGGGTCTCGCGCACTTCATTCATGCGCCGCGCGTTGGATTCACTCAAACCGGACAGCTGGTTGGTGAGCGTGTCGGCCAGCGTTTTCTGCAGCAGCGCCAGCTGCTGGCCAAAAGCATCAATCTGGGTGTTTTGGGTGCGTGTGGCTTCGGCCCCCTGTTGCACCAGCATCTGCTGAAAAGTGGCGAGATTTTGCGTCAGCTCCTGGCGCCCGCCGCGCGATGACTCGCTGATCTCGCGACGCAGTTCACTTTCAAGGCGCTCCATGCGCTCGGCGCCGCCCTTGACAGCGGCCAGCACCTCCGCCTTGCCCTGCTCCGCCGCCAGCGCCCCGCGGGCGTCCGGCCGACGCAATGCCAGCCACCACAATACCAAACCATTCAAGACAGCCAGTGCCAACACCAGCCAAAGCAAAACATCATTCAAAGCAATTTCTCCCCAAGGCGCTATTGTTGTTCAAAACACGCCCGGCTCTGGCAATTGGGGAGATAGAACAGCCAAACCGAATTTGAGGGTATCGCCACCCAAGTTTGGCAGCGCAGCGCTGCTCCGGGCAACCGTGCTGATGGGGGGGGCCTATGGACGGCTCACTCTGGTGTGATGGCTGGCCCAGGCCGAATCGACAAGCGATCCAGCACCGAGGCGATCAGGTCGATGGGCATCGGGAAAACGATGGTGGAGCTCTTTTCCCCGGCAATTGCCGTGAGCGTCTGCAGGTAGCGCAATTGCATCGCCTGCGGGGCCTGTGCCAATGTTTGCGCCGCCTCCAGCAGCTTGGCGGACGCCTGCAACTCGCCCTCGGCGTGGATAATTTTGGCGCGCCGCTCGCGTTCGGCTTCGGCTTGCTTGGCAATGGCGCGCACCATGCTTTCGTTCAAATCGACGTTCTTGATCTCCACCTTCGAGACCTTGACACCCCAGGCGTCAGTCTGCACATCAAGCACCTGCTGCAGTGCCTGGTTGATTTTGTCGCGCTCAGCGAGCAACTGATCAAGTTCGTGCTTGCCAAGAATGGCACGCAAGGTCGTCTGCGCCAGTTGCGAGGTGGCCAACATGTAATTTTCGACCTGGATGATGGCGAGTTGCGGGTCCACCACGCGGGCGTAGACCACGGCGTTGACCTTGACCGAGACGTTGTCGCGCGTGATGACATCCTGCGGCGGCACATCCATCACCACGGTGCGCAGATCCACGCGCACCATCTGCTGGATACCGGGAATCAGGATGATCAAACCCGGGCCTTTGACTTTCCAGAAGCGCCCCAGCTGGAACACCACGCCGCGCTCGTACTCGCGCAAGATGCGTACTGACGCAGCCACCAGCATGATCAACACAATCGGAATGAAGCCGTAACCGATTTCCCAGTACATAGGTTTCTCCTTGTTCGAGGTTATGGGCCTGAAACCCCTGACGACCGGCCTGCCGCGGCCCCACCCGTGGGCACCGCTTCAATCGGCTCCACCTGCAGCACCAGCCCCTTGCGCCCGATCACGCGGACACGCTGACCGCGATGCAACGGCACGTCCGAGAGCACACGCCAGCGTTCGCCACGCAGACGCATCCAGGTGGCATGGGTGGTGACCTCAAGAACTTCGCCGGTAGCACCCGGCAATTCCTCCGAACCGCTGACCACCGGCCGCGTTCGGGCTTTGAGCGCGAGCCGGAACACCACCAGCACGAACAGCACGTTGACCACGGCCACGGTGGCGATCAAGCCGCGCGGAATACCGAAGCCCGGCATGTCTGTATCGATCAGCATCACTGAACCAATGACAAAGGCGATGGTGCCGCCGATGCCCAAAGCCCCAAAGCTGGGCAACAAAGCCTCGGCCACCAACATGGCAAAACCCAGCACGATCAGCGCGACGCCCGCATAGCTCACCGGCAACATCTGCAGCGCAAACATGCCCAGCAGCAACGCGATCGAACCCGCCACACCCGGCACCCCGAAACCGGGCGTCGTCAGCTCGAAATAGAGACCGTAAATTCCGAGCAGCAACAGCAGGTACGCCACCGTCGGGTCGGTGATGATGCCAAGCAGCCGGGTACGCCAGTCAGGCTCAATGATCACCGCGCTTCGGCCCCGACTGTCCACGGTATGCCGCACGCCATCACTCATTTGCACCGAGCGCCCGTGTGCTTGCTGCAGCAGCGCTGCCAGGTCAGCGGCGATGAAATCAATCACCCGCTGAGACTGCGCCTCCTGTGCGGACAGGCTGACGCCATCGCGCACGGCCCGGTCAGCCCAATCTACATTGCGTCCGCGCATCTGGGCCAGCGAGCGCAGGTAGGCGGCCGAATCGTTGACGATTTTGCGCGTCATGGCATCCGCCCCCGGACGCACAGCTTCGGTCGGGTCTTTGGGTTCACTGGCCTTGCTGTCCGGCGCACTGGACGGAACCGGTTTGTCGGGTGCACCTGGCGCTGGCGTTCCAGGCAAGCCACCCATTTGCACCGGCGTGGCGGCACCGAGGTTGGTTCCAGGCGCCATGGCGGCAACATGGCTGGCATAGACGATGTAGGCGCCCGCACTGGCGGCCCGCGCGCCGCCGGGCGCCACCCAGGCCGCCACCGGCACGGGTGAGGCGAGGATGTCCTTGACGATCTGGCGCGTCGAACTGTCCAACCCGCCGGGCGTGTCAATTTGCAGAACCAGCAGAGGCTTGCGGTCCTGCGCTGCCCTTTTCAGGCCGCGCGCAATATAGTCGGCAGTGGCGGGGCCGATCGGGCCGCTCACGCGCAGCAATGGCACGTCAGACCCTGCCGAGCGTTCCTGCGCCGCCACGAGCACCGTGACGGCCAGGATCGCCAGCGCCAGCACAAACTTCATGGAACCACCAGAACATCCCGCAATGTATGGTGCAGCACATGTTGGACCATGCTGCCCAGCAGGCGTTCTGGGCCGGCACCGTGCCCGTGGTGGCCCACCGCCACGCAATCAGCGTGCAAGGTCGCGGCACGCTCAACAATGGCCCGCGACGGCACATCTTCAAGCACTTCGGCAGCGACCTGATGTTGAAACCGGGTCGTCAACTCTCGCGCCATCTGCTCAAGCTGTCGCACGGCCAGCGCGTGCATCGATTCATGCGGCACCCGCATCTGATCCTTCTCGACGGCACTCGTCCCCAGGACGCGTTCCAGTGCGGGGTCCACGGCATAGAGCAAGTGATGCTGTGCCGCCGGAAACAAGCTGAGGGCGACCGTTGCCACGCGCGCCGAGCCCTCGTGCATGTCAACCGCCAGAAGTACTTTTTCGTAAGACCGGGCGCCGCCCGAACGCACAATCAGGACCGGGCACGCGAGTGAGCGAACCACCTTCGACGCGGTACTACCCAGTCCCGTCGCGGCCGGCTCGGCACGCGAACCCATAACCACCAACGCGACCTCGTGGGCGCCGGCATAGGCCTTGATGCCACTGTCCGCCTTGCCAACGGAGAACCCGGCTTCGACGCGCAGCCCGGTTTGCTTGGCCAGTGCTGCCGCCAGATCGCTCAGGTGCTGGCGCATCAGGACGTCCGGCGGCGCATTTCGGGTCAGGCGCTGCGGGTCAAAGATACCCTTCACACTGTGCCCGAGGCTTACATCGAACGCATGCAACAGACGCAGCGAGGCGCCATGCGCCACCGCCAGTTGCACCGCGCGCTCGACCGCTGCATTCGAACCGGGTGAAAAATCGGTAGCCACCGCAATGCTGTGAATGATCGTCATGATCGCGTTCTCCTCGTGCGTTCGAAGCCGCTGCGGCACCACGAATTGAAGGTGCCTGTGCTTATGCTCCACCATTCCCGGACGGGGTCTTTGATCATCATCAACTCCGCTGATTCGCCGCACGCCAATGCGTCTGTCCGCTGCGGCAAGCCATCAAAAAAAGAGCACACTTGCTGTGAAACGTCATCAGGACCCGCCATGTACGAACAGCAGACACCGCTCTGGTTGCGCCGCACTGTGCTCACGGGCTTGCTCGGTGGCCTGCTGCTGGCGGGCTTTGTGGTGATGCAACCCTTTCTGGCGGCCATCGCATGGGCGGCCATCCTGAGCTATGTATCTTGGCCACTGCACCTGCGTGTGCTGACCTGGTTGCACGGTCGCCGGACCTGGGCCGCATTGGCCATGACCGTATTCCTGACGCTGATCCTTGGTTTGTCGCTCTTCTGGCTGGGATTTTTGTTGCGCAGCGAAGGCATGGCGGGCATTCGCGAGGCCGCTGCGCTAGTAAAAGGCGGCATACGCCTGCCGGAGGCTATCCTGCGCATTGCGTGGCTGGGGCCCTGGCTGCAGGAGCAACTCACGGCGCTCAGCGGCGACCGCGCGACTTGGGGCGCCCCACTGTCAGACCTGGCCGAGCAATGGGGCGGTCGCGCCATGCGCCTGGTCGGCGATTTTGGCTTGAATGCGCTGCGCCTGGCCATTGCCTTGCTGACATCCTTCTTCCTGTTTCGCGAAGGCGACCGTCTGCTCGAACAATTGCGCGGCATCATGCACGGCCTGCTCGGGAACCGGGTACAGGCCTATTTCGAGGCAGTGGGCGACACCACGCGCGCCGTGGTTTACGGCCTGTTGCTGGCGGCCCTTGCGCAAGGCTTGCTGGCAGGCCTGGGCTATTGGGTCGCCGGTGTGCGGGCACCGGTCTTCTGGGGTGCCGCGACTGCCGTGGTGGCACTCATCCCCTTCGGCGCGCCTGTGGTCTGGGGTTCTATCGGCGTGTGGCTGCTGTTAAAAGGTCAGGTGAGCGCAGGGGTCGGACTGCTGTTGTGGGGCGCGCTGGCGGTGAGCTGGATCGACAACCTGGTGCGACCGCTGGTCATCAGCGGCGTGGCAAAAATTCCCTTCCTGCTGGTGTTGTTCGGCGTCCTGGGCGGGCTGGCGGCCTTCGGCCTCATCGGTCTGTTCGTCGGGCCGGTGATTCTGGCTGTTCTGCTGGCGCTGTGGCGCGAATGGGCTGACGACAACGCACATGGGCCCAGGCGAACGCCCGATTGACGCACATGGCGCTATGGCTTCGGCAGCACCTCGGGATTCAGCGGCGTGAGGGGCTTGCCCTGCGTCAAAAACCCGATCAGGTTATCCGCTGCCAGATTGGCCATGGCCAGCCGCGTAGGCAACGTGGCACTGGCGATGTGCGGCGTCAGCACCACGTTGGGCACGCCCAGCAAATCCGGGTGCACTTTGGGCTCCCCTTCGAACACGTCGAGCCCGGCGGCGGCAATGGTCTTGTTGCGCAGGGCAAGCGCCAGCGCCGCGTCATCCACAATGCCGCCGCGCGCGATGTTGATCAGCGTCGCGCTGGGTTTCATCTGCGCCAGCTCAGCCGCGCCGATGGCGTGGTGGGAAGACGCAGAGTACGGCAGCACCAGCACCAGATGGTCGGCTGATCCGAGCAGCTCTTCCTTGCTCACATAACGGGCCTGGCATTCGGCCTCGGTCGCCGCGTCCAGGCGCGACCGGTTGTGATAAATCACCTTCATGCCAAAGCCAAGGGCGCCGCGCCGGGCAATGCCCTGGCCGATACGGCCCATGCCCAGAATGCCGAGCGTGCTGCCGTGAATATCGGAGCCGGCGAACATGTCGTAGCTCCATTTGCTCCACTGCCCTGCCCGCAAAAAATGCTCGGCTTCCGCCATGCGACGAGCGGTGGCCATCAGCAAGGCAAAGCCAAAATCGGCGGTGGTCTCGGTCAATACATCCGGCGCGTTGGTGGCGAGCACCCCGGCGGCGGTCATGGCCTCGAGGTCGAAGTTGTTGTAACCCACCGCCATGTTGGCACAGACTTTCAGGGCCGGGCATGCGGCCAGCAACGCGCCGTCAATGCGCTCGCTGCCGGTGGTGAAGACGCCCTGCTTGCCCTGCAATTTGGCAATCAGCTGCGCGGGGGTCCAGACTTGATCGGTCTGATTGGAATCCACATCAAAGTGCTGCGCCAATTTGGCAATGACTTCGGGAAAAACGGCCCGTGCGATCAGGATGTTGGATTTGCTCATAGTTAATAGCCTCTAGCGAAACCAGATGAAGGTCATGACGATGAACAGCGGAATCAGGACAGCACCTGACCACGCCATATAGCCGAAGAAACCGGGCATCTGGACACCCCGGTCTTCGGCGATGGCCTTGACCATGAGGTTCGGCGCATTGCCGATGTAAGTGTTGGCGCCCATGAACACGGCGCCGGCTGAAATCGCGGCCAATGTGGGCGCCAGCGCATTCATCAGCACTTGCGGATCACCACCCGCCG
Organism: Rhodoferax ferrireducens; assembly: GCF_003347515.1. GTDB lineage: Bacteria > Pseudomonadota > Gammaproteobacteria > Burkholderiales > Burkholderiaceae_C > Rhodoferax. The sequence continues at coordinate 591,147 of NZ_QEII01000324.1, read as the reverse complement.
TATTAAAGAAAACCAGGTAAGTGGGCGCGTTGTCCAGGAAGGAGCTCAAGGCACCGGCAGCCCAGAAATACATGGCTGGGTCGGGCGTGCCGTCGGGTCGCGTGACCGCGGCCACAATGGCGCTGAATGGCCCGTTCACACCCGCCTTCAGCATGGCAATCACGGGAATAATGGTCAGAAAGACACCGGCGAACAGTTTGGCCACTTCTTGCATCGGTCCCCAGGAAAATTGGTTGTCCTCGTGGACTCGAGCGGGCGTAATCATGAGCGAGACAGCCGTCACGGCAATCAGGCCAGCATCACGCACCAAGCCGGGCAAACCGACTTCGATACCAAACAGATTGAAGACCACGGCTGATTTCCAGAAACCGCTGAGCAGCACCAAGGCCGCGATCAGACCGAGCAACCAGAAGTTGGCCACCCCATCAAAACCGATACGCTTGCTGTCGGGGGTGGGGTCCACCAGCAATAGCTCCCCGCGCCGGTGGTAATACCACGAGTCCATGAGATAGAAAATCGCCAGCAGCGCACCTACCAGAAAAAGCGTTTCCGGGAAAATATGGCGAACCGTCCAGAAAAAATCGACGCCCTTGAGGAAGCCAAGAAACAGCGGTGGATCGCCCAACGGCGTCAGCGAGCCGCCCGCGTTGGAGACGATAAAGATGAAGAACACCACGACATGCGCCTTGTGAACGCGGTGGTCGTTGGCACGAATCAAGGGGCGAATCATCAACATCGACGCACCCGTGGTCCCCATGAAACTGGCCAGTACCGCGCCAATAGCCAGAATCGTCGTATTGAGCCCGGGACCGCCACGCAAATTGCCCCGGATGTAAACCCCGCCTGCCACAGCAAACAAGGCTGTGAGCAACAGAATGAAGGGGATGTATTCCGCCACCAGCGCGTGTGCAAAATTAGTCGCGGCCGCATCGACGCCATACACCAAGGCAAATGGCAGCAAGAAGGCCAGCGACCAGGCTGCGGTCACTTTGCCAAAGTGGTGATGCCAGAAGATCGGCGCGAACAAGGGCATCACCGCAATCGACAGCAGAACGCCAGCAAATGGCACACCCCACAGTGGCGAGAGCTGGCTGCCATCAAACTCTGCGGCCTGAGCCAGCCCTGGCAGAGCAAAAAGGCCTGCCGCGGCAAGCCAGTTAAGTAATTTCATATTTTTTTGTCTCCGGTTCTGATGCCGGCAGAGCATACCCGGTCAGGCAGGCTGGGTAATGTCAAAGACCTGACGCAAGTAGGCCAGGTATTTTTCATCGTCGCACATGTTCTTGGAGGGCGTATCGCTAAGCTTGGCCACGGGCTGGCCGTTGCAGCGCACCATTTTGATAACGATTTGCAGCGGCACATGGTCCGGCGCGTCGCCCAGGTCGTTGGTCAGGTTGGTGCCGATGCCAAAGGCCAGCTGGCAGCGTCCACGAAACTGCTGGTACAGCTCAATGGTGCGCGGCACGGTGAGCGCGTCGCTGAAAATCAGGGTTTTGGTGCGCGGGTCCACCCGGTTGCGGCTGTAGTGATCCAGCATGCGCTCACCCCACTGAAAGGGGTCGCCACTGTCATGACGGGCACCATCAAACAGCTTGCAGAAAAGCAGGTCAAAATCGCGCAAAAAGGCATTCATACCGTAGACATCGCTCAGGGCAATGCCCAGATCACCCCGGTATTCCTTGGCCCAGGACTCGAAGGCGTAAATCTGGCTGTCGCGCAGGCGCGGCCCCAGCGCCTGGCAGGCTTGCAGGTACTCATGCGCCATGGTCCCCAGCGGCGTGAGGCCCAGTTGCATGGCAAACAGCACGTTGCTGGTCCCCGCCAACTGGCCCGGCACGCCAGAGACATGGCCGGGGCTCTGGCCGGTGCCCAATCGGGCTGCCAAGACCCGCAAAACTTCTTCGTGCCAGGCCTTGGAAAAGCGGCGACGCGTGCCGTAATCCGCAATCTTCAAATCGCTCAAGCCCTCTGAGCGCAGTTGGCCAATCTTGATGTCCAGGCGCTGGCGGCCCTCCAGCAGATCCGGCAGTTTTTGCGTGTTGCGGAAGTACACCTCGTTGACGATGGCCAGCACCGGAATCTCGAACAGGATGGTATGCAGCCAGGGGCCCCGGATGGTGATGTCGATCTCACCCGAAGGCAGCGCGGTCACCGTGATGTATTTTTCATTGAGTTTGAACAGCCCCAGAAAGTCTACGAAGTCGCTCTTGATGAAACGTAGCGACTGCAAATAGGCCAGCTCGGCATCCTGGAAATGCAGTCTGCACAGCGAACGGATTTCATCGCGAATTTCATCCACGTACACCGCCAGATTGCGCGTGGCCTGCCCTGTGAGCGAGTCAATGCCAGAATTGCGGCACTTGAACTTGTATTCAACCTGGGCACCCGGAAACTGGTGCAGCACCACCTGCATCATGGTGAACTTGTAAAGGTCGGTGTCGAGCAGGCTGGTGATGATCATGACAACCAGTGCGTGAACTCTTCCACCGGCACCCGGGGGGTACGAAACGTATTCACCACATCAGTCTCATCTGCGTAGCCCAGCGCCATGCCGCAAACCAGCATCTCATCCGCACCCGCACCGATGTGCGGCAGGATGATTTTGGCAAAGCCATTCCACGCCGCCTGGGGGCAGGTGTGCAGGCCACGGCCGCGCGCCGCCACCATGATGTTTTGCATGAACATGCCATAGTCCATCAGTGAACCCCGCCCCATGACGCGGTCCATGGTGAACATCAGGCCCACCGGCGCGTCAAAAAACCGGTAGTTGCGCTGGTGCTGCAAGTGCATCTTGTCCTTGTCGCTTTTTTCAATGCCCAGCAGGCCGTACAGGCCCCAGCCATTCTCGCGGCGGCGGTCGATGTAGGGGCTGACCCATTTTTCGGGGTAATAGTCGTATTCCTCGCGGTAGTCGGCCGCCAGCGCCGGATTGGCACGGATGGCGTTGTGGGTGGCGCACACTTTGTCCACCAGCACCGCGCGACTGGCGCCCTGCAGCACATACACCTTCCAGGGTTGGGTGTTGGTGCCCGATGGCGCCCGGCTGGCCACCTGCAGCAGTTCGGTAATGGTCTGGCGCGAAACGGGCTGTTGGGTAAAGGCGCGGGTCGACATACGCGAGGTGATCGCAGCATCCACGATGGTTTGGGTCATGCAAGAGTCTCCAGAACAGTTTTCAGATTTAAAGGCAGAGGCACCGGGCGGCGGCTGTGTTTGTCAACGTAGACATGGATGAAGTGGCCCTTGGCCGCAGTGAGCAACGCGCCTTGGGCAAACAGGCCCACTTCGTAGCGCACGCTGCTGGAGCCCAGCCGGGCCACGCGAATGCCAGCCTCAACGGTTTGCGGAAAAGCCAAAGGAGAAAAATAGTTGCACTGGGTCTCAATCACCAGACCGATCGTCTCGCCCTGGTGAATGTCGAGTGCGCCATGCTCTATCAGATGGGCATTCACGGCGGTGTCGAACCAGCTGTAATAGACCACGTTATTCACGTGACCGTAGGCGTCGTTGTCCATCCAGCGCGTGGTGATGCTGCGAAACACCTTGTAGGCACTGCGCGGTTCCGGTTGGGGTTTGTCTGATTGGGGTTCGCTCATGAGGACTGATTCTGCCAGCGCTGCCAATAGTCAAGCGCAACGCGGTAGGTGTTGAGCTGGATCTGCACAGTTTCTTCAATTTTGGCGCCATAGCCCCCGGCCATGACGAAAGCCAGCGGGATACGCCGGGTAAAACACCAGTCAAACACACGCCGGTCACGCGCCTCCAGGCCGTCGATGCTGAGCTTGAGGCGCCCGAGACGGTCCCCCTCAAAAGGGTCCGCACCGGCCAGATAAATCACCAGCCCGGGATTAAAACGATGGCCCAGTTCATCCAGCGCCTGTTCAAGCGCCACAGCGTAGTCAGCATCGCCACACCCATCGGCCAGCGCCACATCCAGATCGCTGCATTCCTTGCGAAATGGAAAGTTCTTGTCGCCATGCAATGACAGGGTGAACACGCTGTCGTCATGCTGGAAGATACATGCCGAGCCATTGCCCTGGTGAACATCCAGATCAATCACCGCCACCTGCAGGTGAGCTCGGCGAACACCGGCAGGCCGTCCCGCAGTGCGACCCCACTCCGCCTGCATCAGTCGGGCGGCAACGGCCACATCATTAAACACACAAAATCCACTGCCTTTGTCGGCGTAGGCATGGTGCGTACCACCTGCCAGGTTCGCAGCAATGCCCTCTTGCAAGGCGCTACGCACCGCCGCGACGGTCGCTCCGACGGAACGCCGCGCGCGCTCCACCATGGCGTGACTCCAGGGGAAACCGATCTCACGTTGAGCCGCCGCATCCAAGGTACCGCCCACAATCGACGCCACATAGGCCGGGCTGTGCGCCAGCGCCAGTTGCCCGTCGCTGGCGCAGGGCGCCTCCATCAACTGCAGCGCTGGAAAGGCCAGCGCCAGCTGTTCCCGCAGCATGCGGTACTTGGCCATGGGGAAGCGATGCCCCGACGGCAGGGGCAACACATATTGGTCCGAGTAATAGGCCTTCATAACGACATTGTGTCGGGCCCCTAAGACCCGTTTTCTAGAATCTGCTGCCTAATATGTTGCATTGCAGCAAAAATCACTTGCAGGGGTTCGTGATATCCCTATAATTCAAACCATGCTGCACTGCAACATAAACCAGTCCAAGACTGGGGTACGGAGCAGATATTATTTTTTCTCATTCTCACTGGAGATACTTATATGTTGACCGTCGAACAAGTCATGGCTTCGCAAAAAGCAAGTGTTGAGACCCTGCTGGGTCTGACCTCCAAAGCCTTCGAAGGTGTTGAGAAGATCGTTGAACTCAACCTGACCGCTTCCAAAGCCGCTCTGGCTGAGTCCACCGAGCATGCCAAGGCCATGCTGAACGTCAAAGACGCACAAGAACTGATCGCCCTGCAATCGGCCATGCTCCAGCCTTTGGCTGAAAAGACCGCTGCTTACAGCCGTCACCTGTATGACATCGCGACGGGTTCCACTGCCGAATTGAACAAGACATTTGAAAGCCAGGCGGCTGATGCGCAGAAACAATTCCTGGGTTTGGTTGAAACAGCCACCAAGAATGCACCTGCCGGTTCCGAGTCCGCTGTCGCCGTGCTGAAGAGCAGCGTCGCTGCCGCCAACAATGCGCTGGAATCGGTGCAGAAGGCGGTCAAGCAAGCGACTGAAGCTGCTGAGTCCAATTTCAATTCGGTGACCGCGTCTACAGTGGACGCCGTCAAGACAAGCACGAAAAAACGCTGATTTACAACGCTGACGTGATGTAACGTAGAGAAAATTCGCTTTTTTTGAGCCTCATCTCTACAAAAACAGGGAAAACCCTGAGATACTTCACTTAAGCAGGATTTTTGAGAACAAGTAGTTTCTCTACAGGTTGTCTCCTCGGGTCCTTTCGAAACCTTCAGGTTCAGGGATCCCTTAAGGGCTGGTCGCAAGATCAGCCCTTTTTTTGTGCGCGACGAATTTTGCTTCGCGGATGGGCAGGTTCACCAGCGCGGCACCGGCGGCCAGCACGATGTCGATGTACCAGACCCAGTCGTAGCTGCCGGTGGCCTGAAACACATAGCCGCCGAGGAAAGCTCCGAAAAAACCACCTATCTGGTGCGACAGCATCACGATGCCGAACAGCATGGCCATATTGGCCGTGCCGAACATTTTGGCCACCAGTCCGGCGGTCGGCGGCACGGTCGAGAGAAAGGTCACACCCATGACGGCGGCAAAAACCAGCATCACGGCCGGTGTTTTTGGTGCCAGCAGAAAGACCAGCACCGCCAAGCCGCGCGTCGCATACAGCAGGGCCAGCAGCGATTTCATGCGCCAGCGCCCCACCGCCCAGCCCATCGCCAGGCTGCCGACGATGTTGAACAAGCCGATCATGGCCAGCGCCCAGCCGCCGATTTCGGGTGGCAAGCCGCACGCGGCGATCACGCCCGGCAGATGCGTCGCCAGGAAAGCAACGTGAAATCCGCACACCAGAAAACCCAGGCTCAGGTAGCGAAAGCTCGGTGTGGCGAGCGCCTGGCCGATGGCCTGGCGGGCGCTGAGGGCCTTCGTACCGGAGACCGCCGCGGCCTGCGCCGCCAAGGCCTTGGAATTGCCCTTGAGCACCCACACCGCCGGCAGCGCCAGCATGACGAGCACGCCGAGCCACTGCATGGCGCTGGCCCAGCCGACGGCGGCGGTGAGGCCAATCGCAATCGGCGCCATGGCGAACTGGCCGAAGGAGCCGCCCGCATTGACGATGCCGGTGGCGAGTCCGCGCTTTTCAGGCGGCACCAGGCGCGTGCTGGCCGCCATCAGTACCGAGGGGCCGGCCATGCCGGCACCACCGGCGGCCAGCACGCCGATCGCGAAAATCAGGCCGGCCGTGCTCGTCATGAGCGGCGTGATGAAGGTGCCAATGGCGATCAGCAGCACACCCAGACTGATCACGCGCCCGGTGCCGATGCGATCGGCCACCGCACCGGCAAAGGGTTGGGTCAGCCCCCACCAGAGCTGGCCGAACGCAAAAGCCAGGCTGATGCTGCCGATGCCCAGGGCCGTCGAGGTATTGAGCGCCGACAGGAACAGGCCCATGGTCTGGCGCACGCCCATGGTCAGGGCAAAGGTGCCAGCGGCGGCCAGCAATACCAGCCAGACGGCCACCGGGCGATTTTTGGACGTGTGCGATTTATTCATGCGTCTCTTCCTTGGTGGTGCCGGTCAAAATATCCAGCGATTCATCAATCAGGGTATGCAGTGCCTGCACACGCTGCATGCCCAGCAGGCGGTTGAGGCTGGACTGCGCCGCCTTCCAGTGCCGCTGGGCCTCCTGGCGTTTCTCGCGGCCGGTGTCGGTGATGGTGACCAGGCGGCTGCGCCCATCCACGCCCTCTGCCAGCTGGACCCAACCAGCGGCAAGCAGGGGTTTGAGATTGCGCGTCAGCGTGGAGGCATCCATCTTCATGGCCAACGCCAGATCGCCAGGCCGGATGGGGCCCAGTTTGAGCACATGCGACAGGAGCGAATACTGGGTCGTCTTGAGCCCGGCCTGCGCCAGCTCGGTGTCGTAATGCTGCGTGATGCGCCGCGTCAACTGGCGCAGCTTGAGATTGGTACAGCCCTGCAACTTCGCATCAGAAACTGCCGGCGGGGAAATCAGGTTGGTGTCCATGGATAATATTGTAGCTACAATTGTTGTATATGCAAATATTTTGTTAAACTGGAGAACCTACCATGAGCAAAACCAATCACCTCGACGCCTGGCTCGCCCAGGAACAAGCCATCCGTGCCGTGATGGACGCGGGCGCCGGACCGGGCGTCGCCCGCCCCGAGCAGCTCGTCGGCAAGACCGGGCTGGAATTGATGCAGGCGATGCTGCGGGGCGAATTGCCCTACCCGCCGATTGCGCAAACGCTGGACTTCACGATTATGGAAGCCGGCCATGGCCACGCCATATTTCAAGGCACGCCGGGGGTGGCGCACCTGAACCCGATGGGCACGGTCCATGGCGGCTGGTTCGCCACCCTGCTCGATTCAGCCCTGGGCTGCGCGGTCCACACCCGCATGGCGCCGGGCCAGGGCTACACCACGGCAGAGCTAAGCGTGAACATCGTGCGCGCCCTAACGCCCAAGGTCGCACGGGTGCGCGCCGAAGGCAAAGTCATCCACTGCGGCCGGCAACTGGCGACGGCGGAAGCCCGGTTGATTGGCCCGGACGGCACGCTCTACGCCCATGCCACCACCACCTGCCTGGTGTTTGAACTTGCGCCACAATCCACGCAATGAGATTCCTTCACACCATGCTGCGCGTTGGCAACCTTCAACGCTCGATCGATTTTTACACCCAGGTGCTGGGCATGAAACTGCTGCGCACCTCGGAAAACCCGGAGTACAAGTACTCGCTCGCCTTCGTCGGTTTTGAGGGCAACCCGGAACAGGCCGAGATTGAACTGACCTACAACTGGGGCGTGGAGTCGTACGAGCCGGGCACCGCCTTTGGCCACTTGGCGCTCGGTGTGCCCGATGCGTATGCGGCCTGCGACAAAATTAAAGCAGCGGGCGGCAATGTCACGCGCGAAGCCGGGCCGGTCAAGGGCGGTAGCACCGTGATTGCCTTTGTCACGGACCCGGATGGCTACAAGATTGAACTGATCCAGCGGGTCGAATCGGATTCCGGGGTCGGCCTGCGCTAACGGTCAGAAAATCAATACGCTACGCATTTAATAGCTACCTGCGCATATAGGACGGGGGCTAGAGGCCTTATTTCTTTAAATCTTGGGTATCACGCGCGAGCTGCGTGATGCGCGCCCAATCGCCCTGCGCCAGGGTGACTGCCGGTACCAGCCAGGAACCGCCGACGCACACCACATTGGGCAGCGCCAGGAACTCGGTGGCGTTTTGCAAGGTCACGCCACCGGTGGGGCAGAACTTCACGTCGAAAAACGGGCCGCCCCAGGCCTTGAGCATGGCCGGGCCACCGGCTTGCATGGCGGGGAAAAACTTCAGTTCGGTGAACCCATCCTCCTGCGCCATCATGATTTCACTGCCCGTCGCCACGCCGGGCAACAAGGCCAAGCCCAGATCGCGGCAGGCTTGACCGACCGCCGAGGTGTAGCCCGGGCTGACCGCAAACAGAGCGCCCGCCATGGCGGCCGCTTGCGCGTCGGCCTTGGTGCGCACCGTGCCGGCGCCAACAATGGCCTCGGGGACTTCCTTGGCAATCGCCTCGATGCAGGCCAGGGCCTGCGGCGTGCGCAGTGTCACTTCCAGCATGCGGATGCCGCCGGCCACCAGGGCGCGTGCCATCGGCACGGCATGGGCGACGTCATTCAACACGATGACCGGAATCACCGGGGCGTCCTGTATCACTTGCAGGGCCGAATAGCGAGGAATTTTGCTCATTGAAGTCTCCAGAGGGATAGGGGATGTGAATTCAAAACCAGGTGCAAGCACCGTGCTCGGCGCTCAGGGCATTGCGCCGCATGCCGGCAAAAAGCTCACGCCCCATGCCGATGCCATTGGCGTGCCGCAAGGCTTCGGGCATTTCGTCCAGCGCGCGTGCGGCCCACGCGTCGGCAGAAATCAGCACCTCCAGCGTGCCCGCCACAGCGTCCATGCGGATCACATCGCCGTCGCGCACCTTGGCCAGCGAACCGCCGGCGGCCGCTTCGGGCGAGACGTGAATGGCGGCCGGCACTTTGCCCGAGGCACCGCTCATGCGACCATCGGTGACCAGCGCGACCTTGAAACCCTTGCCCTGCAACACGGCCAGCGGCGGCGTGAGTTTGTGCAACTCGGGCATGCCGTTGGCGTGCGGACCTTGCCAGCGCACCACGCACACCACATCGCGGTCCAGCTCGCCGGCGCCGAAGGCCACATGCAAGGCTTCCTGCGAATCAAACACCCGGCATGGGGCTTCCACCACATGACGATCGTCCGGCACAGCCGAGACCTTGATCACACTGCGCCCCAGATTGCCTTTGAGCAACATGAGGCCGCCGTGCGGGCTGAACGGCGCACTGGCCGGCCGCACCACGCTGTCGTCTTTGCTGGCACCGGCATCCACCCAATGCAGCGCACCTTGTCCGTCCGGTGTGCCGGCGGGGATGCCGGTGTATTCGCGCAGACCGCCGGCGCGCACCGTCAGCACATCGGCGTGCATCAGCCCCGCGTCCAGCAACTCACGAATCACGAAACCGGGTCCGCCGGCGGCCTGGAACTGGTTCACGTCCGCGCTGCCGTTGGGGTAGACCCGCGTCAACAAGGGCACCACTTCCGATAGCTCCGAGAAATCATCCCAGTCAATCACGATGCCGGCCGCGCGGGCCACGGCCACCCAGTGAATCAGGTGGTTGGTGGAGCCGCCGGTGGCCAGCAAGGCCACCATCGCGTTGACGATGCAGCGCTCGTCCACCACTTCGCCAATCGGCGCAAAGCGACGTGCCTTGGTGATGTCGAGCACGGTGCGCACGGCTTCACGCGTCAGCTCGTCGCGGATCGCGTTGCCCGGGTTGACGAAGGCAGTGCCCGGCACATGCAGGCCCATGGCTTCAAGCAGCATCTGGTTGCTGTTGGCGGTGCCATAGAAGGTGCAGGTGCCTGAGCCGTGGTAGGCCTTGGATTCGGCCTCCAGCAATTCAGGGCGCCCGACCAGACCTTGGGCGGCTTTCTCGCGCACCTTCGATTTTTCATTGTTCGACAGGCCCGAGGTCATCGGGCCGGCCGGCACAAACACGGTCGGCAGGTGGCCAAAATGCAGCGCACCGATCAGCAGGCCGGGCACGATCTTGTCGCACACCCCGATCATCAGCGCGGCATCAAACACGTCGTGGCTCAAGGAGACAGCGGTGGCCATGGCGATGACGTCGCGCGAGAACAGGCTGAGTTCCATGCCTGGCGTGCCTTGGGTCACGCCGTCGCACATGGCCGGCACGCCACCGGCCACCTGGGCTGTTGCACCCAGTTTGCGGGCTTCCACCTTGATGATTTCAGGGTAATGCTGCATCGGTGCATGGGCCGACAGGATGTCGTTGTAAGCGTTCACGATGCCGATATTGAGCGCGCGCTCGGCCACGACGCGGAATTTGTCATTGATCGGGAGCGCGGCAAAGGCGTGCGCCACGTTCGCGCAACCCAGCCGTTCGGCACCGGGTTTGCGTTGCGCGGTCTGCGTCAGGCGCTCCAGGTAGGCGCTGCGTGAGGGCTGGCTGCGCTCGCGAATGCGCGCGGTGACGGATTCAACAGTGGAATTCAGTTTCATGGTGTGTTTCACCTTTTCACGAAAAGTTGGTAACAAAATTACAAACAGGATGGTAACCGGTAACACGACCAAAGGGGCAATCCGGCCGTTACAAGATGGTTACCAAACACGGTTTCGCCCTGTATCTGCCTATACTTCCCGCATGACTTCCATTGCCGACCTCCGAAAAAGTTACGAACGTGCCGAGCTCAATGAAGACGCCTCGCATGCCGACCCGCTCCAGCAGTTTGAGCAATGGCTGCAAGAAGCCATGGCCGCCGAAGTGCCCGAACCCAATGCCATGACCTTGGCCACGGTGGCGAGCAACCTGCGCCCCAGCACGCGCGTGGTGCTGATCAAGGGTTATGACGCGCGCGGCATCACTTGGTTCACCAATTATGAGAGCCGCAAGGGCCAGGAGCTGGCGGGCAACCCGTTTGCGGCCCTGCAGTTCCACTGGGTTGAGCTGGAGCGCGTGGTGCGCATCGAAGGGCTGGTCGAGCGGGTCAGCGCGCAGGAGAGTGACGAGTATTTTCACAGCCGGCCACTCGATTCACGCATCGGCGCCTGGGCCTCGCCGCAAAGCCAGGTCATCTCGGGGCGTGGCGTGCTGGTGGCCAACGCCGCCAAGTTTGGCGCGCAGTTTCTGCTGCGCCCGCCGCGTCCGCCGCACTGGGGCGGTTACCGGCTCATACCCGACAACTGGCAGTTCTGGCAGGGCCGCAAAAGCCGCCTGCATGACCGGCTGCGCTACACCTTGAATCCGGCCAGCAGCACCTCGCCAGTGTGGCTCCGCGAACGCCTGGCGCCCTGAGCCACCTCAAAGCAGGACCTTGCGTGCCGCCAGCTTGACGGCTTGGGTCAGGCGTTGTGCGGACGCGGGCTCGCGCTCCCAGTGGTGCCAGTACAGCGCCACATCCACCGCACTGCCGGGCAGCACCTCCACCAGCGCCGCCCGCCCCGGGTGCGCCGATAGCTCCGCCAGGTGCAGCTCCGGCACCATGCCCCAGCCGAAACCGTGCGCCAGCGCGCTCTCAAACGCATCCACGGCGGGCACGAAATGCCGCGGGTACTGCGGTGCCGTCAACTGAAAATTCTGGGCCAAAAAGAGATCCTGCAAACCATCCTTGCGGTTGAAGATGACCGCCGGCGTGGCCAGCAGACGGTGCACCGACACAGCCCCGCTCTTGGTATGGCACTTTTGCACCAGGGCCGCGGTCGCCATGCAGCGGTAGCGCATCACACCCAACAGTTCGGCCAGACAGCCGCGCATAGCCTGCGCCTGCGTGCTGACACAGCCCACCACATCGCCATTTTTGAGCGAATCATGGGTGTGGTTCTGGTCGTCGATCACCACGTCCAGCAGCAGCCGGTAGCGGGCCAGCGCCGCCGCCACGCCAGGTAAAAACCAGCTGGCCAGGGAATCGGCGTTGACGGCCACACACAAGGATTGCCACGCGCTGGCGGCGCCCGGCAGCTTGGCGCCCAGCCCGCCAACCAGGTCGGCCTCCATCAGGCGCAGTTGCTTGACGTGGGCCAGCAAGGCCTGCCCCGCCGGCGTGGCGCGCACCGTTTTGCCGCGCACCAGCAAACGCTGACCCAGCGCGGACTCCAGGCTCTTGAGACGCAGCGAGACGGCCGCCAGCGTCAAGTTCAGGGCCTGCGCGGCCGGGCCAAAGCCACCGTGCTCCAGCACCGCCGCCAAGGCCTCCAGTTGTTTCGCATCCAGCATGTCGACCCTCTTCAATCAAGAATTTTTTACCCTTAGTCAGTTTAATTTAGTTTTGTTTAACAAATGAGGCGCTTGCAGCACACTGAAGTTTTTCCCACCCCCTGGCGCCGACCCACCATGCTGACTCTCTCCCAAGCCTTCACCCTCGCCCCGGCGTTCAACGCCGGTTTGCTGCTCAGCCTCTCGCTCATCATGGCCCTGGGGCCGCAAAACGCCCATGTGCTGCGCATGGGTTTGCGCGGCCAGCATGTGTGGCTGACGATTGGCCTGTGCCTGCTGTCGGACATGCTGCTCATTGGTTTGAGCGTGCTGGGCCTGGCGCAGTTGGGCGGTTTGTCCGACACGATCAAGAACGCGCTGGTGGGCGGCGGCATCCTGTTCCTGCTGGTCTATGGCGCCCAGGCGTTTGCGCGCTTTCGCACCGGCGCAGCCACCAGCCTGCCTCAGACTCACGCGAGCGATGACACAGTCATGACGCGCCGCCAGGCTGCCCTGGCCGCGCTGGCTTTTTCGTGGCTCAACCCGCATGTCTGGCTCGACACCGCCGTCTTGCTCGGCACCGCCTCACTGGCCTGGGGCCAGCCAGGCAACGCGGTGTTTGGCCTGGGCGCGGCCACCGGCTCGGTGATCTGGTTTGGCGGTCTGGGTCTTGGCATGTTGTGCCTGGGCACACGCCTGCGTCAACCCGGCGTGTGGCGTGCGCTGGACGGACTGGTGGCCTTGATGATGTGGGGCACCGCCCTGGTGCTGGGCCTGGGTTTGCTCGGGCTTTGAATGAAGCGCCCTCACAACCGGTTCACCAGCGCCATCACCAGCGAGATGGTCACCAGACCCAGCCCGGTGGACACGGCCACGCTGGCTGTCACCAGGTCCTCAGCCACTTCGTAACGCTGGGAAAACATAAACACATTGGCGCCAATCGGCAAAGAGGCCGCCACAATCATTACCGTGAGCGGCAGCCCGCTCAGGCCCAGCGACCAGCTGAGTGCGGCCACCAGCGCCGGAAAAGCCAGGTTTTTCACCAGTGTCAAACCCAGCGCGCCCCTGAGATGCGCGCCCACCCGTACCTGGGTCAGCGTCACCCCGACCAGCACCAGAGCCAGCGGGCCAAAGGCATTGCCCAGCAGTTGCAGCGGCCGGTCCACCACCATAGGCAACGTGAAGCCCGTCTGAGCAAACAGCAGACCCGCGATGATGGGCAGCGGCACCGGGTGAACAATGCCGTTGCGCACCGCACCCAGCACCGTCAGCATCATGTGGCGCCCGCCACGGGTGCCCGTCGCCGCTTCCTCGCGCGCCACCGCCAGCTCCAGCACCACCGTGGCCAGCGTCAGCAGCACCAGCGCGTGTACCGAGATCAGGGTGAACAGCGTCACCAGCCCGGCCTCGCCATACGCCAGCCCGACCAGGGGAACGCCGATTGCCACGGTATTGCTGAAGGTGGCGGCCAGCGCCAGCACGGCAGCCCGGCGCGTGAAGCCCTGCCAGACCAGCATCACAGCAAACAGCAGCGCGGCCGCCACGAAATACATGGCCACCGGCTTGAAGTTGAGCTGCTCGACGTGCACCGTGCTCATGGTGCGAAACAGCAAGGCCGGCGTGAGCACCATGAACGTCAGGTTTGACAGGTCTTTTGTGGCTTCAGCCCTTATCCACCCTGCGCGACCAGCTATAAAACCAATAGCTACCAACAAGACCACCGGCAGCAGGGACGACAAAACAGGATTATTCACGCGGGCTTATTCTGGGTTGAAAAATGTCTCCAGTGCCTCGACCGGGCCCGGGTGGCCAAAATAATAACCCTGAAAGTTGCAGCAGCCCTCGCGTTCCAGGAAATCGCGCTGCGCCGGGGTCTCGACGCCCTCGGCAATCACCATCATGCCCAGGCTTTGTCCCAGGGTCACGGTCGCCCGGACCAGTGCCGCGTCCTTGGGGTTGGTCAAGGCCCCGAGCAGGAAGGAACGGTCGATCTTGAGCTGGTCCAGTGGCAAGCGCTTGAGATAACTCAGTGACGAGTAACCGGTGCCAAAATCATCCAGCGAGAAACCCACGCCCCGCGCCTTGAGCGTCAGCATCTTGCTGATGATGCCTTCCATGTCCTTGATCAGCAGGCTTTCGGTCAGCTCCAGTTTGAGCCGCGACGCCGGGGCGCCCGTGCACTCGATCACCGCCAGCACGTCGTCCACAAAGGTCTCGCGGTGAAACTGCAGCGCGCTGACGTTGACCGACAAGGTCAGGTGCGCGGTATGCGGCTGAACAGCCCATTGCTGTAACTGGCGGCAGGCCGTTTCCAGCACCCATTGACCCAGGGGCAGGATCAGCCCGGTGTCCTCGGCCAGGGGGATGAAGTGCGCCGGCGGCACCATACCGCGCCGGGGATGCGACCAGCGCAGCAGCGCCTCCACGCCGGTCAGGCGACCCCGCTCGTTCACCTGCGGCTGGTAGTAAAGCAGGAACTCGCGCTCCTGCAGGCTGTGACGCAGGTCGGCCTCCAGCTCGGCGCGCGCCGTCAGGGCGGTCTGCGATTCGAGATCGAAAAAGCGCAGGGTGTTGCGCCCCGCATCCTTGGCCTGGTACAGGGCCAGATCGGCACGCTTGAGCAGCTCGTCGACCGCGTCATGGTTTTCGTTGAACAAGGCCACGCCCACACTGGCGCTGCTGTGGTAGGTGAAATGGCCAAACTGGTAGGGCTGGCCCAGGGTATCGAGCATCTTCTGGCCCACGGCCCGGGCCTGCGTGGCGGCCTCGGTTGGGTTGTCGCTCAAATCCTGCAGCATGACCACGAACTCATCACCGCCAAAGCGCGCCACCGTGTCACCGTCACGCACGCAATAGTTCAGCCGTTCCGCCACCTGGCGCAAGAGCATGTCGCCCTGGTCATGCCCATAGGTGTCGTTGAGGTTCTTGAAATTATCCAGGTCAATGAAAAGCAAAGCGCCGTTGCGGTGACGGCGCGCGCCCTTGGCCAGCGCCTGCTGGAGCCGGTCGGTAAACAATCGCCGATTGGGCAAGCCCGTGAGCGAATCGTAATAAGCCATCTGTTGGATTTCAGCTTCGGCGGCCTTGCGTTTGGTGATGTCGGCCAGCGTGGAGACATAGTGCGTCACCGTTTGCTGCTCATCCCTGACGGCGGTGATGGTCAGCCACTCGGGAAACACTTCGCCATTCCTGCGCCGGTTCCAGATCTCGCCCTGCCACGATCCACTTTGCTCGATGGACTCCCGCATGGCGGCATAGAACGCTGCGTCGTGGCACCCCGAGCTGAGCAGACTCGGTTTTTTTCCAATGGCCTCACTGGCGGAAAAACCGGTAATTCTGGAAAAAGCCTGGTTGACGCGCAGGATGAGGCCGCTGGGGTCGGTGATGAACATGCCCTCCTCCGACTCGAAGGCGGTAGCCGCGATGCGCAGTTGGGCGTCAGCGAGTTTGCGCTCGGTGATGTCGCGCGCCAGGACAATGAAACGGAGTTCTTCATCGTCCTGCCTGGCTTTGCGGGCGACCGACAGCTCGAACCACATTTTCCCCTGCGGCAGATCCAGTGCGTACTGCGTGCCGCTTGAGTGGCCGTACTCGTTCGCCTCCTGCAAGGCCGCCATCCCGACTGCGGCAGCGTCGGGCGGCAGGATGTCCGAGACCTTTCTGCCGAGGAAATCTTCCGGCGGCGCGGCCAGCAAGTCGGCGCGAGGCGAATGGTAGGCGTAAATTCGCCCGTCCAGCCCGAGTTCAAACAGCAAGTCCGGTATGGCGCTGAGCGTGGCCTGCAGCCGCGCTTGCTCGGCCATCAGCGCCGCCTTGTGTTGATTGCGCCGCGTGGTATCAAAGACGAAGCCATGCCACAGCACCGAGCCATCGGCCTGTTTCTGCGGCATGGCATTGCCGGCCAACCAGCGCACGGTGCCATCCGCAGCACGCACGCGGTACTCATGCACCCAAGGCTCCAACGACTGGGCCGAGGCTTCGACCGAGGCAGCAACGCCTGGCGCATCGTCCGGGTGGATCAGGGCCAGGATTGGCGCGGCGTCCGCGGCCACTTCTTGCGGACTGAGGCCGTAGATCTCGCGTAGACCTTCACTGGCAAAAGGAAAGCAGGAACTGCCATCCGGGCGCAGCAAATACTCATACAGAAGCCCCGGCGCGCGGCTGGTGATGGTCTGCAATTGCAGCAAGGCGCCTTGCTGCGCGGCCGAATGGCGCTGGCGGGCCACCACGTAGCGGGAGGACATGAGGCCGAGCGCGAGCAGCAGGACACTGGCGATGCCGGCCTGCCACAAAAGGTAGGCCTTGGCCTGCTCGTGCTCGGCGAACACGTCGGCACTGGCCATCCCGGTCACAACGAGCAGCGGGTAGGACGGCAGCTTTCTGAAGTGATAAGTGCGCTCAATCCCGTCCACAACCGAGCGAGAGGTGAGCGTGCCGTTTTCTTCGCCCTGTGCGGCACGCAAAAATACCGGGCTGGAGGCTGCATTGCCCTCGAAAGTTTCCACGCTCGGCGTCTTCCTGGCGAGCAGCGAGCCACTCAAGCCATACAGGGCAGATACACCCTCGTGGCCGAGCGAGAGTTCGGCGAAGAAATGGGTGAAGTAAGCCGGGTCCAGCGAGGCCACGACGACGCCGCCAAATTCACCGTTTTTCCGGGTGATGCGACGCGACAGCTGAATAGACCACTTGCCTGAAGCCCGTCCGAGCACCGGACGGGAGATGAACAGCGCGTTACTGCCGGGCGCCACATGCGCTTTGAAATGCTCGCGATCCGACAGATCAACGCGACCGCTGAACGGAAGATTGCTCTGCGCCAGCAGGCCTTGCGCATCGATCACGCCCACCTGCAGAAGAATACGGGGATCGAAAACGCCTTGTTCGGTCATGCCCTTCAGGTCAATTTGGCCCCCGTGCTCATGGTATTGACCCAAGACCATGCGCAGTGTCTGGTCGGCGCTGAAGAAGGTCCGCTCGGCATGCTCCTGGCTGAGTCGCCCCAGATTGACGAGGTCACTTTCTGCGCCAGCAATGGTCCGGCTTCGGTCGTCCGCAATCGTCCTGAACGTCAGCAGCCACCCTGCCGTGAGCAAAAGGGTGGCAAACAGCCAGATCAGGAGATGCGGGCCAGCGCGGGAGGCGGCCCCGCGAGGTTGACGAAAAAACGGCAAACGATCAAAGGCCGGCGGCCTTCGCGTCCTCTTTCATTTTGCGTTTGAAAAAAGCAACGAACCAGATACCCATGCAAATCATGAACGCGATGCCGGCGACACTCATCAGGCCGTAGTCGGTGGAAAAGAGATCGGAGAGTGCTTTCATGGTGGCAATCCTTATTAAGTTGTGAACAGGACCGCATGCCAGCGGCCCTTGACGCAACTATCGCCTGCCGGGCCGGACACAGGCCTGACGTGGATCAACCACCTTAAAGATAAGGTTATCAATTTGATGGCAAGCGCCACCAAGTCGCTATTTCACGCTGACCGCGTCGGTGATGCGGTAGTACAGACCGTAGGAGTCGTCGTTCAAAACCGCAAACTTGCCTTCCACGGTGACCGGTTCCATCGAGTACTTGACGGGGGTTTTGGTCTTGACTTCGACCATGCTCTCCGGGCCGCCCGGTGTGCAGAACGAGCAGGTCAGCGGCACGGCACTGAGCAGAAAGTGCTTTTGCTTCTCGCCCGGGTCCAACGGCATCATGAAGCCCTGAATGCGCTGGGTTTTGTCATTCAATGCCTGCACTTGCGCCGGGAACGCGGGCAGCAGGCGGTTCTTGACCGCCTTGGTCTTGACGTCCGTCAGCATGGACCAGGGCAAGACATCCGCCCGCTCCGGCAAAGGGGCAAACGGGCTGTTGGGGCTATGCACGCCGGCGCCGCTGCCGCTGGGCACACCACCCGCAATCGGTGGACTCAACTGGGCCAGCGCGCCCAAGGGCAGGAGACAAGCGCTCAGCGACAAAACACCTACCGCCGACGTAATGGAAAAAAGTTTCATGGCATATCCCCCAACAATCTTTCTATCTTAGTGCGCGTGCTTCATTCCGCAAAATTTGCCAATCGCCAGACCCTTGCAAGCCATTTGCAGCTCCTTGTTGCACACGTCTTCCTGCTTGCCGGATTCCAGGCATTTGGCGACGCCTTCGTGGGCCGCTGCGATGGCGCGGTGACGCGCGATGTCTTCCTTCGTTTCCTTGTCACCGTGGGTTTCAGCTGCTATGCAAACCGTAGCTGTCAGCGCAATGGATACGAGGGCCAGAAGCAGTTTTTTCATAAATTTACCTTGATTTACCGGGATTGAAGAAGTTCAAACACACTCACACGATAGGCGCCCAGCGCCGGCAGAACAGCCGCCGCCAGCGACACGCCCAGGGCCAGACAGGGCACCACCAGCAATTCAGGCGGCCAGACCAGGCCACCGATGAGCAAGGAGTTGTCCAGCTGCAGCATCCAGCCGATCAGCGCCGCCAGCGCCTGGCCGCCCGCCACGCCCAGCACGGCGGCCAGCGCGCCCAGCCACAGCGCTTCCGTCAGCAGCAGGGCCGCGACTTTGGAGGGCGGCGCGCCCAGCATGCGCAACAGCGCCAGATCGGCCCGACGCTCGCGCACCGCGCTCCACAGGGCGATGAACACGCTCAGGCCGGCGGTCAGCAGCAACACGCCGGCGAAGGCCCGCAGCACGTCGGTGCCTATGCCCAGCATGCTCAAGAGCCGGGTGATCTCCAGCGCCGGGGCGGCGGCCTGCATTTCAGTGCTGGTGTTGACATAGCGCGGCAAGCTCAGCGCCGCCATCGGGGTCTTGTAGCGGATTAGCGCCAGGGTGACTTCGCGCTCTTCTTCCAGAACCTGGCGGTCGTCCGCGTCCACGGCGGTGTAGTCCTCGTGCACCTTCCAGACCGAAGCGGTGTCGGTCAGGATCAGCCGGTCCAGCACACTGCCGCCGCTCGCCAGAATGCCGGTCACGGTATAGGGGTTGTCGCCATGGGTATGGCCGCCAGCGCCCAGGCCGTGCGAGCCGACAAAGCTATTGCCCACAGCCAGCCCCAATTTGCGCGCGACGGTCGCGCCCAGCACCACCTGCATCGGCGCGTCCCATGAACGACCTTGCGCCAGCGTGGCCTGGTAGTGCGTGAGGTAGTCGTGCGAGGTGCCGACGATGCGAAAACCGCGGAAGTTGTCACCCAGGCTGATCGGGATGAGACTGGCCACCAGCGGGTTCTTCTCCAGCTCCCGCACCGCCTTGAGCGGCACATTGCCCGGCGGCACGTCGATGTGGAACACACCCGACAAAATCAGCTGCATCGGGCTGCCCTTGGCGCCGACCACAAGGTCAACACCCGCCAGATCGCGCTCGAAGGCCTGGTTCAGCTGGTGCCCGACCAGCAGCAAAAAAGTGATGGAGGCCAGCCCCAGGCTCAGCAGGAGCAGGTTCAGCGCCGCGCCGAGCGGGCGTGACCAGAGGTAGCGCCAGGCCAGAAAAAGGGTCTTCATGCTTCTTTTTTCATAGCTGGTTGCGCTGGAGCTGCAAGGGCTGGAAGCCAATTTGACCATTATTACCCGGCGGAATCAGTGCCGCCACGCGGGCGTCGTGGGTGGCGATGACCAAGGTGGCGCCGTGCGTGCGGGCCGTGTCCAGCAGCAGGCCGACGGCGTCAGATGCGGCTTCGTCGTCCAGGCTGGCGGTGGGCTCGTCGGCCAGGATCACGCGCGGGTTCAGCAGTACGGCGCGCGCCAGCGCCACGCGCTGCGCCTGACCGCCCGAGAGCTGCGACGGTCGGCGTCGGGCCAGCTCCTGCACGCCCAGCGCACTCAGGGCGGCGTGGATGCGCGCCGGGTCTTCAGCCTGGCCGCTGGCCCATTGCGCCAGCGCCAGGTTCTGCTGCACGTCGAGCGCCGCGCTCAGGTGCAATTTTTGAGGTAAAAACCCGATAGCCCTCGCCCGCCATGCGTCAGCAGCTATGTTTTTAAGAGTACCCAGCGCTTGCTCAGCGACCGTCAAGGTGCCTGCGGTGGGCGCCAGCAAGGCGGCCACCAGCGCCAACCAGGTCGACTTGCCGCAGCCCGAGGGGCCGCTGAGCAAGAGCACCGCGCCTTGCGGCACGTCCACATCGGGAAAAACCAGCAAGGGACCGGCGGGGTACTGGTAGCTGAGCTGGTGGGTGCGGATCACGCTGCGGACCCTGACGTGGGCGCGCCGGGCTCCACGTCCACGGTTGCCGTGGCGCAGTCCACGCACACGCCGCGCACCGCGAAGTCCAGGCTCATGCCCTGGTAACCCAAGGCTTTGAGCGCATCCAGCGCGGTCTGCGCGGCCCGATCCAGGTCAATGGCATTGGCCCGCAGAGCGTCACCCAGGGGGCTGTCGCGGTGGCAACTCTGGCATTCGAAGTGCGGCATGGCGTGCACGCTGGCCGGCATGGCCTGGTAACGGCGTACCCGGTTGGCATCGACCCGGCACAAGAGCAAACCCACCTGGGTGAGCCGGTCAATCAGGCGGTACAGGGTCACCCGGTCCAGCGTTACGCCTTCGGCCAATGCGCTGTTGTCACCCTGCAAGGCCGACTGCAACTGGGCATGGGTGTAGCTGGTGTCGGGATGCGCCAGCAGCCAGCCCAGCACCAGGCGCGCCGCGCTGGTACGGCGCAAGCCGTGCGCGGACAGCAGCGCATCAATGGGATCGGCGCGGGGGTCGAGGGTGGGAATCAGGGAAGCCATGGTGATATTTGATCTCAAAATGCAAAATAACGCAACCAAGTTGCATTAGAATATATCGCAATCGAATTGCATTATTACCGCAAGCCAGGGCTTATCCGCCCCGCATTTTGTAAAGACGGGTTTTTTTCATGTCATCTCCTCAGGATTTTTTCAAGCGTCAAACCCGCAGTGTGCTGGCTTGGCCCGCGTGGTTGCGGGTAGTGGCGGTGCTGCCCGCGTTGCTACTGCTGTGGCTGGCAGTGCTGTGGGCCAGCGTGGAGGCAGCGCCGCTATGAACACGCATCAAACACCTCAGACGTCCGTCGTTGCGAGCACTGAGCAACAGTCCGTCGTTGCGAGCGCAGCGCGGCAATCCAGGAGCCATGGATTGCCGCGCTGCGCTCGCAATGACGGGGACGGGGACGCGAACGGGGCGGCTCCTCTTATCACGCTGGACAACCTGACGGTGAGCTACCGCCAGCACCCTGCCCTGCACCACATCAGCGGGCAATTCATGCACGGGTCGCTGACCGCGGTGATGGGACCCAATGGCTCGGGCAAAAGCACCTTGCTCAAAAGCATCGTCGGCCTGTTGCCGATTGAAGGCGGGCGTTCGGGCGGGGCGCTGACCCTGAACACCGACGAGCGACGCATCGCCTACCTGCCGCAGCTCAGCGAGATTGATCGCGGCTTTCCGATTGACGTGCGGGACTGTGTGCTTTTGGGTTGTTGGGGCAGCGCGGGCGCTTTTGGCGACGTCAGCCAAAGCATGCTGGCGCGGGTGGACGCGGCGCTGCACGCGGTCGGTCTGCAGGGCTTTGAGCGCCGTGCGGTGGGCTCGCTCTCGGCGGGGCAATTGCAGCGCGTGATGTTCGCCCGCATTCTGGTGCAGGACGCCAGCCTCATCTTGCTGGACGAGCCCTTTAACGCGATGGACAGCAAAACCACGGCCGGCCTGCTGGCCCTGGTGCAGCAATGGCACCAAGAGGAGCGCACCGTGATCGCTGTGCTGCACGATGATGCGCAGGTGCGCCAGCACTTTCCGCAAACCCTGCTGCTGGCACGCGAACTGGTGGGCTGGGGGTCTACCGCCGAGGTGTTGACCGCGGCCAACTTGCAGCGCGCCCGCGCCATGGCCGAGGCTTGGGACGAGACGGCGGCGGTGTGCGAGATCGACACCGCGTTGGTCCAACGCCTCAGCGCCAGCGCGCACGCCACGCGCCCTGCCCACCCGGTAACGACCTGAGGGCCACAGCATGGACGCACTGCTTTACACCGCGTGGGATATGTTGCTCGGCCCATTTACCGACTTCGCCTTCATGCGCCGCGCGCTCGTGGCCACCCTGGCGCTCTCGCTCAGCGCCGCCCCGCTGGGCGTGTTCCTGACGCTGCGGCGCATGAGTCTGCTGGGCGATGCGCTGAGCCACGCGGTCTTGCCGGGGGTAGCCATCGGCTTCATGGTGGCGGGTTTGTCGCTCTCGGCCATGGCGCTGGGCGGCGTGATTGCGGGCATGCTGGTGGCAGGTATTGCCGGCATCGTGAGCAAGTTCACCGCACTCAAGGAAGACGCCAGCTTGGCGGCCATCTACCTGGTGGCGCTGGCCCTGGGCGTGACCCTGATCTCCAACCATGGCACGCAGCTGGATTTGCTGCACATCCTGTTTGGCAGCGCGCTGGGCGTGGACAGCGCCGGGTTGCTGCTGGTGGCGGGCGTGGCCACAGTGAGCGTGCTGGCCCTGGCGCTGATGTACCGCGGCCTGGTGCTGGAAACCTTCGATCCGGTGTTTCTCGATGCCAACCGCCGCAGGGGCCGGGGCGTCTTTGGCGCTTGGGGCAGCCGGGGCAGTTGGGTATGGCAGCAGGGCTTTTTGATGCTGGTGGTGGTGAACCTGGTGGCGGGCTTTCAGACCCTGGGCACGCTGATGGCGGTGGGCTTAATGATGCTGCCCGCTGTCTCCAGCCGGCTGTGGCACGACACGCTGCCCGCGCAGTTGTTGAATGCCAGCTTGCAAGCATCCATCGCCGGGGTGGCCGGGCTACTGCTGTCTTATCACCTGGATACGCCCTCGGGTCCCACCATCATCGGCTGCGCCGGGGCGCTGTACTTCAGCTCGCTGTTGATGGCACCCGGTGGCTGGCTGCCCCGCTGGTGGACCACCTGGCACCGGGTGGCTTGAGCCGCCTGCCCCGCGCCCTCTTCTCCGCACTTCATTTCCGCTTTCGCTTTTGCTTTTGCTTTTTCATCCCTTTCACATTCAGAGCTCAACCCATGAACAACACCCGTCGCCTCCTTTTGGCCAGCAGCCTGGCCCTGGCCTGTTTGGCCAGCGGCACGGCCACTGCGGCCGACAAAATCCCCGTCACAGCCAGCTTCAGCATTCTGGGCGATCTGGCGCGCGTGGTCGGCGGCGAGCGCGTGACGATCACCACCTTGGTGGGGCCGGACCAGGACGCCCACACCTTCGAGCCGAAGCCCACCGATGCCAAAGCCATTCTGAACACCCGGCTCTTGCTCACCAACGGCCTGGGTTTTGAGCCATGGGCCAACAAGCTGGCCAAGTCCGCTGGCTACAAGGGCGAGACAGTCGTGGCATCCAAGGGCGTGAAGGCGCGCCGTAGGGTGGAAGAGGCCGAAGCAAAAGGTCATGGTGGCCACGGCGACCATGAGGAAGCAGACCCCCATGCCTGGCAAAACCCCAACAACGTGGTGATCTATGTGCGCAACATCGCAGTCGGTCTGTCCAAGGTGGACCCCAGTGGCGCGGCCATTTACCAAGGCAATGCAGAAGCCTACGTGAAGGAGCTGCAAACACTGGACGCCTGGGCGCAAGCGCAGTTCGCGGCCATCCCGACAGCCAAACGCAAGGTCATCACCTCGCACGACGCGTTCGGCTACTTCGCAGCGCACTACCAGATCAAGTTTCTCGCGCCCCAAGGCGTGAACACCGAGGCCGAGCCCAGCGCCAAGCAAGTGGCCCAGCTCATCAAGCAAATCCAGCGCGAAAAAATCCGGGCCGTGTTTGTGGAGAACATGAGCAACCCCAAGCTGATTGACCAACTCAGCAAAGACGCCGGCGCCACCGTGGGTGCCAGCCTGTACGCCGACGCCCTGTCGGCGCCAGACCAGCCCGGCGCCACTTACCTGCACATGATGCGGCACAACGTGACGCAGCTGGCGGCGGGCATGAAGTTGAATTGATAATCTGAATGCTATTGCAGCGACACCTCGCTGGTGGACATGAGCGAGGCCAACGCAGCCCAGCCAACTTTGGGTGACTGATGCCCAAAGTGGGGTCGGCTGGGGAAGCCGTGCCAAGTGGTCTTCACATCACAGGCCCATCTCGGCCGCTTGAGGGGCTGTTTCCATGTCGGCGACGTGCGCCAGCAAGCCACTTTGGCCGACTGCGACATGACGTGCCAGGACGTGACCATCCGGATAGTCCCCGCCATTCTGCCGCCGGAAAGGGATGGGCGCGTCCTCGAAGAGTCCTTCAAGACGCGACCGCCAAGCGTCCTTCGCCGCCGCCACGCCTTCCGCGGTGATGCCTGCGGCACCATAGACCGCATAGGTGGGCAGCACGTCAAAGCCAGGGAAATAAAGCGTGCCGTGGGTGATGGGAAAGAGCAACTGTTCGAGCGGCCCGTTGATGCCTCGCGGCGAATAATCGTTTGCAGGTCCACCGACGGCGACGGACAGCATGGCCCGTTTGCCCTTGAAGGCACCATCGCCATAGCGATATTTGTTGCCGGCATTCTTGTAGCCATACGCTAGGCCGTAAGCCCACACCCGGTCCACCCAGCCCTTCATGATGGCCGGCATGCCATACCACCAAAGCGGAAACTGAAAAATCACGGCGTCGGCGGCAAGCAACTTCCGCTGCTCGGATGCGATGTCCGCGGACTGACGCTCGCCGGAATAGGAATGCCCTGACTCGGTCACGAAGGACAAGCGATCCGGATCGGCACGGGTAGGGAAGTCGTCTTCGTCGAACACAGCCTTCCAGCGCATGCCGTACAGGTCGGTCTGGAGAACTTCATGCCCTTGCCGCTGAAGCGCCTCCGCAGACACATCGACGAGCTGGTGCGTCAGCGATGTGGGTTCGGGATGTGCATGGACGATCAAAACATTTTTTTTCATGAATTCACTCTCTATCTGTTTACAACGTTGAACGCGAAACGCAAGTTTCCATGGTTATCAGCTATATGTGAAATCACCAAATTTCTCGGCTACCATCCATTTCATGGATAGCAAACGCCTCGACCTCAATCTGCTGGTGACACTGGAAGCGTTGCTGGTGGAGCAGAACGTGACCAAGGCGGCGGCACGTCTGCACCTGAGTCAACCAGCGGTCAGCGCCCAGTTGAGTCGCCTGCGAGATGAGTTTGATGACCCTCTGCTGATTCCCGCACAGCGAGGGATGAACCCGACCGCCAAGGCCATCGAACTGCTTGACCCGTTGCGCCGCGCCCTCGATCAGGTGCGTGCCACGGTAGCCACGCACAGGAACTTCGACCCTGCCAAAGCCCAATTGACCGTCACCATCGCCTGCACCGACTACTTGCAGGCGGCGGTGGTCAAGCCGCTCGTCATGGAACTCAGGACAAGAGCGCCCGGAGTGCGAGTAGCGTTGCGTAATCTGGACACACCGCAGTTGGAAGCACAAATGGCGCGCGGCGATGTCGACCTGGCGCTCATGACGCCGGAAATCGCACCGCCCAGTTTTCGCACCAGACATTTGTTCGATGAGCGCTATGTGCTCATCGGCCGACGGAACCATCCGCAACTTCGGGACGGAATCACGGTCGAGAAATTTGCCCAGTTGGAACATGTGATCGTGTCACTTGGCGGCGCCGGCTTTGTCACTCCAGTGGACAACGCTCTGCTGGCCCTTGGCCACAGCCGCAACGTGGTGCTGTCCGCAGCATCATTCCTGTTCGTTCCGGAGATCGTATCTCAGTCGGACTTCGTAGCGCTTGTCCCGGAGCGGCTGGTGCACGGCCGTGCCGACAAGCTCCAGTGGATTGACTGTCCGTTCCCCGTGAAGGGGTTCGCCGTAGGAATGGTGTGGCACGAGCGTAGTCACGGACACAGCGGTCAACGCTGGATCCGGGAGACTGTCGTCGCACTGATTAACGCGAAGACCAGCAACCGCAGGGGTCCCGCTGAGGAGCGATAAAACTTGCAGACGGATGCCATGTGACGCGAGGCCAAATGATTGGCGCAGGCTCCAAGTCGCAGCTGGCGCACTGACGGCATCGCCAGCACACTCCAGAACCATATACACGTGGAAGCGGCCGCTCGACAGCAGGGGGCATTGGCGCACTAACAGTGCAAACCCGGACGAGCGGAAGTTTCATAGTTGATTCGCAAGCCGTTGATTTCTTTCGGAAAGATAACTCAATCGCTTTGAAAACCTAGACATAAACCTGAACTGACGCGCCCTTATTGCTATTGTTTAAATAGCAACTTACGCTTATTCCACGGTGGCTAGAGGCTGATTTTGTTTAAACTCCACCGACTACCGGCAGAACCCGCTTGGCCCAGCCGATACCCCAGCTGCTGCGCCACAAAACCGTCAAACGCCGCCAGCAGCGGCGCAAACGACTCAATGCGGCCTTCCAGTTGCATGAGCGCCGCGCAAGTGGCCTCCAGCGTGGACAGCTGATCGGGCCGATGCGCTTTGCGGATCAGGTAGTGCGAAGCCGGCATGTCGCGCAGGGCCAGGCGCGGCAGTTGGCGCAGCAGCGGGTTGAGGTACAACATCTTGCGGCTCTTGCGCCAGGTGCCATCCAGCACGATCAGGCGCAGCTGCGAGGGATCGCGCAACCAGGCGGGCGACAAGACAGGCGGCTGCGGCATGCCCAGCGCTTGGTCTTGCGGCGAGTCTGGATACAACAAAACTGCGTGCTTCGGGTGAAGCACCCCAGCCCCGGCCTGCGGCTGGAAGGGCACCGTCAGCAAGGCCTGCAACTGCGGCGTGGCAAAGACCTCACCCGTCAGCAAACGGCTGCGCGCCAAACTCAGCTGCAACAGCCGTGCGCTGCCTTTGGCATTCGCCACTTCCAGCGGATGCTGCAAGACCACCACCTCGACCTCATGCGGCGTCGGCCTGATCCACTGGCAGATGCAGCTGCTTTGCGCCCGCAGACAGGTTGGGCAGCGCAGACGTTTACTCGGGGTGTCGCAAACCATGGGGAGTTTTGCAGTCAATGGTCATGGCGGTGATGCGCATCCGGAAAATGCGCGTGGCTGTGCGGCATGGGCTCGTGCCGGTGCGTATGACTGTGTGGTTCACGGGTGGCGGTGCCGTCGGGATGCAAATGCTGATGGTGTTCATCGTGCACATGTTCGTGGCTGTGTTCCATCGCCTCGTGGCTGTGAAAATGCTGGTGGCGCTCGGTCAGGTGGAGCCAGACCCCCACGCCCATGGCCAGTCCGGCCAGCATCAGCTTCACCGAGAGCGGCTCGCCCAGCAGCGGCACGGCCAGGGCGGCGCCGAAAAACGGCGCCACGGAGAAATACGCGCCGGTCCGGGCGGTGCCCAAATGCCGCAGGCCCACCACAAACAGGGCGAGACTCACGCCATAGGCGCCGAAGCCGACCACGGCGGCACCGAGAACAAAAGGCAAAGATGGCAGTTCTGCGCCCAGGGCCAGGGCCAGGGCCAGATTGACGCTGCCGGCCACCAGGCCCTTGACGGAAGCGATCCAGGTGGCATCGTTCAGGGACACGCGCCGGGTCAGGTTGTTGTCCAGACCCCAGGCCAGGCAGGCGCCCAGTACGGCCAACGTGGGCACCATGCCGGCCAGCTCGGAACGCTCGGGCCAGCTGAGGACCAAGGCGCCCAGGACGATGGCCGCCATGCCCAGCGCGATGCGCCGGTCCACGTTTTCCTTGAACACGACCCAGGCGATCAGCGCCGTGAAAACGCTCTCGGCATTCAGCAACAGCGAGGCCGTTGAGGCCGGCATGTGCGTCAGGCCAAACATCAAAAGCACCGGGCCGACCACGCCGCCCGACACAATGGCGCCGGCCAGCCAGGGCCACTCGTTTGCCGCCAGGGTGACCGGCCCGGACTGACGCAGCCGCCGGTACAGCCACAGGCCAACGCCGGAGCCGAGATAGAACAGACCCGCCAGCATCCAGGGATCGACCTTGCCCAGCAGCCACTTGGCCAGCGGTGTTCCGGCGCCAAACAAAAGCGCTGCGCCCAAGGCAGCGAGGACGCCGGAGTGGCCGAGTCGGGTGAAAATCGTCATCCCGATATTGTCGCGCCAGGTTTGATGGCAACTTTGGCCCGTGCCAGCAGTACCACGCCTGCGACACCTGCGGCGATGACCCCGGTGTCCGGGGGCACGTCCAGAAGAAATACGGCCTGCGCCCCGATAAAACACCACACGACCGGCACCACCAAGGGACTGCGCGGATACGGTGCCACCGCCAAGCAGAGCAGCCCAATGGTAAAAATTGTGGTGGGGCACGGCACACCAAATGTCGGTATGGCTGGATAACTGTGCCCCACGGCCATGGACCAGGCGGGGTACACGAGCAGGGCGAACGCAATGAGAACGAGCCCGGCCACGGTGCGGGCACTGCGGGCTCCCCTGAATTCAAGCCTGCGACACACAACGCCCTGCCAGAAAAAGAGGGCGGCGCCTGCCAGTGAGACAGCCGAAAAGCCATAGGCCAGCGGGTTAATGGCCGTGAAGAACGCCAAGTGGTAGGCCAGACCCAGCCAGGCCCAAAGAAAGGCAAGAATGGCTGAAATGACGGCGCCGGACCAGCGGCGCGGGTAAAACACGAACGCGAGGGTCATCAGGGCGAGGCCGACCAGGAACACCTGAGCCGGCCACAGGCTTGTGTTGTAGTCGCGAAAGACACCAAAGAATTGCTCGACCGAAAACGGAAGCTGCATGCTCGCTCCTTGTGGCATTCCTGACTTGAACGCCAAAATACAGAGCGCTCAGACTCACTATAGGTGCCGTGCATCGCGTGAATTTTGACGCACCTCACCCGGAGGCCTTGAAAGGTCAAAACGAGGTTAAGGTTATGGTGTCTTTTTTGTCAATTCAATCGCAGCGAATGCAAGCGCCGGAGCATTATTTTTTGTCCTATTCCCATCTTCTTCTTGCCCTGTCCGTGGTCTTTGTCTGGGGCACCAACTTTGTGGTGATTCGCTGGGGACTGGACGGCTTGCCGCCGTTTCTGTTCGCCACGCTGCGCTTTGCCTTTTCCGCCCTGCCCTGGTTGCTGTTCATTCGTCGCCCGGCCGTGCCCTGGCACAAGCTGGCCCTATTCGGCGTGCTGCTGGGCGTGGGGCAGTTCGCCTTGCTGTTCCTCGCCATGCGCGCCGATATCTCGCCGGGGCTGGCCTCCTTGGTGATTCAGGTGCAGGTGTTTTTCACCATCGGCCTGTCACTGCTGACGCTGGGTGAGCGGGTGAAAGGCTTTCAGATGGTCGGGCTGATGCTGGGCGTGGCCGGCCTTGCCGTGATTGCCGCGCATCTGGACGCCACGCTCACCGTGAAAGGACTGGCGCTGGTGCTGGCGGCGGCGTTCTTCTGGGCCTGCGCCAACATGGTGGTCAAAACCGTGGGGCGTATCGACATGCTGGGCTTCATGGTCTGGACCAGTCTGTTTGCCGTGCCGCCCCTGTTCGCCCTGTCCTGGTGGCTGGAAGGCCCGTCGCTCATGGCCTCCAGCGTGATGCAGGCCAGCACGAGTGTCTGGGCCTGTGTGCTGTGGCAGGCGATCGGCAACACGCTGTTTGGTTACGGCATCTGGAACTGGTTGCTGGCGCGCCACCCTGCCGCCACGGTCACGCCGCTGGCTTTGCTGGTGCCGGTTTTTGGCATGGGGGCGTCCGCCCTGTCACTGGGCGAGCCGCTGCCCGCCTGGAAGCTGGCCGCTGGCGCGCTGGTGCTGTGCGGCTTGGCCGTCATTGTGCTGTGGCCGCGCTGGCGTAGCGCGACTGGCCGGGCCAATGCGGCTTAGCCAGAGGGCCATGTCCCCAATAAACGAAAGCCGATCCATGGAACACCTCCCTTTAGCCACACCCGTCACATTGCAGATCGAAGACCTGTGTTTCTCCTACCCGCAGCGCATGGTGTTGACGCACCTGTCAGTTGGCATTCCGCCCGGCGTGACGCTGGTGCATGGCGGCGATGGCAGCGGCAAGAGCACGCTGCTGCGCTTGTTGGCGGGCGAGCTGCCAGCCCAGGCGGGCACCCTGCAGGTCAACAACATTCGGCTGGGCGACTCGGCCGTCGCCTACCGGCAGCAGGTGTTTTGGGCCGACCCGCGCTCGGAGACCCTGGATCAAACGACAGCGGTCGACTACTTCAAGTCCCTGCACCGCCTGTACCCCCGGTTTGATGAGCAGCTTATGGGCGAGCTGACCGCCGGCTTGTCGCTGACGCCGCACCTGAACAAGCCGCTGTACATGCTGTCCACGGGATCAAAACGCAAAGTCTGGCTGGCCGCCGCTTTTGCTTCGGGTGCGGCCGTCACACTGCTGGACGAGCCCTTTGCCGCGCTCGACAAGGCGTCAATTGGCTTTGTGCTGGAGCTGCTGGCCGACGCGGCCGAGCACCCGACGCGGGCCTGGGTCATTGCCGATTACGAGGCGCCGGGCAAGGTGCCACTGGCGACCACTATCGAGTTGGGGCAGCGGTAACGACTCGCTCGGCAGGCCAGGCCAAGTCAGTCCATCGCCAATTGCATGCAGTTCCGCCCGGCTTCTTTGGCTCGGTAGAGCGCGGAATCGGCCTGCAGCACCAGATCTTCAGGGCTGTGCTGGCTTGACGGCACCAGGCTCGCCACGCCCAGGCTGAAGGTGACGATGCCGGGGGCAGTTTGCGCATGTGGCAGGGCCAGCGACCAGACCTCGTGCTGCATGTGGCGGGCGGCTTCCACCGCCGCATGCCCATTCATGTCCGGCAGCAGCACGACGAACTCCTCACCCCCATAACGCGCCACCAGGTCAGACGAGCGCCGCGCCGCCTTGACCAGCGCTCGGGCCAGCGCCTGCAGGCAGCCGTCGCCGGCAACGTGGCCGTAGTGGTCGTTGTAGTGTTTGAACAGGTCCACATCGAGCATCACCAGGGCCAGCGGCGTGCCCGCGCGTTGAGCCCGATGCCATTCCTGCGCCAGCATGCGGTCGAAGTAGCGCCGGTTGGCAATGCCAGTCAGCCCATCCGTGTTGCTCAAGGCCTCCAGCTTGCTATTGGCCTCTTCCAGCGAGCGGGTGCGCTCCTCGACCAGTGTCTCCAGCTCGCGGTTGCGCTCGTGCAAGCCCTTGATCGGATAGACCTCGCCCGCCCGGACCAGGCCATAGGGGATGGAGATGCCGCTGTGCACAATCTTCCAGTCCTCGCCCTCCAGCCGAAAAACCAGCACCAGCCGCGCTGTCTCGCGCGACAGGATGTGGTCGGGGATGGGCAGGTGAATGTGGAAGAAAGCAGTGGCGACCACGACCTCCTCGCTGAGGTCCTGCAGCGCAAGGTCGAGCACCTCGATGCGAATGCGGCCGGTCACCTGCGCGAAGTCCTGCCGGGTGATCTTCACCCACGCATCCCGGTCCTTGACGAGGAAATCGCCACCACCGGTGTAGCCGCTGAAGTTTTCACTGAAACGCGCGGTCAGGCTGTCATCGCGCGCAGCGTACAGCTCGATGTACTCGTCAAACAGGGCGCGGATCAGGCGCAGGCGCTCCGCCGGCACGGGGCCGGGCTTCAATCGCGCACCAGACGCGCAAAGGTCTTGCGAAACTTGGCGACCTTGGGCGCGGCCACGGCAACACAATAGCCCTGGCCCGGGTTGTTCGCAAAAAAGTCCTGGTGGTAATCCTCGGCCGGCCAGTAGTTGGCCAGCGGCAGGACCTCGGTCACGATGGGGCGGCTGTACACGCCGCTCTCGCTCATCTCGCGAATCACGTCTTTGGCAACCGTCTCCTGCTCGGGCGTGGAAAAATAAATGCCGCTGCGGTACTGGGTGCCGCTGTCATGGCCCTGCCGGTTCAGCGTGGTCGGGTCATGGATGACGAAGAAAATTTCCAGAATTTCACGCACGCTGATTTGGGCCGGGTCAAACGCCAACTTGACAACCTCGTTATGGCCTGTGCTGCCGGTGCAGACCTGCTCGTAACTGGGCTTGGCAGTGTGGCCGTTGCTGTAGCCGGACTCCACGTCGACCACGCCGCGCACTTGCACATACACGGCCTCGGTGCACCAGAAGCAGCCACCGCCCAGGGCAATGGTTTGCGGGGAATCGGACATGAAATTTCTCCTTTAAAGGATTGAGAATGCCAGCAACAACGAAATCATGGCTTCTCAACAGCCTTCACTTGCCAGATGGCTCGATAAGCTTTTCCATAGGGGATTTCGGAATCGATGGCGGCAGTACCGATCTGTTTCAACAATTGGGTCGTGACCAGGATGGGCTTGCTCACGTAGCCACTTGAGGCGACGCCGGCAAATGCGCGGTTCAACTCATCGGCCAATTGCCAGCCCTGCATATTTGTGGGCTCGGCCACGGTCGCGATTTGTTGCGATAGCCCGCCCTTGATACGGCTCAGGGCAACATTGGAGCCGTCACCGGCAGATATATTCTTGATGTCGAGTCTTCCGATGGACACCAGGGGGAAATTCATGGCATCAAAATACACGTCATTGATGGCCAATGTGTGCGTCCAGGCTTTGCCATAGGTCTTGTCGAGTCGTACAACGGCCGCTGGAATGTCCTTCCCCGCATTTGAAATGAGCAGGTTTTCCACCGCCAAAACCTTGCATTTTTTGCACTGTTCAACAATCTCTTTCATGCGCTGCGTTTTGGCGTTGGCTACGCCAAAACGATTGTCATTGAAAATGATCACCCCCACATTCCCGCTTCCGCTTTGGATCGCGTAGTCGGCGGCCATTCTGGCGACTTCGGAGGATTCCGTCGCAATGTTGATGAAAAGATCTTTGCTTGGTCCCGGCTCCGCTGCGGCGTGCCAGCCAGCCAGAATGATCTTGGACTGTTTGGCAAGCGCGACGACATCTTTGAATTCATCGGTTTGAAATCCGCCAAGGACAATGGCATCCTGATGTGAGTGGATCGCATCGAGGAACGCAGCGTGAATGGTCTTGACATCGCTTTTCCCATCGACCACATTGACGTCCCAGCCGAGCTCTGCTGCTGCGGCAGAAAAACCTCGATACGCCGTCGAAATGCCTCCGTTCTTGAAGTCTTGTGAAATGAACAGGACTTTTTTCGCCGCTTGTTTGATCGGGCCGCTGGTGGGCCCATCCCATTTTTCCCCGAACGCTTGCTGACCCAGCAATAAAGCCATCGCGACGATGGCGCAACGAGCAAGTGACGAGTTCTTAATATTTTTCATAGTGTCTCATCCGGTTGAAAAGAGAATCGCAAACGTGCGGGCAGACCTGATTTTCCGACGCAGCCCCTGGGCGAAATTATGCACAGCAATCTGAAAACTGAACGGAGTGCTAACCCGGATTCGCTGGATTGACCGGCAAATGCACCGTGAAGCTGCTTCCCTTGTTCAGTTCGCTGCGCACTTCTATCCTGCCGCCATGCTTGCGCACGATGCCATACGAGAGAGACAGGCCCAGGCCGGTGCCGCTGCCAACCGGTTTGGTCGTGAAAAACGGTTCGAAGATGCGATTCATGATGTCCTCGGGAATGCCAGCGCCGGTGTCGCATATTTCCACCCAGACCCAGTCGTTGACGACGCCGGTGCGCACGGTGATGGTGCCGCGCTCCTTGATGGCGTGCGCCGCATTGATCAGCAGGTTCATGAAGACCTGATTCAACTGCGAGGCCAGACATCTCACCAGCGGCAGCTGACCATATTGTTTGACGACGTCAGCCTTGTATTTGATCTCGTTGTTGACGATGTTCAGCGTGCTGTCCAGGCCGTGATGCAGGTCGGCGTCCTGCCAGTTGGCTTCGCCGACATGAGAAAAATCCTTGAGTGACTGCACGATATCCTTCACCCGTTTCAAGCCGTCCCTGGACTCCTTCATCAAATCGACAATGTCCTGTTTCAGGAAATCGATTTCGGATTCTTCCTTCACTTGCGCAAAGCGCGCAACAATTTGTGTGCTGTTGGGCGATTCAGCGACCACCTGTTCGCAGGCATCGAGCGCCGCGAACAAGGTCTCAAAGTAGTTCTGCAAGGAACCCATATTGGAGTTCACAAACCCGATGGGGTTGTTGATTTCGTGCGCAATGCCAGCGGCCAGCTGACCGAGCGAGGCCATTTTTTCCGACTGCAATAGTTGATCGTGCGCCGCCTGCAATTTGGCAATCAATAACTGCTGCTCGGCACTGAGTTTACGCAGTGCTTCTTCTGTTTCCAGGCGTATTTCCATCTCCTGACGCAATACCTGGTTTTGTTGGGTCAGTTGCTGGTGCATGGCACGCAAGTCCAGATGTGTCTTGACTCGCGCCCACACCTCTTCGATCTGGACTGGCTTGGTCACATAGTCAACGCCGCCGACCTTGAAGCCTTTGACCACACTCTGCGTGTCCGTCAACGCGGTCATGAAAATCACCGGAATGTCCCGGACAGCCTCACTCATCTTCAGGCGCCGACAAGTCTCAAACCCATCCATGCCCGGCATCATCACGTCGAGCAATATCAGATCAGGCTTGACGAATTCAGCGCGTCCGAGCCCCTCCTCTCCATCCTGCGCGACCACGACACGCAAACCCAAGTCGTCAAGGTAGTCCGCCAGCATGGCCACATTGGCGGGCGTGTCATCAATGATCAGGATGACCGCAGCGTGCGGGGTCTTCTCAACGTTTGCGCTCATTCGGATGATCTCGGTTTGGCGTACTCATTGACCATTTCCAGTATGGCTTTTGATTGATACGTTTTTGCCAATTGCCTCAATCGGTCGGCAAAGGCCTGGTACCTGATATCCATGGCTTCAATGTGATCCGCGCGCTTTCGGATATCGCGCATATTGCCCCCCCGGGCGAGTTGATACAGCACGTCTATCTCATCCTCGGGTGGCGCAAACAGTTCGGCGGTTCTCGCGGTCACGTCCGCATGCTTGTCATCCAACAATGCATCATAGTTGAGGGTCAGGTCCAGAAATTCAGCGAGTTTTTCCAGCAAAAGGGTTTGCTGAACCGGTTTGCCCATGAATGCATTGGCACCTGCCAAGATCGCCTCATCCTGGTCTTCCGGGGTGACGCTGGCGGAGATCGCGATGAGGGTCACCTGCTCCATGCCGGCCATATGACGAATGCAGCGCATGGCCTCCAGACCATCCATCACCGGCATATGGATGTCCATCAAGATGACGTCGGGCCGCGTCTTGAAGGCCTGCTCCACGCCTTCCAGCCCATTCTCTGCCAGGCCGACATCAAAGCCAAGATCGGTCAGCAAGGCCTTCAACACGTCCCGGTTCGCCTCCACATCGTCGACGATCAATGCCTTCTTGCGGGCACCTTGATAACTGATCACCACACGTTCCGGCGTGGCAGCCGGGACTTCGATGGTGCTTGGCTGCACCAGAATTTCAAAGCTGAATGTGCTGCCTCTACCGACCTCACTGTCCACCTGAATATCGCTGTCCATCAAGCGCACCAATTGGCGGCTGATGGACAAGCCCAGCCCCGTGCCACCGAATTTACGTTGCGCCTCACCCACTTGTTCAAAAGGCTGAAAGATATGCCCCAATTGGCCCGGACTCATCCCCACACCGGTGTCCTGAATTTCAAAGTGCAAACGCATCTCCTTAGGCCCCGCGCCTGAACGCGATACTTTCAGCGTGACTTGCCCGCTGTCGGTGAACTTGATGGCGTTGCCCAGCAAGTTGAGCAAGACTTGGCGCACGCGTTTTTCGTCAAGCAGCACGGCACTGGGCAAATCTGTCTGCGCTTCAAAGCAGAACTGCAAGTTTTTTTGCTCCGCCCTGACCCGTACGATATTGACAATGCCGATCAAAAAGGACGGCAAATGGATGGGAGCAGGCATGAGCTCAAACTTGCCGGCTTCAATCTTGGCCAGGTCCAGCAAATCAGAAATCAGGGTCAATAAATGCTCGCCACTTTGTTGAATCGTGGTTAAACCTGTCACCTGGCGCTCGCTCAAGGGCTTGTCACGCTGGAGGATCTGGGCATAACCGAGGATGGCATTCAGCGGCGTGCGCAATTCGTGCGTCATGCTGGACAGAAAGGTACTTTTGGCCTGGTTCGCCACGTCAGCCCGCTCTTTAGCCGCTTGCAGTTCGCGGGTGCGCTCCCTGACCAGTTCTTCCAGATGCTCGCGATGGCCTTGCAGCTCCTTTTCGGTCAAGGCGCGTTGCTCAATATCCTTTTCCAGCATCAGATTCTTGGCCTCAATTTCGCTGAACAAGGCCTGCAGCGCCTGTCGCGTGTGCTCCAGGCTGGCGCCCAGACTGCCCAGCTCATCCTTTTGCTCCCAGACGAATGGTGTCACAAGATCGCGCTCCGCCAGGCGTCCGGATTCGCGCATCAGGCGCTTTATCGGAACCAGCACGCGACGCTGCAGCAGCGTGACGATCAAGATCAGACTCAACAAAAGCTGGCCGACCACGGTCCAGGCAAAAACCAGCCGATCATGGGCAACTTCGCTATCGAGCAGGCCACTGTCCATTTCCAGGCTGACATGACCAATCTGGTTTTCGTTATAGCTCACCTCGCGATCCAGCGTGACCTGGCGTCCCAGGCGCCGTTCCGGGTACTGTTTCGACAAGAATTCGCGGTTTCTGCTGTCAGTCACTGCGATGGCGACGATACGGGTGTCACCCAGCAGGGATTCAAACAGCGGCAGGCCACCCGTGGGATTGATGTTCCACAAGGGCTCTTGCATACCCAGCGCCAGTATTTCGGTCAGGCGCTGGTGGTCGGTTTGCATTCTTTGTGCCTGCGCTCTTTGACGCTGCCCCAAGGTAAAAAAGCTGCTCACCGATACCGGTATCATGAGCCCCACAATGACCACCAACACTATGGATGAGCGCAATCTTAAGTGCATCAGGTATTGGTCCTCTATTTTGCAAATTTTACTTTTCTTACCCGCCCAGCGCCCAATCATGTCTGGGCCCCAAGCACGCGTCAATTGCCACTTGGCTGTCAGACCCTATGAATGCGTGAAGCGCTGCCAGTCAAAAGCGCGACTCGGCCGGGTCGGGAAATTCACGGGCAAGAGAGGCACACGGTGAACAACACACTGGATTTTCAGGGCTATACGATTCTGATTATTGACGACACCCCGGCGAATTTGGGGGTGATGGTCGAGCATCTGGAGGTTTGCGGCTGCCGCGTGGTGGTTGCACAAGATGGAGAAGAGGGAATCAAGCGGGCACAGTTTATCCAGCCGGACCTCATCTTTCTCGATGTCATGATGCCGGGCATGGATGGGTTCGAGACCTGTCATCAACTCAGCATGCTGGCTGACACGCGCAACATCCCGGTCATTTTCATGACGGCGCTGACCGAAACCGCAGACAAAATCAAGGGCTTCGCGGCTGGAGGCGTTGATTTCATTTCCAAGCCCTTTCAGATCGAAGAAGTGCTGGCGCGTGCGAACATCCATTTGGCCTTGCGCAAGGCACAGAGGGAACTGGAGGCGAAGAATGTGCAGCTCCAGGCAGAAGTATCCTTCCGGGAAGGACAGGCCCGGATTCTGGAGATGATCGCGACCCAGGCGCCTTTGACGGAAGTATTTGAGCGCCTGATCCGGTTGATCGAGCACAACAGTAGTGGCGCACTGGGCAGTGTGTTGCTGCTCAACCGGGACGGCGTGCATATAGACCTGTGCGTCGCCCCAGGTCTGCCCGAGGCCTATTGCACGGCCCTGGTGGGCATTGCCATCGGGCCACAGGTCGGCTCTTGCGGCACGGCCATGTTCCGCCGCGAAACGGTCGTCGTCACCAATATCGAAACCGATCCGCTGTGGTCCGATTACCGCAGTCTGGCCTTGAACTATGGCCTGCGCGCTTGTTGGTCGACGCCCATCCTGTCACCCGAAGGCCCGGCACTGGGGTCCTTTGCCTTGTATTACAAAACGGTGCACGGCCCCACCCCGGCCGACCTGGCCCTCATCGAACTGGCCACCCACAGCGCCGGCATTGCGATCCAGCGCTACCAGACGCAGGCGCGCATCCAGCACATGGCACACCACGACGCGCTGACGGACCTGCCCAACCGCATCTTGCTGGAGGACCGACTGAACCAGGCGATCGTCCAGGCCCGTCGGGACCAGAACCACGTCGGCGTCCTGTTCATTGACCTGGACCATTTCAAGCACGTCAACGATTCGCTTGGGCATCACGTCGGGGATGCCTTGCTGATGGAGGTTGCGCAGCGATTGCGCGCCTGCGTGCGCGAAGGCGACAGCGTGGCCCGCATTGGAGGCGATGAGTTCATCATCAGCCTGCCCCGACTTGCCGATAGCCACAATTCGGCGCAGGTGGCAGAAAAAATTGTGGCCACCTTGAGTTCAGCCATCCAGTTGAATGGCCACGACCTGCACATCGGTGCCAGCATCGGCATCAGCCTCTATCCGGAGGATGGCGAGGATGCCAATACCCTGCTGCGCGCCGCTGACACCGCCATGTACAACGCCAAGGAGAAGGGGCGCAACAACTACAAGTTCTTCACGGCCGCGATGAACGAAGCGGCGCAGCAGCGGTTGGTCACTACGACCCGGCTCCGAAAGGCACTGGTCCAACAGGAATTCGTGCTGCACTATCAACCGCAGGTCAGCCTGAAATCGGGCGCCATCATTGGCGTCGAAGCGCTGTTGCGCTGGAACAATCCAGAGTTGGGCATGGTCCTGCCGTCCCGCTTTATCCCCATGCTGGAGTCGACCGGCCTGATCAACGAGGTCGGCGAATGGGTGCTGCGCATGGCGTGCGAGCAAAGCATGGCCTGGCAGCGGGAAGGGCTGCCACCGGTCCGCATGGCCGTCAATCTATCGGCGCACCAGTTTCAGACCGGCGACATCGTTCGTGTGGTCAAACAAGCTCTGGATGAGACCGGCCTGAATCCCAAGCAGCTCGAACTGGAGATCACGGAAAGTGTGATTCTGGACAGTTCGGAACTGATCATCGGCGCCCTGCACGCGTTGAAAAAACTGGGCGTCACCTTGTCGCTCGATGATTTTGGAACCGGCTATTCGTCGCTTTCCTATCTGCAGCGATTCCCCATCGACCGGGTCAAGATCGACCGTTCCTTTATCGACAAAGTCACGGCGGACGCCGGCTCCGCCGCGATCGTGTGCAGCATTCTCGACCTGTCCCGGAACCTGGGCCTCGACTGCATCGCAGAAGGCGTGGAAACGTCCCTGCAAATGGGGTACTTGCAGAACCAGCTGTGCTCGGAAATCCAGGGCTTCCTCTTTAGCAAAGCGCTACCGGCGCCCGAACTGGCTGCCATGCTGCGCGCGGATTGTCGCCTCCCCATGATGCCGCCGAATACGTGAGGCATTCCGGTGGCATGAAGCGCTGCACAAGCAGGCCGGCCCGTTGCCGCAGACCCGCTCAATTTGACGCAGACGCTGGCGGCGCAGCCCGCCAGCCGCATCCCCATTGGAAAAAAGATACACTAATAACCAGTTAGTCATTAATTTCCATGTCCATTTCCAAGCTGAACTGCAACACCACACCTGCGGTGCTCGTCAAGCGAGAGCGCCGCAAGAGCGCGCGTCCGGCCGAACTGCTGGCCGCGGCGCTGGAACTCTTTGTTGAAAAAGGTTTCGCCGCGACCCGGGCCGAAGAGGTCGCCAAGCTGGCGGGCGTGTCCAAAGGCACGCTCTTTCTTTATTTCGCCAGCA
Organism: Rhodoferax ferrireducens; assembly: GCF_003347515.1. GTDB lineage: Bacteria > Pseudomonadota > Gammaproteobacteria > Burkholderiales > Burkholderiaceae_C > Rhodoferax. The sequence continues at coordinate 551,177 of NZ_QEII01000324.1, read as the reverse complement.
AGGAAGAGCTGTTCAAAGCCGTGGTGCGCGAGAATATTTCCGGCCGCTTCACGGAATGGAATGCCGAGTTCGAGACTTTTCAGGGCAGCACGGCCGACATGCTGCGCTATTGCATCACCGCCTGGTGGGAGCGCATCGGCTCGACCAAGGCCTCGGGCATCACCAAGCTCATGATGAGCGAGGCCGGCAATTTTCCGGAACTGGCCGCCTTCTATGAGCACGAGGTCATTCAACCGGGCCACCAGCTGATCCAACGCGTATTGCAGCGTGGCGTGGACCGCGGTGAATTCCAGCCGATCGACATGAAGTATGGGGTCTACATCGTGTTGGCCCCCATGATGTTCCTGGCCATGTGGAAACACTCCTTGGGCTCCTGCGCCGCGAGCGCCGAGCTGGTGCCCGAGGAATACATCGCCGTGCAAATTGAAACCATTCTCCATGGTCTGTGCACGGCGCAGCCCCCTCATCCGCCCTCACCGGAAAACCCTGCACCATGAAACCTTGGTTGAAATGGCTGGTCATCGGCCTGGTCCTGGCCTTGTTCGCCGCCGGTGCACTGCGGGCCCTGTCGGCGCGTCAGACGCAGAAGGAAGCGCTGCAGGCGCAGCAGGCCGCACAAAAAATCCAGGCTGTCGTGGCCTTGGCGCCGACGGATCTGGTACAGGTCAAAACCATTGAGCTGTCGCAAGGCCTGGCCATCGCCGGCCCGCTCAAGGCGGTCAACTCCGCCGTGGTCAAGGCCCGCGTGGCGGGCGAACTGCAAGGCCTTAGCGTGCGCGAAGGCGACTTCGTCAAGGCCGGCCAGGTCATCGCCCGAGTGGACTCCACCGAATTTCAGGCACGGGTGCGCCAGGCCCAGCAGCAGGCCGAATCCGCCAAGGCCCAGGTGGATATTGCCAAACGCAGTTTTGACAACAACCGCTCGCTGGTCGATCAAGGTTTCATCTCCAAAACGGCACTGGAGTCGTCGCTGGCCACTTTGTCTTCTGCGCAATCCAATTACCGTGCCGCCCAGGCGGGGGCCGATGTCGCATCGAAGTCCCTGCAAGACACGGTGTTGCGAGCCCCGATTTCGGGTCTGATCGCGCAACGCCTGGCGCAGCCGGGCGAGCGCGTGGCCGTGGATGCCCGTGTTGTCGAAATCGTCGATCTGAGCCGCCTGGAGCTGGAAGCGTCTTTGAGTGCTACGGACTCGCTGCTGGTGAAGGTTGGACAAACCGCACGTATCACGATTGAAGGGGCGACCCAGCCCTTGACGGCCAAAGTCGTGCGGGTGAACCCCAGCGCCGTGGCCGGTAGCCGCGCCGTGCTGGCTTACCTGGCGCTTGAATCCAGCACCGGTCTGCGTCAGGGACTATTTGCGCAAGGCACGCTGGAGATTGGCACCGCACGCACATTGGCCGCGCCCTTGAGCGCCGTGCGCACCGACAAACCGCAGCCCTATGTGCAGCTGGTCAGTAGCGACCAGGTGACGCACCAGACGGTCGAACTCGGAACCCGTGGCGAATTCAAGGGCCAGACCCTGGTGGGCCTCAAAGGCGTGAATGAGGACGCCATGATTCTGAGCGGTTCTGTGGGCGTCTTGCGCGCCGGCACCCTGGTCAAACTCGCGCCCGGTACGCCATAAATGTGGTTCACACGCGTCAGTCTGAAAAACCCGGTCTTCGCCACCATGGTCATGCTGGCCCTGGTGGTGCTGGGTCTGTTCTCCCTGCAACGCCTGCAGGTCGACCAGTTCCCCAACATCGACTTTCCCGTGGTGGTGGTGACCGCCGACTATCCGGGTGCCTCGCCCGAGATTGTGGAGAGCGAAGTCTCCAAGAAAATTGAAGAAGGCGTCAACGGCATTGCCGGCATCAACGCCCTGACCTCGCGCAGTTACGAAGGCCAGTCGGTAGTCATCATCGAGTTTGGTTTGCACATCGACGGGCGCAAGGCCGCTGACGATGTGCGCGAAAAGGTAGCCGCCATCCGGCCCAACTTGCGCACCGAAGTCAAGGAGCCGCGCGTGCTGCGCTTTGACCCCTCCGCGCGCGCCATCTGGTCCGTCGCCGTACTTCCCCATGAACAGGCAGGCGCGGGCAAACCGATGAGCGCCGTGGAGCTGACCAACTGGGCCGAGCAGACCTTCAAGAAGCGGCTGGAGAACGTGCGGGGTGTCGGCTCCGTCACCCTGGTCGGCGGCACCAAGCGGGAAATCAATGTCTATCTGAACCCGCAGGCCCTGGAATCCTTTGGCATCACACCGGACCAGGTTGTATCCGCCGTGCGCAATGAGAACCAGGACTTGCCGGTGGGCGCCATTCGCTCAGCGGAGCAGGAGCGCGTGATCCAGATCACCGCCCGCATGCAGCGGCCGGAAGATTTCGGCCAGATCATCGTGGCCCGCAAGAATGGTGCGCCCGTACGCGTCGATCAGCTGGCGCGCGTCACCGACGGCGCCCAGGAGGTCGAGAGCCTGGCGCTGTACAACGGGCAGCGCACGCTTTTGCTCAACGTGCAGAAGTCGCAGGACGAAAACACCATTGCCGTGGTGGACGGCCTGCAAAAAACCCTGGCCGAGATGCAAACCCAGCTGCCACCAGGCGTGCGGCTGGAGCAGATCACCGATGGCTCGCGCCAGATTCGCGTATCGGTGCAGAACGTGCGCCGCACGCTGATCGAAGGCGCTTTGCTGACCGTGCTGATCGTGTTCCTGTTCCTGAACTCGTGGCGCTCCACCGTGATCACCGGCCTGACCTTGCCGATTGCGCTGATCGGCACGTTCTTCTTCATGAACCTGTTTGGCTTCACCATCAACATGATCACGCTGATGGCGCTGAGCCTGTGCGTCGGCCTGCTGATCGACGACGCCATCGTGGTGCGCGAAAACATCGTGCGCCACGTGCAGATGGGCAAAAACGTCTACCAGGCCTCGCTGGATGGCACGCAGGAAATTGGCATGGCGGTGCTGGCCACCACCCTGTCCATCGTCGCCGTGTTCATGCCGATTGGCTTTATGGGCGGCATCATCGGCAAGTTTTTTCACGAGTTCGGCATCACCATCGTGGCCGCCGTGCTGATTTCAATGTTCGTCAGCTTCACGCTGGACCCGATGCTGTCCAGCATCTGGCATGACCCCAGCATTGAAGACCACAGTCGCCGCAGTCTGGGCGCCGACGGCAAGCCCTGGGTTCCTGTCACCTTGTACGACAAGACCATCGGCCGCGTGACCGGCTGGTTTGACCAGGCCACCGACAGCCTGGCCGACACCTATCAAGGCATTCTGCGCTGGGCCCTGGGGCACAAGCTGGCCACGGTCGGGCTGGCGCTGGCCATCTTCATTGGCAGCATTTTCATGGTGCCGCTCTTGGGCACCGAATTCGTTCCCAAGGCCGACTTCTCGGAAACAACGCTGAGCTTCAATACCCCGGTCGGCTCCTCGCTGGAGGTCACCGAAGCCCGAACGCGGCAGGTGGAAGCCATCATTCGCGAGTTCCCCGAGGTGCGCTATACCCTCTCGACCCTCAACACCGGCAACGCGCAGGGAAAGATGTACGCCAGCATTTACATCCGGCTGGTGGACCGCAAGGCGCGCAACATTAGCGTGGACGCCATGTCACTCGTCCTGCGGGAACGGCTCAGACTAGTGCCCGGCATCACGGTCACCCATGTCGGCCTGCTTGACTCCGTCGGCGGGCAAAAGCAGATTCTGTTTTCGATCCAAGGTGCGGATACGTCGGAGCTGGGGCGTTTGACCCAACTGGCGATGGACAAGATCCGCAACATTCCGGGCCTGGTGGATCTGGACTCCAGCGTGAAACCGAATAAACCGACACTGGATGTGGACGTCAAGCGCGACGTCGCCTCCGACCTGGGCCTGAGCGTGGCGCAGATTGGCTCGGCCCTGCGCACCCTGGTGGCCGGGCAAACCGTGGGCAACTGGCGCGCACCGGACGACCAGACCTACGACGTCAACGTGCGCTTGGCACCACAGGCACGCAACAGCCCGGCCGACATGGCCATGCTGCCCTTCCCCGTGGGCAGCAACGCCGACGGCAGTGCGCGCATCGTGCGGCTCAACCAAGTGGCCACGGTGCGGGAGTCGACCGGGCCCAATCAGATCAACCGGCGCGACATGACGCGCGAAGTGGCGATCAGCGCCAACGTGTCGGGCCGCTCGGCCGGTGAGGTGTCAGCCGACATCAAAACCGCCATGGACAGCATCGCCCTGCCGCCGGGCTACAGCTACAAGTTCAGCGGCTCCACCAAGGACATGGCAGAAGCCTTTGGCTACGCCATCTCGGCACTGGTGCTGGCGGTGGTGTTCATCTACATGATTCTGGCCAGCCAGTTCAAGAGCTTTCTGCAACCGCTGGCGCTGATGACGGCGCTGCCCCTGACCCTGATCGGGGTGGTGCTGGCGCTGATGATGTTCAATTCGACCCTGTCGATGTTCTCGGTGATCGGCGTGGTGATGCTGATGGGTCTGGTCACCAAGAACGCCATTTTGCTGGTGGACTTTGCCATCCGGGCGCAAGCGGATGGGCTGGCCCGCAACGAGGCCCTGCTGATGGCGGCCCGGGTGCGCCTACGGCCAATTTTGATGACCACGCTGGCGATGATTTTTGGCATGGTGCCGCTGGCCTTTGCCCTGACCGAAGGCGCTGAAATGCGCGCCCCCATGGGCCAGGCCGTGATTGGCGGGGTCATTACTTCGTCCTTGCTGACTTTGGTGGTGGTTCCCGTGGTGTACTGCTATATGGACGATTTGGCCCAATGGCTGCGCCGGCGCTGGGGCGCGCAACCCAAGACGCAAAGAAATTCTGTTGAAAGCCCGGCCGGGTAAAATTTTACACAATCGGTTAACATACCCCCTGGAGTACCTGAATGAACTTTGAACAAGCCCGCTTCAACATGATCGAACAACAAATTCGTCCCTGGGACGTTTTGGATGCAGACGTGCTGCACCTGTTGTCGGTGGTCAAGCGTGAGGACTTTGTCCCCTTGGTTTACCGTGCCCTGGCGTTTGCGGACATGGAAATTCCATTGGGCCATGGCCAGTGCATGCTCGCGCCACGCCTTGAGGCCCGCATGCTGCAGGACGCCGCAGTTCAAAAACATGAGAAGGTACTGGAAATCGGCGCCGGCTCGGGCTACATGGCGGCACTGCTGGCGCACCGGGCCCAGCGCGTGATTTCGCTGGAAGTCAATCCGGAACTGGCCGCCATGGCCCGCACGAATCTGCAGAAAGCCGGCATCCACAACGCCGAGGTCCGCCAATTTGACGGGGCCAAAGGCGCGCCCGCAGAAGGCCCATTCGACGTCATCATGCTGAGTGGCTCGGTCGCCGAGGTGCCGCAAGCGCTGCTTGCGAACCTCAAGGTGGGCGGTCGCCTCATCGCCATCGTGGGTGAAGAGCCGGTGATGCGCGCCACGATTGTGACCCGCACCGGTGAGGCCGATTTCAAAACCAGCCAACCCTGGGACACCGTGGCACCGCGCCTGCTCAACTTCCCCGAACCCTCCCATTTTCACTTTTAACCCATGATTACCCAATTTCGTCCCTCTCAGTTATCCGCCTGGCTGGAAACGGCACGCGTCCATGGTGCGCCTGTCGTGCTGGATGTGCGCGAACCCGCCGAGTTGCGGGTCGCAAGCGTCACGGCCGACGGATTTGAGTTGCTCACCATTCCGATGGGCGTGATTACAGCGCGTCTGAATGAGCTTGACCCCGATCAACCCATTGCCTGCCTGTGCCACCACGGTGCCCGCAGCATGCAGGTCGCCATGTTCCTGCAAGCCCAGGGGTTTGTCCATGTCGCGAATATTGCCGGGGGCATTCACGCCTGGTCGGCTGAGCTGGACACCAGCGTTCCGAGCTATTGAAACCCTGGTGGAACCGTCCCCATTTGCTGTCATACCTTGTCGATAAAAACAACGCGAAGGCCCTTCATGAACTCGTTCCGTCTCCTACCCCTGTTTGTGGCCGTCAGCGCCGCGCTGGCCCTGCCTGTGGGTGCCCAAAGTCTGGTGGAACTGTACGAATCGGCACGGACCTTTGATGCCTCCTATCAGTCAGCCAAGTCGCAGTACGACGCCACATTGGCCCGGGCAGATCAGGCCAAGGCGGCCATCCTGCCGACCGCCAATCTGGCCGTTGGGGCGTCACGCTCCACGCAGGAAGTCAGCCCCGAGGGGGCGCCCTCAAGCGACCGCAGCTTTGGCACCGAAAACGCCACCGTGAGCGCCTCGCAGCCGCTGTACCGGCCAGGCAACTGGGCCAGTTACCGGCAAGGCCTCAAGCAGGTGGATCTCGCCCAGGCCCAGCTGTCCGTCGCCGATCAGGACTTGATCGTGCGCGTCAGCCAAGCCTATTTTGACGTCCTCGCCTCACAGGACAGCCTGACCTTTGTGCAGGCCCAGAAAACGGCGGTAGGCGAGCAACTGGCTTCCGCCAAGCGCAATTTTGAAGTCGGTACCTCCACCATCACCGACACCCGTGAGGCCCAGGCCCGTCATGACCTGGTGATCGCCCAGGAAATTGCGGCTGAGAACGACCTGCGCGTCAAGCGAATTGCGCTCGATCAGTTGGTGGGTAAAAGTGATACCCAACCGCAGGCCTTGGCCCTCCCCCTGACCTTGCCGCCCTTGGCGCCAGACGATGTCAACATCTGGGTTCAGCAATCCGAAGCCGAGCACCCCAGCATCAAGCAGACGCAGGTCGCGCTGGATGTCGCCCAGCTGGAGACCCAAAAGGCGCAGGCCGGCCACAAGCCGACCCTGGACCTGGTCGCCAGCTACAGCGCCATCAACAACGTGAATGGCAGCAGCAGTTCGACCGGCAGCTCACGTGTCAACACGGGTGCCATCGGACTGTCCTTCAATCTGCCCTTGTTCGCCGGCTTCTCGACGCAAAACCGCATCCGTGAAACCCTGGCGCTGGAAGAAAAAGCCCGCAATGACCTCGATGGCGCCAAACGCTCCGTCGCCCAGGGCACCCGCACCGCCTATTTCGGCGTACTGTCGGGCCAGGGTCAGGTCAAGGCGCTGGAAGCGGCCGAAGCCTCCAGCCAGAGCGCGCTGGATGCCAACAAGCTGGGCTACCAGGTGGGCGTGCGCATCAACATCGACGTGCTCAACTCGCAAAGCCAGTTATTCGACACCAAAGCCAAACTGGCCAAGGCGCGCTATGACGTACTGGTGGGTGGATTGCGGCTGCGCCAGGCCAGCGGCACGCTCAAGGCCGAGGACTTACAGAGCGTCAACGGCCTGTTGGCCAAGTAGTGCCGCCACGGCGGCGACCGTTTTTTCAACGGCGCCGCGGTGGGCGCGTGAAAAGCCTGCAGCGGCATTGACCCGACCGGCGTGCGCGGCCGGGTCACTCACCAGTGTCTGTGCCACCGCCACCGCGTCCGCCAAGGATGGCGCCCTCAGCGCGGCGCCGGCGGCCTCGGCCAGTTCAGCGGCTTCGGCAAAATTGAAGGTGTACGGCCCCATCACCACTGGGCAGGCGCAGGCAGCGGCCTCGATCAGGTTTTGACCGCCCAGCGGCGCAAAGCTGCCCCCCAGCAAGGCGACATCGGCCAGGCCGTAATACAGCGCCATTTCACCGAGCGAGTCACCCAGCCAGATCGTGCTGGCATCGGCCGCCTCGCCCCTGATCGGCCCGTCATCCCAGTTGCTGCGGCGCGAGACTGCAAAACCATGCTGTTCGATCAGGGCGGCCACCGCCTCAAAGCGCTGCGGATGGCGCGGCACAATCAGCCATTGAATGTCATTTGCTATTGAGTTAATAGCTACCTGCACACTGCCTACGGGGGCCAGAGGCCTGAGTGATTCCAAAAATTGAAGCAAGATCTCTTCCTCGCCTTCGCGCGAGCTGGCAAACATCACCACCGGTCGGCCGGCCCGGCTTCCCCAGGCACGGCCTGTCGCCAGCTGCTCCGGGTTGGGCGTGGCGTCAAACTTGAGGTTGCCAAACACGCCCTGCACCGGGGCACCGAGTTGCGTCAGGCGCTGGGCGTCGGCCTGGGTTTGCGCCCACACGGCCCTCAGGCTGCGGTAGGCGGGGCGTGCCAGCCAGGCCAGGCGCTGCGCCTGTTGCAGGGATTTGTCGCTCAGGCGGGCATTGGCCAGCACCAGGGGCACACCCCTGCGCTGGCACCCCGCCACCAGATTGGGCCAGATTTCGGTTTCCATCAGGATGCCGATGGAGGGCTTGAAATGGTCGAGAAAACGCTGCACCGCCGCCGGCGTGTCCCAGGGCTGCCAGCTCTGGATGTCACCCGATTGCAACAGGCTCGCGCCTTCGGCGCGCCCGGTGGCCGTGCCATGCGTGAGCAGCAAGCGCATGTCGGGCAGCTGCTGGCGCAGGCGCGACACCAGCACGGCGCAGGCACGCGTTTCCCCGAGCGACACGGCGTGAACCCAGACGGTCATGCCCTGCCGCGCCGGAGCGCTAGCCGCGTAGTGCCCAAAGCGCTCCTCGATGGCGGCCAGATAGCCCGGTTCCTGCCGTCCGCGCTGGCGCAGTTTGCGGCGCAGAAGCGGCTGGGCCAGCCGCATGAAAAGCGAATACAGCAGGCGCGTCATGCCACCTTGACTGCAGAGTCAGGCCCGGACACGGCCAGCCAGGCCTGCCAGACTGCGTCGATAGAGGGTGTCGGATCGGCAAACACACTCAACTGGCGTGCGCCCTGGCCCACCGCGCCGCCCGACCCAGTGGCTGCGGACTGCGGCCCGGTGCGCCAAGCGGTGTCAAAGTTGTAGATCTGCACATGGGGCAAATCCAGCGCCACGGCGATGTGACTCAGGCCGCTGTCCACGCCGACCACACCGGCGCAGGTGGCCAGCGCGTCGCTCAAGGCGTCCAGCCCGAGTCGGGGCCAGACAACGGCCCGCGCAAGCGGGGCGGCAATCTCCTGCGCCATTCGCTGCTCGTCGTCATTGCCATGCGGCAAGGCCACGGCATAACCGCTGTCATTGAGCAGCTTGCCCAAAGCCTGCCAACAGGGCAGCGGCCACTGCTTGTCGGTCCGCGAGGTGCCGTGCACCAGGGCCACAACACCGTTGGGTGTGGTAGCACTGGATGCTACATTATTAATAGCTACTTGCGCTATATCCACCTGGGCTAGAAGCCCAAAAGACTGTATTTTTGGTACGCCGTAACCCAAGGCACGGGCACACAGTTCACGCGAACGCGCCACGGCGTGAATGTGCGGCGGCAGCGCAATTGCCACATCCGCCACCCAACGCGCGGGCGCCTCGAAACTGGAGCCTTCGGTCTGGTTGGCCAGGCCATAGCGCTTGCCCTGGGGCGTTAACAACGCCAGCCAGGACAGCAGCGCGGACTTGCTCAGGCCCTGCACATCGATGACCGCGTCATAGTGCTCGCGCTGCAATTCGGTCTTGAAGGCGCGCCAGGCCTGGCGTGTCTGCGGTGACAAGGGCGACTTGCGCCAGCGCCGCAGTTCACACGCGATGACGCGATTCACCCCGGCGCAGCGCTGCACCAGCGGGGCAAAGCCACGCTCCACCACCCAGTCAATCTGCGCTGCGGGAAAAGCCTGCCGGAGGTCCTGAACCGCCGGCATGGCATGCACCACATCGCCAAGCGAGGACAGCTTGACGATCAGTATCTTCAATGCGCAGCCTGATCCACTTTGGCGCCGGGCTTGACCGTGCGCAAGAGTGTCAACATGGCTTCTTCGATGCGGTGCAGGGCTTCCTGTGTCTGCCCTTCAAAACGCAGCACCAACACCGGCGTGGTGTTGGAGGCACGAATCAGCCCAAAGCCATCGGGCCAGTCCACGCGCAGGCCGTCAATGGTGGTCACCACGGCGGGCTCGGCAAAGTTCGCGGCCGCGATCAATTCCGCCACCAGGGTGTGCGGCTCGCCTTCGGCGCATTCGACGTTCAACTCGGGCGTTGAAAAACTGGTCGGCAAGGCATCCAGCACGGCATTGGCATCCGGTGATTTGCTCAGAATCTCAAGCAGGCGCGCGCCGGCGTAAGTGCCGTCGTCAAAGCCAAACCAGCGCTCCTTGAAGAAAATGTGGCCACTCATCTCGCCACCCAGCGGCGAGTTGACTTCCTTCATCTTGGCCTTGATCAGCGAATGCCCGGTCTTGTACATCAGGGGTTTGCCGCCAGCGGCTTCAATGGCCGGCGCCAGGCGCTGCGAACACTTCACGTCAAACAGAATGGTGCCGCCCGGCACGCGCGACAGCACATCCTGCGCGAACAGCATCATCTGCCGGTCAGGGTAAATGTTGTTGCCCTCTTTGGTGACGATGCCCAGCCGGTCGCCATCGCCGTCGAAGGCCAGGCCGAGTTCGGCATCGCTCGTCTTCAGGGCGGCAATCAGGTCGCGCAGGTTCTCGGGCTTGCTCGGATCGGGATGGTGGTTGGGGAAGTTGCCATCGACCTCGCTGAACAGCTCGGTCACCTCGCAACCCAGCGCCCGCAGAATGGCCGGGGCCGAGGCGCCGGCAATGCCATTGCCGGAATCGACCACGATCTTCATCGGTCGCGCCAGCTTGATGTCGCCGACGATGCGCTCCCGGTAGGCCTCATACACATCAACCGCGCGCACTTGACCACGGGGCAACAGCGACTTGGTCTCGCTTTCCATCAAGCGGTGCAAAGTCTGAATCTCTTCGCCGTAAATCGCCCGCCCGGCCATCACCATCTTGAAGCCGTTGTAGTCTTTCGGGTTGTGGCTGCCAGTGACCTGGATGCCGCTGGTGCACAAGGTGTTGGCGGCAAAGTACAGCATGGGCGTGGTCACCATGCCGATGTCGATCACGTCCACGCCGGCGGCGACCAGACCGCGCATCAGCGCCGCGCTCAAGGAAGCGCCGCTGAGCCGGCCGTCACGGCCCACGGCGACGCAGGTTTCGCCTTCAGTGCGCGCCACGGCGCCAAAGGCCCGGCCCAGCGCCTCGGCCACCGTCTCGTCAATGGTGCCAGGGACGACCCCGCGTATGTCATAGGCCTTGAAGATGGAAGCTGAAAACTGCATAAGGGGTTCCTTAGAAAATTGCCCGGAAGGATCTCCGCCAAGATTGTAGGCGCCAGCCCGGCCAGGGGCATGTCCGAAAACGGCTGATACGACCCATGGTTTTTGCCCCGTTAGCGCCTATTATTCCCCGCATGCCACTCTACAACACCCCGCCGATGGACGACGCCTGCTACTCCGCACTCAAGGCGAAGGACGCACGTTTTGACGGCTGTTTTTACACCGGCGTTACATCCACCGGCATTTATTGCCGTCCGGTGTGTCGTGTGCGAACCCCCAGGCGCGAGAACTGCCGTTTCTTTGCCCACGCAGCGCAGGCTGAACAGGCCGGCTTTCGGCCCTGCCTGCGCTGCCGCCCGGAACTCGCGCCGCATGCACCCGCCCAAAGTCACGACCCCGACGCCAGAACATGGTCGATACAGGACGCCTCCAGCATTCTGGCCGGTCAGGCGGCCAGAATGCTGGACACGCCCGAAGCCTGGAGCGAGGCCGCACCCACGGTGCAGCGACTGGCCGAGCGTCTGGGCGTCAGCGACCGGCACCTGCGCCGCATTTTTGACGCGCAGTTTGGCGTGTCGCCGGTGCAATACCTGCAGACACGGCGGCTGCTCAGCGCCAAACAACTGCTGACCGACACGGCCCTGGCCGTGACCCAGGTGGCACGCCTGAGCGGCTTCGCCAGTGTGCGGCGTTTCAATGCCGCGTTTGCCGAACACTACGCCCTCAACCCGACGCAGCTGCGCCGCGAAGGTGCAGCGCGCGGGCCTGGCACGGTGGACGCGGGCATCCACGTCAAGCTGGCGTATCGCCCGCCCTACGACGCGGACGCCATGCTGCAGTTCTTCGCCACGCGGCAAATCGCGGGCATTGAAGAGATCTCCCTGGCGAGCGGCCACCTGCGCCTCGGCAAAACCCTGGCCGTGCAGGACGGTAACAAGCGCTACACGGGCTGGCTGGTGGCCAGCTTTGATGTTTCCCGCAGCCAGGTGGACCTGCGCGTCAGCGATTCGCTGTGCGATGTGCTGCCCCAAGTGATGGCACGGGTGCGGGCCATGCTCGATCTGGACGCGGACCCGCAGGCCATCAACAACCTGCTGCACGCCCGCTTCCCGCTGGGCGATGGTTTGCGTGTGCCCGGTGCATTGAACGGCTTCGAGTTGGCCGTGCGCGCCGTGCTGGGCCAGCAGATCACCGTGGCCGCAGCACGCACCCTGGCCATGCGACTGGTGGAGCGATTTGGCGAACGGGTGGAAACGCCTTTCGCGGGATTGACCCGGCTGTTCCCGACACCTGCCGCGCTGGCTGACGCCTCGGGCGACGGGCTGGGCCAATTGGGCATCGTCAAGCAACGGCAGGCGGCCATCCAGGCGATTGCCAGCGCGATGTCAGACGGATCCCTGCAACTGCATGCCGGGGTGGACATCCCCGCCACCATCGCCGCCCTGAAGGCCCTGCCCGGCATTGGCGACTGGACCGCTCAGTACATCGCCATGCGTGCCCTGCGCTGGCCCGACGCCTTTCCGGCCGGCGACGTGGCCTTGCACAAGGCACTCGGCGTGCAGGACAGCCGACATCCCGCCAAAGAAGCACAAGCCGCGTCCCAGGCCTGGCAACCGTGGCGCAGCTACGCCGTGATCCGGGCTTGGGCGTCTCTGCCCGCAGTGGCACGCAACGCGGCCAAGGCCACGATTACTATTAAATAGATAGCTAGTTACGCTTATTCCACGAGGGCGACAAGGAGATTTACCATGAAATTTGCAGAAACCACCGTTCAGACAAGTTACGACAGCCCGCTCGGGCGCGTCATTCTGGCCGCCACGGACGACGGCCTGGTGGGCGTCTGGTTTGAGGGCCAACGCCACCAGCCCGACACCTCGGCCTGGCCCGTGATCCCGGATCACCCGGTGTTGCAACTGGCCCAGGCCCAGTTGAGCGACTATTTTGCCGGCCGTCGCACGGCATTTGACTTGCCGCTGGCATTCAGCCTGGGCACCGGTTTTCAGCAAGAGGTCTGGCGCGCGCTGCTGAAAATACCGCACGGGGCCACGCGCAGTTATGGCGCGCTGAGTGCGGACATTGGCAAACCCGCAGCGGTGCGCGCTGTCGGCGGAGCGGTTGGACGCAACCCCTTGAGTATCATCGTGCCCTGTCACCGCGTGGTCGGGGCCGACGGCGCCCTTACCGGTTACGCCGGCGGGCTGGCGCGCAAGACCGCCCTGCTGCAACTCGAAGGCCAATCTTGAACTTACCTCAACCCAAACTTCGCTGGCGAACCGACTTTGTGCTGCTGGCCGCGATCTGGGGTTCGTCCTTTTTGTTCATGCGCCTGGGCACGGTCGAGTTCGGTGCCTTGCCCACCGCCGGGGTACGCGTGGCGATTGCCGCGTTATTTCTGCTGCCCCTGTTGCTGTGGCGAGGCCTGGGACCGCAACTGACTCAGCACTGGAAGAAGACCTTCTTCGTTGGTTTGCTCAATTCCGGCATTCCCTTCGCCTGCATCTCCTACGCGCTGCTGTCCATCAGCACCGGGCTGTCCTCGGTCCTCAACGCCACGGTGCCTTTGTTTGGCGCGCTGGTGGCCTGGTACTGGCTGAAAGACCGGCCGAACGGCCTGCGCATTCTGGGCCTGGTGATTGGTTTTTTGGGCGTCGCGCTGCTGGCCTGGGACAAAGCCAGTTTCAAGCCCGACGCCTCCGGTCTGGCCACGGGCTGGGCCGTGCTAGCCAGCCTGCTGGCCTGCCTGTGCTATGGCATTGCCGCCAGCTACACCAAACGCCACCTGAGCGGATTGCCGGCCCTGGTCACCGCCACCGGCAGCCAGCTGGGCGCGACGCTTGGCCTGGCGCTGCCCACGGTTTGGCTATGGCCGCAGCGCATGCCCGGCACTGGCGCGTGGCTGGCCCTGCTGGCGGTTGGCGTGCTGTGCACCGGCGTGGCCTACATCCTGTACTTCCGGCTGATTGAAAACGTCGGTCCGGCCCGCTCGCTGGCGGTAACCTTTGTCGTACCGGTGTTTGCGGTGATCTACGGCACCATCTTTCTGCATGAGGCGGTCTCGATGTGGATGGTGTTCTGCGGCGCCATCATCATCTGCGGGACGGCACTCTCGGCAAACCTGCTCCAGTTGGGAGTCAAAAAAACCTGAACTGTCGAGCCCGCCTATTCAGGGGCTCATGCTCCAGTTGGTCGCCATGAGGTACCACATGATCAGCGCCGGTATGACCACCGGCAGTGACAGACCGAGAAACATCAGCAGGGTCATCAGGAACGTCGACAGGTCGCTGCCCCACAGCTTGAACAGCTCAATCAGGTCAACATTCCAGAATCTTTGTTTTTTCATCCTGCAACGATACTCCGGCGAGGCAGGCACTGTAAATAGGCGTAAAAAAACCGCCCTGCGGCATGCGCCGGGCGGCTGGTACAAATCGGGCCCGTACAGGCCAGTTCAGTACACCGGGCTCAGAAGCGCCAGCCGAGGCCCACACCGATGAGCACGGGGTCGATCTTGAAAGTGCCGACTTTGGTTCCATTCAAAGAAACATCAGTAGCGATATAGACCTTCTTCACGTCGAAGTTCAAGTACATATTGCCCGACAAAGGAATGTCAACACCGACCTGCAACGCGCCGCCAAAGCTGTTGCGATCAATGTCCGCACCCGGGACGCTCAGGTTCACCGAACTGAAACGGGTGTAGTTGACGCCAGCGCCCACATAGGGCTTGAAGCTACCGGCATCAAAGTGGTATTGCACCAACAGCGTCGGGGGCAAATGATCGAGCGTGCCAATGGATCCACCGACGGCTGACGAGGTGAGCGTGTGCTCTTGCGGCACCGTCAAAATCAACTCAAGCGCCACGTTCTTGTTGATGAAGTAGCTGATGTCCAGCTCAGGCATGGTCTTGTTGTTGATGCTCAAACCCAGACCGGTGGAGTCGTCGTTGGCGCTGTCAAGGTTGACGGCACGCACACGCACCATCCAGGGTCCTTCTTTAGCTTGAGCAAAAGCGTTGCCGCTCACCAAGGTGGCAGCGGCCAGGGCAACAGCGGCGATAACTTGTTTCTTTTTCATATCAGATGTATCCATTCAGACTAGTTAGGGGAAACCCCGCTGCGCATTTAACCCGCCTAGTTGTGTGGTTAATTTGCTTTGGGTCAAACCGGTCGAGGCTTTGCGCCTGCGGCGCCCGCAAATCTTGTGATGGATCAAGAAAAAGGTGAATACAAAACGGGCTGATATCGCCAGTTTCAACGCGCCGCGGGGGTGAACAGGGAGTTCACACGGCGCGAGCCAAGGTCAGACGAAGCCTGAGAGCATTCGCTGGTACGAAACTACTCCCGCGGGTACATGTAGTCGCGTGTCAGAGGCTGCTGCCTCAGTTCAAAGTTTTCAGCCTTGCTGCAAAGTACCTGGTAAAGATTCATCCAGCCATTGGCAAATCCATAGGCGCAGCCGGCGAGGTAAATTTGCCAGATGCGGTAACGCCGCTCACCGGCAATGCGCACGGCGGCAAGACGATGCGATTCCAGATTGTTTGACCAGGCCTCGCAGGTGCGTGCGTAGTGTCGTCGCAAGGACTCCAGGTCCACAACTTCCAGACCGGCGCTGGCCATTTCCTTCAGCGCCAGTGAAACATGTGGCAACTCACCATAAGGAAACACATAACGCTCGATGAATTCACCCGCACCCATGCCAATCCACCGACTCTCGACGTCGCTGGTTGTGATGCCATGGTTAAGAACCAGGCCATCATCTTTCAGAAGGCCGTGTACCGCTTTAAAGTAAACCGGCAGATTTTTCAGACCCACATGCTCGAACATGCCGACACTGGCAATCTTGTCGTAGGCAGCTGCCTCTTTCAGATCTCGGTAGTCACACAGCAGGACCCGGCACCGGTCCTCCAGGCCCGCACGACGGATCTGTTCCCGTGCCCCGTCAAACTGGTTTTTCGACAAGGTAATGCCCGTAGCGTCGGCGCCATACTTTTGCGCAGCCCGGATGATCAGGGCGCCCCAGCCACAGCCAATATCTAGAAACTTTTCACCCGCTTCAAGCCTCAGCTTCTTCAGGATGTGGTCCAGCTTCTGCTCTTGGGCGGCATCCAGCGTATCCCCGTCATGTCGATAGTAAGCACATGAATAAACCATGTTGCGATCAAGAAACAGCGAATAAAAATCATTGGAAACATCGTAGTGGTACTGAATCGCCTCGCGATCACGATCACGATCGCGACTGTGATGCCTGGCCCACGAAAACCCCAAGGGGAGTCGGGCCGCCACGCTGCTGGCCAAACCCTCTGCCACCTCGAACACGTTTTTGGGCGTGCCTTCCACGCGAATATGCCCTTCGACAAACGCCTCGCCCAGTTTGTTGAGGTTGGGTGAAATGAAGTATTTGAGCGCCGATGCGCTCGGGACGGTCACGGTCACGCTGGGCTCGCTGGAAAAATCAAACTGTCGGCCATTCCACAATTCAATTCTAAGTGGCACAGCGACATGCTTACGGATCTGTTCCATCGTTTTCAAAAAGCGTTTTTCAAAAAACATGAGGAGTCCTCCACAGCGACAGACGATGCCTCAACGGCAGGTCAATGGCTATATCAATAGTCAAACCTGCGAGTACCTGAGCCCTTGCGATTTGTCAAGCATTCGTTGGGGTGCCACATTTACGCTTCGATGACGAACGAGAACTGCAGGACGGACAAGGAAATTGAATGCGACACACCGACCCGAGTGCGTGGATGCTGGCCGAAGCCGTCGAACTTCTTCAGACTGCAGACCGGCTTCAGCGCCAGTTTTTCAGGATTGGCCAGCCCAGTGAATCGCCAAACTGGGAGCCTCCTGTTGACATGTATGTCAATGACCGTGAACTTGGCTTGCTCATCGCGCTGCCCGGCGTAGCCCCTGAGCGGTTTGAGGTCACGCTGGAGCAGCAGGCGATCGTGGTGCGTGGTGAGCGGTCATTTGGCGCAAGCCTGGGCCCGGGCGCCATTCTCCAGATGGAGATTCCTTACGGGCGCTTTGAACGCCGCATCCTGTTGCCCTTTGGCGGGTTTCGACTGGAGGAAATGCTATTGGAGAACGGGTGCCTGAAACTCACGCTTGAGCGACTGAAATGAATCCATTCAAGCTACTGGAAAACATGAACGGAAAACCCGACGCGGGGAAGGACGATTCCGCCGCGCGCGGGGGCGCATCCGACCCGGGCGGCGTCGTTCCGAACGATGCCATGATCATTGTGCCAGTACGAAACATGGTGCTATTCCCCGGCATGATTATTCCGATTGCCATCGGTCGTGAAAGCTCGATAGCCGCGGCCCAGTACGCGATAAAAGCTGAGCGGCCCATTGGCATCCTCATGCAGCGCGACCCCGACGTGGAGTCGCCGGAGCCCGATGATTTGTCGCTGGTGGGAACGATTGCCTCCATCCTGCGGTACGTCACCACGCCCGACGGCACACATCACATCATTTGTCAGGGGCAGCAGCGGTTTCGCGTGATGGGGTTTATAGACGGCTTTGCGTTCACCGTGGCAAGAATCGAGCGGATTGTTGAAGCCGACGTGCAGGATGACAAGGAAATCGAGGCTCGCTTTATACGGCTCAAGGAACGCGCCGTTGAAGTCCTGCAACTGCTGCCACAGGTGCCCCAGGAAATGGTCCATGCGGTTCAGGGCGTTGAGACGCCAGGCATGCTGGCCGATCTGGTCGCCGGCTACGTCGATATCAAAGCGACCGAGAAACAGGCGCTATTGGAAGAAATTGATCTGCGCAGGCGAATGGACCGCGTACTTGACATGCTGGTGCATCGCATTGAAGTTCTGGAACTCTCCCGCGATATCGACAAGCGAACCCGAACCAGCATGGGACAGCGAGAGCGTGAGTATTTATTGCGGGAAAAACTGAAGTCAATTCAAAAGGAACTCGGGGAAGATGGGGGCGGGAACACCGCCGAAATAAGTGAGTTGCGCAAGATGATCGAAGCGGCGCGCATGCCCGAAGAGGTGGCCAAACAGGCAGATAAGGAACTCAAACGGCTGGAACGTATGTCTGACGGCTCAGCGGAATATTCAATGGTTCGCACTTACCTCGATTGGCTCGTCGAATTGCCCTGGAAGACACCGGAACCGGATGCCATCGACGTGGCGCAAGCCCGACGCGTGCTGGATGCCGATCACTTCGGGCTCGATCAAGTCAAGAAGCGCATTCTCGAATTTCTGGCTGTGCGCAAACTCAAGCCTGGCGGCCACGGCCCCATTCTCTGTCTGGTCGGTCCACCTGGCGTTGGCAAAACGTCACTCGGGCAATCGATTGCCAGGGCCCTCGGTCGAAAATTCGTACGCGTGTCGCTGGGCGGCGTGCATGACGAGGCAGAAATCCGCGGCCACCGGCGCACCTATATCGGCGCGCTTCCCGGCAATATCATCCAGGCCCTGAAAAAGGCGGGCACCCGCGGCTGCGTCATGATGCTGGATGAAATTGACAAGGTCGGCGCCGGTATCCATGGCGATCCCTCGGCGGCGTTGCTGGAGGTACTCGACCCGGAGCAAAACAACACCTTTCGCGATAACTACCTGGCGGTGCCGTACGACCTCTCACAAGTTCTGTTTATCGCCACGGCCAATGTGCTCGACCCCATTCCGGGTCCGCTGCGCGACCGTATGGAAGTGTTGCACCTGGCAGGTTACACACAGGAAGAAAAACGCGAGATCGCCCGCCGATACCTGGTGGCACGTCAACTAGAAGACAGTGGACTCAAGCCTGATCAGCTGGAAATTACGGATGGCGCCATTGCCTCCATCATTCGTGACTACACCCGCGAGGCGGGCGTGCGTAACCTGGAGCGCCAGATAGGCGCCGTGTGCCGGCGTGCGGCGGTTCGGATTGCCGAAGGCGAGGCGACGACCGTACGTGTTGACACGCCAGACCTGGCTGAGGTGATTGGACCAGCCAAATTCGAAAATGAGGTTGCATTGAGGGCTGGAGTGCCTGGCGTTGCGACCGGGCTTGCCTGGACGCCGGTAGGTGGCGATATTCTTTTCATCGAAGCCAGCCGTACGGCCGGCAGTGGTCGCTTGATCCTCACCGGTCAACTTGGGGATGTGATGAAGGAGTCGGCACAGGCCGCGTTGACACTGCTGAAATCGAGAGCCGAAACCTACAAACTCGATCCCTCCATTTTCGAAAAAGCCGATGTGCATATTCATGTTCCGGCGGGTGCCATTCCGAAGGACGGACCAAGCGCCGGCGTTGCCATGTTCATCGCACTGACTTCACTTTTCATGAACCGCACCGTGCACAACGATGTCGCCATGACCGGCGAAATCAGCTTGCGTGGCCTGGTACTGCCAGTCGGAGGAATCAAGGAAAAGGTGCTTGCGGCCATGGCTGCGGGTATCAAAAAAGTGATGTTGCCGGCACGCAATCGCAAGGACCTGGAGGACGTCCCACAGCAAGCCAGAGCGCAACTCGAATTCGTCTTTCTTGACGACGTCGAGGAGGCGGTGCGCGCGGCGATCGAGGATGGCGGGGGGCGCCCGCTTGAGAATAGTCAACTGCCAAATTAGAGGCTTCCGCTATATTTTCACCAGTCACATATCAGGAGATTGGTCATGAAAAATACAGGATCCAAGACCGATATGAAGATCGCCATCGGCGAGGTGAGTTCGGCTCTGTTTGAGCTTCGCGATGCGCTCATGGAATTGTCACTGTCCCTGAAAGACTGGCAATTTGAGACCGACATGGTCCGGCGTAAGAATGCTGAAGAAACGGTTCAAAAACTGCTCGATGAAATCACGTCAAATCGGGGCAAACCGCAATAGCACAGCCGTTAACCAGTGAGTTCACAGACTTCAAAAGCTGCGGAGTTTTCGTCGCGGCGGGAAGATAAGGAGTTCTGGTATGTGGCGAAATAGATCGCTTGTCATTGCAGGAATGTGCGCAATCCTGAGCACCAGTTGCGCGAACTACCAGAGTCAGCAGGAGCAGAGTGGCATGGTCATTGGTGGTCTGCTAGGCGGGGTTCTGGGATCAAACGTCGGACGTGGCGATGGTCGCACGGCGGCCATTATTTTAGGAAGCCTTGCGGGTGCCGCTGTGGGCGGATCGATCGGTCGATCGATGTCCGACACCGACAGAATGAGGACCGCCCATACGCTTGAAACCGTGAGGACGGGCGTCCCCTCTTCGTGGAGAAACCCGGATAGCGGAAATCAATACGTGGTCGTGCCCACCCGCACCCTTGATACCGCCAGCGGGCCATGCCGCGAATACAGCATCGATGCCGTGATTGCAGGCAGAAAAGACAAGGTGTTCGGCACTGCCTGTCGCCAACCGGACGGCAGTTGGCAGGTTCGCAACTAGCATCCACGCCTTCAGCAAAAGGAATCACGATGAAACGATTGCTTGCAACCGCGGGTGTCATCATGGTAATGGCGGCCACCGGTGTTTCATGCGACAAGATCAAGCCACCCCAACCTGAGCTACAGCCGCCCCCACCGCCCCCTCCCGTATCCGAGCAAGCCAAACCGCCAGTGGAACATGAGGCATTTTCACAGGCCGCGCAAAAAGAGCTTGATGAATTGCAGGGTGTGATTGCCGGGCTGAAGGTCAAGGCGGAGTCGGCCAACGCACAGGCTAAAGCCAGACTGAGTGAGGAAATCAAAACAATCGAAGACGAATGGCAGGAAACCCAAAAGCGTCTGACAGAACTCACGTCCGCCACGCGTGAATCCTGGAATCAGATGAAAGATGTGTTCTCAAATTCTCTCGACAGATTGAAAAATGGAATAGAGAAATTTCGCAAAAATTCCGCGTAAAAGTGAATGACTGCGCGAGGGTTTCGGCCTGCCAGGCACTTGCGATTTGTCAACCGTGAGTTGAGGGGCCAAACCTAAGATTGACCTGGGCTCAATGCAGCAGTTCCCATGATGAAACCCAAACAGCTCATTTTTCACGACGCCGCCCGGGAAAAGATACGCCTTGGGGTCGACGCGCTGGCGGAAGCGGTCAAAGTCACCCTGGGGCCACGCGGGCGAACCGTCATTCTGGAACGCGACTTCGGCCCGCCCCAAATTGTCAACTCCGGTGTACTGGTAGCCAAGTCAATCGAACTGGAAGATCGGTTTGAAAACATGGGTGCGCAGTTGTTGCGTGAGGTGGCCGCCCGCACCAGCGAGATGGCGGGCGACGGCACCACCACGGCGACCGTGCTGGCCCACGGCATGATTCAGGAGGGCCTGCGTTATCTGGCGGGCGGCATGAATCCGATGGACCTCAAGCGCGGCATTGAGTTGGCCATCGATACGGTGGTGGCGGAACTCAAGCAGATGGCCAAGCCCTGCAGCACGTCGCAGGAGATCGCCCATGTCGCCGCAATCTCGGCCAACAATGACAGCTCCATCGGCGATCTGCTGGCCAGTGCCATTGACAAGGTGGGACGCGAAGGTGCCATTGCCATCGAGGACGGATCGGGTCTGGTCAGCGTGCTTGAGGTGGTGGAAGGCATGCAGTTTGACCGCGGCTTTCTGTCGCCCTATTTTATCAACGATGCCGAACGGCAAAGCGCGGTGCTGGAAGATGTGTCCATCCTGTTGTGCGACGGTCGCCTCACATCACTGAAGGACTTGTTGCCCCTGCTTGAGGAAATCGTCAAGGCCGGTCGGCCCCTGCTGGTGATCGCCGAAGAGATCGACAACGACTCGCTGGCCGCGCTGGTCATCAATACAATTCGAGGCACCTTAAGAACCTGCGCCGTCAAGGCCCCAGGCTTTGGAGACCGGCGCAAGGCGATGGTGCAGGACATCGCGGTGCTAACGGGTGGTACGGTGGTCAGTGATGAGGTCGGCCTGGCACTGGGCAAGGTCAAACTGTCCGACTTGGGGCGGGCCACCCGTGCTGAAATCACCAAGGAAAACACCACGCTGATCGGTGGAGCTGGCCAGCCGAAGGCCATCAAGGAACGCATTGCCACCATCCGCAAGGAACGCGAGCTGGCAAGCAGCGACTATGACCGCGAGAAACTAGACGAGCGTGCCGCCAAGTTGTCAGGCGGGGTCGCCCTGATCAAGGTCGGTGCCGCAACGGAAACCGAGTTGAAGGAGCGCAAGCTGCGGGTGGAAGACGCCTTGCACGCCACCCGGGCAGCGGTGGAAGAAGGTATCGTGCCCGGCGGCGGCGTGGCTTTGCTGCGAGCCCGTCGGGCCCTGACCGGCTTGACTGGCAGTACGCTGGATGAAACGTCTGGTATTCGTCTGGTGGCACGCGCCCTGGAAGAGCCATTGCGGCGTATCGTGAGCAATGCGGGCGATGAGCCCTCGGTGATTCTCAACCGGGTAGATGAGTCGGCCGAGCAGGCCTTTGGCTACAACGCGGCGACCCGCACCTATGGCGATCTGCTGCAGATGGGTGTGATCGATCCGGCCAAGGTCACGCGACTGGCGCTGCAAAATGCCGCCTCCATCGCCAGCCTGATTCTCACCACTGATTGCATGATTGCCACGGCGCCCAAACCACCAAACGACGAGGGTGCGATGGCTGCTGGGGGCGGCGCGCCCATGTATTGACAGACACAAAGCAGGAGGAATATTGATGGACACAACCTGGATTCTGATTGCGGATGCACACCGGGCGCGTTGCTTCGAACGCCATGCCAAGGACCATTCACTGACCGAGTTGGCTGATTTCGTAGCCCCGAAAACCAGCATTGCCGGCGCGGCCGGCGGGGGCGACCTGACGGGTGCGGCCGGCAAGGGCCATGGTCGCACCGGACACGCCGGCACACAATTTGAGCCCCAGACCGAGGCGCACGCAAAAGAGCGTGGCAGCTTTGCCCGCCAGCTTGCCAATTACCTCAACGACGCCATCGCCGCGCAACGCTGCAATGCGCTGGTGCTGATTGCCACCAGCCCCATGCTGGGCGATTTAAAACCGTTCCTGAGCCCGGCCGCGAGCAAGGCGCTCAGACGCAGCGTGACAAGCGATTTGACGCATTACACGGGGCCGGAGTTAAAGGAGCGCGTCAACCACGCCCTGGAGTTACCCGACTAAGGCCAAGGTACAGGACGCAAGTGCCGGACAACAGACTTCAAAACAGGAGGAAAAAATGCTAAAAATATTGATCGCGGTGGACGGATCTGAGCATGCCAATCGGGCCATCGAAGCGGTGGGCACACGCGGCATGGGCGCCATCGGCAACATGCTGTTGGGCTTGGTCGCCCAACGGGTGATCCATCAGTCACCGGTACCGGTACTACTGGCTAAATAGGCCCGCCTCGTCGTTCGCTCGACCCGTCGCTTGCCGTCTCTCGATTCTCTTGCAGGTAACCACGGCCTCGCTCCCGCGGCTGCCTTCACGGTAAACGGAGCAGCCTTTGAGCCCAAGCTGCCAGGCCCGTCGCACGACGAACCCAATCTCTTGCGGGTTGGCGTTCTTCGGTAACAGTATCGCCCTGGTGATCGCGTTGTCAACACATGACTGAACCGTTGCCATCATGCGCAATTGATCTTCAGCGCTCACATCAACACCCTGAACAAAGTGTTCGGGCCGCTTCGCATGGTGTCCGTACAACGCCTTGTACTGGTGCCACGCGGCGTCTTCAACATCAAAAGTCATAACCTGACCATCGGGTCCCCGCACGCGACGCAAGGCGTCCAGAGCGGCAATAGGCTGAATGCCGCCTGACACATTGTTGGCAAGCAAGCTGATGGAATCCGACGGGGCCACCGCAAGCAAGTGGCTGTTGCGAATACCGTGCTGCGCTATGGCGTCCTGTATTTCATGCGAAAGCCCCAGCACGAAAGGACTGGCCCCGAACTTGATCTTGTCAAACTCAGGAAACGCACCTTTCTCCTGGGCAATCGCAATCGATGTGAAATAGGCCGTGTCCCTGATTGTGCGCATGATCTCGTGTGTCAGATCAATGCTCGCCTGCGAGCCGTAACGCAGACCCAGCATAGCCAACATGTCGGCCAATCCGGTCACGCCAAGCCCGACTCGTCTGCAGGCCTCCGCCACTTTTTCCTGGGCTTTGAGCGGGAACAGCGAGATGTCGTGCACGTTGTCCAGAAAACGCGTCGCAACGGAAGCGACTGCCTTCAGCCCGCCAAAATCGACGCGGGGATGTTCGGCAAAAGGATTCTGCACAAACCGTGTCAAATTGATGGACCCAAGGTTGCAGGCACCATTTGAAGGAAGAGGTACACCCCCACAGGGATTCGTCGCATACAGGCGCTCACAGTACCAAAGGTTGTTGGCGCTATTGATCCGATCAATAAACAGAACTCCAGGTTCAGCGCCAGCATGTATGGCCGCCAGCAGTTTGTCCCACAAGGCGCGGGCTGGTATACGCCGGTGCACCAGACACGGCTGGGGCGTCACGCCACCAGACCAAATCCGAACGCACAGTTCACCGTCCTCGGGGACAGGATGCGCCCCGACGGGAAAAACCAGCGGCCAGAGCCCGTCGTCCTCGACGGCACGCATAAATTCATCCGTGAGCAACACCGATTGATTGAAATGCTGGACTGCGCCGCTGGCTATTTTGGCTTCAATAAATGACTCAATATCAGGGTGGTCGCAACGCAGTGTTGCCATCATGGCACCACGACGCGGGTTACTCGACGCCAGCACGGCGTTGGCCGCCTGCCAGGCCTTCATGAAGGATATAGGACCCGAGGCCACGCTACCGCTTGACACCGCCAGTGAACCGGCTGGCCTCAAGGTGGAAAAGTCAACCCCTACGCCGCCACCGGCCTGCAGGGTCAGCATGGCTTCGCGCAGGGCGTTGAAAATACCCTGTATTGAATCCTCCATCGGACCCATCACAAAACAATTGAGTAAGGTAGCCCGGCGCGATGTGCCAGCACTCGCCAGTATCCGGCCTCCAGGCAAGAAGCGAAAGTCACCCAGAATGGCTCGAAATCGTTCACGCCATTCATTATGGTGGTGCGCCTCTGCACCAGAAACGGCCAGCGCCACCCGATCCCAAGTGGCCTCGATGGAAGGCTCATGCATGTGACCGCCCTCAGACCACTGGTATTTGGTACGCCAGACATGCTCCGAAATCTGAGCTTTGAGTGAGGTCGTAGGCATGGCGGACAAAGAAGATCAAGACAAGGTTTCAGCGTAGCCAGCGCATGCCAAACACGTTTGATTAATCGCAATGGCCGGCAACCTTCAACTCTACGTGAGGCTGTCTGAATCGACTCGCTTCAGATCGTTTGCCAAGGTTCGAATGGCGAGCTCGTCCAACGTTTCCGTTGGTGGGCTATGTGGGCGCCACTTCCAGTCGATCTCGACCACCGTTTTTCGCCCGGTACAGCGCAGCGTCGGCCACACCAAGCAATGCGGCAAATGATGTCTCGTTCGACAAACAACCCGCCCCAATACTGACTGTGTACGGAATGCACTGATGGCACACCTCAACCGGGCTGGCACGAACACTTTCGACGACCCGTTGCGCCAGCGCGCACCCGCCTTCATGCGTTGTGTTGGGTAACAAAACCGCAAACTCTTCCCCGCCGATGCGACCAATCAAATCAGACTCTCTCAAAACAGCAGCCACCGTCTTGACAAATCCGTGCAGAACCGCGTCGCCCGCGGCATGCCCGTACCGATCATTGATAAGCTTGAAATGGTCCAGATCCAGCATCAGCAGCATAAGTGGCAATTGATAGCGTATTGACCGGGCCAACTCCTGCTCGGCTAAATTCAGAAAATTTCGCCGACTGAGCGCGCCGGTCAAAGTGTCAATGTTCGCAAGAGTCAAACTGGCCAGTTCGGCGGCCTTGAGCTTGGTGACGTCTTCGTGGCTGACAACAATCCGCTCATCAACGTCGTGCACCGGCGTGACTTTCATGATGAACCACCGCTTGTCCAAGGGTGTAAAAAAGGGATGCGGCAACTGAAATTGAGACACTTCGCCGGAAGCTACTGCGGCGATACCCGCCGAGGCCGCCAGGACCGTTTCCCGGTCGCTTCCAGTCACGCAATCGAGAATTTCCAGATAGTTGTTTCCAATAAAGCTCGGGGCATTTGCATACCCGTTATCAATCGCGTACTTCCACCAGGCCGCATTGGTTTGAATCACCGTGCCGTGGCGATCCAGAACTGCAATCTGGGCCGACAGGGAGTCAAATACGGCCTGCTGAAACCGGGCAGAGACAAGCAGAGCCTCTTCTGTCTGTTTTTTGCCCGTGATATCAACATGCGTGCCGATCATCCGCAACGGTTTGCCTTCTGCATCGCGGCTCACGATGGCACCCCGACAAAGAACCCATTTCCAGCTGCCGTCCTTGCATTGCCCCCGATGCTCATTGAATAAATTGGACGTCTTGCCAGCAAAGTGCTCCTGGATATCTGCCATCACACGCTGTTTGTCATCCGGGTGAATACGGGAACTCCAGTCTTCAATGTGATGCCCGAACTCGTTGTCATTGAAGCCAAAAAGCTCCCCGAACCGCTTTGAAAAAACCACGTCCCCCGTCAGCAGATTCCAATCCCAAACACCATATCCGGCCGCCTCCAGCGCCAACTTCCAGCGCTGCTCGCTTGCATGCAGTCTTTCCTCAATTTGCCGGCGCTCAGTGATGTCCACCAAAATTAGCTGCCATCCCAGGTCTTCCGGAAGCGGCGCAATTCGGACTTGTACATACGGTGCGATCAGCCCTTTTTCTGCCAACGATATTTCGCCACCCTGAACATCGCCGGTTGCTGTGGCCTGCACCAACAAGGCATTGAACACGGAACGATCTGCGTCAGCGACATACTGTGCGAATCTGCTGCCCAGTAGGCGGGCACGCTCCCCCCCCAGCAAATTCGCTCCCGACAAGTTCAACTTCGTAATGACGCCTGCCCGGTCGAGCGTCAGGCTGCCTACCGGTGAAAAATCGTAAAGCTCGCTGCTTTGATTCAGCGCCATCTCAAGTTGCGCCCGCGTTGCGTTCAGATGGTCGTTTTGCAACTCCAGTTCAATTTGATGGATCTCGAGCTCTTCAAATAACTGCTGAGCCTCCACCAGGCTCAGGGCCGTGGCGTTACTTTTCAAATGGCCTGGAAAACGTTTTTCCGCCAACTCCCGCAACTCACGAAAACTCGACGGATTTCTACGAAAGCCCATTACCAACACCTTGTGCTTCTGAGTGACCCATATGTGCCTGAAGTCTGGCTTGCGTAGCGCACAACTCCAGCTCCAGCGTCTTGCTCGTAGTAATGTCCGAAAAAGTGATCACCAGACCATCTATCCGATTTTCCTGTGTTCGATAGGGCATGATGCGAACCTTGAACCAGCGCCCATCGGTCGCTGGCACATCCTTTTCCCGAAACACCAGTGTGCGCAGAACTTCACGCGCGTCTGGCACCATCTCCGGATAGTTCAAATCAGTCACGATGTCGGTAATTGGCCGCCCCGTATCGCCGGGAATCAGTTTAATGAGGTGGGTAGTCTGGGGGGTGAAGCGCCGCACATTGAGTGATTCATCCAGAAACAGGGTCGCAATTTCGGTGCTGTCGAGCAGGTTCTTCATATCATTACTGGCGCGCGATAACTCTGTCACCTTGGCTTGCAACTCATGGTTGACCGTCTGCAACTCCTCGTTCATGGACTGCATCTCTTCCTTGGACGTTGTCAATTCCTCATTGGTGGACTGCAATTCCTCATTGGTGGACTGCAATTCTTCGTTGGTCGACTTTAGCTCTTCCTGCGATGTCTGCATTTCCTCCCGGGTGGCCTTCGCGTCTTCCCTTGATTGCTGGAGCTCCTGCGCCAGCGCCTCCATGCGCAGACCGTCACCCGCCCCCATGTCAGCTGTACTCCTCTTTTGCCTGCGAGGGGGCGCAGCGACATCATTGAAAACGACGAAGGCCATTCCCCGGACTGCCGCCGGCTCCTCCAATGGCTGAACGACCACATCTACATATTGCTTGATACCGCTTCCGTCGACTTTCACATTTTTCAGTTTGGCCACGGTTTTATCGCGAACGGCCCGGTGAAATACCTCGCTCAGCGCCTGATTGAGCCCGTCTCGCGCCATCGCAAACAGGTTCAGACTGGGCTTGCCGCTGGCAGGCTCAAGGTATTTTCCGGTCTTGCCGCTGAAATAGAGCATTTCTCCCTGGCTCGTAACCAGGACGGCGGCTGGTGCATAGTGCTGCAAAACCATTTTCTCCACCAACAACTGAAGATTCGGCGCCGATGATAAATCACCGTGATCCAATGCTACGTCGCTCCACGGCCTGGATTGGTGCTGAATGAACGATGAGGGAAAACCAACGGGCAGCACACGTGCAGAGGCATCCAGCCGCCGGTATATCCGCGATTTTCCGGCCAAGGGGAAAAACAGTCCGGTGGCGGTGCCCGTGGACTCCGCACTGCCCAGCACCAGATAGCCTCCGGTATTGAGGCTGTAATGGAATAGCTGAATTAATTTGGCCTGCAATGCAGACTCCAGGTAAATCAACAGGTTGCGGCAACTCAACAGATCGAGCTTGGTAAAAGGCGGATCTGCAATAATATTTTGCTCCGCAAAGATGACCATTTCGCGAATTTCATTGCAAACTCGGTAACCGCCTGCATCCTCCACAAAAAATCGGTTCAATCGTTTTTCTGACACATCAGCGGCTGTGCTGCGCGCGTAAACACCCGCGCGCCCCACGGCGATGGCCTCTTTGTCCAGGTCCGAGGCAAAAATCTGGAGCGAAAACCGCTGGGCCGGATTGGCAAGTTCGAGGGCCTCCCTGAAAATCATCGCCAGCGTGTAGGCCTCTTCCCCGCTTGAGCAGCCTGGCGTCCACGCCCGCAACACAGCGCCATCCGGGTGGCTTGCGAGCAATGCCGGAATAACTTCTGTTTTGATCTGATCCCATACTGAGGGATCACGAAAGAAACTCGTAACGCCGATCAGCAGTTCATTGAACAACAGCTCAGACTCTTTCGGGTTCTCGCGCAGATAGCGCAGATAGTCACCAATCCGGGCCAGTTGATGCAGACCCATGCGCCGTTCAATTCGCCGCGAAATAGTGCTTTTTTTGTATGCGGAAAAATCATGCCCGGTCTGGGTGCGCAACAGGACAATGATTTGGTCCAGCAGCCCAGCATCTTTTTGATCAGCTTCGAACTCGGTTTCGGCGTGGGCTCCGAGCTGGACGCGACCGACATAGGCAAGGATTTTGTCCGGCAGTTCATCGGCCGAGGCGACGACATCCGCCACACCTGCATCAATCGCACTACGCGGCATGCTGTCAAATTGGGCTGCAGCCGGTGTCTGGACAAAGCACGCACCAGCCGCCTGTCTGATAGCGCGCAGGCCCAGCGTACCGTCCGAACCCATGCCGGACAGGATGACACCGATACTGTTTTGTTGTTGGTCTTCTGCCAGCGATTTGAAAAAGTAATCAATCGGCAGGCGCAGACCGCGTGGCGCCATGGGCTCCAGCAAATGAAGCACGCCGTGCAGCACGGAGAGGTCGCGTCCCGGTGGAATCACGTAAACATGGTCAGGCGCCATTGGCATTTGGTCCTGGACCTCAACAACCGGCATGGGGGTATGACGTTGCAGCAACTCAACCAGCATGCCCTGTCGATGGGGGTCAAGGTGCTGCACAACCACGTAGGCCATGCCACTATTCACCGGCACGTGCGACAAAAACTGCTCTAAGGCTACCAGGCCCCCGGCAGAAGCACCGATACCGACAATGGGAAAAGGAGCGCTCCCCAGAAGCACTTTATTTTTTTCCAATCGAACTCCGTTTGGTCTTTTCCAAGTCCGCCTGACGGTCAAACCGTCAGTTATTTATGAAAGTGTAAACGGAGATGACTGGCCGGTAAAGGCACGCCTGTCACCAAACCTGCAATGAAATCTGCTGGAAATGCCCCGCACCAGCGCAACTACACCTTGAAGAAGAATGTGCGTCTGGATTCAATCGCACTGCACTTCGTCAAGCCTCAAATTTACGCAGCGCTTCTAGGGAGAGAATTTTGATTTCACGCCTTTCGACCGAAATGATTCCGAGGTGATCCAGTGCCGAGAAGGCACGGCTGACGGTCTCCAGTGTGACGTTCAGGTGGTTACCGATGTCGCGCCGGGTCATCGGCAATGTAAATCGGTTGGCCGAGTAACCCATGGCGGCAAAACGTTCCGACTGGACACGCAGGAAGCGGGCAACCCGGGCTTCGGATTTGGCGGAGTGAGTCAAGGCGTAGGTTGTCTGCTCTTGAACGATTTCGCGGCTAATGGCCCAATAAGCCATGCGCTCAATGTCGTTGCAACCCCGGCCTGGCGAGAACAATTCCGTGTCAGGTATCTTGATCAAGTCGCAATCCGTCAAGGCCACCACTTCGCTCAAATACTTGTTTTTGCAGATCCCGTCAAAACCGAGCAAATCCCCTTTCATGGGAAAGGCCAGCACATGTTCAGCCCCGTCAACATGCGTCATCGACGTTTTCAGGGAACCGAGTCGGACCACATACAGCCCCTCAAAAGGCTGACCCATACGCAAGGCGGACTGACCTGCCTTGAGGCGACGACGCCTGAAAAGGCTGGTGTCGTTCATTCCGTGCAATTGACCATCAAACCGCAGTAAATTCAAAACTTCAGGGAAGTCCGACCAGCGCTCGTCACTGTCAAGCTTAAGCACAGGTTGACTGGCCGAGGGCTGCCAACGGGCTGCGCTCGGTAATGTTTGAACATTCATCATGTTGTTGCTCTCTTGCCGGATGCCGCGCCCGGTGGGCGCTTAAGCGAATCCCCGGGAACAACTTTAGGTGTCGCCCTGCGTTCCGTCTGTAGGGAGATATCGACGCATTGCGCAGGCAGTCATGGACAGTACAAACAACTAATCCGAGGCGCGACGGCCCCTGATTCCCTGGTCCTCGGAGTCAATCAGCTTGCAGCGAATAGCCAATCGCACCAGCCCCGGGACGTCGCTCACGCCCAGTTTGGCCATCAGGCGACTGCGGTAGGTGGCGACTGTCTTGGGTGACAGATGAAGTTTCAAGCCGATTTTGGCACTGGACTCGCCGTCGACCACCAAGGCAATGATTTGCCGCTCACGCGGTGACAGCGCACCCAGGGGGTCGGCGTCATCCTGTTGCGTGAAGACCTGCAGCGCAAGATCGGCCACTTCAGCACCGAGATGTTTTTTCCCCTGGACAGCCGCGTCAATGGCGGCCAGGAGATCGCTCCCTGCAGAGCCTTTGAGTACATAGGCGCTCGCCCCCATGCGCAGGGCCTCGGCCACATTGCGTGGCTGCGCCGACATGGTCAAAACGACACACCGGGTCGGTAAGCTTCGACGTTGCAGCTCTGCCAGCAGTTCAAACCCCGACCGACCGCCAAGATTCAGGTCAAGCAGCAGCACCTCGGGGCGCAGGCGCAGCAGGTCGGCCAGCGCCTCGGTGGGATCGGCCGACTCTCCCACGACTTTGTGCCCTTTCGCTTCCAGCAGGGCGCGCAAACCCTCCCGCATGAGCTGGTGGTCGTCGACCAGGTACAAGCGGGTCATGGCGAGGGCTGCCAGCTGAAACGCACGCACGTTCCATTGGATTGCTCTGAATTGACCGTCACAGTGGCGCCAATCGCCTGTGCCCGCTCCTGCATGCCAAGAATGCCCAGATGACCGGTTCGCTGTGTGGCGCCAGGCGTGATCCCGACGCCTTTGTCAGCGATCTCCAGATGCAACGAGTTGGCCGTGCCCGTGAGTCGGACCGCCACAGACGATGCGCCCGAATGCCGTAAGGAGTTTTCAACGGCTTCCCGGGCCACCATGAAGGCGGCATATTCGACCTCGCTTGGCCAGCGCAACAAGGCAAATTCTGGCGGTACCGAAACCGAGATATCAACATGTGGCTGCGTCAGCGATCGATTGCGAAGCTCATTGTCAAGCGCTGCCGCGAGCCCGTGCTCCTCCAGCAAGGGTGGGCGCAAGTCGATCAGCACTTGCCGGACCTGCCGGATGGCCTGGCTGATGAGTTTTCCCATTTGCGCCTGGAGACTGTCGATGCCCGGCGTGGTCTTGCCACGCTGTAGCGTAATGATTGTTTCGTGTGCCATGCGAATGGCCGCCATCGTCTGCCCCAATTGGTCGTGCAAGGCTTGAGCCAGGCGTTTGACGAGGGTCTTCTCCTGCGTCATGAGCCTTTGTGTCAGCTCCGAAAGCTGCGCCCGTGAATGCTTGTATTCAGCATCGTCTTGCAGGCGTTTCGTGACATCGCGCAGATTGACAATCAGCACCTGCTGGTCGTAAACCGTCACTTGGGAGATGGTGCCCTCCAGGTCAAGCTCCTGCCCATCCGAGCGAAGCCCCTTCACCAGGCCCATGCCCATCATGCGACTGACCACCCCTGATTCGGCGAAAGGGCGCAGATGCTGCCGATGCGCAGCCCGGAAGCGCTCAGGCAGTAGCACCTCCATGGTTTGACCCTGCATGCTGGCCTGGGTACGGCGAAAAACGCGCTCGGCGCCCGGGTTGAACATCTTGACCAGCCCTTGGACACCAACGCTGATGACGGCGTCTTCGGTCGAATTGACCACCGCCGCAAGTGTCTCGCGCTCCTCAATCAGCCGCTTCCGACTGGCGTGCTTTTCAGTCACATCGCGACAGTACACGGCCAAGCCTAGTACGGACGGGAAAGCATTCACTTCCAGCCACACCCCCCACTGCGGATAGAACGCCTCAAAACTGACCGGGACATTCTCAGCCATGGCACGTTCAAACTCGACGTGACACGTGCTGCCAACCGTCTCTGGAAACCTTTCCCATAGATTGCATCCCAGCAACTCACCGCGAAGACTGCGCAATGTTTGCTCGGCACGTGAGTTCACGTAGGTGATGTGCCACGCCCGATCCAGTGTCAGAAAAGCATCGGTGATGCTCTCCATGGTGGTCGCCAGCCGGTCGACCAGATCCCGCTGTGCCTGTTCCGTACGACGCTGCTCGGTTACGTCCCGGACCAGGGCCACGCTGGCGTAAGTGCCATCAAGCTCCAGCGTTTCGGTCACCATCTCGACTTCCATCACATCGCCGTTGCGACGCCTGTGTCGCCACACTTTCGTTGCGGCCTGCTGTTCCACGGGGAGTTTGAGGTGTGCCTGCACTTGCGCTATATCGTCTTCATGGTGAAGATCCAGCAAGGTCAGGCCGACAAACTCCTGCTCGCTGTAACCGTAATGCGCCAATGCGGCTTTGTTGACGGCCAGCATGCGCAGGGTCTTGGCGTCATAAACCCACATGGGCAGGGGATTGCGCTCAAAGAGCAGCCTGTAGCTGAGCTGTAGTTTTTTGGACGACTCTTCAGAAGGATTCTCCATAGAGGAGGCTTCCGTGACGGTTAACGCGGTTGGAGGTTCGCATGAAATATCCAATGGGATTGCCAAAAAATTCACAAAAGCTTACATAAAAGTATTTGGTAAATCTTACAGGAGACTGGATATAGCGTATAGCGCCAAGCACGTGGCAATGCGGGTTATCAGGTTTGCGTTTGCGGGTTATCAAACCCGACGCTCGTGCCAGGCATAAGCTCTGTCCGTCGCGGTTCGTCAGGACGCCTGGCGGGCAAGGGGTGCGAATGGCGGGGCCCGCAGGACAGGCGGATGCGGGGCGGTGATCTGATACGCTCACGCGGATGTCTGTTCGCCCCCCACTTTCGGTCCCTCACACGGCCATTCCCGCGATGCCACCTGGCCTGACGGTTGTCATCCTGTCACTGCTGTTAGGCCTGCAACCGATCACCACGGATTTGTACCTGCCAGCGCTGCCCGCGCTGACTGAAGGCTTTGGTGCGCCCATGGCGCAGGCACAGCTAACGTTGACTGCCCTGCTGCTGGCTTTTGGCCTGTCGCAACTGATCTGGGGCCCGCTGTCGGACCGGTATGGACGACGCCCTATCCTGCTGACGGGCATGGTGGCCTACGTGCTGGCGTCGGTCGCCAGCACCTTGTCACCCAGCATGGACATGCTGATTGTCTGGCGTACCGTGCAGGGCGCCGCCATGGGCGCTGCCGTGATGTGCGCCCGCGCCATCGTACGCGACCTGTACACACCGCTTCAGGGTGCGCGCGTCATGTCCAAAGGCTTGAGCGGGCTGGGCGTGATTGCCTGCTTGTGTGCCCCACTGGGTGGCCTGCTGTCAGACCTGTTCAACTGGCGCATCGCCCTGCTGGCGCTGGCCGTTTTTGGTGCTGTGTGCCTGGGTCTGGTGGCGCTGCGCTTCCTGGAAACCGTACCCCAAAAAAACATGAATGCGCTAAAGCCCGCCACCTTGGCGCGCACCTGGCTCATCATTTTGCGCAACCCCACTTTTCTGGCGTTCTCGGCCCTGTCCACCGCGTCCTACGGTGGACTGTTCACGTTTCTGGCCTCCTCCTCTTTTGTATTCATCAAGGTGCTGGGGCTGAGCAAAACGCAATATGGACTGCTGATGTTTTCGATGTCACTGTCCTACATTTTGGGCACATTCTTGTGCCGGCGTCTGCTGCCGCGATTTGGCGTGCGCCGCTCCGTGGCCATCGCGGGCGGGGTGTCGCTCACCGGCGGCACGCTGATGGGCGTGCTGGCGCTGGCGGGCGTGCACACTTCCTGGGCCATCATGTTGCCCTATTACCTGTTCATGCTGGCGCACGGTGTTCACCAGCCTTGCGGGCAGAGCGGCGCAGTCGGGCCATTCCCGCAAGCGGCCGGTGTCGCCTCGGCATTGAACGGTTTCCTGATGATGCTGGCCGCCTTTGCCATGGGCGGTTGGCTGGGCACGCACATGGACGGCACGGTGTTGCCGCTGGCCTATGGCGTCTGGTTCTGGAGCGCGCTGGTCGCGCTGGCGGCATGGACGGTGGTGCAAAAGCATGGAAAAACCGGTGAACACTGAAAACGCCGCGGCACCCGCGCGCAGCACCCTGCGCTACCTGGCCCTGGCCGGCCCCACGGCCTCGGGCAAGACGGCGGCCGCGCTGGCGATTGCGCGGCAGCACGACACGGAGATCATCAGCGTGGACTCGGCACTGGTCTACCGTGGCATGGACATCGGCACGGCCAAACCCACGGCTGAAGAACTGGCCGCCGTGCCACACCACCTGATCAACATCCGCGACCCACTGCAGGCCTACAGCGCCGCCGAGTTCGTGACCGACGCCCAGTCCCTGATCGCCGACATCACGGCGCGTGGCAAGCTGGCCCTGCTGGTGGGCGGCACCATGCTGTACTTCAAGGCGCTGCTGGACGGCATCGACGCCATGCCCAAGGCCAACCCGGCCATTCGTGCCGAGCTGGAAGAAGAGGCGCAACAAAAAGGCTGGCCCGCCATGCACGCCGCGCTGGCGCTGGTGGACCCGGTGACGGCGGCGCGCCTGAACCCGGCGGATTCGCAACGCATTCAGCGGGCGCTGGAAGTGTTCCGGATTTCCGGGCAAGCGCTGTCGTCCTTTCATACTACTAAAATAATAGCTACTCACGCAGGTAACACAGTGGCTAGAGGCCTAAATGATCATAAATACCCGGAAAACGACACGCGGCTGATCTCACTGGAGCCCACGGACCGCGCCTGGCTGCACCAGCGTATTGCCCAGCGCTTTGACTCCATGCTGGCCGCCGGTTTTCTGGATGAAGTCAAAGCCCTGCGCGCCCGTGGCGACCTGAACCCCGACCTGCCTTCCATGCGCTGTGTCGGCTACCGCCAGGCTTGGGAATATTTGGACGCGCTTGAAGCGCACGGACCGGGCACGCCGCCACCCATTGCGGCGTTCCGCGACAAGGGCATTTTTGCCACGCGTCAGCTCGCCAAACGCCAGATTACCTGGCTGCGCTCCATGCCCCAGCGCCGCATGGTGGCCTGCGATGACCCTGCAGCCCTGCAACAGGTACTGGCGATTGCCAAGAAATTTGCAGAAAACGGCCTATGAGCCTGGTGGTCACCAACTTGAGCAAGCACTACGGCGAGGTGGCCGTGTTCAGCCAGGTGTCGCTGACGGTCGCCACCGGCGAGTTTGTCGCCATTGTGGGTGAGTCCGGCGTGGGCAAGTCCACGCTGCTGAACTGCATGGCCGGGCTGGACCACTGGAGCAGCGGCTCGGTGCTGCTGGACGGGCTTGATCTGGGTCGCCTGAATGACGATCGGCTCGCCCTGCTGCGCCGCGAAAAAATAGGTTTTGTATTCCAGGCTTTTCATGTGTTGCCACACCTGGACGTGGCGCAAAACGTGGCGCTGCCGCTGATGCTGCTCGGCCAGCAGGACGACGCCCGGGTGCAGGCCATGCTGGAGGCCGTGGGTTTGGCGGGTCTGGGCCCACGCCTGCCGCAGCAACTCAGTGGTGGCCAGTTGCAGCGCGTGGCGATTGCGCGGGCGCTGATTCACCGCCCCACCCTGCTGCTGGCGGACGAGCCCACCGGCAATCTCGACCCGACCACGGCGGCCCTTGTGATGGATGCGCTGATTGCCCAGACCCGCCAACACCGGGCCTCACTGGTGCTGGTCACCCACTCGCAAGCGGCTGCCGCGCGGGCTGACCGGGTGCTCAGGCTGTCTGCCGACGGGCTTGGCCCGCTGGACTAGAAGTTCATCTTCCACTTATATATTGATATTTTACAAGGGCTCCTGATACCCAGGCGGGTATAAAAGTGGCTTCTTTACCACTGGGGGCTTCCATGAAGACAATGCGTTTATGGGTGGTTTCGTCTGTTGCGGCGTCCGCGATGGCCTTGCTGGGCACCTCAGTGCTGGCGCAGACACAAGGCGGCGCAGGTCCGGCCGCTGGCCCTGCTTCAGCCGCGTCCGCACCCGGCGGCATGGGCCGGGGTATGGGGCCGGGAATGGGCTCCGGCCCCGGCCGCGCTGCACAGTGGGGCACGGATTTCACCCCCGGCTGGTCCATGATGACGCGGGCGGAGCGCAATGAGCACCGTACGCACATGCGCTCCACAAAGACGTATGAGGAATGCAAAACTTATATGGACGAACACCACGCGCTGATGACGGAACGCGCCAAGGAAAAGGGTGGCAAGCCTCTCGCGCAGCCACGTCGCGATGCGTGTGCGGGCCTGAAACCCTGAGACTGCAACGTGCGCGCGGGGCAGTCACTCAATCTTGAGCCGCTGCACGCCGCCGCCCAGTTTTTTCGGCAAGGTGAGCGTAAGTACACCGTTGTCAACCCGGGCCCGAGCCTGTGAGGGCTCAATCTCCAGGGGCAGCTGAAAGCTGCGGCTGAGCGAACCAAAATACCGCTCATTGCGCAACACCTTGTCGTCCTGGGTCTGGACATCATGCTGCCTGACCTCGGCGCGCAGCATAACCACGCTGCCACTCAAGGACACATAGATGTTGTCCTTGCTCACGCCGGGCAACTCCGCGTGGACGGTGTAGGCCAGATCGTTCTCCTTCAAGTCCATCTTGATCTGGACAGGCTCTGGCAAGGGATCGCCGTGCAGGGACGTGACGTAAAAACCAGGGGATACGTCCCTGAAAATATCATCCAAAAGACTGCCGCGCATCACCCGTGGTTTCATCATCTTCTCCAGGGCATGAATGCTCTTGATGCCGCCCCGCAGCCCCGATGACCACGGACATCAGTCTTCAATCAATACCAGCACGTAGAAATCATTATTCAAGACACCAAAGAATCCGCGTTGATGGAAATCAAACCGACAAACTGGGCACCGGCGCCCCGCTGATATGGTTGACCAGCAGCTTGGCAACGGGCGACAAGGCCTCGTAAGTCCGCACGCACACCACCAGCTTTCGGGTCGCCCACGGCTCCCTGAGCGTCACGCACTTGATCTTCAGGGACCGGACATACAGTTGCGCGCTCTTGCGCGGAATTAAACCAATGCCCAGGCCGGCCGCCACCATGAGACACAGCGCGTCGTAACTGCTGACCTGAATCCGCAGGCGCAGCGTGCGGCCCAGATCGCCCGCCGCCTTGGTCAGCTGGTTGTTGATCGCGCTATTGGGATGGGCCCCCACAAAATCGTAGTCCAGTGCCTCATGCAGGGCCACGGATTTCTTGCCGCTCAGCGCGTGCCCGACCGGGACGACGACCACCAGTTCGTCATCGTGGTAGGGCAACTGTGTCAGGTTCTCGCCGTAGTTGCCGGCGTTGAGGATGCCGATATCTGCCATGTTGTCGGCCACGGCCTTGGCAATGACCGAGCTAATTCGCTCCTGGAGATGGATCTGCACCAGCGGATAGGCCACCATGAAGGATTTCAGCTCGTCGGGCAGAAACTGCGTGATGGCAGAGATGTTGGCGAACACCCTGACATGGCCACGCGTGCCGGAAGAATAGTCGCTCATCTGCTCAAAAATATCGTCCAGGTCATTGAGCACGCTGCGTGCCAGATTGAGCAGGGCAAAGGCCGCCGCTGTGGCCACGGTGCCCTTGTTGCTGCGCACAAAGAGTTCGGTGTTGAGGGTTTGCTCCAGCTCGCTCATGCGTTTGCTGACCGCTGACGCGGCTATGTGCTCGCGGTTGGCCGCCTCGACAATCGTGCCCTCCTCCATCACGGCGACAAAAAGCCTCAACGAGACGGGATCAAGTTTGGTCATGCAGCTCTCCGATGTGAATACGCTGGGGCAGACGCTGCCGCAGCGCCCCGATTACACCATCTCCATCCGCGATGCTGGCGTGGCAATAAGTTGATTTACCCGGACTGCGAAGGTGGCCATGATTCACCGCCAACAAGGAGTCTTTCATGGATAGCAACCCTCAAATCCCGATATCACCAGCCGCCCTCCAGGGCGTGCGGGTGATTGAAATGGGGCAATTGATCGCCGGTCCTTTTTGCGGCAAGACCCTGGGCGAGTTTGGCGCGGACGTCATCAAGATCGAAGCCCCCGGCGCGGGCGATCCCCTGCGCAACTGGCGCATGCTGCAGAGCGGGACCTCGGTCTGGTGGCAGGTCCAGTCGCGCAACAAGCGTTCGCTGGCCCTCGACCTGCGCAGCCCCGAAGGCCAGGACATTGCACGGCGCCTGATTGCCGATGCCGATGTGCTGATCGAGAATTTTCGCCCCGGCACGCTGGAGAAGTGGGGGCTGGGCTGGGATGATCTGCACGCGCTCAACCCCGGCCTGGTGATGCTGCGCATCTCGGGCTATGGGCAGACCGGCCCGTATCGGGACCTGCCGGGCTTTGGCGCCATCGGCGAAGCCATGGGCGGCCTGCGCCACCTCACCGGCGAGCCGGGCCGGGTGCCGGTGCGCGTGGGCGTCTCGATCGGCGACACCCTGGCGGCGCTGCACGGCACGATCGGTGTGCTGATGGCGCTGTACCACCGCAAGGTCAACGGTGGCGCCGGCCAGATGATCGACGTGGCCCTGCACGAGGCGGTCTTCAACGTGATGGAAAGCCTGATCCCGGAATACAGCGCATTCGGCGCCGTGCGCGAAGCCGCTGGCAGCGCCCTGCCCGGCATTTCACCATCCAACGCCTACGCCTGTTCCGACGGTTATGTACTGATTGCTGGCAATGGCGATAGCATCTTCAAGCGGCTGATGGAGACGATCGGACGCGGCGACCTCGGCGAGGCGCCGGACTTGGCCAGCAATGCCGGACGCACACTGCGTGTCGCCGAACTCGACGCCGCCATCGGCCACTGGACGCAGGGCCGCAGCATCGGTGAGGTGCTGGCCGTTCTGGGCGCAGCCCATGTGCCGGCGGGACGCGTTTACACGGCCAAAGATATCCATGAGGACCCGCACTACCGGGCTCGCGACATGATCCTGAGCCAGACCACGCGCGATGGCGACCGCATGGACGTGCCGGGCATCGTGCCCAAGCTGTCGGCCACCCCCGGCACCATCCGCTCCTGCGCGCCGCACCTGGGGGACGACACCGATGGTGTGCTGCGGCAAATGGGCCTCTCCACGGCCGACATCAGCACCTTGCGTCAAAAAGGAATCATTGCATGAACACCTCACCCGTCTGGCACGGCGCGCAAAAGCGCATCTATATGCAGGAGGTTGGCACGCGCGACGGCCTACAGGTCGAAGCGGCTTTTGTCGCCACCGAAGACAAGATTGCACTCGTCAACGAACTGTCGGACGCCGGCCTGAGCAAGATCGAAGTGACTGCCTTTGTCTCACCGCAAGCCATTCCCGCACTGAGCGATGCCGAGATCGTGCTGCGCGAGATCACGCGCCGCCCCGGCGTGGTGTATAGCGCGCTGGTGCCGAATGTGCGCGGTGCCGAACGGGCCATCGAGGCGCGCGCCGATGAGCTCAACCTGGTGATGTCGGCCAGTGAAACCCACAATCTCGCCAACCTGCGCATGACGCGCACCCAGTCTTTTGGCGGTCTGGCGCAGGTCGCTCAGCTGGCACTCAGCCAGGGCGTGGCGGTGAACGTCTCACTGTCCTGTTCGTTTGGCTGCCCGATGGAGGGCGACGTGCCTGAGGCGACCGTTCTGGCATGGGCGCAGCGTTTTGTGGACCTGGGTGCGCGCGGCGTCACGCTGTGCGATACGACCGGCATGGCCTACCCGGGCCAAGTCGCCACGCTCACGCAGGCCTTTCGCCAGCGCTGGCCCGACACCGAACTCACGCTGCATTTCCACAACACCCGCGGCCTGGGTCTGGCCAATGTGCTGGCCGGTATTGACGCCGGCGCCGAGCGTTTTGATGCCTCGCTCGGCGGTATCGGCGGCTGCCCCTACGCCCCCGGCGCGACCGGCAACGTCTGCAGCGAAGAGATGGTTCACGCACTCGATTTGATGGGTTACGACACCGGCGTTGACCTGACGCGTCTGATCACCGCCGCCCGGCGCCTGCCCGGCCTGATTGGCCACGACATTCCCAGCCAGATCACCAAGGCGGGCCGCCGGCTGGATTTGCACCCTGTGCCCGCCGATTTCGATGCGATTCGCGACCGTGCGTTGGCACGCGACGCGGCTCACAAACTTTCACGTTAAGACCTATTTCAACAAGGAGACTCTGATGACAAACAAGCAACGCAGCCTACGGGCTCTCGCAATCACTACCCTCGCAGCCTCGGCCGCCCTGAGCGGTCTGGTCCAGGCGCAAACCCCGGCCAATGGCAGTTACCCGGCACGCCCGATCATGCTGGTGGTACCTGCGGCAACCGGTGGCACCACCGACATTTCAGCCCGCATGCTGGCGGTGCCGTTGGGCGCGGCCTTGGGTCAGACCGTGATCGTGGACAACCGCGGCGGCGCCAATGGCAGCATCGCAGCGGTGGCGGTCAAGCGCGCGGAACCCGACGGCTACACCCTGCTGATGCAGTACTCCGGCTACCACGTCATCACGCCGGTCGTCAGCAAGACGCCGCTGCAGTGGGACGCCAAAGACTTTCAGCCCGTCGCCAATGTGATTTCCGCCCCGCAAGTCGTCGTGGTGCGTGCCAGCTTGCCGGTCAAAACCATGGCCGAGCTGATTGCCTACGCCAAGGCCAATCCGGGCAAACTGAACTACGCCTCCTCGGGCAATGGTTCTCTGCAGCACGTCACCGGCGCCATGCTGGAGCAACAGGCGGGCGTGCAGATGACCCATATTCCCTACAAGGGCACCGGCCCGGCGCTGCAGGATTTGCTGGGCGGCCAGGTCGACCTGACCTTCGGCACGCCGCCGCCGTTCATGCCGCACATCCAGTCCGGCAAGTTGCGCGCGCTGGCCATCACCGGAAAAACCCGCCTGCCCAGCCTGCCTGAGGTGCCAACGACTGCCGAGGCCGGTCTGCCCAAGCTCGATGCGAGTTCGTGGTTCGCGGTGTTTGCGCCGGCCAAAACGCCCAAGCCCATCGTTGACCGGCTCAGCAACGAGATCGCGAAGCTGGCCGCAACACCGGCCTTCAAACAAAAGGCCATCGAACAGGGTGCCACCGTTGACTACATGAACCCGCAACAACTGGCGGACTTCAGTACGGGCGAACTGGCGCGCTGGACGCAAGTGGTCAAGGCGTCAAAAATCGAGGCGGACTGAAAGTTGCCGACAGCGCAAGATGCTCAGCCGCGAACCTTGCGTTCGCGCTGCCCCTCGCTGTCAATGGCGGCCACCAGCAAGCCCAGCTCCTGCGCCAGGATGTCCAGCACGTCATCCAGCGTGACCACGCCCACCAGCTCGTCCTGGGCGCCAACCACCGGAATGCGGCGCACACCCTTGCGGCGCATGGTACGCATCAGGTCGATCAGTGAATCGTCCTCGCGGGCGGTGACCAGGTCGGTGGTCATCACGTCCTCCACGCACAGGGTGCTGGGGTCCAGGTCGGCGGCGACCACGGCGGTCACGATGTCGCGGTCGGTGAGCACGCCCAACACGACCCGCTGAGCGCCCACTTCATCGACCACGATGAGAGCCCCGACATGGTTCTCCCGCATCAGCCGCGCCGCGCCATTCAGGGTCGTCTGCCTGAAGGCAATGGTCACGCTGCGTGTGCAAATTTCGCCGGTGGTTAGACGTTCACCCATACAGTTCTCCCTATTTTCTGCCTGCGAGATGTCATTTGCCGGGCTCTTCACCATGTGGTGGCACGGCGTGCTGTTTCACCTGCCCCCGGCGCTTGCGCACGACATCCTCCAACTGGCGCCGCATGTTGTCAAAGGCCTCGCGCAAGGCTGTGTTGGCGTCTTCGTGCCGGACCCGGTTCACCACCAGCTCAATGCCCGGCAACGTGAGGTCAATGCGCACACTGAAAGGCCGCCCCTGCGATTTGTGCTTTTGCTCCAGGTCGATGCTGACGCGACAGGTCATGATGTCGTTGGCGAATGACTCAAGCTTGTAGGCGTGCTCACGTGCACAGTTCGCGAGCGCATCCGAACGTTCCATGCCATGAAACTGAATGTGAACCGGAAGCTTCATCTGTGCACCTCCTGTGCGGCGATACAGTTGCATTCTTGGGGAGCGCACGGAAATCAGATTGAGATTTGTCAAGAGCGCAATACACTGCCTGCAGACCCCATAACCTCCCATGATCGAGCTGCTAAAAACCTTTTCCTGGCAAGAGCTTCGCCACCATCCCTGGCGCAACGCGGCCGCCGTGGTGGCCGTGATGCTGGGCGTGGCGCTCTCGTTTTCGGTGCAGTTGATCAACGCCTCGGCGCTCGACGAATTCTCCCAAGCGGTGCGTTCGGTCAACGGCCAGCCGGATCTGGAACTGCGTGGCATGCAGGGCAGTTTTGACGAGGCGGTCTTTGCGCGCGTGGCCCAACTTGCGCAGGTGACTGTGGCCTCCCCGGTGCTGGAATTCACCACCTACGCGCTGACGCCAAATGCCGAGCGTGTGCCACTGCGTGTGGTCGGTGTTGATGCCCTGGCGGTGGCCAGCGTGGCGCCGGCGCTCATGCCGCTGCCCGCGCCGGAGGCCGACCGGCTGGCACTCTTCTCGCCCAACAGCGTATTTTTGAATGCGGCCGCGCGCCAACGGTTCGATGGCGACAGCTTGCAGCTGCAAAGTGCCTTGCAACTCAAAGAAGTGACGGTGATGGGCCGCGTCAACGCCGGTGGCGCGCCGCTGGCGGTGATGGACATTGGTGCTGCGCAAGAGCTGTTTGCCAAGCAGGGGCAGCTGACGCGCATTGACATCCGGCTGCAGCCCGGCACCGACCGGGCCGCCTTTGTGCGCGCGCTGCAAAGTACCCCCAACTGGCCACCTGACCTGAGCCTGGCCGAACCCGGCGACGCGGCGGCCCGGGTCAGCAAGCTGTCGCGCGCCTACCGCGTCAACCTCTCCGTGCTGGCGCTGGTGGCCTTGTTCACCGGGGCGTTTCTGGTGTTCTCGGTGCTGTCGCTGAGCGTGGCCAAACGGGCGCAGCAGTTTGCGCTGCTTGGCGTGCTCGGCTTGAGCGGGCGCGACCGGCTGGCGCTGGTGTTGTGGGAGTCGCTGGCCCTCGGGCTGGTGGGCAGCGCGGCCGGCATTGCCTTGGGCACAGGCCTGGCGGCACTGGCCCTGCGCCTGCTCGGCGGCGACCTGGGCGGCGGCTACTTCACTGGCGTCGCCCCGGCCCTGCAATGGAGCGGCTGGGCGGCGCTGATTTATGGCGCTCTGGGGGTGCTGGCCGCGCTGGTGGGCGGCTGGTGGCCGGCGCGCCAAGCCCAGCGTCTGCCACCCGCGCAGACGCTCAAAGGCCTGGGCGGTGCTTTGGTGGCGGGTCGCAGCCACTGGATAGGTATCATTTTGATAGCTGCTGGCATCCTGCTGGCGATGGCTCCGGCCATATTTGACATACCGCTGGCGGCCTACGCCTCGGTTGCGCTGCTGCTGGTGGGCGGCATCACGGCGCTGCCCTGGCTGGTGGCGCTGCTGCT
The DNA here is from genome assembly GCF_003347515.1 of Rhodoferax ferrireducens. Taxonomy (GTDB): domain Bacteria; phylum Pseudomonadota; class Gammaproteobacteria; order Burkholderiales; family Burkholderiaceae_C; genus Rhodoferax. The sequence continues at coordinate 506,942 of NZ_QEII01000324.1, read as the reverse complement.
GGACCGGATCAGCCCCCTGGTGGCGCGCCACACCCTGCCGCTGCTGGCGGTAGAGCGTGCCCGCCGGGTGCGCGAGAGCGCGGCGGTGGCGGTCAGCGGCGTGGTGGCGTCGCTCAGCCTGGCGGTGGCGCTGACCGTGATGGTGGCGAGTTTTCGCGACTCGGTGACGCAGTGGCTGGACCGCGTGCTGCCGGCCGATCTGTATGTACGAAGTGCCAGCCATCTCGGGGCCAGCGACACGGTGTACTTCAGCCCTGAGTTTGTGCAGGCTGCCGCCACGGTCGCGGGCGTGCAGCGGGTGCAGGCGCAACGCCAGATGACGCTGCTACTGGACCCGGCCCGCCCGGCGGTGGCGCTGATTGCCCGCGAACTCGATGACCCGGCGCGCAGCCTGCCGCTGGTTGACGAGCCGCTGCCCGTGCCCCCGGGACAGATCGGCATCTATGTGAGCGAGGCCATGGTCGACCTGCATGGCGCCCGGTTGGGCGCGGCGTTTATCCCACTTTCAGTATCATTCAGGCCTCTAGCCCTCGTGGAACAAGCGCAACCAGCTATATTTTTTGTAGCAGGCGTGTGGCGCGACTACATCCGCCAGTCCGGCGCCATTGCGCTGGACAAGCGCGTGTTCGAGCGGCTCACCGGCGACCGGCGCGCCAATGACCTGGCGCTGTGGCTCCAGGACGCCGCCGAGCCGGAGCGGGTGCAGCAAGCGCTGCGCAAGCTGGCCGATCAGCATGGCCTGGGCGCTGGCCAGCTGCTTGACTTCGGCACGGCCAGCCAGATTCGCGCCACCTCGCTGCGCATCTTCGACCGCAGTTTTGCCGTCACCTACTGGCTGCAGGGAGTGGCGATTGGCATTGGCCTGTTTGGCGTGGCGGCGAGTTTCAGCGCCCAGGTGCTGTCCCGGCGCAAGGAGTTTGGCCTGTTGGCCCACCTCGGCTTGACGCGCCGGCAGATTCTGGCCGTGGTGGCGTATGAGGGCGCCGCCTGGACCACGCTGGGCGCCATTGCCGGTCTGGGACTGGGCCTGGCGGTGGCGGTGGTGCTGGTGCATGTGGTGAACCCGCAAAGTTTTCACTGGACCATGGAGCTGAGTCTGCCCTGGCTGCGCTTGGTCATCGTGTGCTTGGCCGTGGTGGCGGCAGGCACGATTACTGCTTGGCTTGCTGGGCGGGCGGCGGCGGGCCGGGAGTCGGTACTGGCGGTGAAGGAGGACTGGTAGAAACCAGACCCCGGCGCCTAAGTCGCAGCCCGTAGAATGATTTTGCTTGCTTTTTCAACTTGCCGAGGCAGTGCCTCGGTACTCAAAGGATCTATTCATGAAAAAACTCCTGCTGGCCATCGCCCTGGGATCGTTGTGTGTCGCATCATTTGCACAAGGCAAAGACCTCAAGGTCGCCATCGATCCGACCTACGAGCCCTTCACTTTCAAGACCGGTGACGGCAAGCCCACCGGGTTTGACGTGGACATTGCCAGTGCCCTGTGCGAGCAGATCAAGCGCAAGTGCGTGTTCGTCGAGCAGGTGTGGGACAGCATGATTCCAGGCCTGCAGGCCAAGAAATACGACGTCATCATCAGCTCGATGTCGATCACGGAAGACCGCCTGAAGGTCGTTGATTTCACTGACAAGTACTACAACACGCCGAGCCGCGTGGTGGTGAAGAAGGACGTGAAATTCACCGATCCGGCATCGCTCAAGGGCAAGAAAATCGGCGTGCTCAAAGGCAGCACGCAGGAGAAATACGCCATGGGCGAGCTCAAGACGGCGGGCGTGGAAGTGATCCCCTACGAAGCCCAGGACCAGGTCTATCTGGACATCAAGTCCGGCCGACTCGACGGCACCGTGGCCGACTTCGTGGAAGTCACCGGCGGTTTCCTGAGCAAGCCTGAAGGCAAGGACTACACCCTGGTCGGTCCGGAGCTGTACACGCCGAAATATTTCGGCAGCGGTGTGGGCATTGCCTTGCGCAAGGGTCAAACCGCGCTCAAGAACGAATTGAATACAGCCATCAAGACCATCCGTGGCAACGGCGCTTACAAGAAGATCAACGACAAGTACTTCAAGTTCGACGTCTACGGAAAATAACCACCGCCCAGGCCAACGCGTCGGCGCACGGAAACTCTGTGCGCCGACGTTTTTCCATCTCGTTGTAGCCCACTGCCCATGAATGCTTATTACGTTGCCATCCTGCAAGGCTCCGCGTTGACCGTGGGCGTTTCGCTCTCTGCCCTGCTGGTGTCCATCGTGTTGGGTCTGGCGGGCGCCGCGGCCAAGCTCTCGGGCCGGCCCGTGCTCGTGGCGCTTGCCACCGTCTACACCACCCTCATTCGGGGTGTGCCCGAACTGGTCTTGATGCTGCTGATTTTTTACGGTGGCACCATCGGCCTGAACAACCTGCTGGAGTGGATGGGCAGCGAGGCCACGGTGGACATCAACCCGTTTTTCGCCGGCGTGCTGACCATCGGCTTTATCTACGGCGCCTTCATGACCGAAACCTTTCGCGGCGCGATTCTCGCTATCCCCAAGGGTCAAGTGGAAGCCGCGTGGGCCTTTGGCATGGGCCGCACGCAGGCTTTTCTGCGCATTACCGCACCGCAAATGGTGCGCTACGCCCTGCCCGGCTTTACCAACAACTGGCTGGTGCTGATCAAGGCCACGGCCCTGGTCAGCCTGATCGGCCTGCAGGAAATGACCTACCTGGCCAAGCAGGCCAGCGCGGCCACGCGATCGCCTTTCGCCTTCTTTTTGTTCACTGCCGCGCTGTTCCTGATCTACACCACGGTGTCGCTTTATGCGCTGCGCCGCCTCAATGCCCGCTTCAGCCTGGGCACCAAACGGATACAAGTCTGAATGGGCTGGGCTGTCATCTTTGAACCCCAGAACCTGGCCCTGTACGGCACAGGCATCCTGACGACGCTGGGTCTGCTTTTTTCCTCGCTGGCGGTCGGCGGCGTGCTGGCCCTGATTTTTGCCCTGCTGTTGACCGGCCCGATTGCCTTCCTGCGCTGGATCGTGGGCGCTTATACCTTCGTCATTCGCGGCACGCCGCTGCTGATCCAGGTCTATATGATTTATTACGGCCTGGGCCAGCTGGAATGGATACAGGCACGCTGGGACACCGTCTGGCCGTGGACGCATTTCAAGGAACCGTTCTTCTGTGCGCTGCTGGCCTTCAGCCTGAACACGGCCGCCTACACCGCCGAGATGCTGGCCGGCGCCATCCGCGAGACCAGCGCCGGTGAAATCGAGGCCGCCCAGGCCTATGGCATGAGCCGCTTCAAGCTGATGCTGCACATCGTGCTGCCCAGCGCCATGCGGCGCACCTTGCCGGCCTACAGCAATGAGGTGGTGATGATGCTGCACGCCACCAGCCTGGCCAGCGCCGTGCCCAGCATGCTGGATGTGACCGCCGCCGCCAGCCGGATTTACTCGGACTATTACCTGCCGTTTGAGGCCTACCTGGCCGCCGCTTCGATTTACCTGGTGGCCTCGTTCTGCCTGATCGGTTTCTTCAAATTCAGCGAGGGGCGCCTGCTGGCTTATCTGGCGCCGCGCAAACATTGACGTTCATGCAAACCATCCACCATCCCCTGCTGTCCGCCAGCCTGGGCAGCCAAAAAACACTGACCAGCTTTCACTTTGGCACGCCCGGCCACTCGCCCAAGGTCTACATCCAGGCCAGTCTGCATGCCGACGAACTGCCGGGCATGCTCGTCGCCCACCACTTGCGTGCGCTGCTGGCGGTGGCCGACGCGGCCGGGCAGCTACGGGGCGAAGTCGTCCTGGTGCCGGTCGCCAACCCGCTGGGGCTGGCCCAGCGCCTGGACCACAAACCGATGGGCCGGTTTGATCTGGGCACGTCCGAGAACTTCAACCGCCACTACCCCGATCTGGCCAAGGCCATCCTGCCGGCGGTGCGAAACGTGTTGGGCAAGGACCCGCAGGCGAACGTGAACGCCGTGCGTCATGCCGTGGGCGAGCATCTGCGCAACTGGGTGCCGACCACCGAGCTGGAAAGTCTGCGTCGCACATTGCTCAGTCTGGCCTTTGACGCCGATTTTGTGCTGGACCTGCATTGCGACGCTGAAGCCGTGATGCATTTTTATACGGAAGAGAGTTGCTGGCCGCAACTGGCGCCGCTGGCCCGATTCCTGGGGTGCGAAGCCATTTTGCTGGCCAAGAATTCAGGCGGCGGCCCGTTCGACGAATGCCTGTCCGGCGTCTGGTGGCAACTCGCCGATGCCCTGGCCGCCGTCGGCCTGGCCGTGCCGTTGCCGCAAGGCTGTTGCACCACCACCATCGAGTTGCGCGGCGAAGCCGATGTGAGCCATGCCTGGGCGCAAGCCGATGCACAGGCCATTTACGCCTGGTTGCAGCACACGCAGGTCATCTCTTGCCCCCAACCGCCCGACGTGCCTGCGTTCAAATGCCAACCGACGCCGCTGGCCGGCTCGGAAACCGTGACGGCCCCGGCCCCGGGCGTCGTGGTTTTTGCCGCCACGGCGGGCGACATGCTGCGCAAAGGAGACCTGGTGGCCGAAGTCATTGATCCCATTGCCGATCGGACCCACCGCGTGCTGGCCGGCGTCGACGGCGTCTTGTTTGCCCGCATCCGCGACCGTTACATCACGGCCGGGGGCGAACTGGCGAAGATTGCCGGCGCCATACCTTTTCGCACCGGCGCGCTGTTGGGCGCCTGACATTCTTTTCATACCCTGCACACCAGCCCATGACCACCCAGCCTCTCATTCTCCAGGTCGAAAACATCCACAAGCGCTTTGGCGCCAACGAGGTGCTCAAGGGCGTGTCGCTGACGGCGCATGCGGGTGACGTCATCAGCATCATTGGCAGCTCGGGCTCCGGCAAGAGCACTTTCTTGCGTTGCATCAACCTGCTGGAGAAGCCGCACCAGGGCCGCATTCTGGTCGCCGGTGAAGAATTGAAACTGGCGTCCGCCCCCAATGGCGAACTGGCTGCCGTGGACCCCAGGCAACTGCAGCGCATGCGCACCAAGCTGGCGATGGTGTTTCAGCACTTCAACCTGTGGGCGCACATGACGGTGTTGCAAAACATCATCGAAGCGCCGGTCCATGTGATGGGCATCCCTCGCGACGAGGCGATCCAGACTGCGCGCAAATACTTGGCGCGGGTGGACCTGGCGGGCATGGAAGACCGCTACCCGGCCCACATGAGCGGCGGCCAGCAGCAGCGCGTGGCGATTGCCCGGGCGCTGGCCATGGAGCCCGAGGTCATGCTGTTCGACGAACCCACCAGTGCGCTCGACCCGGAGCTGGTGTCGGAAGTGCTCAAGGTCATGAAAAACCTCGCCATTGAAGGCCGCACCATGGTGGTGGTCACGCACGAAATGGGCTTTGCCCGCGAGGTGTCTAACCATCTGATCTTTTTGCACAAGGGACTGATCGAAGAAGAAGGCATCCCCGCCGAGGTGCTCGCCAACCCCAAGAGCGTGCGGCTGGCGCAGTTTCTCTCGGGCAGTCTCAAATAAGCCGACGGCGGGGCCCGCGACTCGCCCGGCCTTCACCAGGCATCGCGTGTTTGGGCAAAGTGCCCGGCGAGAAATTCGACCAGGGCACGTACCTTCGGCGAGACATGCTTGCGGGTCGGATAGACGGCATAGATCCCCATCTCCAGCGAGTGAAACTCGGGCATCAGTTCGACCAGGGTGCCAACCGCGAGGTCCTCCCCTACCAGAAAGGTCGGCTGCAAAATCACGCCCTGATGCGCCAAAGCGGCGGCCCGGCAGGTGTCACCGTTGTTGGTGTGCAGGCAGGGATGGGTCTTGACGCTGACGGGACCTTGCGGTCCGTCGAAATGCCACTCGTCTTTGGTAGACCAATAGCTGTAGGAAATCACGGCGTGGGTGGCCAAGTCGGCCGGCTGGCGGGGAACGCCGTGTAATTCAAGGTACTGCGGCGAAGCACACAGCACCATGCGCGTGCTCGCCAGACGCTTGCTGATCAGCGTGGAGCTCGGCAGCGTGGCGATGCGGATGGCGACGTCGTAGCCCTCTTCAACCAGATCAACCACGCGGTCCGCCAGCGTCACATCAAGCGTGACATTCGGATAACGGCTGCGAAACACGCCCCACAGCGGCGCCAGATGCCGGATACCGAAGGTCAGCGGTGCGTTCACCCGCAGCAGACCGCTGGCGGCAGCGCTGCGCGAGCTGACTTCAATCTCGGCCTCTTCGACCCCTGCCAGCAACTCCTTGCTGCGTGCATAGAACACTTGGCCTTCCTCGGTCAGGGACAGGCGCCGCGTCGTGCGCTGCAACAACCGCACCCCCAGGCGCGCCTCCAGATCGGCGACATAACGCGATACCGCCGCCTTCGACACGTCCAATGCATCGGCCGCCTTGACAAAACTGCCGGCGTCAACGACCGCATTAAAGGTCTGCATTTCCAGGAATCGATCCATTGTGCTTATTTTTGAAACAATTAATCTAATTCTAGGATGTTTATCTCAATGAAGAATACTTTTAAAGTTCGAGCACTGCCTTATAAATCTGCCCCACAAGGACACCTCGTGAACAAAGCCCCTGTCTTCTTCATCTCCCACGGTTCGCCGACCTTTGCCCTCGAACCCGGCGTGCTCGGTCCCCATCTGCACGCCCTGGGCCAGCAACTGTCGGGGATCACAGCCGTGCTGGTGGTATCGCCACACTGGCAGACACGCGATGTTCAGGTCATGACGACACCGGCACCGGAGACGGTGCACGACTTTGGCGGCTTCGCATCAGCGCTCTACGAGCTGCACTACCCGGCCGCCGGCCATCCGGAATTGGCGACGCAAACGGCTCAGCTGCTGGCCAATGCCGGCTATGCGGTCAGTGTTGACGCGCGGCGTGGTCTGGACCACGGTGCCTGGGTGCCGCTGCGCCACCTGTTGCCCGACGCAAACCTGCCTGTGTTTCAGGTGTCAATGCCGTACGCGTTGAACACGGCCACGGCCTTCAAGCTCGGTCAGGCGCTGGCACCGTTGCGTGAGCGCGGCGTGCTGATCCTGGCCTCGGGCAGCATGACGCACAACCTGCACGAGTTTCGCCAGTCAAGCACCGTCGAGGCGCCCTATGTCCGCGAGTTCGCGCAATGGATACGTCAGGCTGTCCTGCGCCATGATGTTGAGCAACTCGTGGCCTACCGCCGACTCGCGCCACAAGCCGAGCGGGCCCATCCCACCGAGGAACACTTCCTGCCCTTGCTGGTCGCCCTGGGCGCCCGTGGCGATGCGGAAGCCGCGCAGGTCATCGAGGGCGGCATCACCAACGGCATGCTGTCGATGGAGTCCTATGGCTGGGGCATAACGAGCAAGTCCATCGACAGCATCTCCCATTGACCAGCAAATCATCATGAACAATCTGCAACCCACGATCAGCCCGCTACAACGGGACCCGGCTTTTGACCTGTTATTTCGCCTGCGCCAACCTGTACCGGCCCGGCCGAAGGCCTGCGTGCTGCTGTTGCACGGTGTCGGCGGCAGCGAGATGAATCTTGCGGAGCTGGCTGGCGCAATTGATCCCGACACGCTGGTCGTGCTGCCGCGTGGCCCGCTTGAATTTGCACCGGGCCAGTTCGGCTGGTTTCGCGTCGCCTTCACAGCCAGCGGGCCCAGCATCGTGGCCGCCGAAGCCGAACAAAGCCGCCAGGCCGTGATCCGCTTCATCGGGCAGTTGCAGGCGGCTTATGGCATTGACCCGAAAAAAACAGTCGTTGCCGGCTTCAGCCAGGGCGGCATTGTCAGCGCCAGTGTGGCCCTGAGCGCGCCCGAGCAGGTCGGCGGCTTTGCCGTGCTGTCGGGTCGTATCCTGCCCGAGCTCGAACCGCACATCGCAAGCCGGGAGCGTCTCTCGACCCTGCGCGGTTTCATTGCGCATGGCGAGTTCGACAACAAGCTGCCAATGACGTGGGCGCAGCGCGCGGACAGCTGGCTGACCGAATTGGGCATTGCCCACGAGACACGCTTGTATCCGATGGGCCATGAGATCAGCGCGGCGGTGGCATCCGACTTTCTTCACTGGCTCGGAGAACAGACCCCGATCACGCGGCTTCATATCGGCACGGATCAAACCACGGTGGCCACCGCAAACGGCACTCAAGGGGGAGCGCCGCTAACCCTGGCTCTCGGTGCGCAGAAAACGGCTGCTGATTTTTTCAAACACGCGCCGCCAACGCCGCTTGAGATGGAAGACGCCATCATGGCAGTCGAAGATGAAGTGAGCCGCGCGCGAACCTGGATCGCACAGGGGTCCGTGCTTTACACCACCGACCCGGTTGTACGCGAGATCGCGCTGATGGCCGGTGTGACTGAGCAGCCGGAGTTGACGCTTTCGGTCGAGGCCGTAGAGGAAACCTTCCAGCGGCTTGCGGCGGTCACGCTCGGACGGCCGGCGTCAAGCGAGGCCATGCCCACCGACGCCGCATTCGCCGCCACGTTGTTGATCCTGCGCGAGTTCATGCACCACCTGCAGTTTGCCTCCATCACCGTGAAAACTTGAACCGGCGTCAGTCCCACTACCGCAGGGCGAGTAGCGCCAGGCCCGGCAGCCTGAAGCGCCCGGCCACATCGCGCAAATCGCCGGCCTGATTCTGCAGGCTCTGCGCGGCGGCGGCCGACTCTTCGACCACCGCTGCGTTTTGCTGCGTCATCTGGTCCAGGCGGTTCACGGCAGCGTTGATGCTGGACATGCTGCTGCTCTGGCCGCGCGTGTGGACGGTGATTTCAGCAATGGCGTGCGCCACGCGCTCCACGGAGTCATTGATGGTGCTCATGGTGTCGCGCGCCTGGCTGACCTTGGCCATGCCCAGCTTCACCGTGTCCACGGAGGCACCAATCAGCGCCTTGATCTGCCGCGCCGCTTGCGCCGAGCGATTCGCCAGGGTGCGTACCTCTGCCGCCACCACGGCGAAACCACGACCTTGATCACCCGCGCGGGCGGCCTCGACGGCGGCGTTGAGCGCCAGGATATTGGTTTGGAAAGCGATGCTGTCGATGACCGCCGTGATGTCAACAATCTCGCGCGACGAGGCGCTAATGTCGTTCATCGTCTGCATGACGCCGGAGATAGCTGCGTTGCCACCGGCTGCCGCCGTGGCGGCCGATATGGCCAAGGCCTCCCCCCGGGTTGCAGCCTCCATCGAGTGGTGCATGGTCGTGGTGATCTCCTCAACCGCGGCGGCTGTCTGCTGCAGAAAGGAGGCAGCCAGCTCGGTCCGGCTGGAGAAGTCGAGGTTGCCCGCTGCGATCTGGGTGGCCCCTTCGGCCACGGTATGGCTGGCACCCTGCACTTCGGACACCAGGGTGTGCAGCGACACCTGCATCCGGCCCAATGCGGCCAGCAGCCGTCCGCCCTCGTCGCGGTCGTGACCCTCAATGCGCTCGCTCAGGTCCAGCGCCGCGACCCGGTTGGCCGTGTCTACCGCCTGCTGAATCGGCCGGGTTACGCCGCGCACCAGCCAGATCGACAGAAAACTCCCCAGCAGCAGCGCACACGCGCCAAACAGAATGAGGCCCCATTGCGCCGAGCGGCTCAAAACGCCGATCTCCAGCACGGACACATCAATCCGGGCGCGCTGGGCGTCCCCCAGCCGGGTCACGGCCGCCATCAAGGCCTGCGCCGCCGGGGTGAAGCGGCTGGCATACACCTGTTCGATGTTGGCCGTCAGGCCGCCGTCGCGGGCCACGGTCAGGTCCTGGCGGGCTTTCAGGAATTCGTTGTTGGCCTGCGTCATGGCACGAAAGACCGTCTGGTCTTCAGGCGTCACCAGCATCGTGCCCAGTTTTTGCAGCAGTTCCGCCACCACCGCCGAGGTCTGGTCGATCTCGGGGCTCAGCACGTCGCCGACCTGCGGCTCGGAGCTCAAGGCGAAGGCCTTGGAGCGCGCCACGTTGACCGAGAGGTTGCGGTGCAAATCCTCCGCCAGGCTTTCCGTGGCCATGGCTTCGTTGACCATGCGTCCGGTGTCCTGCGACACCCGGTACAAGGACCAGACCCCCAGCCCCGAGCCCACGAGTGCAACGGCCAGAACCAGCGCGAGGACACCCAGAATGCGCTGCGAAAAAGAACCCGCCACCTTGAACCCGCTCCATGAGCCTGTATGCGACATTGACAACTACTCCTTCCAGAAAACTGGCCCCAGCGGGCCTGATGCGATTAAAACCAAGGGAAAACCCGCCCCATCATGTGCGGGCTGTGTGACCGTGGCGTGACACGTCCGTGTCCATCGGATCGCAGCGACAATCGCTTGCATGACACACGTACCCACCCATTCCTGGCTGCACGGCGCCGTGGCGCGCATCGAGGCCGACTTCCAGCGCAGCGCGGACACGCACCTCATTCCCCTGCCCCTGCCGACTTTTGCCCGGCACGGCATTGACCTGTATCTGAAGGACGAGTCCACCCACCCCACGGGCAGCCTCAAGCACCGGCTGGCGCGCTCGCTTTTTCTGTATGCGCTGTGCAATGGCTGGCTGCACGAGGGTTCCACCGTGGTGGAGTCGTCCAGCGGCTCCACGGCGGTGAGCGAGGCCTACTTTGCACGGCTGCTGGGTTTGCCTTTTATCGCCGTGATGCCACGCAGCACCTCGGCCGAGAAGATCGCGCAGATCACGTTCTACGGCGGGCGCTGCCACCTGGTGGACAGTGCGGCGGCGGTGTACGACGAGGCCCGCTCGCTCGCCACGCAAACCGGTGGCCACTACATGGACCAGTTCACCTTTGCCGAACGCGCCACCGACTGGCGCGGCAACAACAACATCGCACAGAGCATGTTCGCCCAGATGTCCCATGAACGCCACCCCATTCCGCGCTGGATCGTGGTCGGCGCCGGCACCGGCGGCACCAGTGCCACCATCGGCCGCTATGTGCGTTACCAGCGCCACGCCAGCCAGGTGTGTGTACCGGATCCGCAAGGCTCGGTGTTTGGGGAGTACCACCGCACCGGGGACGCCACTTTGAGCGGGCCGGGTTCGCGCATCGAAGGCATTGGCCGGCCGCGGGTGGAGGCCAGCTTCATCCGCACGCTGGTGGACCGCATGCTGGAAGTCAGCGACCTGGATTCCGTGGCCGCCATGCGCGTGCTGTCCGAGCGGCTGGGCCGCAAGGTGGGGCCGTCCACCGGCACCAACTTCATTGGCATGCTGACCCTGGCCACCGAGATGCGGGCGCGGGGCGAACAAGGCTCCATCCTCTCGCTCTTGTGCGATGCGGGTGAGCGTTACCTGCCCACCTACCATGATGCCGGCTGGGTGCTGCAGCAATTGGGTGACTGCACGGCGGCTATGGCACGCATCAACACGCATCTGGCCTGAACCCTTTATGTCGCCCGGCCTGCCCCGCCTATCACGCCGCCACCTGCTGGCGGCGGGTCTGGCGGCACCGCTGTGGCCCTTGCCGGCAAAGGCCATCACGCCAGCCAAAACACAGGCTCTGCCTCGTCAGGCACTGCAGTTCCCGCGCGACCTGGGCAGCCACCCAGACTTCGCCATCGAGTGGTGGTACATCACCGGGCACTTGCGCTCGGGTTCAGGTTCAGGTTCGGCAGATTCGGGCGAGCGCGAGTTCGGCTTTCAATTGACGTTTTTTCGCTCGCGTGTGGCGGCCACGCAGGGCATGAGCTCGGCGTTTGCCGCCAAGCAGCTGATCTTTGCGCACGCCGCCGTGACCGATGTGGCGGGAAAAAAGCTGTGGCACGACCAACGTATTGCGCGGGAAGGTTTTGGCCTGGCGCAAGCCAGTGCGCGGGACAGCGCCGTCACTTTGCGCGACTGGTCGCTGGTGCATGACAACCAGCAGTACCGGGCCGTGGCGGCGGGCAGCGGATTTCAATTTGCGTTGGTCTTGACGGAAACCCAGCCGCTGCTGCTGCAAGGAGATCGGGGTCTGTCACGCAAGGGGCCTGACGTAAAACAGGCGAGTTATTACTACAGCCTGCCGCAGCTTCATGTCACTGGCACGCTGGCTTTGGAGGGGCGGCCGGTGCCGGTGCAGGGCACGGCCTGGCTCGACCACGAATGGAGTCAGGCGCTCATGCCCCCGCAGGCGGTCGGTTGGGACTGGATCGGCATGAACCTGCTGGACGGCAGCGCCCTCACCGCCTTTCGCTTGCGCGACAAGGCGGGCAACGCCCTATGGGATGGCGGCTCGTTTCGCCACCTCAGCATGGGAGCCGTGCCGCATGTATTCAGCCGCGGCGAGGTTCTGTTCAAGCCGGTCCGCAGCTGGACCAGTCCGTTGACGCGGGCCAGCTATCCGGTGGAATGGCTGGTGCGAACACCCGCCGATTTCTACACCGTCAAAGCCGTCATCGACAACCAGGAACTCGACAGCCGCACTTCAACGGGTGCCATCTACTGGGAAGGCCTGAGCGAGCTGTTTGACAGCAGCGGCAAGCTGGTCGGGCGCGGCTACCTGGAGATGACCGGCTACGCCAGCCCGCTACGGCTGTAGGTTACGCCCATCGATTAATGCGCTTCGGCCGCTGCATCGGCATTGCCGGCACCGCCTGTACTGCTGGCAAGGACTGTTGCAAAAACCAATCCGCTCCACCGCAGCAAACTGGCGCACAAGGAGAAATATCGCGATGTCAGTGGCACAGGCTGAATTTCCACCAAGATAGGGGTTGCGCTGCAGTCGGCTTTCAAAGCTATCGAATGTCATTCCCGACACCAGCAGGGCGATTTGGGCCCGCACGGCATACCGGCAGTGGCGGTATGCAAACAGCAAAGGCACCGTCATACGGCGAAAATCAAATAACGTTCATTCGATTTTGCAAGAGTTCATTTTCTTGCTTGAGTTGCTCAATAAGTTGCTGCGCCTCGTTAAGGCGCTCCCGCGCATCCTGGTTTGCCAAAGTCAATCGCTCAACTTCAAAAGCAAGGTTGTCAGCAACTGCGGTCACGCGCTCTCGAGTGCTCTCACGGCTCTGTGTCAGTCTTGAATTGAGCCCATCAAGCCAGCTCATGATTTCAACCCGGGTTGTGTCTTTGTGCACAGCGTTTTGAAGTGTCGCCTTTTTCACATCCGCTCTGCGACACAGCTCAGACTGCGTAACGCGTCCGTAGTTGAACGGATAAATACCGTTGTTTTCAACCACTTCAGCTTCGATGTCGCGCATGCCTTTGCGTAATCTTGTCTGTGCGGCCTCGGTTCGAGGGTGCATTTTTTCTGAAACAGTTGCTGGCGTCGTCAGCGTGGTCGTGTTGGTCATGATGAAAGTTTAAGCTGCGGACTAACCAGCCGATCAAAACTTCGGCTCACTTAAAACGCCCTACTTTTCAGACGATTTCATGGACGGCGGTTTGCCACCGGCCCCCGGCACCATTCGTTCCCGAAGGTCGGCATTCTGGCCCGCTGTAGCCCTCATGTCAGTATCAACCAAGCCCGCGTCGATATCGCGCTTGGCCTGTTCCATCACAGGATCGGGCGCCTCGGCAACGTTGCGGTTGGCTTCATCGCGTTCATGGGGGAGTGCCAATTCTTCGTCTTCGGATGAGGGTATTGAGCCTGGTGCGACCGGCGCTTTGCTCACTCTTGTCCCCTTGAGGGGCGGCTCAGCTATTGGCTTGCGTGATTGAGGGTTCAATGGTTTTTTTGACATTTCAAATCCTTGTGAGTTCACCTTTAGTCTGCCTTTTTTTGCAACTAAATTTTTGACAACCCAGAAATCCTTAAAAAATATGAGGGCGTGATGCCTTGGTCAAGAGATCACTTTTTCGTAGGGGTTTCAATTTGAGTTTGATGTCCTTCAGGGTCAGTCCGATGAAAGCGGGGTAGCGGCTTTTTCTCCAACTTCTCGGAGGATTACGGGGGTGGCGCCGCAAAGCCAAACCGCTGCAGGAGACCCATGGCTGCCGCGGGCGCCCGCTCTTTGGCGCCGTTGATGAAAAACAGGAAGACGTCGCGGCTCGTCGCGCTGCCTTTGCCCGGCAGCGCCACGCGTGGCAGGTCTTGTGGCTCGCTGCCTTCGGCCCAGGAGCGGGCGATCTCGGCCCAGCGGTCCAGCGCCTTCGGAGCGTAGCCGCTTGTGAGCTTGGCGTCGCTGCGCATCAGCCGCGCATACACAAAATCTGCCGTCAAATCGGCAAAGCTCGGGTAGTCAATCGAGTCGCAAAACACGGTGCCGCAACGGTACTTGCGCGCCAGCTTCAGATAGGCCTCGGACATGAAGCTGGGATGGCGCACGTCCAGAACGTGGCGCAACTTGCGCCCATCCACGTCCCTGGGTAGCAGCGCCAGGAAGGCTTCGAAGTCTTGGGCGTCAAATACCTTGGTGGGCATGAACTGCCAGACGATGGGCCCGAGTTTGTCGCCCAACTCGCTGATGCCGCTGTCCACAAAACGCGTAATCGATTCACCCGCGCCGGCGAGCTCGCGGCGGTTGGTGGCGAAGCGGTTGGCCTTGAGCGAGAACACAAAATCGTCGGGCGTCTCCATGCGCCATTTGGCGAAGGTCGGTGGCTTGAAGGTGCCGTAGTAAGTGCCGTTGACCTCGATGGCACTTAGCTGCCGGCTGGCGTAGCCGAGCTCCTTGCTGTGCGGCAGGCCCGCAGGATAAAAATTGCCGCGCCAAGGCACGTAGGTCCAGCCGCCAATGCCGACGCGGATACCTGTACGAGTTACTCCACTAGGTTTCAAGACGGAACCCCTTCGATGGTGTCGCCAGCCGTCATCGTGACAGAAAATGCTCCACCATGCCGCCTGCCTTCCCTCCCGGAGCTCTTTCATGAACGCCCCCTTGCACCGGGAAATTCCTGCCGGCGTCCCCAACGCTGACCAAGGCTTGTCACAAATGAATGCACAGTGGGACGCGGACATCGTCAAACAAATCACCGACGGCATCGCCATTCCCTGCAAAGGCGGGCGCCAACGGCTAGGAAATTCAGCCAGCTGGAAGTGCACATCAGTTTGCCCGGGGTGGCGGGGGTTGTAGAGCTTTAGTCATCCAGTATTACTATGATTTGACTGGCGCTTGCGGTGCACCATCACTCCTGAATTGATAGCCTCTTGCGCAATGTCTGCGAGGGCTGGAGGCCAATTTTGCTCGTTAATGAGCCCCGGCCGCAGCATCGGCACTGCCAGCACCGCCCATTTTGGGCCTGGAGAGCCAGACCACCGGAATGAGCAGCAAAAAAATCCCGGCTGAAGCGTAGAACACATCGTTGGCACCCAGCATATAGGCCTGCTGGTCCACCAACCGATTGACCTGCGCCAGCGCCTGCTCCGCCGTCAGACCGGCACTGCCCAAACCCGACAGCACCTGGGTCGCCGCAAAATTGCCTTGGTTCACGGACTCGACCAGCTGCGCGTGGTGCATGGCGGCGCGGTCCTGCCACACCGTGGTGGCAATCGAGGTGCCAAACGAGCCCGCCACAATGCGCACAAAACTGGACAGGCCCGAGGCCGCCGGGATCTTGTCCGGCGAGATGCCCGAGAGCACGATGACGGACAAAGGGATGAAGAAAAACGCCATCGCCACGCCCTGTACCAAGGTCGGCAGCATGATGGTGCCGAAGTCGGCCTGGGTGCTGAAATGGGAACGCATCAGCAGCACCAGGGCAAACACCACAAAAGCAAAGCTGGCCAATAAACGCGGGTCCACCTTGCTGACGTTTTTGCCCACCAGCGGCGACAGGATGATGGCGAACAAGCCGACCGGCGCCAGCAACATGCCGGCGTCAATCGAGGGGTAACCCATGTACTGTTGCAGCCACAGCGGGAGCAAAACCACGTTGCCGAAAAACAGGCCGTAACCCACCGAGATGGCCACGGTACCGGCCCAGAAGTTGCGCCGCTTGAACAGGCGCAGATCCACCACCGGATGTTCTTCGGTCAGCTCCCACGCGAGAAAGAAGGCAAAGCCGACCAGCGCCACCACGCCCAGGCCCACCACCTCGGGCGAGTGAAACCAGTCCAGCTCCTTGCCCTTGTCCAGCATGATTTGCAGCGCCCCCACCCACAGCACCAGCAGGCCCAAACCGACACCATCGATCGGCAATTTGTGGATCACGCTTTCGCGCTTGTGGTAAATGGTCCAGACCATGAAGGCAGACAGCAGGCCAATCGGAATGTTGATGTAGAAGATCCAGGACCAGTAGATGTTGTCGGTGATCCAGCCGCCCAGGAGCGGCCCCAGCACCGGCGCCACCAGCGTGGTCATGGCCCACAAGGCCATGGCCAGACCGGCCAGGGCTGGCGGGTAACTCGACAGCAGCAAGCCCTGCGACAGCGGAATCATGGGTCCGGCGACAAAGCCCTGCAGGGCGCGAAACGCAATCAGCGAGGTCATGTTGGGCGCCAGACCGCACAGCCAGGAGGCCAGCACAAACAGCAGGACGCTGGTGACGAACAGGCGCACCTGCCCGAAACGCTGCGACAGCCAGCCCGTGAGCGGCAAGGCGATGGCGTTGGCGACGCCAAAGCTGGTGATCACCCAGGTGCCCTGGTTGGCGCTGACGCCCAGGTCACCGGCAATCGCCGGCAGCGACACGTTGGCGATCGAGGAATCGAGCACATTCATGAAGGTGGCCAGGGACAGGGCAATCGTGCCCCACAGCCGGGCCGAACCTTGCAACGGCGGCAACTGCCCCGCTGGCACAGGGGCTGGAGCGGGCGTCGCGGACGTCAGTGAAGGCGCTTGCGCGCTGGCAGTGGACATGGCAGTCGCCTCAGTGCGCGGCGATGGCGGCAAGGGCCGGGGTCGCGACCGGCGCCGTGACCACGGCCTTGGCCAGCGCCTTGTGCCCGAGGTTGGCCGCAATCACCCGGCGCACTTCTGCATCGGCGCCGCCCTCCAGCGCGCCATACACCCCGGTCTGCGTGATGGAGGCGGCACGCGGCGCATTGGCCAGCGTGCTGCCATTTTTGTTGCTGACATCGACCGTGACCTCCATGGACAAGCCCACGCGCAAGGGATTTTGCGCAATCTGGCCGGCGTCCAGCGCCACCCGCACCGGCACGCGCTGCACCACCTTGATCCAGTTGCCGGTGGCGTTTTGCGCCGGCAACAAGGCAAAAGCAGCCCCCGTGCCCATGCCCAGACCGGTGACCGTGCCTTTGTATTCGACCTTTTTGCCGTACAGATCCGCGGTCAAGGTGGCGGGTTGGCCGAGGCGGATATTGCGCAATTGCACTTCCTTGAAATTCGCATCCACCCACACCTGGTTGAGCGGAATGATGGACATCAGGGGCGTGCCGGCTGCCACGCGCTGGCCGAGCTGCACGCTACGCCTGGCGACAAAACCGTCCACCGGCGCGGGCAAGGCGGCGCGCTGGGTGGCCAGCCAGGCCTCGCGCACCTTGGCCGCCGCCACCAGCACGCTGGGGTGCTGCTCGACACTGGTGCCGTCGGTCATGGCCTGGTTGCTGAGCAGCTGTTCTTTGGCCGCGAGCACGCCCGCCTGGGCCGACGCCAGCGCGCTCTTGCCGTTGGCCAATTGGGTTTGCGCGTGGTTGAGTTCTTCCCTGGAGACGGCACCATTGCCGACCAGGGACTGACGGCGATTCAAGTCGTCGGTGGCGCGGGCAATGTCGGTTTGGGCTTTGGCCACGTCCGACTCGCGCAAGGTGATTTGCGCCCCCAGGCTGCCGTTGTTGGCATACAGCGTGCGCACCTGCCGCACGGCTTGGGCCAGATTGGCTTCGGCCTGGTCCAGCGCCACGCGGGCGTCGGCCGGGTCGAGCTTGACCAGGGGCTGGCCGGCTTTGACGAAATCGGTGTCGTCGGCCAGGATGGCCATCACGGTGCCACCAATCTGCGGCGTGATCTGGATCACATTGCCCTGCACATAGGCGTTGTCGGTGGACTCGTAGTGGCTGGCCACCAGCCACTCATAGGCGGTCCAGCCGAGGCCGGCGACGACGACGATGCTGGCCAAGGTGATCAGGGCTTTCTTGCGGGTCGGGTTGCTGGCAGCGGGCGACGCTGAAGCGGGTGTTTGAGGTGCGGTCATGGTCTGGGGACTCAAAAAATGGGAGGTTATTTATTTTTGGGCGGTGTTTGAAGGCAGGTCGGCGCGGTAACCACCCCCCAGGGCGCGCATCAGCGCCACCTGGGTATCGAGGGCGCGGGCGGCCAGGTCCACGCCCTGGCGGCGCTGGTTGAGCACCGTGGTTTCAGCCGTGAGGACCTGGAGGTAGTTGCCCAGTCCGGCCTCATAACGCTGCACGGCAATCTCATAGGCGTTTTCGGCAAAGGACTGCGCGGCCTGCTGCTCGACTTGCTGGCGG
The DNA here is from genome assembly GCF_003347515.1 of Rhodoferax ferrireducens. Lineage (GTDB taxonomy): Bacteria > Pseudomonadota > Gammaproteobacteria > Burkholderiales > Burkholderiaceae_C > Rhodoferax. Next base: position 488,696 of record NZ_QEII01000324.1, on the reverse strand, counting down.
TTGATGGCCTGCCTTGAGGCGAGCTGGTCGGCCACCTCGCGCACGGCGTCGATCACGGCCGCGTTGTAGCTCTCGATGGCGATGTCCATATCCACCGTCTTGCCACGTAAATTGGCGCGCAGCCGACCCCCGTCGAAAAGCGGCAGGCGCAGCGCCGGGCCCACGCCCCACTGCTCACTGCCGGCGCCCAGCAGGCGGTCCAGGCCGATGCTGGAGAAGCCGGCAAACGCAACCAGATTGACGTTGGGGTAAAACTGGCTGCGCGCGCTGCTGACGTCCTGGGTGGCCGCCTCCACGCGCCAGCGTGCGGCCGCGATATCGGCCCGGCGCCCCAGCAGGTCGGACGGCAGTGTCGTCGCATTAGCTATATTTTTAATAGCCGACAGCGCAGGTAAATCGAGGGCTAGAGGTCTATTTGGCTGTCCAAGCAAGGCATTGAGGGCATTGCGGGCCAGGGTCAGCTGTTCTTGCAGGGTTTCGATCTGCAGCCGGGCATCGGGCAAGGTGCCTTCGCTTTGGCGCAGTTCCAGACGCGTGTCCAGCCCGGCATTCACCCGGTCCTGCACCAGACGCAAGGCCTGCGTGCGCTGCGCCAGAAGACGGTGCGCCACGCCCAGTTGCTCGTTCAGGCGCAGCAGCTGGAAGTAGCTGCGTGCCACGTTGCTGGCCAGCAGCATGCGGGCGGCCTCGGCATCGGCCTGCGCGGCGCGGGCGCTGCCCAGAGCGGCCTCCAGTGCCGCGCGGTTTTTGCCAAAAAAATCCAGCTCCCAGTTGCCGCTGAGCTGGGCCGTGCCGCTTTCGCGCACCGTGCCGGCCAGGGGCGGTGGAACGGCGCCGTTGGCCGTGTATTGTTGGCGCGTGGCGTCGAGTGTGGCGTTCAGTTGCGGGCCGGTGGCGGCCTGCGTCAGCTCCGCACCGGCCTGGGCGCGCGCCAATCTGGCCTGCACTATTTTGAGCGAGGGGTTGCTGACCAGCGCCTCATCCACCAGGCGGTTGAGTTGCAGGTCACCAAACTCACGCCACCATTGGGCGTCCACCGTCAAGGGGGGACTGGCTTCAGCGGGCAGTCCTAGCGAGGCGGCGTCACGCAAGGCCGCGTGCGGCTGGATGCCGGACATGTCGGCACAGGCCGACAGGCCGAGGACCGCCAGGAGTAGCAGTGCGGAGGGAATCAAGCGGGGGCGCGCAGCCCGGCTCGGGGAATCAAGCCTCATGGGGGCCTCCTGGAATCGCTTGTGATGGCGTTGGGGATTGAGCCTGGACCTGGGCGTTGTCCAGAATGCGATGCAGGAAGCCCTTCAACGTCTCAAATTCCGCCACCGAAAAACCGGTGAGGTGCGCGTTTTGTACGCGGCTGAGGATGGCCGGAATGCCCGCAGCCGCTTCGCGCCCAGCATCGCTTAACTCGATGTTGACGACCCGCCGGTCCGCCACGGAACGTACCCGGCGACACAAGCCCTTGGCTTCCAGCCGGTCCAGCATTCGGGTCATGGCGCCGGCATCCAGATGGCATTCACGGGCCAGTTCGGCCACCGTGGAGGCCTTGCCCAAAAACAGCTTGAACAGCGGCACCCATTGGGCATTGGTCAGGTCACAAGGCCCGAGCTGGCGCTCGACTTCCTGCGCCACAGCCAACATCACGCGCCGCATCAGGTAGCCGACGCTGGCCTCTGGAAGGTAGCCCTCGGCACAGTAAAACTCGTGCGCCACACACGTTGTAGCCAGGCACGGCGGACTCGAATTGGCGGATTTGGTCGAAGAGGTCATATGGACAAGAATATTATTTGCTTAGGCAATTAATGTCAAGGCTTTGTTTGGCTCGGCAATTGTTTCCGGCATTTTTGGCTACACTCAAGGCCATGCCTACCCCTGCCCCCCTCAAAGCCTCGCCGCGTTCCCTGTCCGGTCTGACGCCTTTTCTCATGCCTTACCGCGGCCGCATTGCGCTGGCGCTCATGTTTCTGGTGATGGCGGCGGTGGCCACCCTGGCTTTTCCAGTGGCCCTGCGTTACCTGATCGACGGCGGACTGGTGCAAACCGACAAGGGCGCGCAGGTGATGGCGCTGCGCGAACACTTTGTCGCCCTGTTTGCCGTGGCAGTGGCGCTCGGTCTGTTTTCGGCCGGCCGCTTTTACATGGTGAGCTGGCTGGGTGAGCGGGTGACCGCCGATTTGCGCAACGCGGTCTACGGCCATGTGCTGCAGCAAAGTCCCGAGTTTTTCGAAACCACGCAAACCGGCGAAGTGCTGTCGCGCCTCTCCGCCGACACCACGCTGGTGCAGACCGTGGTGGGCTCCTCGCTCTCCATGGGCTTGCGCAACACGGTGATGGGCATCGGTGCCTTGGGCATGCTGATCTGGACCAACCCCTATGTGATGGTTCAGGTGCTGGGGATACTGGTGCTGATCGTGGCACCCAGTCTGTGGTTTGGCCGGCGCGTGCGCAAGCTCTCGCGTGCCAGCCAGGACCGGGTAGCGGATTCGAGCGCGATCGCGGCCGAGGTGCTGAACGCCATTCCGGTGGTGCAAAGTTACACGGCGGAAGGGCGCGAAGCGGCCCGCTTCAATGCCTCGACCGACAGCGCTTTCCAGACGGCGGTGCGGCGCACCCGCGCCCGCTCGGTGCTGGTGGCCTTCATCATCATCGCCACCTCGGCCGCCCTGCTCTGGGGTTTGTACCAGGGCACGCAGGCCGTGATGGCCGGACGCATCAGTGCCGGTGATCTGGGCCAGACGGTGATGTACGTCATTATTTTGGCGAGCGCGTTCGCGATTTTGGGCGAGGTCTATGGCGACCTGCTGCGCGCCGCCGGCGCGACCGAACGCCTGATGGAGTTGCTGGGCAGCCGCTCACCTATCGCTTCACCCTTAAATCCGGCTCTAGCCCCCGTGTTGCTTGCGGGTAGCGCTATTAAATTCGATGCAATCACGTTTCACTATCCGTCCCGCCCCAACCAGGCGGCACTGAGTGATTTTTCGCTGGCCGTCCAACCCGGGCAGACTGTCGCCATCGTGGGCCCCAGCGGCGCTGGCAAGAGTACGGTGTTCCAGTTGCTGCTGCGTTTTTACGATCCGACCTCGGGCCGGATCGTGCTCGACGGCGTGGCCACGCGCGACATGGCTTTGCATGATTTGCGCCAGCGCATCGGCATCGTGCCGCAGGACGCGGTCATCTTCTCCAACAGCGCGCTGGAGAACATTCGCTACGGCAAACCCGGCGCCAGCGACGATGAGGTGAAGGCCGCCGCCCAAGCGGCGTTTGCCGACGAATTCATCAAGGAACTGCCGCAAGGCTATGACACCTTCCTGGGCGAACGCGGCGTGCGCCTGAGCGGCGGCCAACGCCAGCGCATCGCGATTGCCCGCGCCATGCTGAAGAATCCACCGCTGCTGCTGCTGGACGAGGCTACCAGTGCACTGGATGCCGAGAGCGAACGCATGGTGCAGGCGGCGCTGGAGTCCGCCATGCGCGACCGCACGACGCTGGTGATTGCACACCGCCTGGCCACGGTGCAGAAGGCCGACCTGATTGTGGTACTGGATCACGGCCAGTTGGTGGAGCAAGGCACGCACGCCGAACTGGTGGCGCGTGGCGGTGTTTACGCGGGGCTGGCGGCGCTGCAATTCAACGCCTGAAGCGGAAGCTGCGGGCCTCTGGGAAGAGGCACAATGCCTGCCTCCACGGCTTGCCGCGGACGAGGGGGCTTACTGCAACTGGCCCTTGAGGGCCTCTGGCAAGGGAAAGGGCATGACGGCGATGCCCTCGTCGATGAGGGACTCGGTTTCTTCGCGCGAGGCTTTGCCGCGAATACCGCGCTCCTTGACCTCACCATAATGGATCTTGCGGGCCTCTTCGGCAAACCGGGTGCCGACGTCGTCGGTTTTTGCCAGGATGCGACGGGCGACAGCCATCCACGCGGTTTGCAGGGCTTGCTCCGGCTCGGCCGTCTCAACTACGTCCTGCGGAACAGACGCCTCGGCCCGGGCACTGCTCAGGTTGAGGCGGGGCGCGCTCATCATCTTGGTGATGGATGCGTCGCCGCACATCGGGCATGTCACCAGTCCACGTTCGCATTGCCCGAGAAAGTCCGCTTCCGACGCGAACCACCCCTCAAACACATGCTGATGAGCACACTGAAGATCCAGAACTTTCATTCGGCCATTATCCAGTGATGTCGGAGGTGACCGTTTTTTGCCAATTCAAATCCCACGCGCCGGACAAGACGTTCTGTAGCCATAGCGCAGCAGTCAGGGTTTTACCGTCGGTCACCTGACCATCACGGCACCATTGCAACAATTCTGCCGGGGTGGCCGTGAATACATCCAGAAACTCGCCCTGGTCAAGATGGCGCTGACCCGGGGACAAACCACGCGCAAACCAGATGTCGATGAATTCAGTGGAGTAAGAAATGACCGGGTGCAACACCCCTGCGCGCGCCCACTCTGTGGCGGTATAGCCGGTTTCTTCCTGCAATTCACGCTGTGCGCAAGCCTGTGTATCTTCGCCAGAATCGAGCTTGCCGGCGGGAAACTCAATCATCACCTGTCCAACGGGATAGCGAAACTGCCGCTCCAAGACAATGCGAACCTCACCGGACGCGTCTTCTATCAGCGGAACAATCATGACGGCCCCGGAATGCAGAACGTATTCGCGGCTTGCGCTTGTGCCGTCCGGAAGACTTACGGTATCGCGAAAGGCATGCAGAAACTTCCCCCGCAGCAACTCTTCGCTGGCGAGTTTTTCTTCGATCAAGTGGCGATCATTCATCACAGCGGCAAAAACCTGGTCGCGGCAGTTGACGCGGTAGCGATAGAAAAAACCAGGTTAACCCGGTCAGTTCCCTAGCATCTGCACGATCGCATTGGCGCACAAAGCCATCAGGCCTCCTGGCACCAGGCCCAATATCAGTACCAGCGCCCCGTTGACCGATAGCACGGCCCGAACATCGAGTGGCGCTGACACGGTGCTGGCCGTAATGGGTTGATCAAAGTACATGACTTTGACGACGCGCAGGTAATAGAAGGCACCAATCAAGGACATCATCACGGCAAACACGGCCAAACCGATATGCATCGGCTGACCCGACGCGATCAACGCCTGCAAAACCGAAAGCTTGGCATAAAAGCCCACCATCGGTGGAATGCCGGCCAAAGAGAAAAGACAGATGGCCATCACGCCAGCGTACAAGGGGCTGCGCTCGTTCAGACCGGCGAAATCAGAAATTTCTTCACTCTCAAAGCCATCGCGGGCGAGCAAGAGGATGACCCCGAAACTTGCCAACGTCGTCAAGACATAAGTGATGACGTAGAACATGGACGAGCTGTAGGCATTGGCGGCGGAATGGATGTTGCCATTGATCACGCCCGACATCAGCCCCAGCAGGACAAAACCCATCTGCGAAATGGTCGAGTACGCGAGCATGCGCTTGAGATTGGTCTGCGCAATGGCCGCCAAATTACCAATGAGCAGCGAACCGATCGACAACACCATCAACATTTGTTGCCAGTCAATGGCCAGCGGTAACATGCCCTCCACCAACAAGCGAATGAAGATGGCGAAGGCGGCCAGCTTGGGCGCGCCGCCGATGAGCAAGGTCACGGCAGTCGGAGCGCCCTGGTACACATCGGGGATCCACATGTGAAACGGCACCACACCCAGCTTGAAAGCGAGGCCGGCTACAACAAACACCAAACCGAACACGAGGACCTGATGCTTGATCTGTCCCGAATTAATGGCTTTGAACACCGCATTCACATCCAGCGAACCGGTGGCACCGTACATCATCGACATGCCATACAGCAGGAAACCCGAGGCCAATGCGCCCAGCACGAAGTACTTCATCGCCGCTTCGGTCGCCGTGGCATTGTCCCGCCGCAAAGCCACCAGCGCGTAACTGGAGAGTGTGAGCAACTCCAGCCCCATGTAAATAACGAGGAAGTTATTGCCGGAGATCATGACGAACATGCCCAGCAAGGCAAACATACTCAGCGAGAACATCTCACCACCGCGCAGCATGTCACGGTCGCCCGCGTAAGGACGGCCGTACACCAGGGTCACCATCACAGCCACAGTGGCAAAACATTTGAGCCAATTGCCCATCTGGTCACTGACGACCATATTGCCGAAGCCGTAGAGTGTGGCGCCACCACTGGCATAAAGTGCCTGCAAGGTTGCCACAACAGCCAGGGTGAATAGCGTCAGCACATAAGTCATTGTGCGGCGCGGACTCTTCACCCCGAGATCGACCAGCGCAATCACGCAGGCCATGGCAAGCAGGATGATTTCGGGGTAAACCGAGATCCAACTGAGTTTATCGATCATGTTCCATCTCTTAGTTCAATTTGGTCAATTCAGACTGATCAATTCAGTTTGGACAAAGCAACATGCTTGAGCAGTTCCGTTACCGACGTGTCCATCACGTCCGTAAACGGCTTCGGATATATACCCATGTACAGGACCGCGATGGCCAACAGGGCCAGCATCAAAAACTCACGGCTATTGATATCGGTCAGTGCCTTGACGTGGTGGTTGGCCACTGGACCCAGGTAGACGCGCTTGAACATCCACAAGGTGTAGGCCGCGCCGAATATCAACGCACTGGCTGCACCAAATCCAAGCCAGAAATTAGCTTTGACAGCACCGAGAATTACCATCCATTCACCGACGAAGCCTGCGGTACCCGGCAGACCGCAATTGGCCATCGCAAACAGCAGGGCAAACGCCGTGAACTTGGGCATGGTATTGACGACGCCACCGTAGCTGGCGATCTCGCGGGAGTGAACCCGGTCATACAACACGCCAATAGACAGGAACATGGCGGCCGACACAAAGCCGTGCGCGATCATCTGCACAATCCCCCCCGACACGCCCAAGTCACTGAAGATGAAGAAACCAAGGGTCACAAAACCCATGTGCGCGACGGAAGAATAAGCGACCAGCTTTTTCATGTCCTTCTGCACCATGGCCACCAACCCCACATAAATGACGGCAATCAGGGACAAAGCAATCATCAGCCACGCCCACTCCCGAGTGGCATCCGGCGCAATCGGCATGGAGAAACGAAGAAAACCATAGGCGCCGAGCTTGAGCATGATGGCAGCCAGCACAGCAGAGCCACCGGTGGGGGCTTCAACGTGCACATCAGGCAACCAAGTGTGTACCGGCCACATAGGCACCTTCACGGAGAACGCGGCCAGGAACGCAAAGAACAGCAATGTCTGGGTTGTGCTGCCCAGTGGCAGCGAGTGCCACAGGGCGAGGTCAAAACTGCCACCCGACTTGATATACAGAAAGATCAGTGCAATCAGCATCAAAAGTGAGCCGAGCAGCGTGTACAAGAAAAACTTGAACGCGGCGTAAATCTTGTTTGGTCCGCCCCAGATACCGATGATCAGGTACATCGGGATCAAGGTGGCTTCAAAAAACACGTAGAACAGCATGCCATCCAGCGCGCAAAAAACGCCGATCATCAAGCCACTCAGGATCAAGAACGCACCCATGTACTGATTGACCCGGCGAGTGATGGACTCCCAACTGGCGATCACGACCACCACATTGATGAACGCCGTTAGCAACACAAACCAGAGCGAAATGCCATCCACTCCGAGGTGATAGTTGACATTAAAGCGCTCGATCCATGGCGCCTTTTCGACAAACTGCATGGCCGCCGTGCCAAGTTTGAAACTGGCATACAAGGGCAAGGTCACAAGAAAGCTGGCAACGGCACCGATCAGTGCGACCCAGCGCACAGTACGCGCCTGATCATCACGACCGAGTGCCAGCAGCACGACACCAAAAATGATTGGCGTCCAAATCGCCAGGCTCAACAAACCCATTTTTTTTATTCTCCTACTTGAGCCAGACGAAATACGTCATCAGCACAAAAACACCCATGATCATGGCGAACGCATAGTGGTACAGGTACCCCGATTGCACTCGACGAGCCGCGCCGGACACCCATGCCACCACTTTCCACGAACCATTGACAACCGTGCCATCAATCAGGAACTCATCCCCCCCCTTCCACAATCCGGTCCCTAGAGCCCTGGCACCACGGGCCAGGACGTGTTCATTGAACCAGTCCATGTAGTACTTGTTCTCAAGCAAGGTGTAGATCGGTTGGACGCGGGCTTTGATGGCTGCAGGCAGGGCGGGATTGACCATGTACATGTAGTACGACGTTGCCACACCGGCCAGTGCAAGCCAGAACGGCAGCGTTGTCAAGGCGTGCCAAGCCATTTGCGCGGGGCCATGGAAAGCCTTGGCCAGTTCTTCCATCGCGGCGTGTTTTTCCCCATTGATGAAGATCGCATCCTTGAAAAACTCGCCAAACAGCATCGGCTGAATGGTCATGAAACCGATCACGACGGAAGGAATCGCCAGCAGGATCAAAGGTACGGTGACCACCCAGGGCGACTCATGCGGCGCACTATGTTCTTCATGGTGGTGATGCGGATCGGGCTCTTCGCTCGCGTCGTGGTGGTGCCGATCCGGATTTTGGTCAAAACGCTCCTTGCCATGAAACACCAGGAAATACAGACGGAATGAGTAAAACGCCGTGACAAAAACACCGGCCAATACCGCAAACGAGGCGAAACCAGCGCCGGGCAGGTGGCTTTCGTGAACCGCTTCAATAATGCTGTCCTTGGAATAGAAACCTGCGAACAGCGGCGTTCCAATGAGAGCCAGGGAACCCAGCAGGGAGGTGATCCAGGTGATGGGCATGTACTTGCGAAGACCCCCCATCCAGCGGATGTCCTGATTGTGATGCACGCCCATGATGACCGAACCAGCCGCAAGAAACAGCAGTGCCTTGAAAAACGCATGCGTCATCAAATGGAAGACCGCCACCGAATAGGCCGATGCACCGAGTGCGACCGTCATGTACCCCAGTTGGGACAACGTGGAGTACGCCACCACGCGCTTGATGTCGTTCTGGATGATGCCCAAGAAGCCCATGAACAAAGCCGTGATGGCACCGATCACCAATACAAAGTTAAGCGCCGTCTCACTGAGTTCAAACAGAGGCGACATACGCGCCACCATGAAAATGCCGGCAGTCACCATGGTCGCCGCATGAATCAATGCGGAAATAGGCGTGGGGCCTTCCATGGAATCCGGCAACCAGACGTGCAGGGGAAACTGGGCCGATTTCCCCATCGCGCCAATGAACAGACAGATGCAGATGACCGTGATGAGCATCCAGTCAGTGCCCGGGAAACTCAGCTTGGCGAGATCCGCCGCTTTGGCAAAGGCTTCGGTGTAATTGAGCGTGCCCGTGAAAGCAACGATCAATCCGATGCCAAGAATGAAGCCAAAGTCTCCCACGCGGTTGACTAAAAAGGCTTTCATGTTGGCGAAAATCGCCGTGGGTTTGTTGAACCAGAAGCCAATCAGCAAATACGAGACCAGCCCAACCGCCTCCCAACCAAAGAACAACTGCAGCATGTTGTTGCTCATCACCAGCATCAGCATGGAGAAGGTGAAGAGCGAAATGTAGGAAAAGAAGCGGTTATAGCCCTCGTCTTCTTCCATGTAGCCAATGGTATAGATATGCACCATCAAGGATACAAAAGTCACCACGCACATCATCATCGCCGTGAGGCCATCGACGAGAAACCCAATTTCCATCTTGAGCCCACCCACCACCATCCATGTGTAGAGGGTTTCATTGAAACGGGCACCATCCAGTACCACGCTCTTGAGCGTCATAGCGGATAAGACGAATGACAGCAGCACGCCCAGAATGGTGATTGAGTGCGACATGCGACGGCCAATCCAGTTGCCACCAAATTTGGTGCCAAGAATACCGGCCAGCACAGCCCCGACCAGCGGAGCCATCGGGACTGCGAGAAGTGTTGAAGAGACTAGGGTTTGACTCATCTTATTAACCCTTGAGCGTATTGAGTTCGTCCACATTGATGCTGGACTTGTTGCGAAACAGCAGCACCAAAATGGCCAGTCCAATCGCCGATTCTGCGGCAGCGACGGTCAGAATAAAGAACACGAAAATCTGTCCGTGCATGTCGCCAAGGTAGTAGGAGAAGGCTACAAAATTCGTATTGACGGCCAGCAGCATGAGCTCGATGGCCATCAGCAGAACAATCAGATTTTTTCGATTAAGAAATATGCCGACCACTGACAGCGCAAACAGCATCGCGCCGAGTGAAAGAAAATGTCCAAGTGTCACCGTCATACTTTTTTCTCTGCAGTCATTGTGGTCGCGGCATCGTCAGCAGCCGCGGCTTGAGTAGCCGGCATTTTGAGCACAGTCATCCGGTCTTTTGCCTTCACCCGTACCTGGTCGGACGGGCTAACGTACTTGCTATCCTTGCGTTGGCGAAGCGTCAGTGCGATGGCCGCAATCATGGCGACCAGCAGAATCGCCGCGGCAATTTCAAGTGGATAGAGGTACTGGGTATACAAGAGTTTGCCGAGCTCGCGGCTATTGGATATCTCTGCAGTTGCCTGCCCTACGACTGCAATCGCGTGAGGCTCGTCGGCATCCCGAAATCCCCCCATCATCACAGCCGCCATTTCCAGGGCTATCAGCACGCCCACCACGGCCGCCAGCGGGAAATGCTTCCAAAAGCCCTGGCGAGCGCTGTCGACGTTGACATCCAACATCATCACGACAAACAGGAATAACACCATCACCGCCCCCACATACACCAGTACCAGTATGATGGAGAGAAACTCAGCCTTGAGCAGCATCCAGACCATGGCGGCCTGGAAGAATGCAAGCACGAGGAATAAAACGGCGTGAACGGGATTGCGGGCCGTAATCACCCTGAATGCGGCGAACAACAGCACCGCCGAGAATACATAAAACAAACCGGTCTTGACATCCATGGGGTGTAATTTCTTTCTTGCAGCTGATCAGCGGTACTTGGCATCCGCTGCCTTATTGGCGGCAATTTCGTTCTCAAAACGATCGCCAACAGCCAGCAACATCTCTTTGGTGAAGTACAAATCACCGCGTTTTTCACCGTGATACTCAAGAATATGGGTTTCAACAATCGAATCGACCGGACAACTTTCTTCACAGAAGCCGCAAAAAATGCACTTGGTCAGGTCAATGTCATAACGGCTGGTGCGACGCGAACCATCGTCCCGCACTTCGGATTCAATCGTGATCGCCAAGGCGGGGCACACAGCCTCGCACAGCTTGCAGGCAATACAACGTTCTTCCCCGTTTTCGTACCGGCGCAAAGCGTGCAGTCCCCGAAATCTGGGTGACAGAGGTGTCTTCTCTTCCGGAAACTGTATCGTCACTTTGCGACGGAAAGCGTAGCGCCCGGTCAACGCAAGACCCTTGAGCAATTCCAGCAACAGGAAACTGGCGAAAAAGTCCTTGAGGGAGAACGTGGATGGGGCAGGATTGGGTGTAATTGTGGACATCATCAACTCCTGTTAATTCCAGATATTGAAGGAGGTCTGCATCCAGGCGCCAATGACAATCAGCCAGACCAGTGTCACCGGTATGAAAATCTTCCAGCCCAAACGCATGATTTGGTCATAACGAAACCGCGGAAAGGTCGCACGTACCCAAATAAACAGACTGACCACCGCGCAGGTCTTCAATCCCAACCAGATCCAGCCCGGAATCCAGTTGAACAGTACGCTGTCAAACGGCGACAACCATCCGCCCAAAAACATGATGGCCGCGAGAATGGAAATCAGCCACATGTTGGCGTATTCGGCAAGGTAGAACATGGCATAGGACATGCCCGAATACTCAACCATGTGCCCGGCCACAATTTCAGCCTCACCTTCCACCACGTCAAAAGGATGACGATTGGTTTCAGCCAGACCCGAGATGATATAAACCACAAAAATTGGCAGGAGCGGCAACCAGTTCCAGGAGAGGAAGTTGAGCCCCATATGCGCGAAATAGCCCTTACCCTGCCCCGTGACAATGTCAGTCATATTCATGCTGGCCGACACCATGAGGACAACCACCAGACAAAAGCCCATGGCGATTTCATAGCTCACCATCTGCGCCGATGCACGCATGGCCCCCAAAAAGGAGTACTTGGAGTTGGAAGCCCAGCCCGAAATCACCACGCCATAGACTTCCATTGAGGTGATGGCCATCACGAATAACAGACCGGCATTTATATTGGCCAAAGCAATATCGGGTCCAAACGGAATGACGGCCCACGCGGCCATAGCCGGCATGATGGTCAGAATGGGACCGATGAAGAACAGGCCCTTGCTGGCAGCCGTAGGCAACAAGATTTCTTTACCCAGCAGCTTCAAGGCATCCGCGATCGGTTGCAGCAAGCCCAAAGGACCGACCCGGTTGGGGCCCACACGAACCTGCATCCAACCCAAAAACTTTCGTTCCCACAACGTGAGATAGGCGACCGCGCCCATCAGAGGCAGAACCACCACGACGATCTTGATCAGGGTCCAGATCACCGGCCAGACCACGCCCGGCCACCAAGCCGCGTCCAGCAGGCCTTGTCCAAAATTGAAAATGGCATCAATCATGCTGCGGCCTCCTGCACCACGTCAATACGTTTGGCGTCCGCCGTAAGCTGCAGGCTCGCTGCACGACGCACCGTACCATCCAGTGCATAGATCCTCGCCACCACCGGTGCGACGGTCGCAGGTGTCAGATCCACGGCAGCTTGCGTCATGTTGCCCAGCAACTCTGCTGACACATTCGCCTCGGTCGCTGACGGCATGCCAGACACTTGTTTGAGTACTTCGTCGGAAGAGTCAAAGTCAAAACCCGGTACATCCAACAAATTGGCCAATACGCGAAGAACCTTCCAGGCCGGACGAGTTTCACCCAATGGTTTGACCACGGCATGGAAACTTTGCGCGCGTCCCTCCGCATTGACAAAAGTACCCGAGGTTTCAGTGAAAGGAGCAATTGGCAGCAGCACATCGCTGAATGCCATATTCGACTTGAACGGACTGAGCGTCACAACCATCTGGGCTTGCGAAAGGCTGCTCATGGCAGATACACCCAATGCCGAGTCAAACTCAGGTTCATTGTTCAATAGCAGGACCGCTTTGAGCCCGCCGCCGAGCATTTGCCCCGCATTCAGGCCACCTGGCCCAGGGACTGCATTCGCGAGTTGTGCCCCCACGGTGTTGGCGGCTTCAGTGAGATAACCCACCGTTGCACCGGTTTGTTCACCAATCCAGTTTGCGAGCGCCAACAGGCTTGAGGCCTTGGCATGATGCGCCGCCGCATTGCCCAACAAAATAGCTTTGCGCTCGCCAGCCAGCAAAGACTTTGCAATGGCGCAAGCGGACTCACTGGCATGACCCGCGGCCGGTGACGAAACACCCTTGTCGGCGGCCACTGCTGCTGCGACATCTGCCAGCGCCTGCACCCAGATACTGGCATCACACAGCAGGGAGTTAGCAACGGGCATGGCCCAGTCCTCTGCCACGGATTGAATAGCATTCACTGCGCATCCCTTGCGGGCTGCCTGTCGAATTCTCTGGGCAAACAGGGGATGATCCTTGCGCAGGCTGGAGCCAACCACCAGCACACGCTGGAGCTCGGACAAGGACGCAATGGAGGTCCCCAGATAGCGCACACCTTCACTTGCAGTGAACTCGGCGTTGCGCAGGCGGTAATCAACGTTTTGACTGCCCAGACCACGCATCAATGCGCTGGCGAGCGACAACTCCTCAAGCGTACTGTGTGGGCTGACCAACGCACCAATGCTGGCGGCACCGTGCTCAGACTTGATTTGCTTCAGACCATTGGCAACATATTCAAGAGCAGTCTGCCAATCCACAGACGCCCACGCCCCGCCCTGCTTGAGCATGGGGCTCGTCAGACGTTGGTCACTGTTCAAAGCCTCGTAGGAAAAACGATCGCGGTCGGCAATCCAACATTCATTGACGCTCTCGTTTTCGAATGGAACGACACGCATCACCTTGTTGTTCTTGACCTGCACGATCAAATTGGCACCGGTCGAATCGTGCGGACTGACTGACTTGCGCCGCGACAACTCCCACGTCCGGGCACTGTAACGAAATGGCTTGCTCGTCAAGGCGCCAACCGGGCAGATGTCAATCATGTTGCCCGACAGTTCCGAGTCAACCGAGTGGCCGACAAAGGTTTCGATCTCGGCGTGTTCACCACGATGCGACATGCCCAACTCCATCACGCCGGCCACTTCCTGGCCAAACCGAACGCAACGGGTACAGTGAATGCAACGGGTCATTTCCTGCATCGAGATCAGGGGACCGACATCCTTGACGGCCACAACCCGTTTTTCTTCCTCGTAACGCGAAGAAGACGCGCCATACCCAACAGCGAGATCCTGCAGTTGGCACTCACCCCCCTGATCACAAATGGGGCAGTCCAACGGATGATTGATCAGCAGGAACTCCATAACAGATTTCTGTGCCTTGATCGCCTTGTCACTCTTGGTGCGGACAATCATGCCCTGCGTCACCGGGGTGGCACAGGCCGGCATTGGTTTCGGCATTTTTTCCACGTCCACCAGGCACATGCGGCAATTCGCTGCAATGCTGAGCTTCTTGTGATAGCAAAAATGCGGGATATAGGTGCCAGCCTTGTCTGCGGCGTGCATGATCATGCTGCCTTCAACAATGTCGACCTTCTTGCCGTCGAGTTCAATTTCAATCATCGTAAGACTCGCTCAGACGTAGGCGGGGACCATGCAGGTCTTGTGCGCTACGTGATATTCAAATTCATGACCGAAATGCTTGATCATGGCGCGAACGGGCATGGCCGCCGCATCGCCCAAGGCACAAATGGTTCGTCCCTGAATATCTTCAGCGACCGAATTCAGCAACTCCATGTCAGCAGGACGACCCTGCCCATTTTCAATGCGATTCACCACCCGCCACAACCAACCGGTCCCTTCGCGGCACGGCGTGCACTGACCACACGACTCATGCATATAAAAGTAGCTCAGGCGCTGCAGACTTTTGACCATGCAACGACTGTCATCCATGACAATCACCGCACCCGACCCCAGCATCGAACCCGCTTTGGCGATGGAGTCATAGTCCATCGTGCAGTCCATCATGATGCTGGCCGGCAAAACAGGCGACGAGGAGCCACCAGGAATCACGGCTTTAAGCTGGCGGCCACTGCGCACGCCACCCGCGAGTTCGAGCAACTGGGAGAACGGCGTGCCCATCGGGATTTCATAATTCCCCGGCAACTCCACATCACCGCTGATCGAATAAATCTTGGTGCCACCGTTATTGGGCTTGCCGCAGGCAAGATAGGCCGCCCCCCCATTTCGGATGATCCACGGCACGGCAGCAAAGGTTTCCGTATTGTTGATGGTTGTCGGTTTTCCGTACAGACCAAAACTTGCCGGAAACGGCGGTTTGAACCGGGGTTGGCCCTTCTTGCCTTCCAGAGATTCCAGCAGCGCAGTTTCTTCACCGCAGATGTAGGCACCGAACCCGTGTGCGGCATGCAACTGAAAAGTGAAATTACTCCCCAGAATGTTATTGCCTAACAGACCCGCGGCACGCGCCTCTTCCAGTGCTTCTTCGAAGCGGTCATAGCTGGCAAAGATTTCACCATGGATGTAGTTGTAGCCGACCGTGATGCCCATGGCATACGCGGCAATGATCATGCCCTCAATGACAATGTGCGGATTGAATTGCAGAATGTCGCGGTCTTTGCAGGTGCCGGGTTCTCCCTCGTCGGAGTTGCACACTAGGTATTTTTGCCCCGGGAACTGGCGTGGCATGAAGCTCCATTTGAGACCCGTAGGGAAACCGGCCCCACCACGACCCCGCAATGAAGATTCCTTGACGACAGCGATAACCTGGTCTTGCGTCAAACCCTCGCCACCATCTTTTCCAAGAATCTTGCGTAGCGCTTGGTACCCACCACGCGCCTCATAGTCCTTCAAACGCCAATTGCGACCATTCAAGTCAGTAAGGATTTGAGGATTGATGTGCCGATCATGAAAGCAGGTCTGGACACCCGTCGCCTGAAATTGGGCGAGAATTTTGTCGGCCATCATGATTTATCCCCGCAGGTGCGCAGACCGTCAACCAGCTGGTCCAATTTATCATTGCTCATGAAGCTACACATTGTGCGATCGTTCACCAGCAGCACAGGGGAATCTGCACAGGCACCAAGACATTCACATTGCTGCAAAGTGAAAAGACCATCGGGTGTCGTGTCCCCCATGCCGATACCCAGCTTCTGCTCCAGATGTTTGAGAGCCCGTCCACCATCACGCAACTGGCATGGCAAATTGGTACACACATTGAGCTTGTACTTGCCAACAGGCTGTTGGTTGTACATGTTGTAGAAGGTGGTGACTTCGTGCACCGCAATGGGCGCCATGCCAAGATAGTTGGCCACAACCTTTTCGCTTTCAATGCTCACGTAACCGATTTCTTGCTGAACAATAGCCAAGCACGCCATGACCGCGGACTGCTTTTGATCAGCAGGGTATTTCGCGACTTCCCTGGCAAAGCGCGCCATGGCAACATCTGAAATTGCTTGAGGAACAGCTTCTGTGATCATCGATCAATCTCTCCAAACACAATATCCATGGTTCCGATCACGGCCACGACGTCGGCGATCATGTGCCCGCTTGACATCTCATTCAGGCCGGCCAAATGCACGAAACCTGGCGGACGAATCTTCAATCGGTAGGGCTTGTTAGCACCATCGCTCACGATGTAAATGCCAAATTCACCCTTGGGGTGCTCCACAGCTGCATAGGCCTCCCCTTCGGGCACGTGGAAGCCTTCCGTGAACAACTTGAAATGATGAATCAACTCTTCCATGTTGGACTTCATGGATTCGCGATCCGGCGCGGCAACTTTGTGGTTGTCCGTGATCACCGGGCCGGGGTTGACACGCAACCAGTCCACACATTGCTTGATGATGCGATTCGACTGCTTCATCTCTTCCATGCGAACCAGATAGCGATCGTAGCAATCGCCGGTCTTGCCGACGGGAATATCAAAATCCATACGATCGTAAACATCGTAAGGCTGCTTCTTGCGCAAATCCCACGCCACACCTGATCCGCGCAGCATGGCACCGGTAAAGCCCATGTTCAGGGCTCGTTCAGCCGTTACCACGCCAATATTCACTGTGCGCTGTTTCCAGATGCGATTTTCCGTGAGCAGTGTGTGGTATTCCCCCAGATACGTCGGGAAACGCTGGGTGAAATCATCAATAAAGTCCAGCAAGGACCCCTGGCGGTTGCTGTTGAGCTCTGCAATACCCTTGGCGTTGCGAACCTTGTTCGCCTTGTACTGAGGCATGGTATCGGGCAGATCCCGGTATACACCGCCCGGACGAAAGTACGCCGCGTGCATGCGGGCACCACTGACAGCCTCGTACATATCAAACAAATCTTCGCGCTCGCGAAACGTGTAGATCAGAATCGTCGAACTACCACAATCATTCCCATGCGAACCGAGCCACATCAGGTGATTGAGCAAACGTGTAATTTCGGCAAACATCACGCGGATGTACTGGGCACGCACAGGTACTTCGAGGCCCAGCAACTTCTCGATCGCCAAGCAGTAAGCGTGCTCATTGCACATCATCGACACATAGTCGAGGCGGTCCATGTAGGGCAGCGACTGAATGTACGTCTTGCTTTCGGCCAGCTTTTCCGTGGCCCGATGCAGCAGACCGATATGCGGGTCGGCGCGCTGAACCACCTCACCGTCGAGCTCGAGCACCAAACGGAGAACGCCGTGTGCGGCCGGGTGCTGTGGTCCGAAGTTAAGGGTATAGTTTTTTATTTCAGCCATGACACAAACCGCCTAGTGCAGGCCTCCATAGTTGTCTTCGCGGATGATGCGCGGTGTGATTTCGCGTGGCTCAATCGTGACAGGCTGATACACAACGCGCCTGCTTTCTGCGTCGTAGCGCATTTCAACATGCCCACTCAAAGGAAAATCTTTACGGAACGGGTGACCAATGAAACCGTAATCCGTCAGAATGCGACGCAAATCGTTGTGTCCTTCAAAAACGATGCCAAACAGGTCAAATGCTTCGCGCTCGAACCAGTTAGCTGAATTCCAGATTTGAGTCACCGAGGCAAGCACCGGAAAATCGTCGTCCGGCGCAAACACTTTCAGGCGGAGTCGCTGATTCAGGCTAACGGACAGCAAGTGCAGCACGACGCAATAGCGCGAACCCTCACGGCCAATGCCTTTGTAGTCGGAGTAATCCAGTCCACACAAATCAACCATTTGCTCAAAGCAGAGGTCCGGTGCATCGCGCAAGATTTTGGCGACGTCCAGATAGTCGGCAGCACCCACCACCACCGTCACCTCACCCAATGCAACGCCGATGTGCTTGATCTTGTCACCCAGCGCCGCAGCGATAGTATTTTTTAGAGTTTCAGGATTTACAGCAAAAACAGTCATCCGAAGTCCTTCAGGCACGCGCAATGGTCTGCGTGCGGCGAATTTTTTGCTGCAACTGCATGATGCCGTAGATCAAGGCTTCAGCGGTCGGCGGGCAACCAGGCACATAGACATCAACCGGCACAATCCGGTCGCAACCACGCACCACCGAATAACTGTAGTGGTAATAGCCACCGCCGTTGGCGCATGACCCCATGCTGATCACCCAGCGCGGCTCCGACATTTGGTCATAAACCTTGCGCAACGCAGGAGCCATCTTGTTGCACAGCGTGCCGGCCACGATCATCAAATCGGACTGACGCGGGCTCGCGCGAAACACTTCCGCCCCAAAACGACTGATGTCGTAGCGGGCTGCGGCAGCATGCATCATCTCCACCGCACAGCAAGCCAGACCAAAAGTCATGGGCCACACCGAACCGGTCTTGGCCCAGTTCATCACCGAGTCATAACTGGTGGTGACAAAACCTTCTTTTAATACGCCTTCAATCATCTGCTACTCCCAGTCCAGGGCGCCCTTTTGCCACATGTAAACAAAACCAATGGCAAGAACACCAACGAACTCTGCACCAATTAAAAAACCAAGAGTCCCCGTGTCTTTAAGGGACACCGCCCAGGGAAACAAAAAGGCAGTTTCCAAATCAAACAAAATGAATAAAATTGCGACGAGGTAGTAGCGGACATCGAATTTCATCCGCGCATCTTCAAATGCCTCGAAGCCGCACTCGTAAGGGGAATTTTTTGCTGGATCAGGCCGATTGGGACCCAGAATATAACCAAGCACCTGAGGAACAATGCCTACAGCAATGCCAACCAGGATGAACATAAGAACGGGCAGGTACTGATCAAGGTTCATCTGGGGATTCTGATCAAAGTCTTTACTTGCTGCATTAATCTACAACAAGCATATTTGTTTGGTGCCGTCGGCGAGACTCGAACTCGCACAGCTTTCGCCACTACCCCCTCAAGATAGCGTGTCTACCAATTTCACCACGACG
This sequence comes from Rhodoferax ferrireducens, assembly GCF_003347515.1. Lineage (GTDB taxonomy): Bacteria > Pseudomonadota > Gammaproteobacteria > Burkholderiales > Burkholderiaceae_C > Rhodoferax. Next base: position 469,326 of record NZ_QEII01000324.1, on the reverse strand, counting down.
GCGGCTTTCAGATGTCTAAGTTGCGTGAGGAACCTTGCGGCTTTTGCTTCCTAAACAGAACTAGAGTTTACCCTGAAATAGCCCTATTTCCTGACGGAAACAGGCAATTTCAGCAGCAATTATTTGGAAGGAATTTGTGCTGCACCGGATGCTGGCGTTACAGGCACGACAGCGGCCGGGGCGGGTGCTGTGACGGCTGCTCCTTCAAGCACACTGCCTGAAGGAGCCGCTGGTCGGGCCGCGCCAAAATAAGCAAGCAACAGGGTGCAAACAAAGAACACAGTGGCCAGCACGGCCGTCGTCCGCGACAGAAAATTTGCACTGCCACTGGCGCCAAACAAACTGCCCGAACCGCCGCTGCCAAAAGCAGCGCCCATATCAGCGCCCTTCCCGTGTTGCACCAGAATCAGGCCGACCATAGCCACTGCGGAAATCATCTGAACAGCCAGAAGGATGGTTAGAAAAACGCTCATTGAATACTCCTAAATATGTAGCAACCAAAACCCAATAATTAAAGGGCAGAGGCAATAATCGATAAAAAGTCTGGAACCTTGAGCGACGCGCCGCCCACCAGGCCGCCATCGATGTCAGGCTGCGCGAGCAATTGCGCTGCGTTGGCCGCATTCATGCTGCCACCATAAAGAATGTGAATTCGGTCTGCCTGAGGTGAGGCGGCTTTCAACTGTGCCCGCAACACGGCATGCACCTGCTGCGCCTGTTCGACACTGGCCGTCTTGCCCGTGCCAATAGCCCAAACAGGCTCATACGCCACCACGATCTCACTGATGCAATGACCATTGGTATGAATCACGGCGGCGAGTTGTCGCTTGACCACCTCTTCGGTCTTGCCAGCTTCACGTTCAGCCAGGGTCTCGCCCACGCACACGATGGGCGTGATGCCGCCCGCCAGCGCACGTTGAGCCTTGGCCGCGACAACGGCATCGGTCTCGAAGTGGTATTGACGCCGCTCGGAGTGGCCGACCAATGCATAGCGCACGCCAAATTCCTTGAGCATGGCGCCAGAAATTTCACCCGTAAAGGCGCCGATTTCATGCTCGGAAACGTCTTGCGCGCCGAGATCAATGGCGCTATCGGCCAACAGTGCATGCACCTGGGCCAAATAGACAGCGGGCACACACAGCGCCACCTGGCAGCCCGGGGTTCCCAGACCGGTCAGAAGACCTTTGATCAAGGCCTCATTGGCAACCAGACTGCCATTCATCTTCCAGTTGCCTGCGATCAGTTTCTTTTTCATGCCTCATCCCAAGTCAAAACAATTTTTCCCACGTGCTGGTTCGATTCCATCAGTTCGTGTGCCTTGGCCGCATCTTGCGCCGCAAACGTACTGTGAATCACCGGCTTGATACGCCCACTCTCGATGAGTGGCCAAACATTTTTCAGACACGCTTGCGCAATTGCTTCCTTGAAGGCAATCGGCCGTGCCCGCAATGTTGAGCCCGTCACTGTGAGGCGCCGACGCAGAACCAGGCCGGCGTTGATTTCACTCTTGACGCCGCCCTGCACAGCAATGATGACCAAGCGGCCATCTTCACTCAAGCACTGAATTTCTTTGGCGACATAGCTGCCAGCAACCATGTCCAGAATCACATTCACGCCTTGCCCGCCGGTCAAACGCTTGACCTCGTCCTGAAAATCGTGCGTCTTGTAGTTGATCGCATGATCGGCACCCAAGGCCAGGCACGCCGCGCATTTTTCATCACTGCCTGCCGTCACGATGACCTGCGCGCCCATGGCTTTGGCCAGCTGGATGGCGGTCACGCCAATACCGCTGGAGCCCCCCTGGATTAACAGCGTTTCGCCTGCTTGCAGACGAGCCCGGTCAAAGACATTGCTCCAGACCGTGAAGAACGTCTCGGGCAAGGAGGCGGCCTCGACATCGCTCAGGCCTTTGGGCACCGGAAGGCATTGCCCTATGGGTGCCACGCAAAATTCAGCGTAACCACCACCAGCGACCAAGGCACAAACACGATCGCCCAGCTTGAAACCTACGCGCGCCATTTCCTGCGCATCGCCCTGCTCGATCACACCGGCCACTTCCAGCCCCGGAATATCCGATGCGCCCGGCGGCACCGGGTAGTTGCCCGTGCGTTGCAGGACATCCGGCCGGTTCACACCGCTGGCCGACACGCGAATGAGCAGCTCATCCACGCCCGGCACAGGCATTGGCCGCTCACCCAGACGTAAAACGTCGGGTGGGCCAAAAGAGCTGATTTCGATAGCTTTCATGGTCATTTCAGGCGATAGCGCTCATGCTATATGCGTAAGGCGCTATCAATTTCATAACAAACAAAAACAATCAAGTTCAAGCGTGGTGATCAGAACCCGTCTGGGCCGGACGGTCCAGCAGAGCCTTCATGGACAACTTGATACGGCCTTTTTCGTCGGTCTCCATGACCTTCACGCGGACGATCTGGCCTTCGGTCAGGTAGTCAGAGACTTTTTCGACACGCTCATGGGCGATCTGGCTGATGTGCAACAGCCCATCTTTGCCAGGCAGCAAGTTGATCAAAGCGCCGAAGTCCAGAATCTTGGTGATCGGGCCTTCGTAGATCTTGCCGATTTCGACTTCTGCGGTGATCTGCTGAATACGGCGTTTAGCTTCTTCGGCCTTGGCGGGATCAGCCGACGCGATGGTGATGGTGCCATCTTCATCTATGTTGATCTGGGTGCCGGTTTCTTCGGTCAGCGCACGGATCACCGAGCCGCCCTTGCCGATCACGTCACGGATCTTCTCGGGGTTGATCTTCATGGTGAACAGGCGTGGTGCGAAGGTGGACACTTCGGTCTTGGCTTCGGCCATGGCTTCCTGCATCTTTCCCAGGATGTGCATGCGCGCTTCCTTGGCCTGCGCCAATGCGACTTGCATGATTTCCTTGGTGATGCCCTGGATTTTGATGTCCATCTGCAGCGCGGTGATGCCGTTGGTGGTACCGGCGACCTTGAAGTCCATGTCGCCCAGATGATCTTCGTCACCCAGAATGTCGGTCAGCACGGCGAAGCGGCCTTCGTCCTTGATCAGACCCATGGCGATACCGGCCACGTGGGCTTTCATGGGCACGCCGGCGTCCATCAGGGACAGGCAACCGCCGCAGACCGAAGCCATCGACGAGGAGCCATTGGACTCGGTGATTTCCGATACGACACGCATGGTGTACGGAAACTCTTCTTTGCTCGGCAAGACAGCCATCAGGGCACGTTTGGCCAGACGACCGTGACCGATTTCACGACGCTTGGGCGTACCGACACGACCCGTTTCGCCGGTGGCGAACGGAGGCATGTTGTAGTGCAGCATAAAGCGGTCTTCGTACTCGCCAGCCAGGGCATCAATACGCTGCGCATCGCGCTCGGTGCCCAGGGTGGTGACCACCAAAGCCTGGGTTTCGCCACGCGTGAACAAGGCAGAACCGTGAGTGCGGGGCAGCACGCTGTTGCGGATTTCAATGGCGCGCACAGTGCGCGTGTCGCGGCCGTCGATACGTGGCTCGCCGGCCAGAATCTGGCTGCGCACAATCTTGGCTTCGATATCGAACAACATGCCTTCAACGGCGACGCTGTCAAACGGAACGCCATCCAATTTCAGGTCAGCCATCACGACGGCGTACGCTTCACGGCAAGCGCGGGTACGGGCTTGTTTGTTGCGAATTTGGTAAGCAGCGGCGAGTTTTTCGCTGGCCAGCGCGCCGACCTTGGCGATCAGTGGCTCGTCCTTGGCGGGGGCTTTCCAGTCCCACACCGGCTTGCCGGCATCGCGCACCAGCTCATGGATCGCATTGATGGCGATGTTGCCTTGCTCGTGGCCAAACACCACGGCGCCGAGCATGATTTCTTCGCTCAGTTGCTGGGCTTCCGACTCCACCATCAACACGGCGGCTTCGGTACCGGCGACGACCAGATCCATGACGGAATCCTTGCGAGCAGTCTGACCGGGGTTGAGCACGTATTCGCCATTGACGTAGCCCACACGGGCAGCGCCGATGGGGCCGCTGAAGGGAATGCCGCTGACGGACAAGGCGGCGCTCACCGCGATCAGGGCGGCAATGTCTGCGTCAACTTCAGGGTTCAAGGACAGCGTGTGAACGACCACATGCACTTCATTGAAAAAACCTTCCGGGAACAGCGGGCGGATCGGACGGTCGATCAGGCGGCTGGTCAGCGTTTCAAACTCGCTGGGACGGCCTTCGCGCTTGAAGAAGCTGCCGGGGATCTTGCCAGCGGCATAGGTTTTTTCCAGGTAGTCGACGGTCAGGGGGAAGAAATCCTGGCCGGCCTTGCCTTCGGTCTTGGCGACAACGGTGGCCAGCACCACGGTGCCATCCATGTCCAGCAGCACGGCGCCAGTGGATTGACGGGCGATTTCGCCGGTTTCCATGGTGACGGTGTTTTGACCCCATTGGAAGGTCTTGGTGACTTTGTTGAATATGCTCATTTTTATCTCCTGGTCAATATGGGAAGTGCAGGCCACTTCGCCCGAGCCCGGATGCAGCGTCACAGAACACGATGCCATTCCAGGGAAATTCGACTCAAATTTCTCTGGAATGACACAGCTTCGCTCCGTTATTGCCTTCTCCGAAGTAAAAAACGCCTGAGCTAGCAACCTAACTCAGGCGTTCATCATTCGATGGATCGATTACTTACGCAGACCCAACTTGGCGATCAGCGCGGTGTAACGGTCAGCGTCTTTGGACTTCAGGTAGTCCAGCAGCTTGCGGCGGCGGCTCACCATGCGCAACAGGCCACGGCGACCATGGTGGTCTTTGGCGTGGGTCTTGAAGTGGGGGGTGAGTTCGTTGATACGGGCGGTCAACAGCGCAACTTGCACTTCAGGACTGCCTGTGTCACCGGCTTGGCGTGCGTTGTCTTTGACGACAGCGGCTTTGATACTGGATGCGATCATTTTGTTTTCCTGTTTGATGTGGACTTGCGTCAGGCGCTGGAACTGCCCCTGACGTGTGCTTGTGCAAAGTGCAAAGCCATTCAATTATAGCCAATCCTGCTGTTGCGGACTTCTGGCCCCCTCCACGGCGGCCGGATCGGGTCCGGCATGGCCCTCTACCGGGGCTGGGACGACAGCCATTTGTTCAGCCGGGCCACACCCTCCACCAGCCGCTGTGGATCTTTTGATGCAAAGCACCAGCGCAGCCAGCCCTGCGCCTCGGGCGCAAAGGCATCACCCGGCGCCAGGCCCAAGCCGGCCTCTACCACCAGCCGTTTGGCCGTGGCGAGGGAGTCGCCAAAACCGTCCAGTTTGAAAAAGGCATACATACCGCCGCGTGCCGGCGCCACCTGAATGCCGGGAATCGCCTGCAACAGGGGAATCAGCGTGTCACGGCAGGTTTTCAGATGCGCCACCACTTGGGGCGTCACCTCGTCCGTGCGCTGCAGGGCCACCACACCGGCCCGCTGTGTAAACACACTGGCGCACGAGGTGTTGAACTCAATCAGCTTGCCCATGTGCTGCGTCATGGCTGGCGGCATCACCAGCCAGCCCAGCCGCCAGCCGGTCATGAGAAAACTCTTGGAAAAGCTGTGCACCACGACCAGGCGGTCATCGGGTGTGGCGACATCCAGAAAACTCGGCGCGCAGCCGCTGGGCGTGGCCTCGTAGTAGAGCCGCTCGTACACCTCGTCGGCCAGGATCCAGGTGCCGGTGCTGCGGCAATGATCGAGGATACGCTGCTGTTCCTCGCGCGTGAGGGTCCAGCCGGTTGGGTTATTCGGGGCGTTGATGATCAACACCTTGGTGGCGCTCGTGACGGCCGCCAGCAGCGCGTCCATGTCCAGCGTCCACACACCATCGACCGGGCTCAGCGCCACACACTTGACGCGGGCGCCCAGGATGGCAGGTTGCGCCGTCAGGTTGGGCCACACCGGCGTCACGGCCACGACCTCGTCCCCCGCATCGATCAGTTGCTGTATGGCCAGCATCAGCGCGTTGACGCCACCGCTGGTGACGGCCACCCGGTCCACGCCAATCGGACCGTGGCGTGCACTCATGTAGGTCGAAATTGCCTCGCGCAACTCGGGCAGGCCCAGGTTGTGCGAATAAAAAGTCTCGCCGCGCTGCAGCGACTCGATGGCCGCCTGACGGATGAAATCAGGCGTGACTTCGTCGCTCTCGCCAAACCAGAAGGCCAGCACATCGCTGCGCCCCATGCCCGCATTGGCGACTTCGCGGATACGGGACTCTTCAAGGTTCAGGATGACTTGGCGCATGGCGGGCTCAGGTTAAGAAATGGATTACTGCACGGGTCGTTGCATCTTGCAGGTGGTGGGCAGCTCGGCACTGGCTGCGGCGATGGTCTTGATGACCCGAAAGCCATAGCCCGAGCCCTCCACATCAAACTTGACGCCAGGCGCGCCTTGCCGGTCCATCACGCCCACCACGAGCGGCTGCTGGAACTGGTGGTCGGACGCCCGCATCACCCCGTTTTGCGAAGCAAAAGTGACATTCGCTTTTTCCAGCTGTGTCGCGACAGCTAACGAATCCGTAGTCCCTGCCTTTTCAATCGCCTGCGCCAGCGACTCCACCATCAGTTGCATGCGCATGTGCACATAGTCGTCGGCCGGCTTAGGGAAACGCTGGCGAAAAGACTGGTAGAAGGCGTCGCTGGACGCAGTTTGCACATTCGGCAACCAGTCGGCCACGGCCACCACTTTGCCGATGCCGGCATCGCCGATCGCCGCCGGCGCGCCCAGCGCATTGCCGTAGAAGGTGTAGAACTTGCCTTCAAAGCCGACCTCTTTGGCGGCCTTGACCAGCAAGGTCAGGTCGTTGCCGAAGTTGCCGGTGATGACCGCTTGTGCGCCACTGGCCTTGATCTTGGTGGCATAGGGCAAAAAATCCTTGACGCGACCCATGGGGTGCAGCTCTTCTCCCACCAGTTGGATGTCCGGGCGCAGCAGGCCGAGTTGGCGTTTGGCTTCGCGCGCCACGGCGTGACCAAAGCTGTAGTCCTGGCCCAGGATGTACACGCTCTTGAGCGACTTGTCTTCTTTCAGAACGGTCATCAAGGCGGTCATGCGCATATCGGCGTGCGCATCGAAACGGAAGTGCCAGAAGCTGCATTTTTCGTTGGTCAAAATGGGATCGACCGCCGCGTAGTTCAGGAACACCACGCGCTTGGCCGGTTCGCGTTCGTTGTGCTTGTTGATGGCATCAATCAAGGCCGCCGCCGTGGCCGACGAATTGCCCTGCATGATGAAGCGCGCACCATCGTCGATGGCCGATTTGAGCGCCGACAGCGCCTCCTCGGTTTGGCCCTTGCTGTCGTAACGCTCCAGCGCCAGCGGATGATTGCCGGCGGGCACCGTTGCCGTTGCGGCCAACTTCACCCCGCCGCGCGCATTGACGCGCTCCATCGCCCAGTACAGGTTGCGAAACACCGCTTCGCCGGTATTGCCAAACGGTCCGCTCAGACCTTCGATCATGGCGACCTTGATCGGTGCAGACGCGGACACAGGCGCCGGCTGCGCCATTCCCAAGGCCGGCGCACATAGCGCCACTGCCAGCAATTTCAAGGCTTTGCGGGGAAGAATAAACATATGGGGATCTCTCTTGAATACGGCCGCTTCATTCGCAGATTCGATGCATGCGGAGGTTCATGTTGAACGCCGCGCAGTGTACACAAGGAGTTAAACCATGTTTTTTGCCACCACCGCCCCCGCCAATCTTCGCCGCCAGGCCTATTCGCCTGCGGGCCGTTCGCTGGAGCGTTTCCTGACCGAGACGCAACTGTCCAGCCGTCAGAAATCATGCACCGTGGCGCAGGATGACACGTCTTACACGCTGACATTTGACGTGCCCGGCATTGCCAAGGACCAGTTGAACATCGGTATTGAAGGCAGCATCGTGCGGATTGAAACCAAAGAAGGCGCGACCCGCCAATACAAGCAGGCCTACGAATTGCCGCAAGACATCGATGCGACCAGCAGCGAAGCCAAACTGGAGAACGGTGTGCTGACCCTCAAGCTCGGCAAGCAAGTGCCCGTGAGCCGCGTGACGCAGTTGACCATCAACTGATTTACTATCAATTATGTAGCTATTTGTGCAGATACTACAAGGGCTAGAGGCCTATTTGATATAAATTCAAAGCGTATCCAGCGGCCAGCGCGGTTTGACGTCAAAAGCGTAGACCTCGCTGGCTTTTTGTTGGCCGGACTGCAGACGCATGGCCGCCGCCATGGCGATCATGGCGCCGTTGTCGGTACACAAATGCAGCTCGGGGTAATGCACCCGCACCCGGCGTTTGGCGCACTCGGCGTTGAGTTGCTCGCGCAACATCCGGTTGGCACCCACGCCGCCGGCCACGACCAGCCGCTTCAGGCCCGTTTGAGTCAAGGCGATCAGCGACTTCTTCACCAGCACTTCCACAATCGCCGCTTGCGTCGAGGCGGCCAGATCGGTCAATACTTGGACGGGTAAGGCCTCCACGGCGCTATCCTGCGCGGCGGCCAGCTTCTTGGCCTGCACCATCACCGCCGTTTTCAAACCCGCAAACGAAAAATCAAGATTATTGCTTTTCAGCAAGGGGCGCGGCAGCTTGAACGCTGCCGGGTCACCCTGCTCCGCCAATTTGGAGAGCGCCGGGCCGCCCGGGTAACCCAGGCCCATCAGCTTGGCCGACTTGTCGAAGGCCTCGCCGGCCGCGTCATCTATCGTCTCGCCCAATATCTGATAGCGCCCTACCCCGTCCACCCGCATCAGTTGCGTGTGGCCGCCCGATACCAGCAGGGCCACAAACGGAAACTCAGGCGGGTCGGCACTCAGGAACGGCGACAGCAAATGGCCTTCAAGATGGTGCACGCCCAGCACCGGCTTGCCCAAAGCGGCGCCCAACGCGCACGCCACGCCGGCCCCCACCAGCAAGGCGCCGGCCAGACCCGGGCCGCGGGTGAAAGCCACCACGTCAATATCAGCCAGGTTTTTTCCGGCGGCCGCCAATACCTGCTCGGTTAGCGGCAACACGCGGCGAATATGGTCACGGCTGGCCAGCTCGGGCACCACGCCGCCATAGGCCTGATGCATCTCGATCTGGCTGTACAGGGCATCGGCCAGCAAGACCGGCAATGCCTCGCCCCGCACCTCGACCAGGGCCACGCCCGTTTCGTCACACGAGGACTCAATCCCCAATACTGTCAAGTTTTTCGCCATAAGGACAGAGTTTAGAGGATGGCCCTTCCCAGCCAGGTCAGCACAGCAAATAATGGCTCGATTCTTGCATGGACTTGGAGCATGAATGAAGCCCTGCGAATTGTCGTCGTTGCCCCGGATCTGGCCATAGAGGACCAGAATGATGACTACGCCATCAACCAAGCCGAGCGCTCGCGCAGCCTGCGCATTGGCTTGCTGGAAAACGGCTTCAATTTGGTGGCGGTGCTGCCGGCCGACGTCTTTTTGCACGAGCGCCTGAACCAGCTGCAGCCCGACATGATCATCGTGGATGCGGAAAGCGAGGCGCGTGACGCGCTGGAGCACGTGGTGATGGCGACGCGGGATGCCCGCCGCCCCATCGTCATGTTCACCAATGACAGCGACACCAGCCACGTGAAAGACGCGGTGGCTGCCGGTGTCTCGGCCTACATCGTGGCCGGTCTGTCGGCGGAGCGCATTCGCCCCATTCTGGACGTGGCCATGGCCCGTTTCCAGCATGAACAGGCGCTGCGGCAGGAGCTCGCCGCCACCAAAAGCGAGTTGCAAGACCGCAAAGTCATTGACCGCGCCAAGGGAATGCTGATGCAGCGTCAGGGCCTGAGCGAGCAGGCCGCCTTTGAAAAGATGCGCAAAACCGCCATGGACAAGGGGCTGAAGCTGGGCGACGTCGCGCAGCGCATGCTCGATGTGATGGATTTACTGGGCTGACGTCGCCTGCCCCTCACGCTCCGGCTCAGGCGCCAGCCCCAAGCCGGCCAGATACGCGCCTACGGCCATTTCAGCAACCGGCACCAGCTCAAAGGATTCCGGCGCCAGCAACCAGGTATGGATAAGCCCCACCACCAGCGCGTGCAAACCCTGCGCCGCCATCGAAGGCGACACCCGCAAGGGCTCCGCACGACGCAAAGCCGCCTCTCGCAGGCTGCGCTCCATCTGACCTACGCCTTCAACATAGCATTGGAGGTGGCGCGCCTTGACGGCCAGCAACTCTTCCACGTATTCCACCTTAAGTGTGGCCACCTCAAAAACCCGGCGGGTGCGTTCATCCGTGGCAATTTTTCGCATGGCATCCAGGATGGCGCGTTGCAACTCGTGCAACGGGTCGAACTCGGAATCGTGCCCAATTTGGTGCAGGGAATCCTCCAGCGGCAAAGTGGTGCGTTCCATCATGGCGTTGAACAGATCCGCCTTGTTCTTGAAATGCCAGTAAATCGCGCCCCGGCTCACGCCCGCGGCTTGTGCAATGTCATTCAAGGAGGTACGGGAAACGCCTTTTTCGGCAAACACAAGCTCCGCCGCATCGAGCAGGCGATGACGGGTGACGAGGGCTTCTTCCTTGGTACAGCGAGCCATGACGAACGTCTTTCAGAAAAATGATAGGACTTGAAAGTATTATTATACATTCGTGAATGTATGTATACTGAGGTAAGCCCTCAACCTGTTTAAAGCCTTCCTCTTTATTTAATACCCTGCGGCAGAGACCTGATCTCGGCCCTCTACCCGGAAGTACACCATGTCTCTACCGCATACCCGGCTTGCCATTGCCCCCCCCATCCCCCACCGGTCAGCCTTGCGCGGCCGCCTGGCCCTGACCTCGTTGACTATTGCGGCCCTGCTGGCGGGCTGCGGCCCAAGCAATACCGCACCTGCGGGTCCCGCAGGCGGTATGCCGCCGGCTGAGGTGGGCGTGGTCACTGTCGCCCCCGGCGATATAGGCCTGACCACCGAATTGCCTGGCCGGCTGGAGGCCTCGCGCGTGGCTCAGGTCCGGGCACGGGCCGCCGGCATTCTGCAACAGCGGCTGTTTGTTGAGGGCCGTGACGTGAAAGCCGGTCAGGCTTTGTTTGCAATTGACGCCGGCCCCTACCAGGCTGCTTTTGCCAGCGCCCAGGGCAGCCTGGCCAAAGCCGAGGCCAATCTGATGCAGGCCAGCGCGCAAGTCGAGCGCTACAAACCCCTGGCCGAGGCCAAAGCCATCAGCCAGCAAGAGTACGTGAATGCGCAGGCGGCAGGCAAACAGGCCGAGGCCGATGTCGCCATGGGCAAAGCTGCGGTCCAGACCGCCCGTATCAACCTGAACTACGCCGCCGTCACCGCCCCGATCGCGGGTCGCATCGGCCGTGCCCTGGTGACCGAAGGCGCGCTGGTGGGCCAGGGCGAAGCCACGCCCCTGGCGGTGATCCAGCAGATTGACCCGATGTATGTGAACTTCACCCAATCGGCCGCCGAAGTGATGAAGCTGCGCCGGGCCATGGAAAACGGCCAGCTCAAACGCGCAGGTGGCAGCAACGCAGCCAGCGTGCGCCTGCTGCTGGAAGACGGCAGCGAATACGCGCGCCCCGGCAAACTCCTGTTCTCGGACCTGACGGTGGACGCCACCACCGGCCAGATTACCCTGCGGGCCGAAGTGCCCAACCCCGGCGGCGCCCTGCTGCCCGGCTTGTATGTGCGCGTACGGCTGGAGCAGGCCCAGGCCACCAACGCCATCACCCTCCCGCAGCAGGCGGTGACGCGCTCGCCGCAGGGCGACTCGGTCATGGTGGTCGGGCCCGACGGCAAAGTCGCCCCGCGCCCGGTGAAGGTGGGTGGCCAGCAAGGCAGTCAGTGGGTGATCCTGGACGGCTTAAAGAGTGGCGAGCAGGTGATGGTGGACGGCTTCCAGAAACTGCGCGGCGACGCACCGGTCAAGGGCGTGCCCTGGCAGGCGCCGGGCAGCAAACCTGCCGCCAAGGCCTCCGCCCCTACCGCCGCAGCGCCCATAGCGTCTGCCGCGTCGGCCCCGGCCAGCGCCGCCTCCGGCGCCAGCCGCTAAGGAGCCCACGTCATGGCGAAATTCTTCATTGAGCGGCCCATCTTTGCCTGGGTGATTGCCCTGTTCATCATTGTGATGGGCGCGGTGTCCATCACCCAGCTGCCGATTTCACAATACCCCCCCGTGGCGCCCCCGGCCATCGTGGTGGCAGCAGCCTACCCCGGCGCCTCCGCCAAGACGCTGGAAGACAGCGTGTTGTCTGTGATCGAGCGCGAGATGAACGGCGCCCCCGGCCTCATCTATATGGAGTCGGTGGCACAAGCCGACGGCTCCGGCAACATCACGCTGAGCTTCGAGCCCGGCACCAATCCCGATCTGGCCCAGGTGGACGTGCAAAACCGCCTGGCGCGCGCGACACCGCGCCTGCCATCGGCGGTAACGCAACAGGGCGTGCGCGTCGACAAGTCGCGCGCCAATTTCCTGCTGTTCGCCATCCTGACCTCGGACGATCCGGCGCTGGACCCGATCGGGCTGGGCGACTATGCCGCGCGCAGCGTCATCCCTGAGCTGCAACGCCTGCCCGGCGTCGGGCAGGCCCAGCTGTTTGGCACCGAGCGGGCCATGCGCATCTGGATCGACCCAGCCAAATTGCTGGGTCTCAACCTGTCGGCGGCGGATGTCAGCGCTGCCATCCGCGCGCAAAACGCCCAGGTCTCGGCCGGCGAAATCGGCAGCCTGCCCAACGTGGCCGGCCAGGGCATTGCCGCCACCGTGGTGGTCAACGGCCAGCTCTCCAGCGTCGAGGAATTCGGCAAAGTCGTGTTGCGCGCCAACGCCGACGGCTCCACCGTGCGGCTGAAGGACGTGGCACGCATTGAGCTGGGGGCGCAGGCTTACGCTACCTCGGCCCGCCTGAACGGCAAGCCCTCGACCGGCATTGGCGTCCAGCTGGCGCCCAGCGGCAACGCGCTGGCCACGGCCAAGGCAGTGCGCGCCAAGATGCAGCAGTTGGAACCCTTCTTTCCCAAAGGCATGAGCTGGACGATTCCCTACGACAGCTCGCGTTTTGTGGACATCTCCATCCGGCAAGTGGCGGAGACCCTGGTCGAGGCCGTGGTGCTGGTGTTCCTGGTGATGTTCCTGTTCCTGCAGAACTGGCGCTACACCATCATCCCCACCATCGTCGTGCCGGTGGCGCTGCTGGGCACTTTTGCCACATTGCTGGCGATGGGCTTTTCGATCAATGTGCTGACCATGTTCGGCATGGTGCTGGTGATCGGCATCGTGGTGGACGATGCCATTGTGGTGGTGGAAAACGTCGAACGCATCATGAGCGAGGAAGGCCTGTCGCCGCTGGAAGCGACCCGCAAGGCCATGGGCCAGATCTCGGGCGCCATCATTGGCGTGACCGTGGTGTTGATCTCGGTGTTCGTGCCGCTGGCCTTCTTCAGCGGCTCGGTCGGCAATATTTATCGCCAGTTTTCAGCCGTGATGGGCGTGTCGATCGCGTTCTCGGCGTTTCTCGCGCTGTCACTCACGCCGGCCTTGTGCGCCACGCTGCTCAAGCCGGTGGAAGCTGGTCACCATCACGCCAAGACCGGCTTCTTCGGCTGGTTCAACCGGGGCTTCACGCGCACCGCCAAAGGTTACGAGCGCGGCGTGGCCCGCATGTTGCCGCGCGCCGCCCGCTACCTGCTGATCTACCTGGCCATCATCGCCGCTGTGGCCGTGGTTTACATGCGTCTGCCCACCTCCTTCCTGCCCAACGAAGACCAGGGCACGATGCTGGTGAACGTGCAGCTGCCGCCGGGTGCCACGCAGGAGCGCACGCGCGCCGTGATGGAGCAGGTGGAAGGCTTCATGCTCAAGCAGCCCGAGGTGCAAAGCATCGTCGGCGTGCTGGGCTTCAGCTTCTCCGGCCAGGGCCAGAACGCGGCGCTGGCGTTCGTCACGCTCAAGGACTGGTCGCTGCGCCATGCCGCCGGCAGTTCGGCGCAGGACGTGGCCGGGCGTGCCTTCGGTGCTTTGAGCGGCATACGCGATGCGTTCGTCTTCCCCTTGAGCCCGCCGCCGATTCCTGAACTGGGCGCCTCGTCCGGCTTCAGCTTTCGCCTGCAGGACCGTGCCGGTCTGGGCCGCGAGGCACTGCTGGGCGCGCGCAACCAGTTGCTGGGCATGGCGGGCAAGAGCAAGGTCATCACCCAGGTGCGCCCCGACGGCCTGGAAGACGCGCCGCAATTGCAGCTCGACATCGACCGCGACAAGGCCAGTGCGCTGGGCGTGGGCTATGACGCAATCAACAGCGTGCTGTCCACCGCCTTGGGCTCCAGTTATGTGAACGACTTCCCGAACGCCGGGCGCCTGCAGCGCGTGGTGGTGCAGGCCGATGCGCCGGCGCGCATGCAGCCGGACGACCTGCTCAAGCTCAACGTGCTCAACAGCAAGGCCCAGGCGGTGCCGCTGTCCGCCTTTGCCAGCACGCGCTGGATCAATGGCCCGATGCAGACCGTGCGCTACAACGGCTACCCGTCGATGCGCATCAGCGGCAGCGCCGCACCCGGCTTCAGCACCGGTGCCGCCATGGCCGAGATGGAAAGTCTGGCGGCGCAACTGCCGCAGGGCATGGGCTTTGAGTGGACCGGCCAGTCGCGCGAGGAAAAACTCGCCGGTTCACAGGCCATGATTCTGTATGGCTTCGCCATCCTGTCGGTGTTCCTGTGCCTGGCCGCGCTGTATGAGAGCTGGACCATTCCGCTGTCTGTGGTGCTGGTGGTGCCGCTCGGCGTGCTGGGTGTGTTGCTGGCCACGCTGTTTCGCGGCTACTCGAACGACGTGTATTTTCAGGTCGGCCTGATCACCATCATCGGCCTGTCGGCGAAGAACGCGATTCTGATCATCGAATTCGCCAAGGACCTGCAGGCGCAGGGCAAGAGCGTGATCGAGTCGGCGCTGGCGGCGGCCCATCTGCGCTTTCGCCCCATCGTCATGACCTCGCTGGCCTTCACGCTGGGCGTGCTGCCGCTGGCCATTTCCAGCGGTGCCGGTTCGGCCAGCCAGCGCGCCATCGGCACGGGCGTGATCGGCGGCATCCTGACCGGCACGGCGCTGGCGGTGCTGTTCGTGCCCATCTTCTTTGTGGTGGTGCGCAGCCTCTTCAAAGGCAGTGCCAGACAAAAACAATTTGATGCTTCACACAGCCATCAGACAGGAGTGATTCCCCATGACTAAGACCCTACTTTTTTGGCGTACCCAAATGCCTTTCTCGCGCACATGGCCGGCCCTGGCCACCGCCGCCCTGCTGGCCGGCTGCTCGATGATTCCGACCTACGAGCGCCCGGCCGCGCCGGTGGCCGCGCAGTGGCCCGAGGCCATGAGCACGACGTCCGCCCAGGCCGGCACGCCCGCGGCCGAGCTGGCCTGGCAGGACTTCATCGGCGACGCCTCGCTGCGTGAGCTGATCCGCCTGGCGCTGGCGAACAACCGCGACCTGCGCGAGGCGGTACTCAATATCGAGCAAGTGCGCGCGGCCTACCAGATACGCCGCGCCGACCAGTTCCCGACGCTGAACCTGGCCGCCAGCGGCAACCGCCAGCCCAGTAGCGATGGCAACGGCGGCATCTCCAGTACATACACTGCCGGCCTGGCGATGGCCGCGTGGGAGATCGACTTTTTTGGCCGCGTCGCCAGCCTGAAGGAATCGGCCCTGGCGCAGTACCTGGCGTCTGAGGAAGCGCGCAAGGCGACGCAGACCAGCCTGATCGCCGCCGTGGCCAACACCTGGTTGAGCCTGCAGACCAATGACGAATTGCTGGCCCTGACGCAGCGCACGCTGGCCACGCGCGACGATTCGCTGCGCCTGACCAAGCTGCGCCTGGACAACGGCGCGGCCTCGGTGCTGGACTTCCGCCAGGCCGAATCGCTGACGGCGCAAGCGCGCGCCACCCTGGCGCAGCAGCGACGCCTGCGCGCGCTGGACGTGAACGCGCTCACCCTGCTGGTCGGACAGACGCTGCCGGACGCCCTGATCGCCACCACGGCCGGCGCCGCGGCGCCGGCATTCAGTGATGTACCGGCCGGCCTGCCGTCCGACCTGCTCACGCGCCGCCCGGACATTCGCCGGGCCGAACAGCAACTGATCGCGGCCAATGCCAGCATCGGGGCGGCGCGTGCGGCCTTCTTTCCGCGCATCTCGCTGACCGCCAGCGCCGGCACCGCCAGCGGCGAGCTCTCCGGCTTGTTCAAGAGCGGCTCCTGGGGTTGGACGCTAGCGCCGCAGGCGCTGCTGCCGATCTTTGACGCCGGGCGCAACCAGGCCAACCTGAACTCCAGCAACGTCGGCCGCGACATCGCCGTGGCGCAGTACGAAAAAGCCATCCAGACCGCCTTCCGCGAAGTGGCCGACGCCTTGGCCGGGCGCGCCACGCTGGATGAGCAGGTGCAGGCCCAACAAGTGCAGCTTGAGGCCGAGGCCGACCGTTTCCGCCTCGCCGACCTGCGCTACCGCAACGGCGTTGCCAGCTACCTGGAACTGCTGGACGCGCAGCGCTCGCTGTTTAGCGTGCAGCAGGCCGTGGCGCAAACCCGGCTGTCGTATTTGCAGAACCAGGTCACCTTGTACAAGGCACTGGGGGGCGGTGCCATCGTGGACGATGCGTCTGAAAAATCATCAGTTCAAAAGAAAGAAGTCAAATCATGAATCGTCGTATTTTTAGTCACCTGTTCAGCATGCTTGTCTTGAGCGCATCGAGTCTGTTGGCGCTGCCGGCGAGCGCGGCGGATGAACCTGCGGACGCCTTGATCAAGCGCCTGTTCACCGAGGTGCTGGACAACATCAAGGCCGACAAAGCCATCCAGGGCGGGGACGCATCCCGCATCACGGCACTGGTGGATGCCAAGATCATGCCCAACGTCAACTTCCAGCGCATGACGGCCTCCGCCGTGGGCCCCGCCTGGC
Organism: Rhodoferax ferrireducens; assembly: GCF_003347515.1. Lineage (GTDB taxonomy): Bacteria > Pseudomonadota > Gammaproteobacteria > Burkholderiales > Burkholderiaceae_C > Rhodoferax. The sequence goes on along the minus strand of NZ_QEII01000324.1, from coordinate 452,448 downwards.
GGCAGGCAAGCCCTGAGCAGCAAAAGCGTTTGCAGGAGGAGTTCAAGATCTTGCTGGTGCGCACCTACGCTGGTGCCTTGACCCAGGTCAGCGATCAGACCATTGACGTCAAGCCCTTGCGGGCGGCGCCGGAAGACAAAGAGGCCGTGGTTCGCACCGAGGTCAAAGGCCGGGGCGACCCGGTTCAGCTGGACTACCGGATGGAAAAAACATCCGGCGAAGGGACTGGCTGGAAAATCTACAACCTCAACGTCATGGGTGTGTGGCTGGTGGAAACCTATCGCAGCCAGTTTGCGCAGGAAATCAATAGCAAAGGCATTGACGGCCTGATTGCCAGCCTGGCCACCCGCAACAAGGCCAACGCCAGGAAATCATGAACCAGGCCTCGCGCACCGACACGGCATGCGCCAACTCGGTCCGGGGTTAACCTGAATTGGTGCGTCGCACAACAACAGTGCGCTCGCACCTTACTTGGTATCAAATTGGCCGCCAGCCCTCGTGCAATAAGCGCAGAAAGCTATCATTTTTATAAAATTTTCGCTTTAAAAAAGCTGGCACAGTCATTGCATAGATAACTCCGAGACCCGCAAGGGTTATGCGAAGGTTCTGGTCCAACGGCGGGCTGGGAACTTCGTTACAGGACAAAGGCGTCCCCACAAGCAGGCAGCGGCAAACCCGTCGCGCACCGGCTTCGTGAGGACGCCTTTTTTTGTTTCTTTTTTTAGGAGTTGTGCCATGACCGATCTTCTTAAATCCAGCCTCAGCCGCCGCGCTGTGTTGCAAACTGCCGCTGTCGGCGCCGTTGGCATCAGCCCGGCCCTGCGTTCCGTCGTCTACGCCGCAGGCTCCGACGCGCCAGAAAAAACCGAAGTCAAAATCGGCTTCATCCCGCTGACCGATTGCGCCAGCGTGGTGATGGCCTCGGTGCTGGGCATCGACAAAAAGTACGGCGTCAAGATCATCCCCACCAAGGAAGCCAGCTGGGCCGGCGTGCGCGATAAGCTGGTCACGGGTGAACTCGACTTTGCCCATGTGCTGTACGGCCTGATCTACGGTGTGCACCTCGGCGTGGGCGGCGCCAAGAAAGACATGGCCGTGCTGATGAACCTCAACCACAATGGCCAGGCCATCACCCTGTCCAAGAAGCTGGCCGACAAGGGCGCGGTGGATGGCGCCGGTCTGGCCAAGCTGATGGCGGCAGAGAAGCGTGAATACACTTTTGCCCAGACTTTCCCCACCGGCACGCACGCCATGTGGCTGTACTACTGGATGGCGGCCAACGGCATCGACCCGATGAAGGACGCCAAGGTCATCACCGTGCCGCCGCCCCAAATGGTGGCCAATATGCGCGTCGGCAACATGGACGGCTTTTGCGTGGGTGAGCCTTGGGGCCACCGCGCCATCATCGACGGCATCGGCGTCACCGCCACCACCACGCAGGACATCTGGAAAGACCATCCCGAAAAGGTGCTGGGCACCACCGGCGAGTTCGTCAAGAAATACCCCAACACGGCCCGCGCCGTGACCGCTGCCATCCTGGAAGCCGGTAAGTGGATTGATGCCGGCCTGCAAAACAAAAACAAGATGGCCGAAACCATCGCCGAGAAGTCTTATGTGAACACCAGCGTGGACGCGATCAACCAGCGCATTCTGGGCCGCTACCAAAACGGCATGGGCAAGACCTGGGACGATCCCAACTACATGAAATTTTTCAACGATGGCGCGGTGAACTTCCCGTATCTGTCCGATGGCATGTGGTTCCTGACGCAGCACAAGCGCTGGGGCTTGCTGAAAGAGCATCCCGATTACCTGGCCGTGGCCAAACAGATCAACCAGATCGACATCTACAAGCAGGCGGCCACCGCCAGCAAGACGCCGGTGCCCAAAGACGTGATGCGCAGCTCCAAACTGGTGGACGGCGTCGTGTGGGACGGCAAAGACCCGAAGAAGTACGCAGACGGTTTCAAGATCAAAGCCTAAGGAGCACACCATGGTTAGCGCAGTTTTTCACTCTCCCCTTGAATCACGGGTGGCGCCGGCTGCGCCAGCCGTTGAAAATACTACTAAAACAATAGCTACTAACGTAGACAGCACGCGGGCTAGAGGCCAAAAAAGCATTGAACGCAAGGCCAAGCCTGCGGGTGCCGGCATCGACTGGCGCGGCTTCTGGCTGGCGGTGCTGCCGCCGGTGTTTGGCCTGGCCCTTTTGATTGGCGTATGGGCGCTGGTGTCCATCTCGACCGCCAGCAGCATCCCTTCGCCGACCGAGACCTTCAAACAGGCCGTGGTCATTTTCTCGGACCCGTTTTACCGCAAGGGCCCCAACGACCAGGGCGTGGGCTGGAACATCCTGATGTCGCTGGAGCGCGTGGCCGTGGGCTTCGGTCTGGCGGCAGCGGTGGGCATTCCGGCCGGTTTCATGATCGGGCGCTTCGAGTTTTTGAGCCGCATGTTCAACCCGCTCATCAGCCTGCTGCGCCCGGTGTCGCCGCTGGCCTGGCTGCCGATTGGCTTGCTGGTGTTCAAGGGCGCCAACCCGGCCGCCATCTGGACCATCTTTATCTGCTCGATCTGGCCCATGATTATCAACACGGCGGTGGGCGTGCAGCGCGTGCCGCAGGACTACATGAACGTGGCCCGCGTGCTGAACTTGAGCGAATGGAAGATCGTCACCAAGATCCTGTTCCCCTCGGTGCTGCCCTACATGCTGACGGGTGTACGCCTCGCCGTCGGCACCGCCTGGCTGGTGATCGTGGCGGCCGAGATGCTGACCGGCGGCGTCGGTATCGGCTTCTGGGTGTGGGACGAGTGGAACAACCTGAACGTCAAGAACATCATCATTGCCATTTTCGTCATCGGCATCGTCGGGCTGATTCTGGAATACGCACTGATCAAAATCGCCACCGCATTCACATTCGAAGAGGTCAAATCATGAGCGACTCATTCAGCACCAAATACATCGAAATCTCGGGCGTCGAACAAACCTTCAAGACTAAAAAAGGTCCGTTCTGCGCCCTGCAAAACGTCAACCTGAACGTTGCCAAGGGCGAGTTCGTGACCCTCATCGGGCACTCGGGCTGCGGCAAGTCCACCCTGCTGAATCTGATTGCCGGCTTGACCATGCCCACGCATGGCCACCTCTTGTGTGCCAACCGCGAAATCGCCGGGCCCGGCCCCGAACGTGCCGTGGTGTTCCAGAACCACTCGCTGCTGCCCTGGCTGACCTGCTTCGAGAACGTCTACCTCGGTGTCGAGCGCGTCTTTGGCGCCGCCAACCGCACCACCGGCGCCGCGTCAGAGACCAAAGCCCAGCTCAAGGCCCGCACCGACGCCGTGCTGGCAATGGTGGGCCTGACGTCGGCCGCGCAAAAGCGCCCTGGCGAAATCTCGGGTGGCATGAAGCAGCGCGTGGGTATCGCCCGGGCGCTGGCCATGGAGCCCAAGGTGCTGCTGATGGACGAGCCTTTTGGTGCCCTGGACGCCCTGACTCGCGCCAAGCTGCAGGACGAGCTGCTGGAAATCGTTGCCCGCACCCACAGCACCGTGGTGATGGTGACGCACGACGTGGACGAGGCGGTGCTGCTGTCTGACCGGATCGTGATGATGACCAATGGGCCGGCAGCCACCATCGGTGAAGTGCTGAGTGTGGAGTTGCCGCGTCCGCGCAACCGGGTCGAACTGGCCGACAGCGCGCAATACCTGCAGTACCGCAAAGCCGTGATCGATTTTCTGTACACGCGCCAGGCGCACGTGGAAAAACAGGTGGCCTGATAGCCCATCCGGAGGAAAAGATGTCTGCCGTGCTGTCCGTCAACAACTCACTGGCTACAAAGTCAGCAGCCCCTCGCGGACGTGCAACACGGGCCAGAGGCAGTTTTTCCTTCGGAAAGTACCGCGAAATCATCATCGCGGTCGGTTTCTTCCTGCTGTTTGACCTGGGTGTTCTGGTTCTAAACTTCTACACGTCGTTCCAGATCGCGCAAGACGCCGTCGGCATCAACCTGTCGGGGCGCCAGCGCATGCTGTCGCAGCGCACCGCCAAAGCCATGCTGTCCGTTGAAGCGGCACGCATCCGCAACCAGGCGGTGGACCGGGAACTTGATGAACTGAGGAATGCAGCCACCCTGTTCGACACCACACTCAAAGGATTCCAGAAAGGTGCCACGGTGCCCGGCGGCGACGGCAAACCCGTCCATTTGCAAGCTGCAGAAGGCGCCAAGGCCCTTGATATTCTGAGACAAGCCCAAGCCATCTGGACGCCCTATCAGGAACGACTGACACCCGTTCTTGCCGGTGCCAGCACGGACGCCGAGCTGCAGTCGGCTGGCGACTATGCCCGCGCCAACAACCTCCCGCTGTTGGGCTTGATGAATGAGCTCACCACGGCGCTGGAAGCGGTGGCCTCGGACCGTGCCAACACACTGCGCCAGGTGCAAACCGGCGGCATTGTGCTGGCGTTGCTGAACTTTGCCTTCATCCTGTTCAAGTTCCTGCGCCGGCTGCGCACCTCGGACGCCGCCATTGACGCGGCGAACGACGAAAACCGCGAAATTCTGGTCAGCGTGCGCGAAGGCTTGTTCCTGATGACGCCGGAGTTCACCCTCGGCTCCCAGTTGTCAGACTCCGCGCACAAACTGTTTGGCAAGACCTTGACGCCGGGCGATCGCTTCTTTGACCTGCTGGCGCCCCTGGTTTCGGACAAGGCGCTGGTCGATGCCCGCGACTATGTCGAACTGCTGTTCTCACCGCATGTGAAAGAGGCCCTGGTGCAGGGCATCAACCCCCTGTCGGAAGTCGAGATCGCCGTGAAAAACCGGCTCGGCCAGGAGACCCAACGCCATTTGTCCTTCCATTTCAACCGGGTGCAAGAAGGCGGCACGGTACGCCATTTGCTGGTGACCGTGCAAGACATTTCTGAGCGCGTCGCACTTGAAGAAAAACTGAAAACCGAACGCCTGCGGTCCCAAAAGGAGTTCGCCATGCTGCTGACCGCATTTGACACCGACCCGGCCATGCTGCGGCAGTTCGTCACGCGCGCCGAAAGCAGTTTGCTGGAAATCAATGACTTGCTGCGCAGCACGTCAACAGCGCATGGCGAGCGCGCCATCATCCAGGTGATTGACGAGGCCTTTCGTCGCATCCATGCCCTCAAGGGCGACGCCGCCATGCTGGGCCTGGATACCCTGGCAGCCCAGGCGCACCAGTTCGAGAACGATCTGCAGCGTATCAGGCAATCGGGCGGGGTGACCGGCAATATGGGAGACGCCCTGCTCGCCCTGCCTATGCCGCTGGAGGACCTGCTTGGCAAGATTGCCGCGCTGAAGAGCATCATGGGCCGCAGGCGTGAAGACGGCGCGGCGCGCCCTGCGCAATCCGTCAGCGACGTGCTGACCCAACTAGCCAAGACCGTGGCCACCGACTGTGGCAAACGGGTCGAGGCGACTGTGGACATGGGCAAGCACAGTGATCTTCCGAGCCGCGCAAGAGACCTGGTGCGCGAAATTGCCGTGCAGCTGATTCGCAATGCCGTGGCCCATGGTATCGAAACGACACCCTCCCGGCTGGGCTCAGGCAAGTCGGCCGAAGGCAAAATTGAAGTGACTCTGGTGCGCAGCGAGACCGACTGGTGCTTGAGCGTGCGCGACGACGGGGCGGGCTTGAGCGCGGCCCGCGTCCGACAGCAACTGTTGGACAAAGGCTGGTATACCGCCGACCAGTTGGCGAGTTTCAACGAGCAGCAAATCGTGGCCCATATCTTTAAACCCGGCTTCTCTACCGCTGATGGCACATCGCTGCATGCCGGGCGTGGCGTCGGTCTGGATGTGGTGCAAGCCAATGTCCAACGGTTGGGCGCGCACTTGCTGTTGACGTCCACGCCAGGACAGTTCACCGAGTTCAAGGTCAGGTTTGCCGAATGAAGCCAAGGAGTACAGCATGCGAATGATGGTGGTAGATGACTCCAGCATGATCCGCACCCGCATCTCGCGCATCGTGCAAAGTGGCGGGCTCACCGGCATCGCCCTGGTCGGGCTGGCGCGCAATGGCGCCGAGGCGATCCGCATCGCGCGCGCCACACAACCCGAAGTTGTGACCATGGACCTGACCATGCCCGAAATGGACGGCGTTGAGTGCATTCGCGAACTGATCCGCATGCTGCCAAAAATCAACATTCTCGTGGTGAGCGCCTTGAGTGATAAATCCACGGCCATCGCCGCGTTACGCCAGGGTGCACGGGGCTTTGTGGCCAAGCCTTTCGGCGATGACGAATTGAAGCTGGCCTTGCTCGATGTGATGGAGGCGCGATGACCATGGGCGCACTGGTTGAAGACGAACTCAAGCTGTTTGTAAATTCGGTGCGTCGCTACTTCAGCGTCACCACGTCGCAAGAACCGCAAATCACGTCGGCCTTTTTGGGCACCAGCGATATTGAAGGCCATGACTTCAATGGTCTGGTGTCATTTTCAGGCACCTACGACGGCCACGTCATGGTGTCCATGCCAGGTAAGCTGCTGCGTGAGCTGCTCTTGCTGCAACACGAAACCGATTTGAGTGACGCCAACCTGCTCGATGCGGTGGGAGAAATCGCCAACACGCTGGCTGGCAATGCACGCAAGGCCCTGGGCTCGGGGCTGCAGATCTCGGTGCCAGTCAAAGTGCAAGGCGCGTCGGGCATCAAGGCGCGGGTCCGTCAACACCCCTACGTCATCACCCTGCGCTGGAACCACCAACCGGCACTCATCGTCGTGGACATGGAGCGACGAAGCTAACGAACCCTCCCCCGCGTTTCAACGAAGCGCGGTGACGCACGCAATTTGTGCCGCGCACCAAAAAGACGAAAAGACGGCGGACAGATCAACCCATAAAGGTGCAGTTATCGCACCCCAAGATGGCACAGTTATTGCACCAATTCCGTGAGTCTTTTTTTAATCTTTTGAGGGTTTGCACCATGGCGGGATTCCGCACCTTTCTCAAATCAGGGCATGCACCGACTTTGTTCGCTGCCTTCCTGTACTTCGATTTCTGCTTCGCGGTCTGGGTCTTGAACGGAGCTATGGCGCCGTTCATCAGCGAGACTTTTCAACTGACGGCCGCACAAAAGGGCTTCATGATTTCGGTGCCCATTCTGGCGGGCGCCTTCATGCGCTTTCCACTGGGCATTCTGTCGCAGTACATTGGCCGCAAGAATGCCGCCTTGGTCGAAATGGGCCTGATCATGATGGCGCTGGTCCTTGGCTACTTCTTCATCAGCTCGTACGACCATGTGCTGGCCATGGGCGTGCTGCTGGGCATTGCCGGCGCCAGCTTCGGCGTGGCGCTCTCTTTGGGCTCGGGCTGGTTCCCACCCAAATACAAGGGCCTGGCCATGGGCATTGCGGGCGCCGGTAACTCCGGCACCGTGCTGGCCGTGCTGTTTGCGCCGCCGCTGGCGACCGCCTACGGCTGGCAAACGGTCTATGGCATTGCCGCGTTTTTCATGCTGATCCCGATGGTGGTGATGGTCGTCTTTGCCAAGGAACCACCGGACATTGAGCACCAGACCTTTCGCCAACACATTGCCTGTCTGTTCGAGAAAGACGGCTGGGCATTCAGCCTGATCTACATCATCACCTTTGGCGGCTTCATCGGCCTGGCCAGCTTCCTGCCCACCTATTTTTATGACCAATTCGGTGTCACCAAAGTGCAGGCCGGTCAGCTCACCATGCTCTCCGCCCTGATGGGTTCGGCGGTGCGCGTGGTCGGTGGCTATATATCTGACCGCGTGGGCGGTATCAACACGCTGAGCGGCGTGCTGGTGGTGGTTGCCATTACCCTCGTGCTGTGCGGCCTGTCCGGCGGCTCGCTGGTTCTCACCACGCTGTTCTTCATGCTCTGCTTTGCGGCTCTCGGCGCGGGCAACGGTGCGCTGTTCCAGTTGGTGCCACTGCGCTGGCCGCTGACCACGGCGGTGGCGGGCTCCATGATTGGTGAGATTGGCGCTCTTGGGGGCGGGTTCATTCCCAACGCGATGGGTCTGTCCAAGCAGTACCTGGGCACTTACCTCTGGGGCTTCGTGGCTTTCGCCATCCTGGCCCTGGTCATGCTGGTGATGTTGCGCGTCATGCAAATTCGGTGGACGCGGACTTGGGCTGAGAAAGGTGGGCGCGCTCGGGCTTGATATTCTGGCTGTATTTCCCCCCTATCCCCCCGCCCCTTTCCACCCCGGCGGGGGGAGTGAGCGGGGAAACACTCACTTCGGCAAAAACAACAACCAGTAAATCAGCAATAAATTAAACAGCACAGACACCGCCAGCGCCACCTTCCACAAGGCCGTCGGGTCCCGCTGCATCAGCGGCGTCACTTGCGGCGCGGTCAGGGGGCGCGATGCGCCGCGCTCCAGCGCCAGTAAAAACTCCTCCGCCGTCTCGAACCGGTTGCGCTTGTCGCGCGCCACCGCCTTGAGCACCACATGGTCGAGCCAGATGGGGATCTCGGGGTTGCGCCGGCTCGGGGGCGTGGGGTCGCGGTAGTAGCGGCCCACCTGGTAGGGCAGCACCTCGCCGTAAGGCAATTTCCCGGTCAGCAGTTGGTAGAGCGTGACGCCCAGCGCGAACAGGTCGCTTTGGGCATCGGGCAGCTCGTGCTCATCTTCGTCGGCGCCGACCGTTCCGCCCGTTGCATGGGCCTTGCGCTGGTAGCCCCACTGCTCAGGGTTGACATAGCTGGGTGTGCCCGCATGCAACTGCCGCATGGACTTGGGTTCGCGCCCGCTGAGCGCCACGCCCAGGTCCAGCACCCGCAGCACGCCGTCCTCGCCCTGATGCAGGTTGGCCGGCTTGATGTCGCGGTGAATCACGCTTTGGCGATGCAGGCGCCCCAGTGCCTTGAGCGCCTGCATGGTTCCGCTCACCGCCTGTTGCGGGCTGAACTTGTGTTCGCGCTCCAGCATCTGCTGCCAAGTTTCCCCGCCATGCCAGTCATACAAAAGGTAGAAAGCGGAGTGCACCTGCCCTGTAGGCAACTGTTCATGAATTCTGACCAGGTTATCCGCCGCCCGCGAAGACTGCATGTGCTTGGCCAGCCAGGCCTCGTGCGCCAGCATGGCGCGTTCGTCCTGGTCGTGGGCGCGGGCCGGGTTCAAGGTCTTCAACGCATAGAGAGTTTGCGTCCTGGGATCCCGGACCTGGTACAGCACATTGATGCCGTTGTCAGCAACCGGTGCCGTCACCATCAGGCCATCGATGCTGTCGCCCACCTTCAGGCGCGGCGGGATCGGTAACGCCAGCGCGCTGCGATTGACGTCCTGAAGCGTGGCTTCCAGCAAACCCAGCACGCGCACCACCAGTGCCGTCACGTTGTCGCTGCTGCCGTTTTCCAGGGCCGCCTCCACCAGCTTCTGGCTGGCTTCCTGCGCGCTGGGAAGTCCGGCAAAGTCACGCAAATGGCGATCGCGCACTTTGCCGTGCACACCATCGGTCAGCAACACAAACACATCCCCGACGTGCAGATCACCCTGCCTGTAGTCCACGATCAGATGGTCTTCGGAGCCGACCGCGCGCAACAACTGGTGCTGGAAATCCGGGTGGTTCACCACATGGTCGTGCGTGAGCTGGATGGTTTCGCCGTCACGCAGCAGGTAGCAGCGCGAATCGCCCACATGGGCCAAGGTGTAGGTCTGACCGCGCAGCACCAGTGCGGTCAGGGTGGTCAGCCCCAGGATCGGATGGCGGCGGCGGTTGATGCCCGCCAGCCAGGCATTTTGCGCCGCGATGATGCGATCCAGCGCCACCGTGGTGTCCCAGGTTTCGGGCGTTCCGTAGTAATCGCGCACCAGGCTGGTGACCGTGGTCTGGGCCGCCTCTTTGCCCATGCCGCCGGTGCTGACGCCGTCGGCAATCGCCACGATGGAGCCCATGTCCTCCTGCCCCGTCTGGGGCAGCATGGCCGCGCAGAAGTCTTCGTTGATGTCTTTGCGGCCAGCCTGTGAGGCAAAGCCAATGTCTATTTCAAATGTCATGCACCAAGACACGCAAGATCAATGCCCAACATTGGTGCATTGCAGCAAAACACGGTCAACCGACCAGCATTTGCATGCTGCGTTCGTAATACCCGGACAGTTGCTCAAACACCTCCAGCAGGGTTTCGCTGGCGCTCGCCACGGTCTCCTGACCGGCAGGGTGCCGGGCATCGGTGGCGCCAGCCAGCATGTGCCGCCAGCCCACGGCGGCAGCATCCAGCGCGGCGCGGATGTCGGGCGTACTCAGGGGAATATTGTTGAGATAACTCAAGCCTTGCTCGAACTCCGCCCTGGATTCGGCCATGCCAACCTCGCTACGCGTCTTCGCGGCGGCGTCACCCAATACGCCAAGCAAGGCGTATTTGGCAAAGCGCTGGGACAACATGCGCTGTCGGCCCGCCATATTCAGCACGTGCAAGGGCGCCACGGAACCGGCATTTTCCAGACTGCCGGTCAGGCGCTCCGCCTCCAGCAGCAGCAGTTCGGCCAGCTCGTCGATATGCCCCATCTGGTCGGCCCGGGGTGCCCCTTGCAAGGCCTGCTTCAGGCGCGTCCAGGTGATCAGGACCTGCCCCAGCAAGTCGCCAAAAGTGGGCTTGGAAAGATTTTTACCCAATAGTGCCAGATTGCCCTCGATGCGCTGCAGGGAGTCTTTCAGGCGCTCTTTATCCTGGGCCACCTGCACGCCGGCGAGCTGCAGCAGATACAACTTGATCAGGCGCTGCGACAACATGCGCAACTGCCCGGCGCGGTTCACCGATTCGGCAAAACGGGCCGAATGGATGATGTGCTGCGACACCTGGCCCAGACGCTGGTTGCTGTGCATGGAGGCGGTGCGCAGGATCTGGAAGGCATCATCGTCCGACATCTGGCGCGCCCGCATCAGGATGCCTTTGGCCCGGTCCACCATCTTGCGCTCCTCGAAGCGGCTGGAGACGTCCAGCAATTCATCTTGCAGCGCCTGCTCACGCCGGAAACGGGCCAGCGCCAGGTGGACCAGCGGACGCAGACGGTTGGCACCATAACCGTTGATCTCATAGGCGTGGATGCCGGACTCGGTGGCGCGCACGATGTTGTCGGCATCACTGTCGCTGGTGAACACGATAACCGGGCGTGGCGAAGTCTCGTAAATAACCTGCGTGGCCTTGAACAGCGTCTCGTCCGGCAGCGGGTCATCGCAAATCACCACATCTGGTGCATGGCGCACCACCTCCCGCACCAACTTGCTGCGGTCATCGACCACGCAAACAACCTGGATGCCTGCGGCTTCGAGGTCTGGCACCAGCAGTGCCGAGCCTTTCGTGCCGTTCAAATGGACCAACGCGCTTGTCATAAATACCAATATACCAATGAGATGAAGGAGGAACAGGGTGTACCACATGCAAGTCGCGCACCAGGCCGACGGGTGCGACGGCAGACGCATAAACCGCGCTCCCGACACATGGCACAAGTTTTGCATGACACAGGGCGGACGTAACGAAGCGTCCGACCCGGGCCAAAGCGCCGCGAGTTCTGCGCACAACGCCGTGCGTAACGTATTTGAGAGGTTGCACCTGGTGTGCCTCACACCGGCTCTACAGCCGTGGTATCTGTTTTTCCAAGCCCCGAATTGGGTGCGCAGGCACCGCATGTGCCGCCACGGCATGGGGCTTGCACGCAAACAAGCGAATCAAATCTGGAGTAGCGCGATGAAGAAATCTAAATTGGTGATGGTCGGCAATGGCATGGCGGGTGTTCGCACCATTGAGGAACTGCTCAAGGTCTCGCCCGAGCTCTATGACATCACGGTGTTCGGCGCCGAGCCGCACCCCAACTACAACCGCATTCTGCTGTCACCCGTGCTGGCGGGCGAGCAAACCATCGACGAGATCGTGCTCAACTCGTGGGACTGGTATACGGACAACCACATTACCCTGCACGCCGGCTGGAAGGTCACCGAGGTGGACCGCATTCGCCGTGTGGTGCATGCCGAAAACGCGTCCGGTGAAAAAATCAGCGCCGAATACGACCGCCTGCTGATGTGCACCGGCTCCAACCCCTTCATCCTGCCCATCCCCGGCAAGGATCTGGAAGGCGTGATTGCCTACCGCGACATTGCGGACACCAACGCCATGATTGACGCCGCCGTCAAATACAAGAATGCCGTCGTCATCGGCGGAGGCCTGCTGGGGCTGGAAGCGGCCAATGGCCTGATGCTGCGCGGCATGAACGTCAGCGTGGTGCATGTGATGCCGACCCTGATGGAGCGCCAGCTCGACAGCGTGGCGGGCAAGCTGCTGCAAAAGTCCCTCGAAGACCGGGGCCTGAAATTCCTGATGGGCGCGCAAACGCAAGACCTGGTGGGCGGCGGTGGAGACGACGGCAAGCGCGTCACCGCCATTCGTTTCAAGGACGGCACGCAGGTGCCCGCTGACCTGGTGGTGATGGCGGTGGGCATTCGCCCCAACACGACACTGGCCGAGTCCATGCGCCTGCATTGCAACAAGGGCATTGTGGTCAGCGACACCATGCAGACCATCACCGACGCGCGCATCTATTCGGTGGGCGAATGCGCGGCGCACCGCGGCATTGCCTACGGCCTGGTGGCCCCGCTGTTCGAGCAGGCCAAGGTCGCGGCCAATCATCTGGCCCAGTTCGGCATTGGCCGCTATGTCGGCTCGCTCACTTCCACCAAGCTCAAGGTCACGGGTATTGACCTGTTCAGCGCCGGCGAATTCATGGGCGGCGACGGCACCGAAGAAATCGTGATGAGCGACCCCTTTGGCGGTGTCTACAAAAAACTGGTGCTCAAGGACGGCAAGCTGGTGGGCGCCTGCCTGTATGGCGACACGGTGGACGGCAGCTACTACTTCAAGCTCCTGCGCGACGGCCGCAGCGTGGCCGACATCCGCGACAAGCTGATGTTTGGTGAATCCAACATCGGCGACACCGGCCACGAGGGCCACAACAAGGCCGCTTCCATGCCCGATGACGCCGAAGTCTGCGGTTGCAACGGCGTCAAGAAAGGCACCATCTGCAAGGCCATCAAGGAAAAAGGCCTGTTCACGCTGGACGAGGTGCGCAAGCACACCAAGGCCAGCGCGTCGTGCGGCTCCTGCACCGGCCTGGTCGAGCAGATTTTGATGTTCACCGCCGGTGGCGACTACTCGGCCACGCCGAAGACGAAAGCCATGTGCGCCTGTACCGACCACGGCCATCAGGCGGTGCGCGAGGCGATTGTGGCCAACAAGCTGCTGACCATCGCCAGTGTCTACCAATTCATGGAGTGGAAGACGCCCAATGGTTGCGCGTCTTGCCGCCCGGCGATCAACTACTACCTGATCAGCAGCTGGCCCAAGGAGGCCAAGGACGATCCGCAAAGCCGCTTCATCAACGAGCGCAGCCACGCCAACATCCAGAAGGACGGCACCTACTCCGTCATTCCCCGCATGTGGGGCGGCGAGACCACGGCCAGTGAGCTGCGCCGCATCGCCGATGCGGTCGACAAATACAAGATTCCTACCGTCAAGGTCACCGGTGGCCAGCGCATCGATTTGCTGGGCGTGAAGAAAGAAGACCTGGCCAACGTCTGGAAAGACATCGGCATGCCCAGCGGCCACGCTTACGCCAAGGCCCTGCGCACGGTCAAGACCTGCGTCGGCTCGGAGTGGTGCCGCATGGGCACCCAAGACTCGACGCAAATGGGCAAGGACCTGGAGCGTGCCATGTGGCGCATGTACGCCCCGCACAAGGTCAAGTTTGCGGTGAGCGGCTGCCCGCGCAACTGCGCCGAGGCGGGCATCAAGGACGTCGGCATCATCGGCGTGGACAGCGGCTGGGAGATGTACATCGCCGGCAATGGCGGTATCAAGACCGAGGTGGCGCACTTCTTCGTCAAGCTGAAAACAGCGGAAGAAGTGCTGGAGTACACCGGCGCTTTTTGCGAGCTTTATCGTCAGGAAGGCTGGTACCTGGAGCGTACCGTGCACTACGTTTCGCGCGTGGGCTTGGACTATGTCAAGAAAAAGATACTCGACGATGCAGCCGGCCGAAAAGCCCTGTGGGAGCGCCTACAGTTCGCGCTGGACGGTGAGCCTGATCCCTGGTTTGACTTCAAGGAGGCTGCCGTCGATACCCGGCAGTTCGACGCCATCGGGACGTGAACTGCCTCACACCCCCATGGAGAGCTTCCCCACATGAAACGCAGACACCTGATCGCCGCCGCCGTCGCGGCCCCCCTCCTCAGCCTGAGCGGCCTGCAAGCCCAGGCCCAGGTCATTGACCTGAATGACGCCATCAACAAGGCCGGCCGCCAGCGCATGCTGAGCCAGCGCATGGGCAAGGCCTGGCTGGCCCTGCTGCATGGCATCGAGCAGACCAGCGCCCAACAGGTGCTGGACAAATCGATGGCCTTGTTTGACCGCCAGCTGACGGAGCTCAAGGCCTTTGCCCCCAACGCCGCGATCAAGCTCACCTACGGCCAGCTGGAGGCCGCGTGGAGCGACTACAAGAGCGCGCTGGTGGGGACGGCGCCGGACAAGAGGAACGCGCTGGCCTTGCTGCAGCAGGACGCCAAAGTGCTGGCCCTGGCGCACCAGGGTACCGTGCAGTACGAAGCGGCCTATGGCAAACCACTGGGCAAGCTGGTCAACATTGCGGGGCGCCAGCGCATGCTGAGCCAGCGCATGGCCAAGTTCTACCTGGCCGCCCGGCTGCCGGTGGACGCCGGCACCGCCAGCCTGGAGATCGGCAAGGCGCGCACCGAGTTTGTCAACGCCATGGAGATCCTGCGCAACGCGCCCGAAGCGACTGCCCGCATCAAGGACGAGCTGCAGTTGGCCGAGGGCCAGTGGGTGTTTTTCGACATCGCCCTGCAAAAGCTCCAGGACGGTCAAGGCAGCAGCAAGTCCCTGACCGAGGTGTTTGTCAGCAGCGAAAACCTGCTGAGCGTGATGGACCGTGTCACCGGCATGTATGCCGCCGTGAAAACCTGATTTTTATTGACTAAAACTGCCTCTAGCCCTTATTTAATAGGCGTAGGCAGCTATTAAAGGAGTAGCGAAATGACTGAATGGACCACTATCTGCCGCGTCGAAGACATCCCCGTTTTGGGCTCGCGCCGCGTCGCCCGCGCCCAAGGTCTGGATGTAGCCGTGTTCCGCAATGACAGCGGCGAAGTCTTTGCCTTGCTGGACCGCTGCCCGCACAAGGGCGGCCCGCTGTCGCAAGGCATTGTGTTTGGCACCAGCGTGGCCTGCCCGCTGCACAACTGGACCATCGGCCTGTGCACCGGCCAGGCCGCCGCACCCGATGAAGGCTGTACGCCGAAGTTCAGCGTCAAGGTGGATGACGGTCAGGTGTTTTTGCAAAGCGCCGAGCTGGCCAGCCATGCAACCGACCTGACGCGCCCCATCGCCGGTCCGGTTCGCAAAGAAACCAGCTGCACCTGAGCGGCGTGCAGGTCGGTATGAGCATTCCATGGCCTAAGCGCCCCCCGTTGATTCGAGAGCAGGAGAAAAAATGATATTCGGTCGAACAAATCGCAAGCCCATCTCCATCCCTGCCAAGGAAGTCAAGGAGTGGAAATACACGACCTGCAACTACTGCTCCACCGGCTGCGCCATCGAAATCGGCCTGAACGACAAAGGGAAGATCGTGACCAGCCGCGGTCATGCCGGGGCCGATGTCAACCGCGGCAAGCTGTGCATCAAGGGCCTGCTGGAGCATGAACTGTTCGACTCCCCCGGACGCGGCACCATGCCTTTGATGCGCGATAAGGCGCACCTGCCGTTTCAACCCAGCAACTGGAACGCGGCGCTGGACAAGACGGCGGAAAAAATCAAGGAAATCCAGGCCAAGTACGGGCGCGACGCCTTTGCTGTTGTCTCCACCGGCCAGCTGCTGACCGAAGAGTTCTACACCCTGGGCAAGCTGGTGCGTGGCCAGATCGGCACCAACAACTACGACGGCAACACCACGCTGTGCATGGCGTCGGCCGTGTCGGGCTACAAGCGCTCGTTTGGTTCGGATGGCCCGCCGGGCTGCTACGACGACTTCGAGCACACGCACTGCTTCATGGCCTTCGGCTCCAACCTGCCGGAGCAACACCCCATCATTTACTGGCGCCTCAAAGAAGCTTTGGAGAAGCGCAAGTTCCCGCTGATTGTGGTGGACCCGCGCGTCACCATGCTGGCGCAGTTTGCCGACATCCACCTGCCGATCACGCCGGGCACCGACACCGTGCTGATCAACGCCATGATGCATGTGATCTTTAAGGAAGGCCTGGAGGACAAGGACTACATCGCCAAGTACACGCAGGGCATCGACGAATTGCGCGCGCTGGTCGCCGACTACGACCCGGTCACCGCCCAGCATGTGTGCGGCATTGACGAAGACCGCATTCGCACCGTCGCCCGCATCTATGCCAAGGCGCCGGCCGCCATGAGCATCTGGACCATGGGCATCAACCAGTCCACGCACGGGTCGGACGGCGTGGTCGACATCAACAACCTGAACCTGATCACCGGCAACATCGGCAAGCCCGGCGGCACCAGCCTGTCCATCACCGGCCAGTGCAATGCCATGGGCACGCGCGAGTGGTCGTCCTGCTCCGGCCTGCCGGGCTACCGCGCGCTGGAAAAAGAAAAAGACCGCAAGACCGTGGCCGACTACTGGGGCATCGACGAGAGCTTCTTCCCGGCCAAGCGCGGGCTGGCGCAGACCGACATTTTCCCGGCCATCGAGACTGGCGAGATCAAGGGCCTGTGGCTGATCGCCACCAACCCCATGACCTCCATGGCCAACCAGCCGCGCATTCGCAAGGCCATGGAAAACCTGGAATTCCTGGTGGTGCAGGACGTGTACGAAGACGTGGAGACCAACAAATACTCGCACGTCTTTCTGCCCGCCGCCGTGTGGGCCGAAAAAGAAGGCTGCCACACCAACACCGAGCGCCGCGTCAACCTGACGCGCAATGTGCTGCCGGCCTACGCCGACTCCAAGCCGGATTTCTGGATCTTCAACCAGATGGCCAAGCGCTTTACCGACCGCAACATCATCCATTTCCCGGACACGGCCGAAGGGGCGTTCGATGAGATGAAAGAGCTGTCCAAGGGCGAGGGCCGCACGCTGGACATCTCGGGCATGAGCTACGACCGCATCGAAGCGGCACGCGGCATTCAGTGGCCCTACTCGGAAGCGCAAGCCGATGCGGACACCCAAAAGATCGGGCTATCGGACCCCTTCGAGATGAAGCTGCGCATGCCATTTGACGGCAATCCGCGCCTCTACACCGATGGCGTGTTCCAGACTTACTCTGGCCGCGCCAATCTGATCCCGGTGCGTTTCGTCAACAACAACGAATGCCCCGACACCGAGTACCCGTTCTGGCTCAACTCGGGCCGCGTGGTGGAGCACTTCCACACCCGCACCCGCACCGGCAAGATCGGCAACTGCAACAAGTTCAGCCCCACACCCTACATGGAGATGAACCCCGATGCCGCGGAAAAGCTCGGCATCGAGCACCAAAGCTATGTGC
The DNA here is from genome assembly GCF_003347515.1 of Rhodoferax ferrireducens. Lineage (GTDB taxonomy): Bacteria > Pseudomonadota > Gammaproteobacteria > Burkholderiales > Burkholderiaceae_C > Rhodoferax. The sequence continues at coordinate 434,938 of NZ_QEII01000324.1, read as the reverse complement.
GCGTGGTGAGCCGCCGCGGCGATGCCATCGTCATGGTGCAGCTCACGCAACGGGTGGGCAGCGACATGTTGTTTATCCCCTTCCATTTTCATGACTGCGTGAATCGCCTGACGCTGGGCCTGCTGGACCCGCACTCACGCCAACCCGCGTTCAAGCAGAACGCGGCGCGGGTGGAAAAAATCGACCAGCAAGAAGCCGCACGTTTGAACCTGGAACGCAGGGCTTTTTGAGACATTGCGGGGCGGACCGCAGCAACACACAGTGCGCAAGCTCTGTCCTCACTGACTAAGGATGAATGCCATGAAAGACAACACCCTACGGAAGAACGCCCTGGTGGCCGATCCCAAAAACGGCTGCGGCAAACCCGGGTGCGCCAGCGGCGGCTGCGGCTCCCAAAAAGCGGCAGAGAAAAAAATCTGGGAGATCCGCACCGAGGAGCAGGTCTACGCCTTTCTCAAAGACACGACACATGCCGACACCAACCGCTACGGCCAAAAGATTGACCTAATCGCCCACACCGCCAACAAGCTGCCGGTCGGTCGCTCCATGTTCATCAACGAGAACCCGGCTGTGGGCACCAACCCCAACCGCAACAAGCAGCACGGTTTTTTCTTCACGGCGGACAACTGCATTGGTTGCCACGCCTGCGAAGCCGCGTGCAGCGAGAAAAACAACAACCCGGCGCACCTGGCATTCCGCTCGGTCGGCTATGTGGAGGGCGGCAGCTACCCCGACTACAAGCGCATGAACATCTCCATGGCCTGCAACCATTGCGATGACCCGGTCTGCCTCAAGGGCTGCCCGACCCGCGCCTACACCAAGCATGTGGAGTATGGCGCCGTGCTGCAAGACCCGGAAACCTGCTTCGGCTGTGGCTACTGCACCTGGGTCTGCCCCTACAACGCGCCGCAACTCGACCCGGTCAAAGGCCAGGTCTCCAAATGCAATATGTGCGTGGACCGGCTCGAAGTCGGCCTGAAGCCCGCCTGCGTGTCGGCCTGCGTGGGCAACGCGCTGGACTTCGGCGTGATCGAAAACATTCCGGGCGGCCGCGAACAGGCCCGTGTCGAGATCCCCGGGTTCCCGTCGCCCGAAATCACCCAGCCCAACATTCGCTTCCAGCAGATCAAGCAACTGCCGGACGAGATGAAGCGCACCGACTCCATGCCGGTCAAATACCACAAGGACGACAAGGGCCGCTACCGCCCCGCCATTGACCAGAAGAAGGGCAAAGCCAAACACTGGAACCTGGCGCGCCTGAGTTCGCGTGAAAACCCGCTGGTGCTGTTCACGCTGGCAGCGCAGACGGCGGCTGGCGCCTTTGCGCTGGCCTTCCTGGGCGCGCAGGCGGGCTTGAGCGGCTTCGCCGGCTTTGCGCAGTCGGCGCTGTATGCGCCGCTGGCCATCGTCTGCTTTTTGCTAGTCGCCTTTGGCCTGTTCATGTCCACCATGCACCTGGGCAAACCCCAGCGCTTTTACCGCGGCTTCAACAACTTGCGTCACTCGCCGGTGTCGCGTGAAGGCCTGGGCATTGCCATCTTCATGGGCGCGCTCGGCATGCACATTCTGTTCAGCCTGCCGGGCAACACCTTGGTGCAGTCCCTGTTCAGCGCCGTGTTTTCCAGCGATATCAACGTGCTGATCAGCTTTGATCGCGCCGCTGCCCTGGCCCGCGTGTTTGGCTACCTGGCGGTGCTGGGCAGCGCCGCCGGCCTGTACTACATGTACCGCTGCTACCGCATCAAGGCGCGTCCGTTCTGGAACCATTGGCAAGTCGGCACAGCCTTCGTGGGCAGCATGTTGTCCCTGGGTTCGCTGGTGGTGGGCGTCGTGGTGATTTCCACCCTGGCCTTTGCCGGTGAAGACTACTTGAATGTGACGCTCATCTGCGCCGGCGTATTGAGTCTGGGCATGTTGATTGAAGGTGTGGGGCATACGGCGCATGGCCGCGACATGGGCCTGGCCGAGCATGAAGGCGGCGCGTCCTACTATGTGCAGACCACCACATTCGGTAAAACCTATGTGCTGCGCAACGCCTTGCTGGGTCTGAACCTGGTGTTGGTTGTTGGCCTGCTAATCAGCATGCTGGCCTTCAATGCCGTCAATGTCTATATGCTGCTGGGCTTGGCCCTGGTCGGCGCCACCTTGATTGCCACCAGCGTGATTGGCCGGGCCCTGTTTTACGTGCTGGTGATTCCCACCACCATGCCAGGCGCCTTCTTCTGGAAGAACAAGGGCTTTGAAGACCATGCCCGGGACATCGGCCTGGCCAACATGCCGCAAGTGGGCGTGGCGCCGCTGCGGCACTGAGCCGGAATCAAGCCATGCAAATCGAAGACCTGCTCCTAAAAACCTGCGTCATCGGCGTCTCGTACTTTGATCTGCAAGGCGAGCTGATGAAGCAGAACCAGTATGCCGGCCAGGTGGTCAAGGTAGACGCGGAGCAAGGCATCAGCATCCAGCTCCGTCACAGCGACGCGGCGGTCAAAGTCGCAGAGTTCATCGTGCCGCCCCATCTGGATGCCTGGTTCAAAGCCCCGCCGGGGCGCTATCAGCACGCCGCCTCGGGCGTCGATATGGAAAATCCCGACTACCTGGTCACCTGGAACGTTTACCGCACCCAGGAAGACACCGCTGAAGGCCAGCACGAGTGGTGGGAATGGGTGCCAAACACCGAGCGACCGCAGGTGGGGCAAAGTCCAGACATGACCCCGAGCGCTTAGGGCTTGACCTATTCGTTGACAATTGGCGCCCCATGCGCATTGACAACTCCACCAAACTCACCGGACATGACTGAGACAAAATCCACCTGCCCCTACTGCGGCGTTGGCTGCGGCGTGATCATCGCGTCCGAAGGCAGCCAGATCACCGGCGTGCGCGGCGACCCGGATCATCCCGCCAACTTCGGCCGGCTGTGCACCAAGGGCTCCACGCTGCACCTGACCGCCAGTGCAGTCGTCAACCAGCAAACCCGGCTGCTGCAACCGATGCAGCGCTTGCAGCGGGGCGCCCCACCCCAGCGCACCACCTGGGACAGCGCCCTGGACCTGGCGGCCGGGCGTTTTGCCGACATCATCCGTAAGCAAGGGCCGGATGCGGTCGGCTTCTACATCTCGGGCCAATTGCTCACCGAGGACTATTACGTCTTCAACAAGCTCGCCAAGGGGCTGATTGGCACCAACAACATCGACAGCAACTCGCGCCTGTGCATGAGCAGCGCGGTGACCGGCTACAAGCAGACGCTGGGGGCGGATGCGCCGCCGGCCTGCTATGACGACGTCAACCATGCCGGCACGATTTTCATCGTCGGCTCGAACACCGCCTACGCGCACCCGATTCTGTTTCGCCGCATTGAAGATGCGCGCCAGGCGAATCCGGCGTTGAAGATTGTGGTGTGCGACCCGCGCCGCACCGACACGGCTGAGATCGCCGACCTGTTTTTACCGATCCAGCCCGGCACCGACGTGATGCTGTTCAACGGCATGCTGCACACCATGCTGTGGGAAGGCTGGCTGGATACCGCATACATGGCCGACCACACCAGCGGCTTTGACGCGCTCAAAGCCACGGTGCGCGATTACACGCCGGAGCTGGTGGCCCAGACCTGCGGCATCTCCAAGGACGACCTGCTGCAGGCGGCGCGCCTGTTTGCCGGCGTGCACGCGGGTAATGCCGCCAACCCGGCACAACGCAGCCCGACGCTCAGCCTGTACTGCCAGGGCCTGAACCAGTCCAGCAGCGGCACGGCCAAGAACGCCGCCTTGATCAACCTGCATCTGGCCACCGGGCAGATTGGCAAACCCGGCGCCGGGCCGTTCTCGCTCACCGGCCAGCCCAACGCCATGGGCGGACGCGAAGTCGGCGGCATGGCCAACTTGCTGTCGGGCCACCGCGACCTGAACACCCCGGCCCACCGCGCCGAAATCGCCGCGTTCTGGGGCCTTCCTGAGGTGGCGGCCAAGCCCGGCAAGACAGCAGTCGAGATGTTCCAGGCCGCCGCCGACGGCGAAATCAAGGCACTGTGGATTGCCTGCACCAACCCCGCGCAATCCATGCCCGACCAGGCCACCGTGCGCCGCGCGCTGGAGCGCGCCGAATTCGTGGTGGTGCAGGAAGCCTTCGCCGGCACCGCAACCTGCCGCTACGCCGACTTGCTGCTGCCCGCCACCACCTGGGGCGAAAAAGAAGGCACGGTGACCAACAGCGAACGCCGCATCAGCCGGGTGCGCGCCGCCGTCCCCGCGCTGGGCGAGGCCCGCCACGACTGGGCCATCGTCGTCGATTTTGCGCAACGCCTGGAAGCCATGGGGGTCGGGTCCGAAGTCAGGCTGCCAGCCTCACCGCAAACCCTCTTCCCCTACCCCACCCCGGAATCGATCTGGCTCGAACACCGCGAATCCACGCGCGGCCGCGACCTGGACATCACCGGCATGTCCTACCCCCTGCTGGAGCAGGCGCCCCGGCAATGGCCCCTGGTCGAGGGCGAAACGCAGGGTAAGGCGAGGCTGTACGAGGATGGCATCTTCCCCACGCCCGACGGCCGCGCGCGCTTCGTCAACACGGTCTACAGACCAGTGGCCGAGCCGCGCGAATCGCGCTACCCGTTCTCGCTCACCACCGGCCGCCTGCGCGACCAGTGGCATGGAATGAGCCGCACCGGTACGCTGGGCCGGCTGTTCGGCCATGTGCGCGAGCCCACCGTGCAGATGAACCCGCAGGACATGGCCCGCCGCCTTCTCAAGGAGGGCGACCTGGTGCACGTCACCAGCAAACGCGGCTCAATTCTGGTGCCCGTGCAAGCCAGCGCTGACCTCGGAATGAGCCAGGTCTTCATGGCCATGCACTGGGGCGAGGAGTTCCTGAGCGGCATCAGCTCCACCGGTCAGCGCCTGGCTGGCGTCAACGCTCTCACCACCCCGGCTTATTGCCCGGACTCCAAGCAGCCCGAGTTCAAGCACGCCGCCGTCAAGGTTTTGAAGGCCGACATGCCCTGGTCCCTATTGGCCGTGGCCTGGCTGCCAGCAGATCGCGTGCTGTCGGCGCGCACCGAACTGCAGCAGTTGATGAGCCATTTTGCGTACGCCAGTTGCGTGCCGTTTGCCAACAACGTGCCGCTGGATGCCCCCGGCCAGGAGCGCAGCGGTCTGCTGTTTCGCGCCACCACGTTTGAAATTCCGGCGGACGACGCACTACTGACGCAGATCGAGGCCCTGCTCAACCTGGACAAGCCCCAAGTTGTGCGCTATGCCGACAAAAAGCGCGGCCAGCGCCGTGCCGCCTTGCTGCAACGCACAGCGACCAACACCACGCTGGAAGGGTTCATGCTGGCCGGCGACACCAGCGCCCAAGGCTGGATCACCACGCTGCTGCAAGACGAGTTGCCGGCACAAGCCTATGGCCGTGCCCTGCTGCTACCCGGCGCCAAACCGCCGGTCCAGGTGGTGTCGCGTGGCAAACAGGTGTGCGCCTGCTTCGACGTGACCGACGTGGCGATCAGCGCGCAGCTGGCCAACTGCCACGGTTCAGGCAAGGAGCGGCTGGACGCGCTGCAGTCCGCACTGAAATGCGGCACCAATTGCGGCTCCTGTGTGCCCCAGCTGCAGCGCATGGTGCGCGACACCCTGGCGCCCAGCCTGCAAAGCGCCTGAGCCGGCCGGAACGCAGACAAGCTTTCAGACCCCAAGTCATCCACGTTCACGGACAATCCGCGCATGAGCATCGGCAAATACATCAAAATCATCGGGCGCGGCAAAGACGGCGCGCGTTCCATTCCGCGCGAACAAGCCGCCGACCTGTTCGGCCAGGTACTGGACGGCGAGGTCACCGACCTGGAGATCGGCGCGTTTTGCCTGGCCATGCGCATCAAGGGTGAAACGCCGGAAGAGATGGCTGGTTTTCTGGACGCCACCCATGCCCGGCTGTTGAAGATTCCCGTGCATGGCCGCACCGCCGTGGTGCTGCCCAGCTACAACGGTGCACGCAAGCTGCCAGTGCTCACGCCGCTGCTGGCACTGTTGCTGGCGCGCGAGGGCTTGCCCGTGGTGGTTCATGGCACACCCACCGAATCCACCCGCGTTTCTGCACAAGATGTGCTCGTGGCCCTTGGCATACCTGCGCAAACGGCTATCGAAACCATAGTGAATGGGTGCGTCCAGTTTGTCCCGACCGGCCTGCTATGTCCCGGCCTGCAGCGCCTGCTGGACGTGCGCCGCGTGGTCGGCCTGCGCAACCCGGCGCACAGTCTGGTCAAGCTGATGAACCCCTGCGACCACCCGGCCGTGGTGGTAGGCAGCTACACCCACCCGGAATACGCGCTCTCCATGGCGGCGACCTTGCGCCTCGTGCAGGCGACGGCCTTGCTGCTACGCGGCACCGAAGGCGAACCCGTGGCCGACCCGCGCCGCACGCCCGTCATGGATGCGTTTGCCGACGGCGAGGTGACCCGGTTGCAGGAGATGCTGAATGGCTCCCTGACCGAGGTGCCAGGCTTGCCGGCGCCGGACGTGCAAAGCACCACCCGCTGGATCCGGGCGGTGCTGGACGGGCAGGAACCCATTCCTACCCCGATTGCCCTGCAGGTGGCACACATCGTGCAACTGTCTGACCAAACGAGGACGACACCATGACACCCCCCCCATCCCCCCTGACCGGCCAAGGCAGCTGCACCCTCGTCGGGGCCGGCCCGGGCGACCCCGAACTGCTCACCATCAAGGCCGTCAAAGCCATCCAGGTCGCCACCGTGCTGCTGGTAGACGATCTGGTCAGCGAGGCCATCGTCGCGCTGGCCTCGCCCACCGCCCGCATCATCCATGTGGGAAAACGCGGCGGCTGCAAATCCACCCCGCAGGCCTTCATTGAAAAGCTCATCCTCATGGCCGTGCGCGAGGGCGAAACCGTGGTGCGCCTCAAGGGCGGTGACCCCTTCGTCTTCGGTCGTGGCGGCGAAGAAGTGGAGCATCTGCAGGCGGCGGGCGTGCGCGTGACGGTGATCAACGGCATCACGGCCGGCTTGGCCGCCGTGACCTCCCTGGGCGTGCCGCTGACGCACCGCGAACATGCCCATGGCGTGGTGTTTATCACCGGTCACGCCAAGCCCGGTAGCACGGGGACCGACTGGAAGGCACTGGCCGCCACCGCCCACAGCGCCCGGCTTACCCTGGTGATTTACATGGGCGTGAGTGGCGCGCACAGCATTCAGGACCAGTTGCTGACTGGCCTGCCCGCCAGCACGCCGGTGGCCGTTATCCAGAATGCCAGTCTGACGAGCCAGCGCCACGCGGTCTGCACCCTGGCGGAGCTGCAACGCACCATCACACGCGAAAAACTGATGAGCCCGAGCGTGATCGTGGTGGGCGACGTGCTGCAGGGCACGCTGGCATTGCAACAAGCACTGCCGGAAGCGCGCACCGCTCGCGCTTGAGGCGGGCGAAGCCTCAACAACGCCGCAGGTCAGCGGCGTTTTTTTCGCCGTTTGCGGCGCTGTATCGCCTAACAAGTTTTGACTCAAATCAACATCTGGCCCGTATATTGCGTAATCTAAGTAATAACCCTTGGAGAAGCCATGATGTTTGCCCCCACCGTTTCAGTCAAAACGCATACAAAGCCTTCATTCCTGCCCTCCTCACCCGCGCGGCCTGTCCATGTCCGACCGGCAGCCGCCAACGTATCGATGTCGCTGGTCAATCTGGCGGCGCGCCAGCGCATGCTGTCGCAACGCATGATTTTGCAAACGGTGCTGGCCGCCAGTGGCAGCGGCACTCACCTGCAGGCGGCGCAAAAAACCTTCCAGTTGTTTTGCGATAGCCAAGTCCAATTGCGCGGCACCATCACCGAATTTGATGCAGTCAGCGCCCAATTGGTGCGCGACACCTACCAGGGGTCGCAAAGCGTCGGCCCCGTCATTGAGCAATTCATGCAGCAGATGCGTACCACGCTGCAATGCATCAGCGACGGGGAGTCGCACAAGCACTCCCTGAATGCCCTGATCACCAGCACCGACAGCGTGCTTGAAGCACTGAACACCGCGACCACAACCTTTGACAACATCAGCAAAGGCAAGTCGACCTTGTTGATGCAAGAGCTGAGCAGCATCGTGTCCGACATCCAGACGGTGGCCCGCGAGGCCAAAGTCGTCAGCTTCAACGCCCAGGTGATGGCGGCCCGCGCCGGCCAGCATGGGCGGGAGTTTGCCGTGGTGGCCAATGTCTTGTCAGGCATCACCGTAGAAATCGACGGTATGTCACGCAAGGCGGTTGATCTGGTGGCCCGGAACAAACAGGCCAGCTGAGGTCCAGCGGTCTCTGAGGGCTGCGTCTACACTGCGGCCCATGCAAAATTTTGACGTTGTGATCGTGGGCGCCGGCGCAGCCGGCCTGTTCTGTGCGGGGGTGGCGGGCCAGTTGGGCCTGAAGGTGCTGCTGGTCGACCACAGCACGGCCGTGGCCGAAAAGATCCGCATCTCGGGCGGCGGGCGCTGCAACTTCACCAACGTCGGCACCACCGCCGCCAATTTCCTGGGCGACAACCCGAATTTTTGCCGTTCAGCCTTGTCGCGTTACACCCCGCGCCACTTCATCGAGTTGCTGCAAGGCCACGGCATTGCGTTTCACGAAAAGCACAAAGGACAGTTGTTTTGCGACCGTTCGGCCGAAGACATCATTCAGCTACTCCTAGCCGAATGCGATGCCGGGCAAGTGACGCGCTGGCAGCCCTGCAACCTAAAAAATATAGTGTTTTCAGCCTCTAGCCCTGACGAAACGGGCGCAGGAAGCTATGAAATAGGTAGCGACCGAGGCATGATTCACACGCGCTCGGTCGTCATCGCCACCGGCGGTCTGTCCATCCCCAAAATAGGCGCCACGGATTTCGGTTACCGTGTTGCGCGCCAGTTTGGCCTGCGTCTGGTCGAGCCACGCCCTGCCTTGGTGCCCCTGACTTTTGACGGCGACGCCTGGGCGCCCTATGCCCAACTGGCGGGCCTGTCGTTACCGGTACAAATCGAAGTGGGCAGCAAGAAGGAAAAAACAGGTTTTCTGGAAGACCTTTTGTTCACCCATCGCGGCCTGAGCGGCCCGGCCGTGCTGCAGATATCCAGTTACTGGCAAGCCGGCACCCCCATTCGGCTCAACCTGGCACCCAACACCGATATATTGCAGTCGCTCACCCACGCCAAATCCACCTCGCGCAAATTGATTGCCAACGAGCTGGCCACCCAAGTGCCCGCCCGCCTCGCCGACGCCTGGGTGCAGCAAGGCAGTGGGGTCGGCCACAACTGGCAGCGCCCCATCAACGAGGCCACCGACAAGGCCTTGACTGCCCTGGCGGAACGCCTCACGCGCTGGGAACTGACCCCCACCGGCACCGAGGGCTACAAAAAAGCCGAGGTCACCGCCGGCGGCGTGGACACGCGGGATCTGTCGTCCCAGACCTTTGAGTCCAAACAGCCCGGCCTGTATTTCATCGGCGAAGTGGTGGACGTGACCGGCTGGCTGGGCGGCTACAACTTTCAGTGGGCCTGGGCCAGCGGATTTGCCTGTGCACAGGGTTTGGCGGCCACGCTGTTGAAGGAACGCGCCCATGCGTGAATCGGCGCATTGAATTCAATAAAGATAAGGCTATAATCCTAGGCTTTGCTGGCAAACCCCCGCTGCCTGATCAACTTTATAGCGGGGAAAATCGCACGAAATACGTCAAATGGCTCGATCTCCCTTTGACTGAAGTCTGCATATTCTGGACAACATGACGTAATGACAACCATCCGTGTAAAAGAGAACGAACCCTTTGACGTAGCGCTGCGTCGCTTCAAGCGCACCATTGAAAAACTCGGCCTTTTGACTGACTTGCGCGCACGCGAGTTCTACGAAAAGCCCACTGCCGAGCGCAAGCGCAAGAAGGCTGCCGCCGTCAAGCGCAACTACAAGCGCATTCGCGCCATGCAGTTGCCCAAGAAAATGTACTGATCCAGTACCCTCTTGCAAGGCACTTAACTTGATTAAGGCCTGAAAAAAAGCTCACCGGGGACGCTCAGGTGGGCTTTTTTTACGTCTGGATCCGTTGCGCATCAGGGCAGAAACCACATTCACAAACCACCCAACAAGGAGTTCCTCCAATGTCACTCAAAGACCAGATCACCGAAGACATGAAAACCGCCATGCGCGCCAAAGACAGCGAGCGCCTGGGCACCATCCGCCTGCTGCTGGCGGCGGCCAAGCAAAAAGAAGTGGATGAGCGCGTGGTGCTGGACGACGTCGCCATGGTGGCCATCGTCGACAAACTGATCAAGCAGCGCAAGGACTCGGTGGCCGCCTTTACCCTGGCCAACCGCATGGACCTGGCGGACAAAGAATCGGCTGAGATCAAGGTGCTGGAGGCTTACCTGCCGCAGCGCCTGAGCGCCGACGAAGTGGCGACCGAGGTCAAGGCCATCGTGGCTGAACTCGCCGTTGAGCTGGGCCGCAATGCCGGGCCCGGCGACATGGGCAAGGTCATGGGCGCCGTGAAAGCGCGTCTGGCGGGCAAAGCCGAGATGGGCCAGATTTCCGCGGCGGTCAAGGCCGCCTTGGCCGGGTAAGTTAGCTTCCCGCCACCTTCATGCGGTTGACCAGGATGGAACCCACCGTCTTGGCGCCGTAGTTGTAGGTGTCAGCCCCCACGGCCTGAATGCCCTTGAGTATGGCTTTCATGTTGCCAGCAATGGTGATCTCCTGCACCGGGAAGGCAATGCGGCCCTTCTCCACCCAGAAGCCGCTGGCGCCGCGCGAGTAGTCGCCGGTGACGTAGTTCACGCCGCTGCCCATCAGCTCGGTCACAAACAAGCCGGTGCCCAGTTTTTGCAGCATGGCATCCAGGTCATCCCCGGCGCGCGTTAGGCGCGAACTCAGGATCAGATTGTGCGAGCCACCGGCGTTGCCTGTGGTTTTCATGCCCAGCTTGCGGGCCGAATAGCTGCCCAGGAAATAGCCTTGCACACACCCCGCCTCCACCACCTGGCGGGCCTTGACCTTGACACCCTCGTCATCAAACGGCGAGCTGCCTTTGCCACGTTTGACAAACGGGTCTTCCAGAATATCGATGTGCTTGGGCAGCACCTGCTTGCCCAGCGAGTCCAGCAGGAACGAGCTCTTGCGGTACAGCGCGCCGCCGCTGATGGCCTGCACAAAGCTGCCCAGCAGACCGGCAGCCAGTGGTGACTCAAACAAAACCGGGCATTCCGTCGTCGCAATCTTGCGCGACTTCAGCCGGCTCAAGGCGCGCTCGGCGGCGTAACGCCCGATCGACTCGGGCGACGCGAGGTCATCCGGGTGACGCATCGAACTGTACCAGGCATCGCGTTGCATATCATTGCCCTTGCCCGCAATCGGCGAGACCGACATGGAGTGGCGCGAGCTGGCGTAACCACCGCGAAAACCCCGCGTGTGTGCGCTGAAGAAATGCGACTGCTGGGCCGACACGCCCGCACCCTCGCTGTTGGTAATACGTTTGTCCGTTTGCAGGGCTGCTGCTTCGCAAACCATGGCCAGTTGCGCGGCCTGTTCGCTGGTGATGGCCCAGGGATGAAACAGGTCCAGGTCGGTGCGCTGCTTTGACTGCGGCGCCACATCCTTGGCATCCGGCAGCCCGGCCATGGGGTCTTCCGCCGTGAACCGGGCAATGTCATAGGCCGCTTGCACGGTTTGCTGGATGGCAGCGGTGGAGAAATCAGAGGTGCTGGCATTCCCCCTGCGTTTGCCCATGTAAACCGTCACGCCCAATGATTTGTCGCGGTTGCGCTCCACATTTTCCAGCTCGCCCTTGCGCACCGAAACGCTCAGGCCGCAGCCCTCGGACGCTTCAGCGCCGGCGTCGGTCGCGCCCAGTTTTTTGGCATGCGCCAAGGCGGTGTCGACCAGCTCTTCAAAATAGGGGCGGCTGTAGCTGAAGCCATTGTCAGCGCGGGGCTGGGCGGGGGGCGTATTGGGTTTCTTCATATCGGAGGCTATGATACTTGGCTCTGCGGAACTCCGCGTCCGCCCTTCCCCCATTTTTCCTACCATGTCACGCAAATTCAAAAAAGGCTATTTCGTCAGAGGTGAGTTCGTCGCCGAAGGCAGTGAACGCGATCTGGAGCTCAAGCGCGAACTCAAGGGCACGGACGACCAAAGCCGCACCGACCTCAAACGCGAAAGCCTGGAGCTACAAAAGCTGGGTGAAGATTTACTGACGCTGCGTGCCGACCTGATGAAACGACTGGACTTGACTGAAAAGCTCAAGGACGCCATCGCCGAGGCCAAGCGCATCACCAACTTTGAAGGCAAACGCCGCCAGATGCAGTTCATTGGCAAGCAGATGCGCCTGATCGATGAAACCGGTGTTTACAACATTCGTGCCGCACTGGCGGAGCAGAACAATGGTTCAGCCCGCGAAAACTACGCACTCCATCAAGCCGAGATCTGGCGCGACCGCCTGATTGCCGAAGAGGAGGCGTTTGGCGAGTGGATCACCCAGCACGCGGACACCGACACGCAACAGTTGCGTGCCCTGATTCGCCAGGCGCGCAAGGATGCCAAGCCCGAAAAACCCGGCGAGGCCGTGCGCCATGGCCGCGCCTACCGCGATATTTTTCAGATCGTGCGTCAGCAGCTGTTGGGCTACGACGTAACTGAAACCGGCCCGCACCAAGCAGGAGATGAAACGCCATGACCACCGGCGCCACGACTCCGTTCGACGCCATCAAGATTGGCATCGTTTCCATCAGTGACCGCGCCTCCAGCGGCGTGTATCTGGACAAAGGCTTGCCCGCCCTGCAGGACTGGCTGACCCGTGCGCTGAAAAACCCGTTGCAGTTTGAGCCCCGGCTGATTCCTGATGACCAAGCCAACATCAGCGCCACCCTGATTGAGCTGGTCGATGCCGGCTGCGCGCTGGTGTTGACCACCGGCGGCACCGGCCCAGCGCTGCGCGACGTTACGCCCGAAGCCACGCTGGCGGTGGCACACAAGGAAATGCCGGGCTTTGGCGAGCAAATGCGCCAGATCAGCCTGAAGTTTGTGCCAACCGCGATTCTGTCGCGGCAGGTGGCGGTGATCCGCGACCAGTGCCTGATCATCAATCTGCCGGGGCAGCCCAAGTCGATTCAGGAAACACTGGAAGGCCTGCGCGACAGCAACGGCGAGTCGGTGATGGCTGGCATTTTTGCCGCAGTGCCGTACTGCATCGACTTGATTGGCGGACCTTACCTGGACACCGTTGAGTCAGTCTGCAAGGCATTCCGGCCTAAAGCGGCGATACGCCCGGCCCCCTAGCGGACTGACTTGTTCCATTTCCAATTCGATGCGAGATTAGGCGCACCGCTGCAGACAGCACTTTAGTACGGCAAGGCGGGGCAACGACATATCGAATTGAATTGGGAATGGAACTACTTGCCCACCAGCTGATTGAGCTTGTCGGCCTCGAAGTGCTCGCTCAAAGCGGCATCGCCCGGCACACAGTTGGTGGCCGAACGATTGGCCTGCAGCGTCTCGATCGCCTTCCACAGCAGGGCGATCTGGTGTTCCTGGGTTGACGCGTTGTCAATCAAACCACGCATGGCCTGACTCAATGGATCGTCATTTTGCGTGACGCCGTAGGCAGAAAATCCCATCTTGGAGGCGGTTTCTTCCCGTTTGACATCCAGTTCGGCCTGGATGATGCGCGCCGGGTTGCCGACCGCCGTGGCTCCGGCCGGCACCGGTTTGGTGACCACCGCGTTGGAACCTACTTTGGCGCCGTCGCCGACGGTGAAACCACCCAGCACTTGCGCGCCCGCGCCGACCACCACATTGCGGCCCAGCGTGGGGTGACGTTTGACGCCCTTGTACAGCGAGGTGCCGCCCAGGGTAACGCCTTGGTAGATGGTGCAACCGTCGCCAATTTCGGCCGTCTCGCCCACCACCACGCCCATGGCATGGTCAAAGAACACCCGCTCACCAAGCGTCGCTCCGGGGTGAATCTCAATCCCGGTGAGGAAGCGGGCAAGGTGCGAAATAAAGCGGCCCAGCCATTTGAAGCCATGACTCCAGCATCTATGGGCTAAACGGTGTAAAACCACGGCATGCAGACCGGGGTAGCAGGTGAGCACCTCCCAAGTGGTGCGCGCCGCCGGGTCGCGGTCGAGAATGCATTGGATATCGGAACGTAGTCGGGAAAACATCGCTGAAGTCTAGCCTTTTGAAGGTTCTGCGGCTGGCGGCAAGGGTTTGTGCCCCGTGGCGGTCTGGTCCATCATTTTGGCGATACCGCGAAGAATGTGGATTTCTTCCTGCGTGACACCAGCCCGGTTGAACAGCTGATTGAGCCGGGGCATCAGCTTCTTGGGTGCCTGCGGGTCCAGAAACCCGATCGCGATCAGTGACTTCTCCCAATGCGCCAGCATGCCCGCCATCTGACTCGCGTCGGCCAGCACCGGAGCGGCAGTCGCCTCCTCGACGGCAAAGGCACCGAGGGCCAGTCGCCATTCGTAGGCGATCACCTGCAAGGCCGCCGCCAGATTAAGGGAGCCAAACTTGGGGTCGCTCGGAATGGTCAAGGCGACGTGGCAGCGGTAGACATCTTCATTGCTCATGCCAAACCGCTCGCAACCAAACAAAAATGCAATGCCTTGCTGCACCGCCACAAGCTCGGCCGGTGTCGCATTGTCCTCAGATTTACAAGGAAAATTAGCCTCTAGCCCCCGTGGAATATGCGCAAGCAGCTCCTTTTTCGATAGTACCTCGAAATGCTCGCGGGGCGTGACGGTGGGCGGGCCAAAGTCGCGCGGTGTCATGGCCGTCGCACATAGGTGGGTCATGCCGTCCAGCGCCTCGTCCAGTGTGGCAACAATGCGGGCGTTTCTCAGCACATCCAGCGCCCCGCTGGCGCGCTGGATGGTTTCCTCGCGGTTAAGCACATTAGCCCAACGCGGCGCCACCAGCACCAGGTCGGTAAACCCCATGGTTTTCATGGCGCGGGCCGCCGCCCCCACATTGCCCGCGTGGCTGGTGTTGATCAGGATAAAACGTGTTTTCATGACATCCAAAATGCGCTCGAAATTTGAAAAATCGCCGGGCGGGTAAAATCCCGCTATTGTCGCTGCCCGCATCGCCTTGCAGTCCCGTCCCGCTCTTAATCAAAACTTATGGCATCCCCCAATCTGCACCCCATGATCAATGTGGCCGTCAAGGCCGCCCGCACCGCTGGTTCCATCATCAATCGCGCCGCGCTTGACGTTGAAGCGGTTCGAATCTCGCAAAAGCAGGTCAACGACTTCGTGACCGAGGTGGACCAGGCCGCCGAGCAAGCCATCATCGAGACGCTGCTCACCGCCTATCCAGGCCACGGCATCTGGGCTGAAGAATCAGGTCGGGAACATGGTGCCAAGGACTCCGAGTTTGTCTGGATCATCGATCCGCTGGACGGCACCACCAACTTCATCCACGGCTTTCCCGTTTACTGCGTCAGCATCGCGCTGGCCGTCAAGGGCAAGATTGAGCAGGCCGTCATTTACGACCCCAGCCGCAACGACCTGTTCACCGCCACCAAAGGCCGTGGCGCTTATTTGAATGACCGCCGCCTGCGCGTCTCCAAACGCATCCGCCTGCAGGAATCCCTGATTTCCACCGGTTTCCCGTTCCGTCCGGGCGACGACCTCAACACCTACCTGCTCATGATGGGTGACATGATGAAACTCACGGCCGGCCTGCGCCGCCCTGGCGCTGCGGCGCTTGATCTGGCCTATGTGGCTGCCGGTTACACCGAGGGATTCTTCGAGGCCGGCCTACAACCCTGGGACGTGGCAGCGGGCGCCCTGATGGTGACCGAGGCCGGCGGTTTGGTCGGCAATTTCTCCGGCGACGCGGATTTCCTGGAGCAAAAAGAATGCATGGCCGGCAACCCGCGGATCTATGGCCAGATGGTGAGCATTCTGGGCAAGTACAGCAAGTTTGCCAGCGCCGGCGAAAAGGCCACTTTGCGTCAGGCGGCACAGGCCTCTGTGGCAGAGCCAGAAACCACACCCACCGCAGGCGACACACCAGACGCCGTCGCCCCTACGGCGACTGACGCGCCTTTTTAACGCCACCCCTGTAGCGCCGCCGCAAGGAGCGCTACGACGCCAGCGACCGGTCGCCGAGCTGCAGTAGCTCTATCGGCGCCGGCTTGCCAAACAGATAGCCCTGAAACAGGGTGCACCCGTTTTTCAGCAAAAAGTCGCGCTGGCCGACGGTTTCCACACCCTCGGCCACCACGTCAAACCCCAGACTTTGCCCCAGGGCGAGCACGGTGCGGGCAATGGCGGCATCGTTCGGGTCGGTCAGCACATCGCGCACGAAGGACTGGTCAATCTTGAGCTGCTGCAAGGGCAAGAGTTTGAGGTAGGACAAAGACGAATAACCGGTCCCGAAATCGTCCAGCGAGAAACGCACGCCGACCGCACGCAACTCCGTCATTTTCAGAATAGCGTCCTGGGTGTCCGTGAGCAAAAGGCTTTCCGTCAGCTCCAGTTTCAGGCGTTGCGGGTTCGCCCCGGTTTCGCGCAACAAGTCCAGTACCTGCTGCACAAATTCCGGGTGTTTGAACTGGCGGGCACTCACGTTCACCGCCATGCTCAGGCACGCGGTGGACGCGTGCGCCGACCAGCGCACCAGTTGCAGGCAGGCGACTTCCAGCACCCACTGCCCCAGCGGCAAGATGAGGCCAGTCTGCTCGGCCATGGGAATGAACTCGGCAGGCGACACCTGACCGCGCAAGGGGTGCTGCCAGCGCACCAGGGCCTCCACACCGACAACACGTGCGTGCGCGTCGACCACCGGCTGGTAAAACAACACCAACTCATTGCGCTGCAAACCGTGGCGCAAGTCCAGCTCCAGTTCGGTGCGACGGGCCACCAGCGCCTGCATGGCCGGGTCGAAAAAACGCAGCGTATTGCGCCCGGCCGATTTGGACTCGTACATCGCCAGATCGGCCTGCTTGAGCAATTCATCCATCGTCTGCTGATGGTCTTCAAACAGGGTGACGCCGATACTGGGCGTGCTGTGATGCTCCAGCGTGCCCAACAGGTACACCTGGTTCAACTGGCGCAGAATTTTCTTGCCCACGTGCTCCACCTGGGCGGTGGCCGTGGCCACATTGCGGTCCAGTTTCTGCAACATCACCACAAACTCGTCACCACCCAGGCGCGCCACGGTGTCGGCCTCGCGCACACTGGCCACCAGACGCTGCGCCACCTGCCTGAGCAGCAGGTCGCCGACATCGTGACCCTGGGTATCGTTGAGGTCCTTGAAGTTATCCAGGTCGATGAACAGCAAGGCGCCGGTCGATTTTTCGCGTCCGCTGGCCACCAGCGCCTGCTGCAGGCGATCCATCAGCAAGCGGCGGTTGGGCAGCTCGGTGAGTACGTCGTAGAACGCCAGCCGTTCAATTTTCTCCTCGGCCCGTTTGCGGGCAGTGATGTCGCGCCCTATGCCTCGGTAGCCCTTGAAACAGCCCTTGGCATCGAAAATAGGCGTGCCACTGACGGAGGCCCACACCAGGGAGCCATCCACGTGCCTGCGCTGCATTTCGAAATCGTGAAAGGTTTCATGCGCCGCCAACGCCGCCCGGTGCGCGGCCCACTGCGCCTGGCTGACACCCAGCGCGTCGGATTCCCAGCGCGTGACGCCAACAAGACTTTGCGCCGGCAGCTCATTGAATGACTCCAGATTGCGGTCCACCCGGATGAAGCGAAACTGCTCGTCCTGCTCCCAATACCAATCGGAGGAGAGTTCGGTCAAGGCCCGAAAACGCGCCTCGCTGTCTCGCAGGCTTTCCTCGGCCTGTTTGCGCGAGGTAACGTCGGTGGTAAAGCCATTCCACAGCACGGCGCCATCCACCTCCCGTTCGGGCATGGCATGCCCCAGCAGCCAGCGCACCTCGCCATCCTCAAAGCGCAGACGGTATTCATGGCGCCAGGGCGAGAGATCCCGGGCGGAAGCCCTGACCGAGGTAGTGAATGCTTCCAGGTCATCTGGATGGTGCAGTTTCAGGGTGCAGGACGCGTCTCGCATGAGATCATCAGGCGTCACGCCCCGATAGAGGTCGCGCACGGTGTCGCTGATGTAGGGAAACTCAAACGAGCCATCGGCCTTGAGCCGCAACTGAAACACCACGCCAGGCAAACGACTGGTGATTTTTTGAATGAACCCGAGCCTTTCCTGGAGCGCCAGCGAAGTCTCACGTTCATCTGTGATGTCTTGCACCACGCCAAAGGCTTCGCTGCCGTCCTCCGACCAGCTCCGCATGCGCGAGCGCAACCAGTGAACCCGCCCGTCCCGGTGATGCCACCGGTATTCCAGCATGGAGCCGTCCAACTTGGCACGGGCCTCGGCAAACTGCTGCAGATCGTCTGCATGGATGCGGCTGCGCGCGGCGGCCGCCTCCAGAACCGTCCCGGGTTCCAGTGCCGCCAGCCCATACAAGCCCTTGGACCAGCGCAAGCCGCCAACCCCGGCGCCGGATGTCCAGTACCCCACCGAGGCGAGACTCTCCATCGTTTCGAACAGTCGGACTTGCTGACTGAGCCGGTTGTTGCTCGCCTTCAAAAGCTGCTCACTGGCCAGCAATGCAGCTTGCGCCGCTCGCTCAGCGCTTACGTCCTTGACGTAACTCAGCAAATGCGCCGTGCCGCCTATCTCGATATGGGAGGCGTTGAGCTGGAGGATGAGCTTGGTGCCGTCCGGCCTGGTGAACGGAAAATCCAGATTGCGCAGGCGTCCGGATTCGCGCGCGGGCTTCACCCCGGCATCGCGCTGTGCCTTATCGGTCCAAACGCCAATCTCAACCGTGGTTCGCCCGACAACGTCCTGCACGGTCAGGCCCATGAGGCGGGTCCATTCGTCGTTGACATCCACATACATGCCATCACATGCACGGCTCAGGGAGATGGCCACCGGGCTCAGTCTGAACACCCCCGCCAGCAGCGCCTTCGACGGGTCACCCCCCAGAGGACCAGTCGCATCGGCCGCCAATTGCAGGCGGCGATGCGCATCCCGCAGTTCGTCTTGCAGGCGCTGGATTTCGTCAGCCATATTCACCGGGTCAAAACTCATTTCGGGACAGACACCCACATGACGTTACTTGGAGCGTCCATTGTGCCGCAAGCGATCTGCATGGTCTGCATTGGCGTTCTCTCCAGAACGGCTCAGCGCCGCTCTACTTGCCGCCCTGTCGCGTCGGATTCCTTGATCGGCGGACCACATCTGCCGGCGGCATCAGCTGCGGGTCGGTTTTTGCAGTCAGGCGCAAACAGACCATCAACTGCTCGCTGCTCGGCGGCAGCCGCCGTCCGCGCATCGTGATCAGTCCAATCGGCGGCAGTTCGATCGGAACTTCGATCGGCAACACATGGAGCAAACCTTGGTTCTGAAAATGCAGACCCACCGAACGCGCCAGAAAGCCAGCCGCGTCGCGCTGCTGCACAAAGGTGCTGAGCGCCAGGAATGACGAGGTCTCGAGGATGTCCAGCGGCGGGTTCAGGCCATGGCGAAAGAAGGTCTGCTCAATCTTCACGCGCAAGGACGCCCACGGCGGCGGCAGCACGCAGGGCATACGGGCCAAATCACCCCAGTCCGGCGCTGGCTGACGCGTGAGCGCATGGCCGTGCTTGACCACCACCACCATGGGTTCGTTGTACAGGGCTTCGGTCACCAGGTCCGGGGCGGAATAGCCGGGCTCCAGGCGGCCGACGAACAGATCCAGTTCACCCAGGCGCAGTTTGGGCAGCAGGTGCGTCAGGTCGCCCTCCTCGACCAGCACACTGGCCTGGGCCGAGCGCTGCTTGAGCAGCTTGACCGCGCCGGCCAGCAGCACCGGCAAGGCCACCACCATGGAGCCCACCCGGGTGCGCCCCGCCGCGCCACTGGCCACCGCCGCGATCTCGTCGCGCGTGCGCTCATAGTCAGCCAGCACCGAACGGGCAAACCGGACAATAGCCTGTCCGCTGGAGGTCGGCTCGGTGCCGCGCGTCGAACGGTCAAACAGGGTTAAATCCAGCATGCTTTCCACCTCGGCCAGCATTTTGGAGACGGCCGGCTGGCTGACCGACAGGAACTCTGCCGTCCGGCCCAGATGACGAAACTGGTCCAGCGCCACCACCAGTTGCAGGTGGCGCAGTTTGATGTTGGAGCGCAGGACGCGGTCAATTTGGGTCACATCTAATGTTAACTTGCAGGCTATCAAGCAATTCCAATAATTGATTGGATTGTTATAAAGAATCGGGGAAGAATCGCGGCACAACAACCCATCCCTTCAGAGGCAGACAACATGCAAACTCCCCCTTTTTCCGTCAGCATCAAGCGTCGCAGCCTGCTCGTCGGTACCGCCGTTGCCGGTGCAACCGCGCTGCTGAGCCCCTTGCGCGCGCTGGCGCAGGGCTATCCCGAGCGCCCCATCACCTTCATCTGCCCCTGGCCCGCAGGCGGCACCGCCGACCAGTCGATGCGCGCCTTGTGCCTAGTGGCCGCGCGCGCGTTGGGTCAGTCCATCGTGTTGGAAAACAAGGCGGGCGCCTCCGGCATGATTGGCACCAAGGCCATGGCCTCGGCCAAGCCTGACGGCTACACCATTGGGCAGATACCGATTTCCGTGACGCGCTTCTCGCAGCTCGGCACCCTGCAGCTGGACCCGCTCAAGGATTTCACCTTTCTGGCGCGGACCTCGGGCCAAACCTTCGGCATCGCCGTCAAGGCCGATTCAAACTTCAAGTCGCTCAAAGACCTGGTGAGCTTTGCGAAAGCCAACCCCGGCAAGCTCACCTATGCCCATGCCGGCGTCGGTGGCGCCACCCATGTGGGCATGGAAGAGTTCGCCATGGCCGCCGGCATCCAGTTCAACCATGTCCCCTACAAGGGCGGCGCCGAGGCCTTGCAGGCCGTGCTGGGCAGTCATGTGGATTTGCTGGCCGATTCCAGCTCGTGGGCACCGCATGTCGAAGCCGGCAAGCTCAAATTGCTGGCCACCTGGGGCGAGCACCGTACCGCGCGCTTCAAGGACGCGCCCACGCTCAAGGAACTGGGCTACAACGTCGTGGTGGATGCGCCCAACGGCATCGGCGCACCCAAAGGCCTGGACCCGGCCATCACCCTGAAGCTGCGCGAAGCCTTCCGCGCGGCCGTGGCCAGCCCCGAGTTCAAGCAAGTGGCTGACAAGATCGATGCCCCGGTGCTCTATCTGGATGGTCCCGACTATGAAAAGTACGTCGCCAGCATGTACCAGAAGGAAACCCTCCTGATCGACAAGCTCAAGCTGAAGGAACTGATGAAGAATTAAATCATGAGCAATCTCACCGTCAGCCCCCCTGTCAGCCCCCTTATCCGCCTGCATGCCAACGACAACGTGCTGGTGGCCAAAACTGCCTTGTCACTGGGCCAGGACCTGCCCGAGATCGGCGTGCGAGCGCGTGCGCAAGTGCCGGCCGGTCACAAAATCGCGGCCTGCCGCATTGCCGAGGGCGAGCGCATCTTGAAATACGACACAGTGATCGGCATGGCCGCGCGCGACATCGAGCCGGGCGACTACGTGCATTCGCACAACATGAAGCTGGTCGATTTCGAGCGCGACCCGGCCTTTGGCCAGGACGTGCGGCCGGTGGACTACGTGCCTGAGCCTGAGCGCGCGAGCTTCATGGGCTTTGTGCGGCCGGACGGCCGGGTGGGCACGCGCAACTTCATCGGCATCCTGTCCTCGGTGAACTGCTCGGCTTCCGTCATCAAGAACATCGCGGCCCACTTCACACCCGAGCGCCTGGCCGCTTTTCCCCATGTGGACGGCGTCGCCGCCTTCGCCCAGACCAGCGGCTGCGGCATGTCGTCGCCGAGCGAGCATTTCGACGTGCTGCGCCGCACCCTGGCCGGCTATGCGCGCCATCCAAATCTGGCCGGCGTGTTGATCGTCGGCCTGGGCTGCGAGCGCAACCAGGTGTCCTCGCTGGTCGAGTCACAAGGCCTGGAGACCAGCAAGCTCATGCGCACCCTGGTGATGCAGGAGGTGGGCGGCACCCGTGTCACGATCGAAGCCGGCATTGCCGCGATCCAGGAGATGCTGCCGCACGCCAATGCGGCCCGACGCCAGCCGGTGTCGGCCAGCCACTTGAAGATTGGCCTGGAATGCGGCGGCTCGGACGGGTTTTCCGGCATCACGGCCAACCCGGCGCTCGGCGCCGCCATGGACATTCTGGTGCGCCACGGCGGCACCGCCATCCTGTCGGAAACCCCCGAGATCCACGGCGTGGAGTACATGCTCACGCGCCGGGCCGTGTCCCCCGAAGTGGGCCAGAAACTGCTCGACCGGCTGGCCTGGTGGGAGCGCTACACAGCCGGTCACAATGCCCAGTTCAACGGCGTGGTCGGCCACGGCAACCAGGCCGGCGGTCTGGCCAACATTTTCGAGAAGTCGCTGGGTTCAGCCATGAAAGGCGGCACTACGCCGCTGCAGGCCGTCTACGAATACGCCGAGCCGATTGAGCAACACGGCTTTGTCTTCATGGACTCACCCGGTTACGATCCGGTGGCCTCCACCGGCCAGATTGCCAGCGGCGCGAATCTGATCTGCTTCACCACCGGGCGGGGCTCGATGTTCGGCTCCAAGCCCGCACCGACGATCAAGCTGGCCAGCAATACGCCGATGTTCAAACGCCTGGAAGAAGACATGGACATCAACTGCGGCGTCATCCTGGATGGCGAGCTGGACGTGCCGCAGATGGGGCAGCGCATCTTCGAGGAGATCCTGCGCCACGCCTCGGGTGAGCCGACCAAGAGCGAGGCGCTGGGCCTGGGCGACCACGAGTTCGTGCCCTGGCATATGGGCATCGTCAGTTAACGATTTCAAAGGATGAACACATGATTTCACGCAACCCCTTCAAGGCCGCACTGGCCAGCGGGAAACCGCAAATCGGACTGTGGCTGTCCATGGCCGACCCTTACCTGGCCGAGGTCAGTGCCACCGCCGCATTCGACTGGCTGTTGATCGACGGCGAACACGCCCCCAACGATTTGCGCAGCACGCTGGCGACGCTGCAGGCGGTCGCACCCTACCCGGCGCAGCCCGTGGTGCGTGCGGTCGCGGGCGAGGTGCCGCTCATCAAGCAGTTGCTGGACATCGGTGCCCAAAATCTGCTGGTGCCCATGGTCGATACGGCCGCGCAGGCGCAGGCCATCGTCGACGCCACCCGTTATCCGCCCTTGGGCATCCGAGGCGTGGGCAGTGCCGTGGCACGCGCCTCGCTGTGGACCGCGCGCACCGACTACCTGGATTACGCCGACGACGAAATTTGCCTGCTGGTGCAGGCCGAAACGGTGACTGCCTTGTTGAATCTGGAAGCAATCTGCGCCGTGAAAGGCGTGGACGGCGTGTTCATCGGCCCGGCTGATCTGGCCGCCTCCATGGGCCACCGCGGCAATCCTGGCCATCCAGAAGTACAGGCGGCGATTGAGCAGGCCATGAAGACCATCATCGGCGCCGGCAAGGCCGCCGGCACGCTGACCTCGGACCCGCTGCTGGCCAGGCGCTACCTGGACCTCGGCTGCACCTTTGTTGCCACCGGTGTCGACGTCCTGATCTATGCCAACGCCATCAGGCGCCTGGCGAGCAGCTTCAAACCCGCTGCTGTTGACACATCACCTGCACGCCCCAGCGCAGCCTACTGAAACCAACTGACCATGCAAATTCCCAGCCCGTCTGCCCAGCACGCCCTCGACGCCATGCGCGCCATCGTTGGCGCGTCGGCTTGCGTGATCGAACCCGCCGAAGTAGCGCCCTATGTCATCGATTACCGCAAGCTCTACCAAGGCCAAGCGCTGCTCGTGGTGCTGCCGGCCTCGACCAGCGAGGTAAGCCGCATCATGACGTGGTGCCATGCGAACAACGTGCCGGTGGTACCGCAGGGCGGCAACACGTCCTTGATGGGCGGCGCGGTGCCGGATGACAGCGGTACGGCGGTAGTGCTGAACCTCAAGCGCATGAACCAGGTCACCGAGATCGATTCCGTGAACGACACGATGACCGTGCAGGCCGGGGTCACATTGAACGCCGCGCGCAGCGCCGCCGAGTCGGCCAGCCGGCTGTTCCCGCTGCGCATCGGCTCGGAAGGGTCGTGCCAGATCGGCGGCAATTTGGCCACCAACGCGGGCGGCACCGCCGTGCTGCGCTACGGCAATATGCGGGACCTGGTGCTGGGCATCGAGGCCGTGTTGCCGGATGGGCGCATCTTTTCTTCGCTCAAGGGCCTGCGAAAAGACAATACCGGCTACGACCTGAAACAGCTCTTTATCGGCTCGGAAGGAACGCTGGGCATCATCACGGCAGCCGTCCTGAAGCTCGCACCCCAGCAGCGCTCGGCCTCGGTTGCGTTGGTTGCCGTCGAAAATCCGGCCGCTGCCGTGCAACTGCTGGGAGAGGCCAAACGCGTCGCAGGTCAAACCCTGACGGCTTTTGAACTCATCTCGCGCCCCGCCCTGGAGCTCGTGCTGGATTACCTGGGCAAGGTGGCCTCACCCCTGCCGGCGCTGCACGACTGGATGGTGCTGATCGAGCTGACATCGGGCGGCGATGAGCAGCCCCTGAACGACACCCTGCTCGGGATTCTGGAACCGGCGCTGGAAAGCGGCCTGGTCCTGGATGCGGCGGTAGCCAGCAGCGGGGCCGACGCCCAGACCTTCTGGCGCATTCGTGAAGAAATCTCGGATGCGCAAACGCGTCACGGCGGCAGTGTCCGCTGCGATGTCTCCGTTCCCCTGTCGCGCATCGCCACCTTCATTGAGGCCGCCTCCCAACGGGTGCTTGAACTGGAGCCCGAGGTCCGCATGGTGATTTATGGGCACATGGGCGATGGCAACGTCCACTTCAACCCTTTGCGGCCCAAGAACCAGTCGGCAGCGCAATTCCTGGCGGCCCACGGAAAATCGATTGCAGAGGTGGTGGATGATTTGGCAGCCGAAAACAAAGGCTCCATTTCGGCCGAGCACGGTGTCGGCGTGGCCAAGCGGGACGCGTTGCTGGCCTACAAGGCTCCGGTCGAAATCGAGTTGATGTGGCAGATCAAGCAAGCGCTGGATCCGAAAAATCTGCTCAATCCATCAAAGGTCTTGCCGCTGACGTAGGTGGCTCGCATTGATGGAGTGCCAAGCGATCCGTCACCCTGGTCGAAGTTGCTAGACTTCCTCCAATGACCGACGCTGCAAAACAAATTACCCCGATGATGGCCCAGTACATGGGCCTCAAAGCCGACTATCCCGACACCCTGCTGCTCTACCGCATGGGCGACTTCTATGAGTTGTTTTATGCCGATGCCGAGAAAGCCGCGCGCCTGCTCAACATCACGCTGACGCAACGCGGCCAGTCGGGGGGACAACCGGTGGTGATGGCGGGTGTGCCGTTTCACTCGATAGACACCTACCTGGCGCGGCTCATCAAGCTCGGTGAATCGGTGGCGATTTGCGAGCAGGTCGGCGAGGTCACCGGCAAAGGCCCGGTGGAACGCAAGGTGGTGCGCGTGGTCACCCCCGGCACCTTGACCGACATGGAGCTGCTGAACGACAAAACCGAGTCGCTCTTGCTGGCCGTGCACCAGGGCCCGCGCAACACCTGCGGCCTGGCCTGGCTGAGCGTGACACAGGGCGAGGTGCATCTGGCCGAATGCGCGCCGGACGAAGTGGCGGAATGGGTGGCACGCATCAGCCCCGGCGAGTTGCTGTTCAGTGCCGGCGCCACGCCGGCGTTTGAAGCCCGTTTGCGCGGCCTGCAGGCGCCCGGCGCCATGTCGATCACGGTGCGGCCCGACTGGCAGTTTGACCCCGCCCTGGGTGAGCGCACGCTGCTGGCGCAACTCCAGGCAGCAACCCTGGCGACGTGGCAGGCGCAAGACCTGCCGCAAGCCCACGCCGCCGCCGCCGCCTTGCTGGGCTACGCCGAACACACCCAGGGCCGCGCCCTGACCCACATCCACAGCGTGCGGGTGCAGCGCAACGACGAACTGATTGACCTGCCGCAAACCACCCGGCGCAACCTGGAGCTCACCCAAACCCTGCGCGGTGAAGACAAACCGACCCTGTTTTCGCTGCTTGACACCTGCATGACCGGCATGGGCAGCCGCCTGCTGAAAAACTGGCTGCTGGCGCCCCGGCGCGAGCGCACGCAGGCGCAGCAACGGCTGGGCGCCATCGCCGCCCTCAAAAGCGGCCCCTGGCTCAAACTGCGCGAACAGCTCAAGGGCAGCACCGACGTGGAACGCATCACCGCCCGCATCGCGCTGCGCCAGGTGCGCCCGCGTGAGTTGGTGGCCTTGCAGCAAACGCTACTAAAAACAGAGCTACTTGCGCAGACTACACGGGGGCTAGAGGCCTATTTGACTCATATTTCGGGGCACTTGCTGCCGCCCGCCGGTTGTGCCGAATTGTTGGCAAGCGCTGTTGACGCCGAGCCCGCCGTGCTGGTGCGCGATGGCGGAGTCATCGCCACCGGCTTTGACGCCGAGCTGGACGAGTTGCGCGCCATCCAGACCAACTGCGACAGCTTTCTGCTCGAGCTCGAAGTGCGCGAAAAAGCCCGCACCGGCATTGCCAACCTGCGCGTGCAGTTCAACAAAGTGCATGGCTTTTTCATCGAGGTCACGCAAGGCCAGGTGGACAAGGTGCCCGACGACTACCGGCGTCGCCAGACCCTCAAGAATGCTGAGCGCTTCATCACCCCTGAACTGAAAGCATTCGAAGACAAGGCCTTGAGCGCACAAGAACGCGCCCTGGCCCGTGAAAAATGGCTGTTTGAGCAAGTGCTGGACCAGCTACAAGTGTTCGTCCCCGCCCTCACCCAGTTGGCCCGCGCCCTGGCGACACTGGACGCGCTGTGCGCCCTGACCGAGCGCGCCCTGACGCTGGACTGGTGCGCCCCGCAGTTTGTCAAAGAACCGTGCCTGGACATCACGCAAGGCCGTCACCCGGTGGTCCAAGCGCGGCTGGCCGAAACCAGCAGCGGCGCCTTCATCGCCAACGACACCCGCATGGGCCCGAAGCAGCGCATGCAAATCATCACCGGCCCCAACATGGGCGGCAAGTCCACCTACATGCGGCAAATCGCCGTCATCGTGCTGCTCGCCAGCATGGGCTCTTATGTGCCGGCCAGCGCCTGCCGCCTCGGGCCGATCGACGCCATCCACACCCGCATCGGTGCCGCCGACGACCTGGCCAACGCCCAGTCCACCTTCATGCTGGAAATGCTCGAAGGCGCGCAAATCCTTCACGCCGCCACGCCCAACTCGCTGGTGCTGATGGACGAAATTGGCCGCGGCACCTCCACCTTTGACGGTCTGGCACTGGCCTCCGCCATAGCCACCCAGTTGCACGACAAAACCCAGGCCTACACCCTGTTTGCCACCCACTACTTCGAGCTGACCGAATTCCCGGCCAAACACCACGCCGCCATCAACGTCCATGTCAGCGCCGTCGAGTCCGGCCGCGACATCGTGTTTCTGCACGAAATCCAGCCCGGCCCGGCCAGCAAGAGCTACGGCATTCAGGTGGCACGCCTGGCCGGCATGCCCGCCGCCGTGCTCAACCACGCCCGCCACACACTGGAGGCGCTCGAAGCCCAGGCCACCGAAAGCAACGCCCAGGTAGACCTGTTCGCGGCGCCGCCAGCGCCAGAAAGCACAGCTGCCAGCGCCATAGAGATGGCGGTTGCAGCGCTAGACCCTGATGCCATGAGCCCGCGCGAAGCACTCGATGCGCTGTACCAGTTGAAGAAAATCACTGCCACTTCATAGCGTTGCATGACGGCTGGGTGAAACTCTGCGGAGAATGGATTGCCGCGCTTCGCTCGCAATGACGGGGTATTGCAATGACAGGCTGTATTGAACTGAACGACCAACAAAGCGAGGCAGGGGCGGGGCGGATGTTGGGGGCGATTTCAAAAAGCGAAGCGTATGAGCCCCCGGCATCCGCCCCGCCCCTGCCGGGTCAACACCAACAAAGCCACCCTCAACAACGTCGCCCTCAACATGACCCCAACAAGACCGCAATCAAACAGCGCCTAAACGTCAACCAACGACAAATAAACCAGTGTCTGATTGAGCAACTGGTAGCCAATCTCCCCAAACGTCATCGGCCCACAAAAAGCACCCGTCCGCTCCCCCTGCAACCCGCCATAAGCGTAATTCAGGATGCAGTTACAGCAAAACACCACCTCGCCCGGTGCCTCCTGCGCGCCGATCACGCCGCGAAACGCCGCCATGTAGTCATCCAGCGGGGCAGCCACGCGATAAACCGTATCCGGAAACACCGGCGCATAAAAATCAACGCTGTACGCCGCGGCGTTCAGCGCCTTGATGCTGACGTTGACCATGGCACCGCTGTAATCGGCCACCAGCGGCAACTGCGTGTCGATCTCCTCACGCTCCATCCAGTCATGCAAATTGGTCTCGACGCCGTCGATGCGCGCCAGGGTGGCGGAAAAACCCTCCTCGGCAAACTCGATGCCCGGACCATCACCCGGACTGAACAGATTGAGGATGTCCACATGCACCAGCTTGTTCGCAGGCACCGGCACATGCATGGCCACCGCCGCGTTGTCGAGCACCTCGCCACTCGGGCCATGCACCACACGTGCACTGGCCTTGCCGAGATCGTCCAGATGCAGGCCGGAAATCCAGCCCACCAGCGGATGCAGGTACATGTTTTCGTAGTTCGGCGCCTCCTGCGCGAAGGCTTCGTGAATGGCGGTGAAGGCCGGGATCACCAGCACCGTGAAACCGTGCTCGGGCGCCTCGGTGCAGACCTGCGCGAGGCTCTGGCGGTCATAGGACACGATGCGCGGGCCCTCGCCGACCAGCGGCAACTCGGTCACAAAAAGATGCTCGCGCGTGCAGGTGCCGCCCTGCTCGGCCATGAAATAAGGAATGGTGCCGCCGATCCACTGACCGCGTGGCAGGCGGCGCAGCAGCGCCTCGTCACCCGCGATGCAGCAGGGCCGGCCCGCGAGGATCAGCGCCTCGGTCTGGGCCAGGTCCAGCAGGCCGTTTTGCAGTTTGCTCATGTTCAGTTTCCGTGTTGTGGGGTCAATGCACCGACCAGCTGTGCAGTTGACCAATTTCGTGGTGCAGCACCGCCTGGTGCCGTCCGAAGAATCGGTGCAGCTCGACCAGCTTGAGCATCATGACCTCGTCGTCGCGAATGCTTCGCGCCTGCGCGCGCAGCTTGGTGAGCAGCAGCTTCAGGCTCAGCGTGCGGACATCGAGATCGCGCTCGCCCTGCAACAAGGCCAGCCACAAGGGGTCGCTGACATCGGGCAGTTCGTCGGCGGCCTGCGCCGGTGCTGGCGCCGCCTGGCGCTGCTGTAGCTGCACCGAGGCACGATCGAGTTGGGACACCTCATGCGCCAACAGGCTCAGGTTCTTGACGAAATAGCGATGCAAGGACTGAGCCGCCTGGGCGTAGAGATCGGCATCGTCGTGCATGCGGGCTTCACGCTGCAACTTGGCCAGCAGCAGCTTGAGCCCCAGCGTGCGCACGTCAAGTTCCAGGCGACCCAACAGCAGTACCAGCCACACCGGCGAGTCTTGCGGCGGAAGGCCCGCCACCGCCTCGTCAACCGGGGCCGGTACGAACTTGCTCACGACCATGGCCGGAGCTGCGCTAGCGGACGCCGTGGCCGGCCCCGCAACCCGCGTCGTTCCCTGATCAAGACGGAACTTGAACTTCCACAAATCGGCAAAGGGCACTTGCAGCATGCGACAGAGCTGGTCCATGGTGGCGCCTTCGAGCAGCAGATCCATCGCCAGCCGTGACAAGCCATGGGTGAACGGCGAGTCGACCTGACCGGACCAGCCGGCGTTGGGTACATGCTGACCGTCGCGCAAGGCCAGCACGATCTCGCAGCGCACGCCCGCCATATTGATATGGGCCCAGCGCAGCCAGTGCTCCACGGGGGCACTCTTGCGTGTCGCCCAGAAACGCCCGGGGGCTTCGTGTTGATCAATATGGACGCTTATCAGCCGCGCCGCCCGGTCGGTGATGCGCACCTCGGTGACTGACCAGGGTGCGGTCACCCCAAGCAGTTGGGCTATCACACTGCATTCTTGCAAAGCCATTCGGTTTTCTCCATCTCGTTCTTGTGGCGCCCCGGCCTCCACCTGTGTCAGCGGGCCGTCTGAGTTGTGATTAATGCAAGGAGCGGGCCATACACGCGCCGGCCCCCATGCGGCGCAGCGGCAGCCCTCTACAGCGCAAATGGACGTCACAAGGCCCTGGCCCGCCCGCGGGCTGTACCAATCGGAAACAGATGCCCGTGGTGAACTACGGGTTATCCCGCAGCCCCTGCAGGCGCGGTTGGGCACCAGCCACGACGGCTTGGCGTCGACGTACTGCACGGCGAATCGGTTAAGGTGTCGTTCCGCCGTACTTTTTATTCAATTTTTCTCAAATCATGACTTACTGCGTCGCCATCAAACTCAATGCCGGACTGGTCTTCCTGTCCGACTCGCGCACCAACGCCGGGCTGGACCAGATCAGCACTTTTCGCAAAATGATCGTTTATGAAAAGCCCGACGACCGCTTCATGGTGCTGCTGTCGGCCGGCAACCTGAGCATCTCGCAATCGGTACGCGAGATTCTGCAAATCGAGCAATTGAAAGAACACGGGGGCGGCGAGCCCATCACCATCTGGAACGCCAAAAGCATGTTCGACGCGGCGCGCGTGCTGGGCGCGGCCATTCGCCATGTCTACGACCGCGATGCAGCCTCGCTACGACAGTCGGGGGTTGAATTCAACGTCTCCCTGATTTTTGGCGGGCAGATCAAGGGTGAGGGGATGCGCCTGTTTCAGGTCTATTCCGCAGGCAACTTCATTGAGGCGACGACCGAGACCCCCTTCTTTCAGGCGGGTGAATCCAAATACGGCAAACCGGTGCTGGACCGCGTCATCACCCCCGACACGCCGCTGGACGAGGCCGCCAAGTGCGCGCTGGTGTCGATGGATTCCACGCTCAAGTCCAACCTGTCCGTTGGCTTGCCGCTGGACCTGGTGGTGTATGAAGCCAATTCATTCCAGTCCGACAAGGTGGTGTGCATTGACGAGAACAACCCCTATTTCAGAATGCTGCGCGGCAGCTGGGGGCAAAAATTGCGCGAGATGTTTGACAGCATTGAAGACCCCATGTGGCACGGCGAGCAAACCGACATCCCCTTGATGATTCAGACTGGTCGCAACCAGCCGCTGAAAAAAATCAGCACACCGCAGGAAAAGCTGATCTGAACGATCGCCAGCCCACCACCCATGCCCCTCATCATCTTCTCGCACGCCAATAGCTTCGCCGCCAGCACCTATGGCGTGCTGTTCAAAAGTTTGAAAGCACGCGGTTTCACCGTCAAGGCGATCGAAAAATTTGGCCATGACAGCCAATACCCGGTCACCAACAACTGGCCGCATCTGGTGCAGCAACTGATTGACTTCACGCAGGCCGAAGTCGACAAAGCGGGAAAACCCGCTTTTCTGGTCGGCCATTCATTTGGCGGCTTTGTCAGCCTGATGGCCGCCGCGCGCGCGCCCGAACTGGCGCGTGGCGTGGTGCTGGTGGACTCGCCCATTCTGGGCGGCTGGCGCGCCACCACCCTGGGCGTCATCAAGAGTACGCAAATGGTGGGATCGTGGTCACCCGGCGCGATCAGCCGCAAACGCCGCAACAGCTGGCCCAGTCAAGCGGCAGCGCTGGAGCACTTTGCCCACAAAAAAGCGTTTGCCCGGTGGGATCCGCAAGTGCTGCAGGACTACATCGCCCACGGCACCCATGACGAGGGCCACGGGGGCGAAAGCAAGCGCGTGTTGAGCTTCGACCGCGTGGTGGAGACTGCCATCTACAACACCCTGCCCCACAATCTGGACGCGCTGCTCAAGCGCCATCCGCTGAAATGTCCGGCGGCCTTTCTGGGCGGCACGCAGTCCGTGGAGATGAAGCAGGTCGGCATGGGCATGACCGAAAAAGTCACGAAAGGCCGCATCATGATGCTGGAAGGCAGCCACCTCTTTCCGATGGAAAGACCGATTGCCACCGCCGCGGCCCTGGAAGCAGCGCTGCTCTGCCTGGGGGCCTGATCAGGCTTGCGCTTCGACCGCTTTGGCGGGAGGTTTCTTGAGCAGGATCACCTTGAAAGTGGTCCCCTGCCCCAACTCGCTATCGACCTCGATCCGCCCACCGTGCTTTTGCACAATGCCATATGAAAGCGACAAACCCAACCCGGTGCCCTGGCCCACGGGTTTGGTGGTGAAAAACGGTTCGAAAATCCGGGCCAAATTCTCGGGCTTGATGCCCCGGCCGGTATCCTGTACTTCCACCCACACCCAGGCCTCGTCATGCCCGGTGCGGATAGTGATCGTGCCATGCTTTTCAATAGCATGCGAGGCATTGACCAACAGGTTCATGAACACCTGGTTGAGCTGGAACGGAAAGCACTCGATTTGCGGAATGCCGGCGAATTCCCTGATCACCTCGACCTTGAACTTGAGCTCGTTCCAGACCACGCGCAAAGTACTCTCCAGCCCCGCTTCCAGGTCAGCCCACTGGCGCTCGGCTTCATCGACATGGGAAAAATTCTTCAAGTCCTGCACGATGCGCGTGACGCGCTTGAGCCCATCCAGCGACTCGGCGAGCAGGCTGGCGACGTCGTCACGCAGGAACTCGACGTCGATGTCCGCCTTGACCTGCCTGATCTCCTGCACAGCCGCCCCGGACATGGCGCCCTCGGCCTGCTCGTAGACCGACAGCAGGCGCAGCATGTCCAGCACATAACGCTGCAAGGAGCCGAGGTTGGAGTTGACAAAGCCCACCGGGTTGTTGATTTCATGCGCGACCCCGGCCGCCAGTTGGCCAATGGACGCCATGCGCTCGGATTGCAGCAACTGGTTTTGCGCCTGTTCCAGTCGCTTGATCAGAATGGCCTGGCGCTCCTTCTCTTGCAGCAGCGTCTCGTTGGCGGTATTCAAGTCTGCCGTTCGGGCGAGCACCCGTTGCTCCAGCAGATCGCGCGATTCACGCAAGGCCTCTTCGGCCAGCGTGCGTTGCGTGATGTCCTGAAAGCCAAACACGCGGCCAATGATCTGCTCGCCCAGATGCTGCGGACGAGAACTGACCTCGAACACGCGCCCGTCCTGGTGATGCAGCAGGTCCTGGGTTTCGCCGTTGTCCACGATCGCGCCCAGTCGGGCATGCAGCAACTGGGACTCGATCACCCGCCCGGCGAGGAAATCGAGAATTTGCGCATCGTCATGCGAATTCAGCAAATCTTCAGGAATTTCCCACATCTTGCCAAACAGACGGTTCATGCTGTCGATGCTGCCCCGCCAGTCAATCACCAGGATGCCATTGCCGGTGGACTCCAGCGTGGCGCGCAGTTGCGACAGGGTGCGTGCCAGCGCGTCCTCCGCCTTGCGCTCACTCTGCGTCTGCACGGCCTGTACCAACAGCCAGGGCGCACCTTCGTACTCAAGCAGTTGAACAGACTTGCTAACAGTCAGCAGCTCGCCATCCGCGCAGCGATACTGTCCCTCCTGGCTCTGCACTTCAAGGTACTGGCCACCGCGAACGTCCTCCCAATAAAACACATCCTGCAGCGCGCTTTCAATCTCGGTGATCGCCATACCCTCCAATTGCGCCAGCGAGTAGCCCAGTGTTTTAGCCACCGGGGCACTCGCCATCACGATCTGCAAAGATTGCGGGTTGACCAACAGCAGCATTCCGGGGCTGTGGTCCAGCATCAGTCGGGCCAAATCCGTCGTCATGACTTGCCCGCGTCCGATCGGGCCGAGGCCGCGTCAAAATAGTAGCTGACCCGTTTGCGCGGACTCAGGTAGTTGTACACCTCGCGCGGCACCTGGGCGGGCCGGATGGCTTTGGCGATGTTGACCTCGGTTTCACGCTCCATGTCGAGCAGAATCGCTTCCTCCTTGGGGATGTCGGCGTCGTACACCACCACCGTCGGCTTCATGGGTCGCGCCGTGTTGACGGTCGCCACCATCCCAATGGCGCCGTTGGACAGTTGCACGATAGTGCCCGGCGGGTAGACCCCCAGACAGCGAATAAAGACCTGCAGGAGCTTGGGATCGAACTTGCTGCGCAACTTGGCAAACATGAGGGACAAGGCCTCGTGCGGCGTCAACGCATCCGCGATCGCGTTCGGGTTGCACAACTCGTCGTAGTAGTTGGCAATGACCACAATGCGCGACAACAGGCTGGTCACTTCGCCTTTGAGTTTTGCCGGATAACCGGTACCGTCAAACAACTCGTGATGTTCCCGGATGATGGCCAGCACGGGCGGCGCAAGTTGCAGGCGCTGGCCCATGACCACCCCATACTGGCAGTGCAATTCATAGAAGTTGCGTTCCGCCTGCGTCAGTGCTTCGATTTTCTTCAGAATCTTGTCTGGCACTTCCTTGCGCCCGACATCATGCAGGATGGCACCCATGCCCAACGCGCCCACCACCTCAACCGGCAGTTTCAGATCGCGCGCCATCATCATCGAGAGCATGGTGACGTTGAGCGAATGAAAGTACAGCTCTTCCCCACCCATCTTGTCGCCCATGACATGAATCACGAGTTCCGGGGCGCCAAGCATCGAATCGGCAATGTCCGAAATCAGTTTCGTCGTCTGCTGCACGGTCTCCGCCGGCCTGCTGTACAGGTTCTTTTCGATGTCCCGGATGGTGTTGGCAGTGTTGATGAAGGCTTTTTCAATGCGTGCAGCGGCGTCGCGGCGCTGCTGCATCTGCGCCATCATGGCCCGCTTGGCGAGCATGACGGGTGACAGCTCCGGCTCGATGGTGGGAGCCAAGGCCGCAGCCGCGTCAGGAACGGGCGCTGGCGGCGCGGCCACCGGCGGCGGTGGACTGCCCTCACTCAGATCTGGAGCGTAGCGCACCGATTTCAGACTCAGGCTGCGAATAACCTTGATTTGCTCCTCTGACTTGATCTTGAAATGACCAAAGGCGAACGGGTGCTCAAACCACTTCAAGTCAAGGTAGACATACAACCCAACCCGAAGCTGGTCCATCGAGAGATAGTGTTCATCCGCCATGGTGCTCCATGTTTCCGTTGAAGTAACTCACGCCGCCCAACGCACCATACCACTCCAGTCAGTCAGCAGCACCAGCACGCCAAAGGCGATGCGGTAATAGGCAAACCCGACAAAGCTGTGGGTGGCGATATAGCTTAGCAGCCAGCGAATGCACAACCAGGCGCTGATGAAGGAGAACACCAGGCCCACACAAAACATCGGCGCGTCGGACCAGGCCAGCAAGGCACGGTCTTTGTACAGGCTGTACGCACCGGCACCAATCAGGGTGGGTATCGCGAGGTAGAAGGAAAAATCGGTGGCGGCCTTGCGCGACAGCCCCAGCAACATGCCGCCGATGATCGTGGCACCGCTGCGGCTGGTGCCCGGAATCATGGCAAAGCATTGCGCCAGGCCAACCTTCATGGCATCCATGGGCGTCATCGACTCGACATCGTGAATGCGTGCCACGGCCGGATTTTTTTGCTGCCGCCGCTCGGCCCACAAAATGATGAAGGCACCAATGATGAAGGTGCTGGCGACCACCACCGGCGTGAACAAATGCTCTTTGATGGCCTTGCCAAACAGCAAGCCTAAAAGAACAGCCGGCACAAACGCGATGAACACGTTCAAGGCGAACTGCTGCGCCTGCTTGCTCGATGGCAAGGCCACGATCGTGTCGCGCAGTTTTTGCCAGTACACCAAAATCACGGCAAAGATGGCGCCGGTCTGGATGGCGATGTCGAACACCTTGGCTTTCTCGTCATCAAAACCCAGCAGCGCGCCGGCCAGGATCAGGTGTCCGGTGGATGAAATGGGCAAGAACTCCGTCAAGCCCTCGACGATGCCCATGATGGCGGCCTTGACCAGTAATGCAATATCCAAAAGAACTCCTGAAACTGTCGGAACAGACCTGGGGCGCGCAGGGTGCGGCGTGGTCGTCCACGGTGATAAGAGCCATGATTATCACCGGGTGCCTCCGGCAAGCCCGGTGCGCTTCGCGCCGCATGGCGACCATTTACTTCCTGTTTCACGCATTTGGTCGCATCGCGCTGGCGAGCCGAGCCGGCTCCCGGCACAGTCCACCCATCGCTTAACCCACACCGGAGAACCCCCATGCTGACCCAACCACACTTCAACAACGATCTCGAGCGTCTGGCCCACCAACGCGCGCGCCGAAAGATGGGCTGGTACATCCACGCCTTTGTGTTCATTTGCGTCAACCTCGGACTGGCCGCGCTGTCCGCCCTCAATGGTCGCGACTGGGCCACGTTCCCGGCATGGGGCTGGGGCCTGGGCTTGCTGATTCACGGCCTGGTGGTGTTCGTTTTCATGCCCGGCAACGGACTGCGCGAGCGCCTGGTGCAGCGGGAACGTGAGGCCCTGCAAAAGGGCAGAATCGGTGCTGATCCGTGGTGAGTGTTTCAAAGGAATCAACGTGAATGTTCTTGAATTGCTGAAATGGCAGTGGAGTGGGTACGCGCAGTATCACGGCTCGCGTGCGAACCTGCTGCTCCACATCGCCGTGGTCCCGGTCTTCCTGGCTGGCAATGTCGGCCTGCTCATCGCGCTCACCGCGCACTCAGTCCCGTGGGGCCTGCTCTCGCTGCTTGCCATGGTGGTCTCGGTGGCGCTTCAGGGTCGCGGCCACAAGCAGGAGACAAACCCGCCGGCGCCTTTCACTGGCGCCGGCAACGCCCTCGCTCGCATCTTTCTAGAGCAATGGATTACCTTCCCGCGGTTCGTGCTTTCGGGCGGCTGGCTGCATGCCTTTCGCCAGCACCGGGCCTCCTAAAATGCGCCCCATGACCGCCCCTCTCTCTCCCGAACAAATCGACCGTCTGGCCCGTCGGCGGGCGGGCGCCAAGCTGGGCTGGTACGTGCATGCGACGGTCTACGTGCTGGTCAATCTGGTGGTGTTCGCCATGTCCCGGTATGGATTCGGCAACCGCCCGTGGTCGATTTTCCCCTTGCTGGGTTGGGGGACAGGCCTGGCACTGCACGGCATTTCGGTTTTCGTCCTGGGTACCGGCAACGGCTTGCGCGAACGAATGATCCAGAAAGAACGCGAACGCCTGCAGCGTGAGCGCGGCGGTTCTTGACACCATGAGGATCGACTGGATCGCCAAGCTGCGGCATTGGCTGCAAACGATGGCATTCTGTCTGGCAATCTCGTTCATTCAATGGGCCTTCAATCCCGAGCGGAGCTACGGCGTGCCCATGCTTTATTCGCTGTGCATCGGCTTCATCTGCTGGGTGTGGATCGACTTCGGACGCCACCTGTTTGCCTCCAGCCTGGAAACCGGCTGGCCCAAGGGCTTGCAAGGGCTGGTGCTCGTCATCACGGGCAACTTGGCCGGTTACTTTTTAGGCACCTATGCGGCCGACAGCTGGTTCGGCTGGTCGTCCTGGGACGCAGGCCCCTCCCGTACGCAACTGCGCACATCGATTTTGATCACGGCGCTGGCCGGCATCGCTGTCACCTACTACTTCTACAGCGCCAACAAAAGCGCCTATCTCCTTCGCAAAATGGATGAGGCGCGCGCGCATGTGAACGAAGCGCGCCTGAAGCTGCTGGAGACGCAACTGGAGCCGCACATGCTGTTCAACACGCTGGCCAACCTGCGCGCACTGATCAGCGCCGACCCACCGCGGGCGCTGCAGATGCTGGACCACATGATCGCCTACCTGCGTGCCACGCTCAGCGCGTCGCGCGCGCCCATGCACCCGCTGCAGGCCGAGTTCGACCGGCTGCGCGACTACCTGGAACTCATGGCGGTGCGCATGGGCCCGCGACTGAACTACGTACTGGAGCTGCCGGCGGACCTGGCGCAGCATCCCGTGCCCACGCTGCTGCTGCAGCCGCTGGTGGAAAACGCCATCCAACACGGTCTGGAGCCCAAAGTGAACGGCGGCAGCATTACCGTGCGCGCTCGCCACGAGGCCGGCTGGATAACGCTGGAGGTGCTTGACACGGGCGTAGGCCCGCCGCAGGGTAGCGCCACGCTCGACGGGTTTGGACTGGCGCAGGTTCGCGAGCGCCTGCTGGCGACTTACGGCCATCATGGAACTATTAAATTATTAGCAAACAGCCAAGAAGGCACGGGGGCCAGCATCACTTTTCCTTTAAAAATATGAGTGCGCCATGAATCTCGATGCAAGACCGACCGCCCTGATTGCCGAAGATGAGCCGCTGCTGGCCGCTGCCTTGCAGGCCGAGCTGGCACGCGCCTGGCCTGAGTTGAAAGTGCTGGCCGTGGTCGGTGACGGCGCGTCGGCCGTTACGCAGGCCATGCAGCTGAAACCCGATGTGTTGTTCTTCGACATCCGCATGCCGGCCTTAAGCGGGCTGGACGCCGCAGCCGAGCTGGCCGACGCCTGGGACACCGGTGGCAACACTGACGGGAAGGGCGGCACGCCCTTTCCCGCGTTGGTGTTCGTCACCGCCTATGACCAGTATGCGGTGCAGGCCTTCGAGGCGCAGGCCATAGACTATCTGCTCAAGCCGATCCAGGCGGCACGGCTGCAAAAAACACTGA
Organism: Rhodoferax ferrireducens; assembly: GCF_003347515.1. Lineage (GTDB taxonomy): Bacteria > Pseudomonadota > Gammaproteobacteria > Burkholderiales > Burkholderiaceae_C > Rhodoferax. Next base: position 396,348 of record NZ_QEII01000324.1, on the reverse strand, counting down.
CAAAAGTGCAGCTGACCCTTGCCAATCGTGCGCAGAAAGCTACCGATTCAATAGCAAATTCATCTTCTGGTCTTAGCCAAACAGACACCCTGCTGGACACCACCCTGGCCCAACTGCGCCAGCTGCTGGCAACTCTGCCCGGACCTGCCGCAGGTCCTTCATCGGCCATGACCCTGGCGCCGCTCAAGGTCATTCAGGCCAGCGTGGGCAACGCCATCCGCATGGTGCCGATGGAAGACGTGCTGTGCTTCGAGGCCGCCGACAAATACGTGCGTGTGCTCACCGCAGAGCGCGAATACCTGATCCGCACGCCGCTCAAGGAACTGACGGAGCAACTTGATGCGCAGGTATTCTGGCAAATCCACCGTGGCACGGTGGTACGCGCCCAAGCCATCGAATCAGTCACGCGCGATGAGGCCGGCAAGACCGCTTTAAGCCTGCGCGGCCGACAGGAAAAATTCGTGGTGAGCCGGCTCTACAGCCATTTGTTCAAGGCCATGTGAGGCGAGCGGTCTGCCCCCCTCACCACCCAAACAGCACCGCGAGCCAGACGCGCACGATGAGTCCCAGAGGCATCAAGGCAAGCGCCAGACCCGCCACGGCGCGTAACGACAAGCGCACCAGACACATGCGCAGCATCAGGTAGGCCGAGAAGCCCGATGCCAAGGCCAGCAGCCCACCCCGCACCGCAGGCACCCAATCCAATGTGATGCCCTCGGCCTTGATGTGGCCCAGCGTCAGCATCGACAGGCCCAGAAACACGCCAACACCGGCCATCGGCACCAAGGCCAGTGACAGTTTCTGCCAGGACAAGGCCGGGTCACGCAGCACCCGCGCCGCCAGCCAGACCCCGGCCCAGACCGCCAGCCCCAGCGCGCCACCGCCGCCCAATATGAAGGCCAGAATGCACAGACCGTCCAGCCAGGTGAACACATCATGGGCGGCCGGGTAATGCGTCAGCAGCCACCAGGGCGCGTTGTCCTGCAGCAGCGCCAGCCAGTCATGCTCGATCAGCCAATCGACCAGCACCATCTTGATCTGCACAAAGCGCGCACTCGCGGACCATGAAAATGCGGCGGTTGCGATGCCCAAGACCCCAAAAATCAGCGTCATCGCCTCCGACGTCCTGGCCTCACGGACGCTGGTCGCCAGAATTTCACGCGCCGGGGACCGCAAGGCCAAGGCCACCGCGCCATGTTCACCGCTGCAACGGCCACAGGCATGGCAGGCGGAGGCGCTCTTCATATGTCGGATGTTGATCAGCGGGGCACAGTTGACGGCCGGCGCGCGCCGTGAGTCCTGCCGCCAGATGTCTTCACTGACTTTAAAGTGCAGCGGCGCGACTTTGGCCAGCAAACCAAACACGCCATTGGCCGGGCACAGGTAGCGGCACCACACGCGCGAGCCGCGGCCATACACCAAGCCGACCGCGACCGCCGCCACCGTGGAGCCGCCCAGCACCAGCAGCGCGGCTTGGGGATACTCGTAAACGCTGACCAGTTGGCCATACACCGTGGTGCAGACAAAAGCCACAAACGGCCAGCCGCTCCAGCGCAGCCAGCGCGGAATCGGCCGCCCCAGACCGTGGCGGCTGGCCAGCTCGGTCAAGGCACCCTCAGGGCAGAACACGCCGCACCAGACCCGGCCCATCAGCATCGTGCCCAGCATGACGAAGGGCCACCAAACGCCCCAGAACAGAAACTGCGCAAACAGCCGCAGGTTGTCCACGATATGCGCATCCTCCGCCGGCAAGGGCATGAACGCGGGGTAAATCAACAGGCTGAAATAGAAAACAACCACCAGCCATTGCACGCCCAGGATGGCGCGCTGATGGCGGCGCATGGCCTGGCCGATGCGCGCCAGCAAGCTCGCGGGCGCGGCGGCAAGGACATCGCCCTGAACCGGCGTGATGGCAATGCTACGCATCGCGCCTCACGGGCCGCATGGCGCGCCACATGGCCAGCCAATACGCCGCATAGACGATGACCAGCATCATCGAGGGGTGCGCGCGGTACCCCGCCAGCGCGGCCAGCAAGGACCCGACACGACTGCCGTCATCCAGCAACCATGAACTGTCCCACAGCGGATCGACCAAGGCCGGCAGCAGCCCGGCGCCGATCAAGCGATCGACCGCGCTTACCAGCAGCGCCACGGCAAACACCAGCAGCATCCAGCCACTGAGCACAAAGAAGCGCCGGTAGTCCAGAAAGCGCAGTCCGCGCCCCAGCGCCCAGGCGGTCAAACCGGCCAGCGCAAAACCAAGCCCAGCGCCCGTCACAAGGCTGGCCGAGCCGCCCGGCTCCAGGCTCACGCCGTACAGGAACACCGCCGTTTCCGCGCCTTCGCGCGCAATCGCCAGCGCGGCCACGATGGAAATGCCGAGCAGGCCAGAGCGCTGCATGGCGACCGCCAGATTCTGGTGCAGGTTTTTCCGCATGCCGGCGCCATGCCTTCGCATCCACAGCACCATCTGCACGATCAGGCCCGCCGCTACCAGCAGCATGCCGATCTGAAACCACTCCAGCGCCGCGCCCGAGAGTTCATCTTGCGCGGCCACCATCGCCCAGCCCAGAACACCGGCGAGCGCCACGCCACAACCGACACCAAGCCAGAGCGCTCGCATGCCGGCACGGCCAGCCTCGTTGAACTTCAGCCACGAATGCAGAATGCCGACCACCAGCATGGCCTCCACGCTTTCGCGCCAGACGATAAACAGCGTGCTCCCCATTGCAGTCTTCCTTTATTTGGCCACCATTTGGCCTTGTGCCGTATCCGGATGAAAGTCGCCAAAGAACTTGTAGGTGCCGGGTTTGAGCGGCTGAAAAATCAGAAAGCTCGACGCACCCGGTGCCAGCACCTTCTCCTTGCGCAACTCCACGCTCTCGAACTCCTCCGCCCCCGGTCCTTCGTTCTTGATCAGCAAGCGGAACTTGGTGTTGACCGGCACCTCCAGCGTGGCCGGCACAAAGCGGCCGGCCCGAATCAGCAAGTTGACCGACGGCATGTCCTGGGCCCACACAGGCGCCTGCGCCAGCAATACAAAAGAGGCCAGCACGACAGCGCCGGCGGTATGAAACTTCAGTGCCATGGCGGTTTCCTCAACAGGCTCAGTAGCCGCCCTTTTTGCCAATGCCGGCGTAGCTGAAGTCATTCTCGACATCAAAGGACTTGAACCACGGCTTCACTCCTGTGAGCTTGTCAACGTGGCGCCCAAAATGGGCATGTTGGTTGTCTGTGGGCGGCGAAATGGTGTATTTGACGTGGTACTTGCCGGGCCCAAACAGCTTGACGTTGTCGCCATAGTGCGGGCCATCGTTGGCCACCATGGGCATGAATTCACCCGCCACTTTTTGGCTGGTGCCGGTCTTGGTGATCTCGAACTTCACCACCAGGTAAGGAATCCACGCACCCTCCTCGAAACCATTGGGATTGCCTTTGAGCGCCTTGATGTCGGCTTCAATATGGATGTCGGACTCGTCAGCCTTGCGCATCATGCCTTCGGGCTCCATGGCGACGGGCTGCAGATACACCGCGGCAATCTCCATGCCAAAGTGTTGCTGCGGCTTGCCTATCGGGTATTCCACCGCGCCGACGCTCAGGGCGCAGGCGAGCAGGCCGAAAGCAGCAACTTGTTTGAGGGGGCTGACGAGTTTGACTGGGACCATATTGATTTCCTTAATGAGAATAGCTTCTGTTCGTAAATAATAACAGCTCTCATTACCATCTCGAAAAAATAGCCGAAAACATTGAGGTAGATCAGACCCGTGCGCTAGATCGCCAGCCCGAACACGGCAAAGAAGTTCGTGGGATGATGGTGGCACTGCAAATCGTGGCAATTCCCATGTCTGAATCCCTGGCCCTGTTCTCACTTCCCTTGTTTCCACTGGAGACGGTGCTCTTTCCGGGTGGTTCACTGCCCCTGCGGATTTTTGAAGTGCGCTACCTGGACATGATCGGAAAGTGCCGCAAAACCGGCGCGCCTTTTGGCGTGGTCACCTTGAGCAAGGGCACCGAGGTACGCCGGCCCGACGATGGCGCGCCCGGCGGCGACGGCTTCGCGCATGAGGCTTTTCATGCGGTGGGCACACTGGCGACCATCGCTGAATTTTCAGCGGCCCATGCGGGTCTGATCGTGATCCGTTGCACCGGGACGCAGCGCTTCCGGATGTCCAGCCATGAAAGACTCAAACACGGCCTGTGGATCGCCAACGTAGCCACGCTGGCGGACGATCTGCCGGTCAAGATCCCTGAAGACCTGCAGGGCGTCGCCATCGCGCTGAGCAATCTGATCACCACGCTGCACGCGCGTGCCGTGGCGCCGCAGCAAATGCCCCTGCAGCCACCCTATCGGCTCGACGACTGCGGCTGGGTCGCCAACCGCTGGTGTGAACTGCTGCCCATGCCGCTGGAGCACAAACAACTCTTGATGGAACTGGACAACCCGCTGGTGCGCCTGGAACTGGTGAGCGATTTGCTGGCACGCAACGGCATTGCCACCTAATACGCACATCAAGGGTTAATCCGGCTGGCCCGTTGCGGGCTATGACCCTACAGTGCGCTATCTTCGTCACTACCGGAATCACCCCATGCAAATAACTCAACCGCGCCGTGGCGCGATTGGCCTGATGGCACTTGGCCTGCTCTGCTCAACCGCCTTGCTGCAAGGCTGCGACAACCCGCCCTCCACCATCAAGATCGGCGTGGCCCAACCCCTGACCGGCAACCTCGCGCCCCAGGGACAGGACTTGCTCAACGGCGTCAAGCTCGCAGTGGACGAGCTCAACAAAGAGGGTTTCAAGATCAAGGGCAAACCGGTCACCATTGAGATCGTTGCAGTGGATGACCGCTCCAACGCGGACACCGGCAAGGAAGTCGCCAAACAACTGGTTGACGCCGGTGTGGTGGCCGTGATTGGACACCTCAACTCCGGCGTGAGCATTGCCGCGGCACCGATTTACGCCGAGAAACACATCGCCCAGCTGGCCATCTCAACCAACCCCAAGTACACGGCGCTGGGCTTCGACACCACGTTCCGCCTGGTCGCCAACGACACTTTGCAGGCCAAGGCCATTGGCAGTTTTTCGGCTTCCAAGTTCGCGGCCGCCAAGTACGCCGTGGTGGACGATGGCACGCCTTACGGCAAAGACCTCGCGGCGGGCGCGTCGGCCCAGCTCAAGCTTGCCAAGAAAGAAATCGTCTTGCAGCAATCGTTTGACGACAAAACAACCCAGTTTGACGAGCTCGCCGACAAGCTCAAGGCCGCCCACGCCGAAGTGGTTGTCAGCACACTGAACGACTTCCAGATCATCGCCCTGATGGAGGCCTTGAAGAAAATCGCCTACACGCAAATCTATTTGCTGGGCGGCGACACAATCAAGACCACGCTCATGCTCAAGGGTTCGGGTGTGCTCAAAGGTTTGTATGCCACCTCGCCCATTCTGGAGGCCCGTGAGTTCACGGCCGGTGCGGCGTTCCTGGAAAAATACCGCGCCACGTTCAAGATTGAACCCGCTTACGGAGGTCACTACACCTATGACGCCATGCATGTTCTGGCCGCAGCCATTCGCCGCAGCGAATCAGCCAACCCGGAAAAAATTGTGCAAGCCCTGCGCAAAATCGATGGTTATGCCCCCGTCACCGGCTCCATGAAGTGGGACGAGAAAGGCGAACTGCGCTACGGCGTTATTGGTGTTTACAGCACACTCGGCGCCTTGTGGGAGTCGCAGGTCCGCTCAGACGTCTGGTGATATTTATTTCAGTCCCGGCGCCCGTGCCCTGAGCGCCCGCCGTCATAACGGTCGAAATCTTGGCGACGACCATGGCCATGGCGCCAGCCTCGGTCGGGGTAACCCCAGCCCGACTGAACATACTGGGGCTGAGCCACATAGACAGGTGCCGGCTGCACATAAACCACTTGAGGCGGCGCCCGCCGATACATCGGGCGCGGTTCCACGTACACCGGCTGCTGATAAACAGGTTGGTACATGGGCGGCCCATTGGCCACGCCCACATTCACGCCAGGCGAAGACACGCCCACGGACCAGTACACATTGTCGGCCTGAGCCGTCCCCGTCATGCCCAAAGCCGCGATGGCCACACCGGCGGCGGCGACTAGGGACGATATTGAACGGTTGATCTTCATAAAGAGTTCTCCTGAAAAAGCACAGAGGACAAACATGTGCCCCAAAACTTTAACGCGGCAAACCCGCCCGCGGTTGGCAGCTTTTGTGAGAGAAACGTCTCGAAACGTAACGGGCCTCGCCCCCCTTTTTTACGCTTTATCCACGCAGTCCGGCCGGTAGCCAGGCGCTCAAACGCGCGTTGATGCGGTCTTCATGGCGCTGCCACCAGATGCCCAAAGCCACCACCCCCAAGCCCAACAGCGTCAGCGCAAACGGGAACATCAGACTGTCGCCAAACACCTTGTGCGACAGATAACCCAGGTAAATCGCCACACCCAGGCCACCAAACACCGTGAACACCCGCCGCCCAATGGCCGCGCCGCCAAACACCAGCACCAGATTGATCAGGCAATACATGAACTTACCCAGCTCCGAGTCCGAGTCGCGCAGGCTCAAGCCACCCCAGAACATGATGGTGCCGTACAAATACAGCCAAAACGCATAGTCCTGCCGCCACTCGGCCTGCGTGGCGCGGCGGCTGCGCACATCCACCCACAGCGCGATAAAACAGGTGGCGATGCCAAACACCAGCGACACATCGCGCATGAACTTCCAGTCCCAATGCTCACCCTGCTGCAAGATGGCGTGGGCCAGGTCCATGCTCAAGTACCACAGCGTCACCGCAATCGGCATCACCATGAACGGCAGCCGGTAGCGCCACAGCATCACCACCCCGGCGGCCAACGTGGCAAATTCGAGCGTGATCCAGCGCCAGTTGATCTGCGTGTGGTAGGCCGCATAGCTGTTCGATCCGCCCGGCGGCCACAGCCCCAGCCCCTGCTGCGTGCACCACACAATCAGCGGCACCAGGCACACCGCCAGTGTCGCCAGAATGCCAGCGGGAATGTGCAACTGCCGGTTTTTCAGATGGTCCGCCACCTTCAGGCAAGCCACCAGATAGCCGGCACTGATCGCCAACAAGCCCCAGGGGCCAAAGGCCTGCCAGCCCAGCGTCATGAACAGCGTCATGGCGCCAATCGCCACCATGCCGCCGAAGTAATACAGAGTATTGGTGAAGCTGAAGCGCGGACCGCGCAAGCCCTGCGCCCTCGCCCCGCTGGCCGTGCCTGCCGCCACCGCGCCGGGGGCGCTCCAGCGCGACCACAGTTGCTGCGACTGCGCGGTGGAAATAATGCCGGCCTCCACGCAGGCCCGCAAATCATGCGGGCCCACCTCCACCGTCATAAAGGTCTGGCCGTTCGAATCGATGGTATTCATAGTGCGTGCGTACTGCTGCCGTGATGGCTGAGCATGGTACTGCATGGGCATCGCCCCCCTAGAATCCACGCCATGCAAGCCATCCTCCAGCAAATTCACATCGAAGCCCAAGCCCTGTTTGGCCGCGGCCACGTCGCCAGCTACATCCCGGCCCTGGCCCAAGTGCCGCCCCGCCAGTTCGGCATCGCCGTGGCCCTGATTGACGGCAGCACCCACGCGGTGGGTGACGCACACACGCCTTTTTCGCTGCAAAGCATCACCAAACTGTTCACCTTTGTGCTGGCGCTCAAACTGGTCGGCGACGACCTGTGGCTGCGCGTGGGGCGCGAGCCTTCGGGCGCGGCGTTTAACTCCATGGTGCAGCTGGAAACCGAAAAAGGCATCCCGCGCAACCCCTTCATCAACGCCGGGGCGCTGGTCATCACCGACATCCTGACCAGCCGCTATGCCCACCTGGACATCGCCCTGCTCGGCGCGCTGCGCCGCCTGACCGACGACCCCGACCTGGACTGGAACGCCCGCATCGCCAAATCCGAGCGCGACACCGCCCACCGCAACATGGCCCTGGCCTACTTCATGAAGAGCTACGGCAACTTTGTGAACCCGCCCGAGCTGGTGCTGGACAACTATTGCCGCCAGTGCGCCATCGAGATGAACTGCGCCCAGCTGGCCCAGGCCACCATGTTTCTGGCCAATAGCGGGCTCGACATTGGCACCACTGAGCGGCCCGGCGAGCAGTTTTTGACACCCGAGGCCGCCCGCCGCGTCAACGCACTGCTGCTCACCTGCGGCGCCTACGACGCGGCTGGCGACTTTGCCTACCGCATCGGCCTGCCGGTCAAAACCGGCGTCGGCGGCGGCATTGTGGCCATCGTGCCGGGCAAGGGCACGGTCAGCGTGTGGTCCCCCGAGCTGGACGCCAAAGGCAACTCGGTGCTGGGCGCCTTTGCGCTGGAACGGCTGGTACAGCTGACCGGCTGGCACCACGACTGAACCGCAAGGGTTTCCACGGGGCCAGGCGTCTAAAATCATTCGCATGAGCCACCGCACCCCCGCCCCAGCACCCCATAACGCCAAACCAGCCAAAGCTGCGGCCCCTGAAGCCGTCAAGCCCAGCAATTTTTTACGCCAGATCATCGAGCAAGACCTGGCCAAAGCCACTTATGCCACGCGCCACTGGGGCGGCAGCCCCGGCGACGCCGCCCACCACGCGGCCGGCCAGCCCGATCCGGCCAAAATCCGTACTCGTTTTCCGCCCGAGCCCAATGGCTACCTGCACATCGGCCACGCCAAGAGCATCTGCCTGAACTTTGGCCTGGCGCGCGACTACGGCGGCGTGTGCCACCTCCGTTTTGACGACACCAACCCCGAGAAGGAAGATGTCGAATACGTCAACAGCATCATCGACGCCGTGAAATGGCTGGGCTTTGACTGGACCGCCAACGGCAACGCGCACCTGTACCAGGCCAGCGACTACTTCGACTTCATGTACCGCGCGGCGGAATACCTGATCGAGGCCGGCCACGCCTACGTGGACGAACAAACCGTGGAGCAAATCCGCATCAACCGCGGCGACTTCGGCAAACCCGGCGTGGACAGCCCGTTCCGTGCCCGCACCCCGGCCGAAAACCTGGCGCGCTTTCGTGAAATGCGCGACCACCAGCACGAAGACGGCTCCATGGTGCTGCGCGCCAAGATCGACATGGCCTCGCCCAACATCAACCTGCGCGACCCCGCCATCTACCGCATCCGCCGCGCCACGCACCACAACACCGGCGACAAATGGTGCATCTACCCGATGTACACCTTTGCCCACCCGATCGAGGACGCGCTGGAGAACATCACCCACAGCATCTGCACGCTCGAATTTGAAGACCAGCGCCCGTTTTACGACTGGTTGATGGAGCGATTGACGGAAGGCGGCCTGCTCAGCGCCCCGCCGCCACACCAGTACGAATTTGCCCGCCTCAACCTCACCTATGTCGTGACCAGCAAACGCAAACTCGCGCAACTGGTGTACGACCACAAAGTGAGCGGCTGGGACGACCCGCGCATGCCCACCATCGTCGGCCTGCGCCGCCGCGGCTACACGCCCGAGGCGCTGCAACTGTTTGCCGAGCGCATTGGCGTGACCAAAAGCGACAGCTGGATTGACTACAGCACGCTAGAGGGCTGCCTGCGCGAAATGCTGGACTCGACCGCCACCCGTGCCATGGCCGTGCTGGACCCGGTGAAACTGGTGCTGACCAATTGGGACGAAGTGATGGGCGCCGGCACGCTGGACGACTGCAGCGCGCCGATTCACCCGCACCACCCCGAGCTGGGCAAGCGCGCATTCAAGATCGGCAAAGAGGTGTGGATTGACCGCACCGACTTTGAAGAGACGCCACCCAAAGGCTTCTTCCGCCTGTTTCCCGGCAACAAGGTGCGCCTGAAATACGGCCACGTCATCGAATGCAGCGGCTGCACCAAAGACGCCGACGGAAAGATCACCGAAGTGCTCGCCAGCCTCATCCCCGACACCAAAAGCGGCACGCCCGGCAGCGATGCCGTCAAGGTCAAAGGCGTGATCACCTGGGTCGCCGTGGCCGACGGCCTGCCGGTGGAAGTGCGCATGTACGACCGCCTGTTTATTGAGGCGCAGCCCGACGCGGGCGGCAAGGACTTCATTGAGGGACTGAACCCGAACAGTTTGAAAGTGGTGACTGCGTTTGTGGAGCCTTCACTGGTAGCTGCGAAGGCGGATGAGAAGTTCCAGTTTGAGCGGCACGGGTATTTTGTGGCGGATCGGGTGGATCACTCAGGCACGAAGCCGGTGTTTAATTTGGCGGTGGGGTTGAAGGATTCGTGGGGAAAGTAATTTAAATGAAAAAACCAGGGAGAAAAAATGGAATACTTGGAGAGATCATCCGCTGCCGATGATCGACAGAAGCTTGACTACGAGGAGATTTTCGGAAACGACAGCGGCGAGGATGAGAACCCCAAAATCCTCGCGGGGTATTTTGTGGAGGACCAATCGTTCAGCAAGGCATATGACAAGGCTCGTCCACTTGAGATCGTAAAAGCAAGAAAGGGAATGGGCAAGTCTGCTCTTCTCTCTCATCTCAAATACAGATTGACTGATACTCACCGTCCGATTGATCCTCGTGCCGTCGTTATCAAGGTGACTGGCAACGAGCTCATGGGATTGGCAGATTTTTCTGGAACTGACCCATCCCTTATAGAAAATCGCTGGCGACAGGTCATCTGCAAACGTATTTCCATGGAACTTGCCAAGGAAATCGGATTTGCTGGTTCGGATGACTCAATGTCCTTGATAGAAGCAGCTGAAATTGAAGGATTCAAGGGTCGGAACTTAGTGTCCGGACTAATGTCGCGACTAGGTTCTGTCATTGAGAGCACAACCAAAGTCCTTTCGGGCGGCGCAGTCGGGCTAAACAGTACCAACCCAACGGATTCTCGAACTCTTGGATACGAACAAATTCTTCGTCGTATGCAGGAGCCTGGAGATAGAAACGTTTGGCTTCTTGTAGACGATATTGACGCCAAATTTGTTGACACAGAAGCCATGCAAACCCGAATTGGTGCATTCTTCAGCGCCTTGCGTTCGTTAGCGTTTTCTGTCGAGGGTCTTAGAGTGCGGGCTAGTGTCAGAACCGATGTGTGGACACACCTTCGAAGCATGGAGGACGAAGATAAATTGCGCCAATACATCACCGAGATTAAGTGGTCAGAGGAACAGCTAAAGAATATTTTCGTAAAGAGGATCCTAAGTTACTTGCAAAGAAACGGTGAGGAAAAATACGAAAACTGGAATGAGCAACACGACTATCAAAGAATTGTTTGTGAAGTTTTCAGCGGCGACTTCCGGATGGGGTCTGAGAAAAAAGGTGACCCCCTCATGGTTGCGCTAGTGCTTGCGGGAAAACGTCCGCGTTGGATGGGACAACTATGCAAAAAGGCTGGCAGCGCAGCAGGAACACTATTGATACAACAACGACATTTCAATGCAGTAATGAGTCCCTTCGGGCGTGAAAAAATCAGCGATCTCATTAAAGAGCACCAACATCAGTTCTCCGAACTTCAGAAAGTTATCGATGCATTTCGTTCCAGCGACAAAACCAATTCAAGGTTCAAGTTAATTTCACTAATTGAACGAGGTTTTGTCAACCGGTTTGTTGCCACAAAGGTGCCGTCAGTCAACGGGTTTCCTTTCCAAAACACTGATCAAATAGCTGAACTTCTTTACGAAATTGACTTTATCGTCGGAGAGAAGGCTGGCAAGCAGACACCATTTCACGACGATCCAACACTATTCAAATGTGAGGCGAACCAACAAAATAAGGTGCCTTGGATGGTGAATCTGAGTTACCGCAGTTTTCTGGGAATCCAATGATCTCAGTCAGCAACCACTGACAAGACATTTATTCAATGCCCCGCCCCAAAACCATCCAAATCTTCCTCCCCGCCGGTGACCCGCGCGGCGTGCGGACAGCCGAGATCACGACGCGGATTGTTCAAGTAGTCGAAGTCCCGCGTAGCCAGTTGGCCGAGTTCATCAAGACGCCCGAGGCGCTGCAGGTGGGCGTGTACTTTTTGATAGGCGAGTTGTCGGAGGCTGGGTTGCCGCGCGTGTACATCGGCCAGTCCGGCAGCGTCGGCAACCGGCTGGTGCAGCACAACCAGAACAAGGATTTCTGGAACCGGGCGCTGGTGGTGATCTCGCTCACCAACAGCATGACGCAGACGCACGCGCTGTTTCTGGAGTGGTTTGCCATTCAACAGGCCACCCAGGCGGGGCGCTACAGCCTGGAGAACGGCAACACCGGCGCGCGGCCCCATACGCCCGCGCCGCTGGAGGCGGACTGCCATGAGATTCACGAAACGGCGGCCACGCTGCTAGCGACGCTGGGCCAGCCCATATTTGAGCCGTTGACGAACGCGCCAACAGCCCGAGGCGAGAAAGAGCTGTTCTATTGCAAGGGCTCGGGCGCCGACGGTGTGGGCGAGTACACGACCGAAGGCTTTGTGGTGCACAAGGGTTCCAAAGGCCGCGCAGAAATCGTCGCATCCATTCAGGGCACATCCAACGAGCGGCTGCGCAAACAGTTGATCTCCGAGGGCATCATGGCCGCACAAGACGGCATGCTGGTGTTCACCCGCGACCACCTGTTCTCCAGCCCCAGCATGGCCGCCATGGCAGTGATGGGCCGCTCTGCCAACGGCTGGATCGAGTGGAAGGCCACCAACGGCAAGACGTTGGATGAGGTGAAGCGGCAAGTGGTGGGAGTGGCGGACTAGCCCTCGCAATTGCTGAGCGAACCGCGCCTTGTGCTGGCCCAACGGTCTGGAACTTTCGATCACCATGCCCGGCCGCAAGCACCACCACGTCTATGTGGTTGAACTCTCCAAAGACGTGCTCTTTGAGCCGCGCTTTCGCAAGAACAACCCCAACTACATCGACGGCAAACCTTGCGTCTACGTGGGCATGACGGGCCTGGACCCGGACGTGCGTTTTGACAAGCACAAGGCCGGCATCCAGGCCAACCGCTATGTGCAGAAATACGGCCTGCGCCTGCTGCCAGACCTCTACGAGGCCTTCAACCCCATAAGTTACAAAGAGGCCGTGGACAAGGAGATCGAAGTCGGCATCGATCTGCGTTCGGCCGGATTTGGGGTGTGGCAAGCTTGACTGCTTCGAGTTTTTAATTGCTACGTTTTTAGTAGCTTCTTTCGCTTATTCCACGGGGGCTAGCGGCCTAAATCACTATACCCCCTCAAACCAGCTTCACTCAGCGAAGGAACCCGTGCACCACTGCTGCTCACAGGGCACGCCGTCGTGGTTGCCGTCCATCTCCGTTCCCGGGCAGTTTTTCAGGAAGGCTTTGGCCTCTTTGCACGAGGTCATTTGCGAGCAGTGCTTGCGGCCATCGCAGTGAAACCCGGTAGGCGTCAACAGTGCGGCTTGCGCCCGCGTGGCGGGTGCTGCGGGCGCCAAGGTACTCTGGGGTGCTGATCGGATCTTGGTCGCGTAGTTGGCGTACTTGCTGTAGCCATACCCACCCAGCGCCGCCAGGATGGCCAAGATAATCAATTTGCTGCCAAACCCTGTCTTTTGTTGGTCGTGGCCGCTTCGACTGAGCCGGAAACTGCGGTTGGCGGTGTCGGCTCGCGCTGCTGGCACGACGCCCGCGCGCTGCACGCGCACGGCGCGTTTCTTTCCGTCACGGTCGGGTTCCACCTCAAATGAGAGTCGCTCACCCACGGTGGGCAACTGGCCGTCGCGCGCAAAAGCGGAGATGTGGGCAAACAGCTCTTGCCCGCCATCGTCAGCAACGATGAATCCAAAGCCGCGCTCAGCATTCCATTTTTTCAGGCTGCCGTCATAGCGCATGGTGACGCCCCGCGACAAGGTTTGTGCAACAACGTGCTGCGGCTCTGAAGGCCATAGGGTCCACTCCCGTTTGACTTGCCCGTGGGCAAAGTGCTTTATTGATCTGTTGGCAGGATTCTAGAGAGCGAGGTTGAGGGCAAGCGGTAGCTACTATTTTTATAGCTGTTTGCGCTTATCGCACGGTGGCTAGAGGCTAATTCAGCATATTCAATGTGACCGTGCCGCCCCCCACATAGAATCTGCGGACCTTCCGGCGCGGGTCTGCCGCGTTAACACTTCAGGTAAACACCATGAGCCAACTCAAACTCACTTATTTCGACTTTCACGGCGGCCGCGGCGAGCCCGCGCGCCTGGCCATGCACATGGGCGGCATTGCGTTTGAAGACAATCGCTTTGCCGGTGCCGACTTCGCCGAGGTGCGCAAGTCCACGCCCTTGGGCCAAGTGCCGACGCTGCATGTGGATGGCGTGCAGGTAACTCAGAGCGACGCGATCACGCGCTACGTGGGCAAGCTCACAGGCCTGTACCCCACCGACGCATACCAGGCCCTGCTGTGCGACGAAGTGCTGGATGCAGTGGAGGATGCCAACGTCAAACTGGGCGCCACCTTCGGCTTGAAGGGTGATGCCCTCAAGGAGGCCCGCACCGCGCTGGTCAATGGCCCGCTGCCGCTGTACCTGGGCTGGTTGCAAAGTCAACTGCAAGCCCATGGTGGTGAATACTTTGCCGACAAGCGCCTGACCATCGCCGACCTGAAGGTGTTTGTCTTTGTGCGCGGCCTCAACTCCGGACATCTGGACCATGTGCCCACCGATCTGGTGGAAAAGCTTGCCCCCGCGCTCAACGCCCACATGCAGCGCATCGCCCAGACGCCCGCCGTGGCGCAGTACTACGCCAAGTTCGGCGCCAAATAAGGCAAGGGACGCCGCAGCAGTCGGTCTCTGCGGCAAGTCGCGTGTGGGGATAACTAGCTGTTGCTACGCTTTTTGCAGCTGCTCGCGCATACCCCACGGGAGAGCTCGGCTGCGCGGGCAGACGACTGCAGCGACGCCGATTTGGAACAGTTATTGGGCCGAGGCGTAGATTTGGTAGAGCCGGGTGCCGTGCGCAACCCCTACGTGCTGGCCAGCATCAACCGCAACCGCGAAGCAGTCTATGCAGCGTGATCCGCGCTGCAAGTGGCGCCTGGCGATGGTGGCTGCGATGCGATAAGAGAACGCTACGATTTAAATAGCTGTATGCGCTTATTGCACGGGGGCTAGAGGCCTAAAATATATAAATCATGATGCACACCAAACGCAACTACGTTGTTCCTCGGTGAACACCTCAACGCCATCAAGAAACCCAATCTGGGTATTGTCAAACCCATTTTGGGTATTTCAAGTAGCGACCCAATTTCAGCTGCTGACCGCCTTGTTCGGATTGATCAAATACTTGGTACCGGTTGCACGCTGACCGTAAACGGCGATGGCTTCCGGTTGCAGCGCCTCGGCCAGGGAAATCTCTTTCGAGTAGTGGCTGGCAAAGGTGGTCTTCAGTTCCGCCGCCACGCGTTGTCGCAGTGCCTGCGCGGCCGGCGCACCGATACGCTGCAGGAACGAAAACAACAGCCAGCCACCCATCCCCCAGGCAAAGCCGAAGTTGCGGTTGAGTTCCGTCGGGCTGGTGTCGAGACCCCCGTAGATGTAAACCTGTTTGTGGGTGGTGGAGCCGTAGCGGCTGTATTCGGTGGCGGTGCGACTCAAAGCCGCTTCCATGCAGCTCAGAATTTGCCCGGCCAGCTTGCCGCCGCCCGTGGCATCGAAGGCGATGGTGGCGCCGGTGTCCACCAGCGCCTGGGTCAGGTCCGCCATGAAGGCCGGCGTTGATGTGTCGCACACATACCTGGCGCCGATGCTTTTGAGAAGCGCCGCCTGCTCCGGCTTGCGCACGATGTTGACCAGGCCGATCTGATCCTTGAGGCAGATCTTGTTGAGCATCTGGCCGAGGTTGGAGGCCGCCGCCGTATGGACCAGGGCTTGGTGGCCCTCGCGCCGCATGGTTTCCACCATGCCAAGCGCGGTGAGCGGGTTGACAAAACAGGAGGCACCCTCGGCCGGCGTGGTGCCGGCTGGCAGCGCCAGACACTGGTCGGCCTTGATGCAGCGGTACTGGGCGTACATCGCGCCGCCCAACACGGCCACCGTCTTGCCCAGCAGGGCCTGTGCCGCGTTGGACGATCCCGCCGCGACGACCACGCCAGCCCCTTCATTGCCCACCGGCAGGGACTGGCCGAGACGGCCGGCCATGCTGGGCATCAGCCGCTCAGAAATCTGGGCGGTGACGACCGGGCTGGTTGGCGTGCCGGACACCTTGGCGGTGCTGATGTCGGCCGCGCCAAAGAGGAGTCCGATGTCGGATGGGTTCAGCGGTGTGGCCTCAATGCGCACCACTACTTCGTCCGGCGCGGGCTCGGGAGTGGCGACGCTGAGCAGCGATATTTCCAGTTCGCCGCTGGGCTTGACCAGGGAGCGAAGTTGAAGGCCCGTGGGTGGAGGGTTGGAACTCATGGCGGTCTCCTGCGGTTGAAATTTACTCTAGCACAGGAATGCGTTCATCCTTGCAACCGCTATCAAGACGAGGGCTTGGTGTTGACCGGCAGGCACAGCAGGGCCGTCAACAGCGCCAGCGCCACATGGCACACGTACAGCGGGACGAAGCTCTCGTGGGTCAACCCGGCATGACCGAGCAACAGCACCGTGATCGCCACGCCCATCACCGAGCCGATCTGTCGTGTGGCCTGGTTCACCGCGCTGCCAACGGCGTATTGTTCAGCTGGCAAGCGGTTCACTGCCGCCGCCGACAGCGAAGGCAACACCAGCCCGACACCCACGCCGCTCAAGATCAGCCCAGGCAGCCAGTGCGTCAGGTAGGCCGGCTGCGCGCCGGGCACGAGCAGAAACCACAAACCGCTGCAGGCATAGATCAACCCTCCGCCAGCCAGAAACGGCCGGTGCCCAAGGCGGGCCGCAAGCCGCCCGGACATGATTGCAAACGGAATCACGAGCAAAGGCCCCGGCGTGATGGCAAGGCCGGCCTGCGGCAGCGTGTAGTGCCAGATCTCGGTCATGTAAAAGAAGAACGCGAAGAACATCATCGAGAAGGCAATGCCAAAGGCCAGGGTTGCCAGATTCACGAAGGTGTAGGTCCGGTGCTTGAAGAGCCGCAGGTCGACCAAGGGTGCGGGCGCGACACGGGCCCACAGCACGAAACCGATCAGTGCGATGACACCGGTGCTGGCAACGGCGGCCAACTCGGTTGCAGACCAATGCGGTGACTCCGACTGCACGATGCTCAAGGCGAGCGCGCCGACGCCAACCATCAGCAGGCCCATGCCGACCCCATCCACCGGGCGCCGGCTCTCGGGCTTCTTGGCCTCTTTCAGCAAGGCGGCACCGCGCCACAGCGACAGCGCGCCCAGCGGCAGATTCAGGTAGAAGGCCCATTGCCAGCCCACCGCATCGACGATGAACGATCCCACGCTGGGTCCGATCGCCGCCGCGAGGCCGCCGACGGCGCCCCACAAACTGACCGCCACCGCGCGTTTGCTGTGCGGGAAGGCGTCAAGCACGATGGACAGTGACGCAGGCGTCAGCATCGCCGCGCCGACGGCCTGCACGACACGCGCCGCGATCAGCCAGCCGACCGTGCCCGACAGCCCGCAGGCGGCCGAGGCAGCCAGAAACAGGGTGACGCCGAGCATGAACACCTTCTTGCGGCCATGGGTGTCGGCCAATCCGCCAGCCGGAATCAGCATCGCCGCGTAGACGACGGTGTAGGCGTTCAGAACCCACGACATGTCGGCGGCTGATGTGCCGGGGAAGCCGGCGCGTATGGCCCGAAACGCGGCGAACAGCATGGTGGTGTCGAGCGAGACCAGGAACACGGCAACGCTGGCGATCCAGAAGACAGGCCAGGGAGACGCATGTGGCTTGGCGGCGGCGATCACCGCCGCACCGGAGGTGGTAGTGGTGGCAGTCATGGCGTGTTCAGCGGTCCAGCGCTTGCAGGTAGACCGCGGGGTTTGCCGATAGTCCGGCATGCACCTGTCGCGTTACCTCATCGGCCAGCACCTCGCTGGCACCGGCCTCCAGCGCATCCAACGCCGTGCGCACCACATCCTCGGGGGCGAGCTTGGGCACATCCAGGCCGCGCGTCAGATCGGTGTCGATAAAGCCGACGTGCAGCGCCAGCACCTGCGTGTGCTGGTCGTGCAACTCGATGCGCGTGCCGTTCGTCATGGCCCATGCAGCCGACTTGCTCATGCCGTAGACGCCGAGCAGCGGCCCGTTGATCCAGCTGGCGATCGACAGCACATTCAGGATGGCGCCGCCGCCGTGCGCCGCGAGCACCGGCGCAAAGGCTTGCGTCAGGCGCAACGGGCCGAAGACGTTGGTGTCGAAGTGGGTTTGTGCCGAGGCCACGCTGCTGTCACTCAGAAAACCACCGGTCGCTGCGATGCCGGCGTTGTTGATGAGCAGCGTCACGTCGGGGTAGTCGCGTGCGGCAGCGGCGATGTCCTCGGGCTTGGTCACATCGAGCTGGATGGGCACCACGCCCGGCAGCGTCACGCTGGACGGATCGCGCGCCGCAGCGTAGACCTTGCGTGCGCCGCGGGCCAGCGCCTCGCGGGCAAAAGCCAGACCGAGGCCGCGGTTGGCGCCGGTGATCAGGACGGTAGCGTTAGCTAATTTCATGGGTTTCTCCTTGGTAAAAACACTGAACAAATATGATGATGATCATATTAATGGGCGAAAAAAAAGGGCCAGAAGCACGGCGTGTTGTGCGCGTTCAGGCAGGGTCGTACTGCGACAGCAGTGCACTGCGCGCCGCAGCGAGCATCGCCTTGCCTTGCGCGTTGGCGCCCAGCGTGCGGGCCAGCTGCAAGGTACCAACCAGGGTGCCGGCAATGACCATCGCCTGCTCTGGCGTGCCGCCTTCGGGCAAAGCGTGCTGGACCATCTCAATGAGACTGCGCACACGGTCGACCGAGGGAGCGAGTAGCGTGGGCGATTGGCGGGGCATCTCGGAACTCAATGCGGCGACCACGCAGCCGTCCTCGATTGCACGAAGGTGTGCTTCGGAAAGATAGCTGTCAACGAGCGCCCGCAATGCGCTTTGACCGCGTGCCCGGCTGGCATCGATGCGCCGGGTCATCACCGCCGCACTGTCGCGCCCGGCACGTTCGACCGCCTCGGCCAGAAGCGCGTCGCGGGATGCAAAGTGGGCGTAAAAGCCGCCGTGCGTCAGTCCGGCCTGGTTCATGACGTCCGCCACGCCGACGCCGCTGTAGCCGTTGTGCCGCAGCATGCGCGCCGCAACCTCGACGATGCGCTCGTGGGTGATTTCGCGGCGAGTGGGTTTGGAATGCATGACGCGTAATGTAGGACAATATGATGATGATCATATTTACAGACGCCAAATAACCCCGGCAATATCATGGACAAAGGTGGAGGCAACCATTGGCAAGAGGAAATCGGTGGGCTTGGCGCGCTTCGGTTAACCTCCCCGCTCACCAACAAAGGATGCCCCATGAAAAAACTCAACGTCACCATCAAGCTTGAACTGTCCGTGCCCGATGACTGGGAACTGGTCCAGACCTCCGAAGGCGGCAAAGTGTTGAAGCTGCCGAACAATCAATACCTGGACATCGCCATCGAGCCCCTGTTTGCCAGCAACCCCGAAGAAACCTGGACCAGCAGCGAAGACGATGATGTGCTGAACGACATTTTGGACATGGTCGAGAGCGAGGATGTCAGCTACGAGTTCATCACGCACTAAACCACCGAGACCGCGTACCGCGCCCGCCCCCTTCGAGCCCCTATGCAAGCACAAGACATCATCCAATTCTGGTTTCATGAGCTGAACGACAAACAGCGCTTTGCCAAGGACGAAGCACTGGACGCGCGCATGCGCGAGCGCTTCGGCGCCACCTTGCAGGCGGCGGCGCGCGGGGAATTGTTTGGCTGGCGGGTCACGCCGCTGGGGCGTCTGGCGGAAATCGTGGTGCTGGACCAGTTCTCGCGCAACATCTACCGCGACACGCCGCAAGCGTTTGCGCAAGACCCACAAGCGCTCACGCTGGCGCAAGAGCTGGTGGCCAGCGGGCAGGATCAGACCCTGGCCCTGGCGCAGCGCATCTTTGCCTACATGCCTTACATGCACAGCGAGTCGCTGTTGATTCACGCCCAGGCCGCTCGGTTGTTTGCACAGCCGGGCATGGAAGGCACCTTGGCTTTCGAGCAGCGGCACCAGGCCATCATTGCGCGTTTTGGCCGCTACCCGCACCGCAATACCATTTTGGGCCGGCTGTCGACACCTGAAGAACTGGCGTTTCTGGCGCAGCCGGGTTCGTCGTTTTGATGCCCAAGCCAGGCCAGGGCCAAATCAGGGAAAATCGCTGTCCATCCGCGTAAATTGAAAAAAGATACCCATGAACGAAACCACCCAACTCCCCGCTCTGCCCGACCATTTGTCAGCGGATCAACGCAGCCCCTTTCACGTCGCTGCCGTGTTCGAGCACGACATCGGTATCCGATTCAATGACAAAGAGCGCGTGGATGTCGAGGAGTACTGCATCAGCGAGGGCTGGGTCAAGGTGCCCGCAGGCAAGGCGCGCGATCGCAAGGGCCAGCCGCTGTTAATCAAGTTGAAGGGCAAGGTCGAAGCGTTTTACCGCTGAGCGACTTGCCCCGAAATCTGTCTGCTTCAGGCGCTTTAGGCGCCTGAAGTTTTTTAGCGTCGTGCGCGACGGTCGTTGCGAATCATCCGCTCCACCTCGTCGCGTAATGTCGCCAGTTCAATTCGCAATTGACGGCGCTCTTGCGGGGTCACGACACCGTCCCGCTTGAAACTGGCCTCGTGACGCGCAATCTCACGCTCCCGGCTGAACAACCGGCGTGCTTCGCGCTGGCTGATACGACCAGAAAGTACACCCTCGTCAATGCGCTGGCTGATGCTGAGCTGGCGATTGTCGATGCCGCTTGTGTTTGCATTGCCGCGTTGTCCTACGACGTCACGGTTAGCCATCATGCGTTCAACGTCGGCGGCAAGGCTGTCCAGTTCTGCCCTCAATTGCTGGCGCTCCTGCGGCGTGGCACTTCCATTCGCTTTGAAGCGGTTTTCACGCGTTTCAATGTCGCGCTCACGTCGATACAGCTCGCGCGCCTCGGACGGCGTGATGTGACCGGAGGCCATGCCTTGCTGGATGCGCGCACTGATCGTTTGCTGCGCGCGGTCAATGGCGGGCGTGCTGGTGTTCTGCGCCATGGCCGGGGAAAGCCCCAGGCCGACGAACATGGCGGACGCCAATAGTGACGCAGTGAAGAGTTTCGATTTCATAAGGTTTCCCCTACTGTGGTTCAGAGAGTTCATTGTTGCCCTGCATGGGTTCATACCGTGTAGGACAAACAGAGGTTTACCCGGTATTGACACCGCGACTTTTGGCCTGCTTCGACCCACAACGAAGCGGCTGTTTGCGCCGGTAAACTTCACACCACACCCCTGCACACCAGACACTTCCCAACGAAGGATCACCGATGGACATCACCTCGCTCGACGAATTGCGCACCCTCTACACCTCACCCCGCGAACGCTCGGTGAAGAAGGAATTGCCGCAGCTGGACGTGCACTGCACGCGCTTCATTGCGCTGTCGCCCATGGTGGTGGTGGCAAGCGCCGGCGACGGTCTGCGCCTGGACGCCTCGCCGCGCGGCGGCGAGCCGGGCTTTGTGAAGGTGCAAGGCAGCAGCACCTTGCTGATTCCCGACTCGCCCGGCAACAACCGACTCGACACGCTGGAAAACATTCTCCAGACCGGCCAGGTCGGCCTGCTGTTTTTGCTGCCCGGCGTGGACGAGACCCTGCGCGTCAACGGCCGGGCGAGCCTGTCCACCCTGGACGCCGACCTGGCGCTGTGCACCGATGCCAAACGCCGCCCCAAGCTGGTGATCCGGGTCACGGTGCAAGCGGTTTACCTGCACTGCGCCAAGGCCTTGATGCGCTCCGCGCTGTGGGACCCGAGCCGCCACGTCAATCGCTCGGTGATGCCCTCCATGGGCGAAATGATGAAGGAGCAGATTGGCGGCGACATTCCAGCAGAAACCCAGGCACAAATGCTGGAACGCTACGCACAGGATTTGTGATAGCTAGCGCGCGTCTTCGTCTGAATAAACCTCGGGTTCATACACCAGCAGATCAGCGGGCTGGCACTGCAGATAGGCGCAGATTTTTTCCAGCGTGTCGAACCGAACGCCCTTGACCTTGCCCTGTTTGAGCAATGACATATTGGCTTCTGTGATGCCGACGTGTTCGGCCAGATCCTTGGATTTGACCTTGCGCCGCGCCAGCATGATGTCAAGTTGAACAATGATGGGCATGGGCTAGACAAAGCGCTCGTTTTCTTCAGCCAGTGCCTGGCCTTGACCGATGACGTCCGCCATCAGCCACACCAGGGCCGCAAAGAACAGCGTGAACAGGTGGTTAGAGCTGAGCCCCACGGCCAGTTGGCGCGTGCCGGGCGGGTTTTGCAAGGTGAGCAAAACCGAAGTCACCGCGCCCGCCACAATGGCGGCAAGCGCCGCCGCCGCCACCCAGCCGGCAAAACGGCGCAGATAACTGGTGGCCTGCGTGGTAAACACCTGGCCCTGCACGAACAATGCAAAACACTGCTTGGCCTGCCAGATCCCCATGAGCAACAGCGCCAGCGGCACCGCCGTGACCGCGGCTGCCGCCACCCGTTGCCATAGTTGCAGCGGCAGTTGCAGGGCACTGGGCTGCAGGTTGCCTTGCACGGCCAGTTCAGGGGCGCTCGCGGTGGCCCAGTAGTAGATCAGGGCCATCGGCAGCAGTGTGATCAGCGCCATGCAGGCCAGCACCATCACGCGACTGAGGCGTTGGATGCGTTGCAGGTGATCGGCTGCGGGTCGGGACAGGGATGCAGACATGAAGGGACCTCATTTTGGCTGAGTTGACAATTTATTTCTGTTTTACGATAATTATTCATCGCACAACAACACTTGTCAACACCCATGAAACGAATTCTCATCCCTCTCCTGCTCAGTGCCTCGCTGCTTGTATTGACCGCGTGCACCGGCGTGCCTTTACGCTCGCTGCCGCGTCTGATGCAAATGCAGAGCGAGTTGCTTGACGCCAACCCGGCCGAGTTCATGGTGGCTTTGCAGGTGGATGCGCGCCTGGTTCCGCCTGCCGGCGCCGTGCCCATGCTGATCATCAAAATGACGCCTCGCGAGCCAGGTGCGTTTGAGGCCATTGACAAAAAACTACCCTTGCAGGTGTCGGTGGCATCGGTATCCACGCTGGGCTTGGCCGCGCCTGCAGCGGGGCGCCGCTGGCTGATTTACAGCCTGCCCGCGCCCACCCAGGCCGAGCTACGGCGCATCCAGGACGTTGTGCGGCAGGCCAAAGCCAACCCGAAGAACAAAGGCGGTGGCAGCCTGAGTGTCGGGGTTGCGCAGGATTCACTGGCCGTGACCGAGCCCGCGCTCGCCAACACCCGCTGGGATACCTGGATGCAAACCAGGCAGCGCGACGGATTTTTTGAAGTGTGGACCGGCACACCGGCCCAATTGCGGAAAATGGCAGCTCAAGATCACTAGTCGCTGCACCCTCACCATGTCCCAACCCGATTTCAGCCCCGCTGCCGAGCGCAACAAGCAGCCCATCCTCGACGTGCTGCGCGAGGTGTTGTCCGAACGCGGCAACGCGCTGGAGATTGCCTCAGGCACCGGCCAGCATGTGGCCTGGTTTGCCGCGCAGCTGCCGCGCTGGAGCTGGCAACCCAGCGACACTTATTCCAGCGCACTGAGCAGCATTGCCGCCTACGTGGCCCAGCAGGGTTTGAGCAATGTGCGCGCGCC
Organism: Rhodoferax ferrireducens; assembly: GCF_003347515.1. Lineage (GTDB taxonomy): Bacteria > Pseudomonadota > Gammaproteobacteria > Burkholderiales > Burkholderiaceae_C > Rhodoferax. Next base: position 372,637 of record NZ_QEII01000324.1, on the reverse strand, counting down.
TTTGCTGCTGGATGTGATGGCGCCGCACTGGTTGCCCGAGGATGCGCGGTTTGACGCCCCAGTTTTTGACCTGATCTATTGCGCCAACATGCTGCACATCTCACCGTGGGCGACCTGCGCCGCCTTGATGCGCGGCAGCGCCCGGCATCTGGCGCCGGGCGGCGTGCTGGTTACCTACGGGCCGTATCTGGAACACGGTGTGCAGACCTCGGCGGGTAACCTGGCGTTTGACCAAAGCCTGCGCGCGCAAAACCCCGACTGGGGCATACGCTTGCTGGATGAGGTGGCGCAAGAGGCGGCGTGCGCTGGCCTGCGCCTGTCCGCACGCCACGCCATGCCGGCCAACAACCTGTTGCTGGTGTGGACCGTGGCTGAATAGCCAAAGTGCCGAACTAACTTTTGCTACTTATTTAGTAGCTACTTACGCTTATGGCACGAAGGCTAGAGGCCTAAAACCTATAAATTTCAGGGCTTGATTCCGGTGTTCTGACAACGTGCTGCGGCACGCCAGCTCAGGTCCCGATACCGTATTTGCGCAGGCGGATGGCGATGGCCGAGTGCGAGGCGTGCAGCCGCTCCGCCAGCTTGCGGCTGGACGGATATTGCGGATACAGCCGCTGCAGCAAGGCTCGCTCGAAACCGGCGACGGCCTCCTCCAGACTGCCCACATCGTCGGCGGCAGGCACACCGCTCTCGGCGGCTGTGGCGCCGGCCAGTTCGAGGTCTCCAATGTCAATCACGGGCGCCTCACTCAGGGTGACAGCGCGAAAGATAACGTTTTGCAGCTGGCGCACATTGCCCAGCCAGGGGTTGGCCAGCAGCGCGTCGCCCGCCGCCTTGCTCAGGCGCGCGCGCGGCCGCCCGGTCTGGTCGCAGGCGCGCTCCAGAAACACCTGCGCCAGCGGCAAAATGTCCTCGGTGCGTTCGCGCAGCGGCGGCAGGTTGAGTTGCAACACGTCCATGCGAAACAGCAAGTCCTGACGGAAGCCGCCGGTGGCCACCATGTCTTCCAGCGCGCGGTGGGTGGCGCTGATGATGCGCACATCGGCTTTTTGTTCGCGGTCACCACCGACACGGCGAAAGCTGCCGTCGTTCAGAAAGCGCAAGAGCTTGGCCTGCAGATAGGGCGACATCTCCCCCACTTCGTCCAGGAACAGCGTGCCGCCGTCGGTCAGCTCCAGCAGACCGGGCCGGCCGCCGCGCAGCGCGCCGGTGAAGGCCCCGGGCGCATAACCAAACAATTCACTCTCGGCCAGGCTCTCGGGCAGCGCGGCGCAGTTGAGCGCAAAAAAGGGCTGCGCGCTGCGCCGGCTGCCGGCGTGGCAGGCATGCGCCACCAGTTCCTTGCCGGTGCCGGTTTCGCCGCGGATCAACAGCGGCGCATCGACCTGCGCCATGCGCGCCGCGCGCTGCTTGAGCTGGCGAATGGCTGGCGACTGGCCCAGGATGGCCTCGAAGCCGCCGGCGCTGTAGTTCTGCAGGGCGCTCAAGCGCTCGCCAATGCGGTGCGGGGCATGCAGCGTGAGCACGGCGCCGGCGACCGTACCGCTGCTCTCATGCAGCGCCACGGTTTCGAGCAGGTAGCGCTCGCCGCCGATCTGCACCTCGCTCACCGGCAGCCGGTAGCCCTGGCCGATCAGCGCGTCCGCCAACTGCGGGTCGCCGGTCAGTGCCTGCAGCGACATGCCGGCCAGCTGCGATTCGGGCAGGCCGCTGGCGATCACGGCCGCCGCATTGGCCACCATCACCACGCCGCGCCCGTCCACGGCCAGCACCGGGTCGGTCTGCGAGGCCAGCAGCGCGTCCAGGTACAGGCGCCGCCGCGCGCCGGGCAGCATCTCCAGTTCGTCAACCGACTGCACGCCGTCCACTGTGAACAGTTCGCTGCGCAGCGCGGCCATGTCCGGTTCACTCAGCGCCGGAGCTTCAAGATAGATATGGGGCGGGTCGACCTCGACGGCCGAAACATCGAGCGCGCGGCGCGCCAGAGTGGCCAGAATTTCCTGGGCGATGCCGACGCGGTCAGCAAAATAAACATCAATGCGCATGCCGAATTGTATTGAATTAAAGACGGTGTATTTTTTTCAATACAAAAGACGCAAATGCTTGTCACTGCTCATGATTTTGGGAAGAAGTGCGCTGCCAGCGGCGCTACCGTCTTGATTTGCATACAGACGCGTCTGCGGGCGCCGGCAAACTCACGCGCCAAGTCCTTGTTTTCATTGAGTTTTCCAGCTTGCGAACCGGTGGCACGGGCTTTGCGTAGAGCACTGCCATCAGCCCATTGACGCTGCGCCCTCGCGCGGCACCGGGCGTTTTGGAGCAAGAACATGCGCGTACTCATTCTTGGCAGTGGTGTTATCGGCACCACGGTGGCTTATTACCTGGCCCGTGCCGGCCACGAGGTCGAGGTGGTGGATCGCCAGCCCGGCCCGGGCCTGGAGACCAGCTATGCCAACGCGGGCGAGGTCTCGCCAGGCTATTCGGCGCCCTGGGCCGGCCCGGGCGTGCCGCTCAAGGCCATCCAGTGGCTGCTGATGCACCACAGCCCGCTGGTCATCAAACCCATGCTCGACCCCGCCATGTGGCGCTGGGGCCTGTCGATGCTGCGCAACTGCACCGAGGCGCGCTACCGCGTAAACAAGGGCCGCATGGTGCGCCTGGCCGAGTACAGCCGCGACTGCCTGAAGGAGCTGCGCACCGAGATCGGCATCGAGTACGACGACCGGGACCAGGGCACGCTGCAGCTGTTTCGCACGCAAAAGCAGCTCGACGGCACGGCCAAGGACATCGAAATCCTGAAGGAATATGGCGTGCCCTACCAGCTGCTGGACCGCACCGGTTACCTGCAATACGAGCCGGCGCTGGCCGATGTGCAGGACAAGTTCGTCGGCGCGTTGCGCCTGCCGGGCGACGAGACCGGCGACTGCTTCAAGTTCACCAACACGCTGGCCGAAAAGGCCAAGGCGCTGGGCGTGAAATTCCGCTTCGACGTGGACATCGAGAGTGTGGAACGCAGCGGCAAGCGCATCAGCGGTGTGCGCACCGGCGCCGGGCTGCTGACCGCCGACCGCTACGTGCTGGCGCTGGGCAGCTACTCCACGCGCATGCTGGCGCCGCTGGGCATCCGTATCCCGGTGTACCCGGTCAAGGGCTTCTCGATCACGGTGCCCATCACCGATGCGACCAAGGCGCCCGAGTCCACCATCATGGACGAGACGCACAAGGTGGCCGTCACCCGGCTCGGCGATCGCATCCGCGTCGGCGGCACGGCGCAGCTCTCGGGCTTCGACCTGGACCTGACCGAAAACCGGCGCCGCACGCTGGAGTTTGTCGTGGGCGACCTGTTTCCGCAGGGCGGCGATGTGAGCCAGGCCGAGTTCTGGACCGGCCTGCGCCCGATGACGCCAGACGGCACGCCGATCGTGGGGGAGACGCCGATCGACAACCTGTTCCTGAGCACCGGCCACGGCACCTTGGGCTGGACCATGGCCGCCGGCACCGGTCGCGTGATGGCCGACCTGATCAGCGGCCGCCAGCCCGACATCAGCATGGAAGGCCTGACCGTGGCCCGCTACGGCTGAGCTTTTCGCACCTCGCATCACCGCATTCAGCGCCGGCATGACCGGTGCTTCCCTGCTGCATGACAAAACGTGCGGCAGGCACAGCTTCATCTGAATTAACCACAACTACCAGGAGACAAAACGTGGAAACACTCACTTCGATCGTCACGGCGATCAACGACTTCGTCTGGGGACCGCCGATGCTGGTGCTGATCCTGGGCACCGGCCTGTTCTTGCAGCTGCGGCTCAAGCTGATGCCCATCCTGCGCATCGTCACCGGCTTTCGCATGGTCTGGAAAGGCCGCAAACCCGAGGCCGGCGCCGAGGGCGAAATCACGCCCTATGCCGCCTTGATGACCGCGCTGGCGGCCACCGTGGGCACCGGCAACATCGCCGGCGTGGCCACGGCGATTGCCATCGGTGGGCCGGGCGCGCTGTTCTGGATGTGGATGACGGCGCTGGTCGGCATGGCCACCAAATACGCCGAGGTGCTGCTGGCGGTGCATTTCCGCGAAACCGATGACCACGGCGAGCACATCGGTGGGCCCATGTTCGCGATCAAGAACGGCCTGGGGCGCCATTGGGCCTGGCTGGGTGCGGCCTTTGCGCTGTTCGGCGGGCTGGCCGGTTTCGGCATCGGCAACATGGTGCAGTCCAACAGCATCGCCGCCGTGCTCAGTTCCAGCTTTGGCATATCGCCCTGGGTCTCGGGTGCGGTGATGATGGTGCTGACCGGCTTCGTGCTGCTGGGCGGCGTCAAGCGCATTGGCGCGGTGGCGGAGAAACTGGTGCCGGCCATGTGCATTGGCTACATCGTCGCGTCGCTGATTGTGCTGGGCATGTATGCCGATCAGATCCCGCAGGCCTTCGCGCTGATTTTCAAACATGCGTTCACCCCCCTTGCGGCCACCGGCGGCTTCACCGGTGCCACCATCATGCTGGCCATGCGCTACGGCGTGGCACGCGGCATCTTCTCCAACGAGGCGGGTCTGGGCACCGCCGGCATCGCACAGGCCGCCGGCCAGACCAAGAACGCGGCCGAGTCCGGCCTGGTCGGCATGATGGGCACCTTCATCGACACCATCGTCGTCTGCACCATGACCGGCCTGGTGCTGATCGTGACCGGCGTCTGGAACAGTGGCCTGAAGGGCGCGGAACTGAGTTCGAGCGCGTTCGCCACAGCCTTTCCGGGCTTTGGCCAGTATTTGCTGGCCATCGCGCTGGCGGTGTTCGCCTTCACCACGATCCTGGGTTGGGCCTACTACGGCGAGAAATGCTGGGAGTACCTATTAGGCAGCAAGGTCGAAGTGCCTTATCGCGTGCTGTGGACCCTGTTCGTGATGGTCGGCGCGGTCACGCAGCTGGATTTTGTCTGGCTGCTGGCAGACACGCTGAACGCCTTCATGGCCTTCCCCAACCTGGTGTCGCTGGTGCTGTTGTCACCCGTGGTTGCCAAGGTGACGAATGATTATTTTGACCGAAAGGATCTGATATGCGCTCCCTCCACGGTGCCGGTGCGCTGGTAAGCATCGACCTGAATGCCATCTGCGACAACTGGCGGCTGCTGGCCGCCCGGGTGGCGCCGGCCGATTGCGCGGCGGTGGTGAAGGCCGATGCCTACGGGCTGGGCGCCTCGCGGGTCGGCCCGGCACTGGCGGGTGCCGGTTGCAAGCACTTTTTTGTCGCGCATCTGGACGAGGGCATGGCGCTGCGCCCGCATCTGCCGGCGCAGGCCACGGTGTATGTGATGCACGGCGTGCCGCCCGGCGCCGAGGCCGAGTGCGCGGCCCACGGCCTGGTGCCGGTGCTCAACAGCCGCCAGCAGATTGATGCCTGGCGCGATGTGGCGATCAGCCTCGGGCGGCGTCTGCCGGCCATTGTGCAGGTGGACAGCGGCATGGCGCGGCTCGGCCTGTCAGCGCCCGAGTTGCAGCAACTCGCCCGCGAGCCATCGGCCTTCGACGGCATTGCCGTGGCCTACGTGATGAGCCACCTGGCCTGCGCCGACGAGCCGGATCACCCCGCCAACGCAGTGCAGCTGGCGAACTTTGTCGCGGCGCGCCGCCTGCTGCCGGCGGCACCGGCGACGTTCGCCAATTCATCCGGCATCTTCCTGGGCTCGGCCTACCACTTCGAGCTAGCGCGGCCGGGCGCGGCGCTGTACGGCGTGGCGCCCGTACCCGGCAGACCGAACCCGATGCGACCGGTGGTGCGGCTGCAAGGCAAGGTGATCCAGACGCGCACGGTGGCGGCCGGCGCCGCGGTCGGCTACAGCTTCAGCTGGGTGGCGCCACAGGCCAGCCGCATCGCCACGGTGTCGGTGGGTTATGCGGACGGCTACCTGCGCAGCCTGAGCGGACGCGGCGCGGCCTGGCTGGGTGAGACGGAACTGCCGCTGGTCGGAAGGGTGTCAATGGACACGATCACCGTCGAAATCACCGCACTGCCCGAAGGGGCCATCGGCCCCGGCACCCTGCTTGACCTGCTGTCGCCGCAACACACCGTGGATGACGTCGCGGCCCGCGCGGGCACGATTGGCTACGAGATCCTCACCAGCCTGGGGAGCCGATACGAGCGGAGTTATGGATAATCCCCGGCCATGGATCTTTCTGTTTCTCTCTTTCCTCTCGGCTGGCAGCACTATCTGCTGGGCGGAGTGCTTATCGGCACAGGGGCGGCGCTGCTGTTCGTGCTGACCGGCCGCATCGGCGGCATGAGCACGGTGTTCTCAAGCACCTGGTCTTATGTGGTGCGCCGGCCGTTTTTTCAGCAGGGGCGCTTTGTCGATTCGCGCGGCTGGCGGCTGGTGTACGCGCTGGGCTTGATCCTGGGCGCGCTGGTGTGGTGGCTGGGCTTTGCCGGCGGCGTGCGCGAAGCCACGGCGGTGCCGGTCTGGCAGTTGCTGGTGGGCGGGTTCTTTGTCGGCTACGGCGCGCGTCTGGGCAATGGCTGCACCTCGGGTCACGGCATTTGCGGGCTGGGCTCGCTGCAGTGGCCGTCGCTGCTGGCGGTGCTGACCTTCATGGCGACCGCCTTCCTCACGGCCAACCTCGCCGCAAGGTGGCTGGCATGAGCACCGCCAACACGACCCTCCCCAAGTCGCTCGCCACGCTGGCGGCGGGCGCGCTGTTCGGCTTTGGCCTGTCATACGCCACCATGATCCGGCCCGAGGTGGTGCTGAGCTTTTTGCGTTTTCAGGACTTCGGCCTGATGCTGGTGATGGGCGGCGCGGTACTGGTGGTGCTGCTGGTCTATCAGCTGGCGCCCCGCTTGCTGGCCCGGCCGCTGCTGGACGACCACTTCCACAAGCACCCCAGCACATGGAATCGCGACACCCTGGTGGGCGCGGCTCTATTCGGCGTCGGCTGGGGCCTGTGCGGTGTCTGCCCCGGCCCGGCCATTGCCGGCTTGGGCGCGGGCAACTGGGACTTGCTCTGGGCGCTGGCCGGCATTGCGCTGGGCGCGTTGGTGCAGGGGATCAGGGCCAAGTGAAGCCAGCCTTTCTCTACAACTCATACCAAGGAAAAACATGCCTACATACCACATCGAAATGATGGAAGGTCGCACCCTCGAACAGAAGAAAAAGCTGGTGGCAGAAATCACCCGCGTCACGGTGGAAGTGCTGGGCGGCAGCCCCGAATCGGTGGATATTTTGATCACCGACGTCAAACGCGAAAACTGGGCCACCGGTGGCGTGCTGTGGACTGAACCGCGCTCGTAAGCGCTGCGCCAGGGCCTCCAAAGCCCCGCGGCAAGCACAAACCTAGGGTTTACCCTATACTGCAGTGCAGCATAAGTCATTTCTATAGGAGGATTTGCCATGACAAGCTCGACACTGCATTCTCTGAACCTCGCGCCGACGCAACCCTCAAGCGTGGGCGAGGCCTTGCACGGACTGGCCATTGCGGGCCATCGGCTGGCACTGGCACTGTGGGCAGCCGCCGGATCGCGCTTCAGCGCCAGCCAGTCACGGCCCGCCATGACCGCGTTTGAGGAGGCCGAACAACTGCGCGCCTTCGCCGTGGAACAGATCCAGTGCGACCCGCGTTTTGCCGACGATCTGTTCGCAGCAGCGGACCGGCACGAGGAAGCCGCCCGCGCCTGAGGCGAAATCGGTCCCGCGACGCCGGGTGCCGGCACATCTGGCGACCCTTCTTTGCACAATGGCCTTGGCCATTAACACAAGCGATACATGGGGCGCAGACCATGGAGTCTCACTTAACCACAAGGAGACGCACCATGAAATCCACCGCCATTGTTTGTGCCATTGCCGCAGCCAGCCTCAGCTTCAGCGCCCTCTCGTTCGCGCAGGGCAATGACCGGCGCGGGGCGCGCGACGAGCTCCCGCGGGCTGAACAGCAAGGGCCACGCCACTTTGATCAGCGTGAGCAGATGCGCAATGAGCGCCATGACGGACGCCGCGACGACCGCCGTTTTGACAATCGGAACGATCACCGCTTTGACTACCGTGACGCGCGTCGAAGCGAGCACCACTATTACTACAACGCGCGCAGCCCGGACTTCCGGCGCGGCGGCCACATTCCGCGTGAGTTCCGGGACCGCCAGTACTACGTAACGGACTACCGCGCGCACCGCCTGAGCCCGCCCCCGCGTGGCCAACAGTGGGTGCAGGTGGGGCCGGACTATGTGCTGATCGCCATTGCCACGGGCCTGATTGCGCATATGGTGCTCAGCCAGTAAAGACATGGCGCCCGGGGCGGCTCAGGCGGGCCGCACCCGCCAATGGGGAATGCTATGCTGATCGGCCATGAATTTCTCCAGTCCGTCCCGCCTGATTCTGTTCAACAAGCCCTACGGCGTGCTCAGCCAGTTCACCCCTGAAGGGCGCTGGCGCGGGCTGAAAGACTTCATCGACATCCCGGGCGTTTATGTGGCCGGCCGGCTCGATGCGGACAGCGAGGGCCTGCTGCTGCTGACCAACGACGGCAAGCTCCAGGCCCGCATCGCCGACCCGCGCTACAAGATGGAAAAGACCTACTGGGTGCAGGTGGAAGGTATTCCAGACGCGGCGGCGCTGCAGGCCTTGCGCCAGGGCGTGCAGCTCAATGACGGGCCCACCCGGGCGGCCCGAGCCAGTCTGATGGCGCCGCCTGCGCTATGGGAGCGCGAGCCGCCCGTTCGCGTTCGCCAGGCCATCCCCACGGCCTGGGTCGAGCTGGCCATCACCGAGGGCCGCAACCGCCAGGTCCGCCGCATGACGGCGGCGGTGGGCTTTCCTACCCTGCGCCTGATCCGCGCCGCGATTGGCCCCCACACCCTGGACGGGCTGGCGCCGGGCACCTGCCGGGAGTGCGTCGTTCCAGAAGACGGGTGGGCGTCAACCTGATCCAGATTGAAACGTTCTTTACCTTGGGTTAACTGAACTACAACCAAATCCAGCAGTCAAAACGCCATGATTCAAGCTAGACAATTCCCTCAACTTCACGCACAAGCATCATGAAAAAACTTCTTTTACTGTCTGCGGCGATGGTCACAAGCGGGCTGTGCCTGGCACAAGAAGTGGGGCGTGTGATCTCTTCCACACCCATCATCCAGCAGGTCGGCGTGCCCAGAAACGTCTGTTCAACCGAGCAAGTGGTGGTGCAGCAGCCCAGGTCGGGCGCCGGTGCCGTGATGGGCGCCATCGCGGGCGGGGCCGTGGGCAATGCCATCGGGGCCGGTAACGGCAGGGTCGCGGCAACCGCGCTTGGCATTTTTGGCGGGGCAATTCTGGGGGACAGGGTAGAAGGCGCACCCGGAGCACAGGTTCAAAACGTGCAGCGCTGTGGCACCCAGACCTTTTATGAGAACCGGCCAGTGGCCTACAACGTGGTCTATGAATATGCCGGCAAGCAGTACAACGTGCAAATGCCGACCGACCCGGGTCCCACCATCCAGCTTCAAGTGTCGCCCTTGGGCTCCAGTTCAGAAATGGAGGCTCCACCGGTCAACACAAGCTATCAACAGCCGATGTATGTCCAGCCGGCCGAGGTGCTGGTGGCGCCACCCGTGTATCCGGGCTATTACGCCCGCCCTTATTACCCGCCCGTTGGCCTTGAATTCAATTTCGGCTATGGCGACGGGCATCGCGGTCGCCGTCACTGGCGCTGAATCGGGGCGATCCCCCGGGAAAAATCAAACCTGATCGGCCGGCTCCACTGGAGGCACATCGGTTCGTGGCGACGTGTCTGAACGCGCGGCGCGACCGAGGGTGCTCTCGATCAAGCGGTTCAGCTTGTCTGCCGCGCCGGTGACGGCCAGGTACAGGGTTTGCGCGTGGTGGGTGACAGCCATCGGCTGGCGGCCTTCCAGGCGCGCTTCCATCACGCAGCGTTTGTCGGTCTGGCCGCTCTTGTGGCCGTTGTCGTCACTCAGGTGCACTTCCACCCGCGTGATGTGACCCTTGTGGTGGCTCAGGGCGGTGCCCACTTCGCCAGTGGCCCACGCCGCCAGCGCCTCGTGACCTTCAATGTGATGGTCGGTATTGATTTGGATTTGCATACGCCATTATTGACCCGCTACGGTAGCCCGACGTAGGACAAGGAGATATTTACAGACTGCGTGTATCTCCCGCATAAGCCCCCGGACTAAACTGTTGGCCATGTATTTGGACCCCACCCATGACTAACGCGCAGTGGTTCTTGCTCGTAGGCGGTTTGCTGCTGATCCGGGGCCTCACGTCCACCGTGCTCAAGCACTTGCCGGTCACGGCCGCCATTGTGTATCTGGCGGTGGGACTGCTGGTGGGTCCGAGCGTGCTCAATGTGTTTCATTTCAATCCCCTCAAGGAATCGGCGTTGATGGAAGTGCTGACGGAAGTCGCTGTGCTGATTTCCCTGTTTGCGGCCGGGGTCAAAATGCCGGTACCCTTCAGTTTTACCCGCTGGCGCACACCGATTCTGCTGGCGACTGTGTCCATGAGCATCACCGTCGCGCTGATTGCGGCCTTTGCCTGGTATGTGCTGAGCCTGCCCTTGGGTGCCGGCATATTGCTGGGCGCGATCCTGGCGCCGACCGATCCGGTGCTGGCCACCGATGTGCAGGTGCGCCATCCCGGCGACCGCGATTTATTGCGCTTTACCCTGACCAGCGAGGCCGGCATGAACGACGGCAGCGCCTTCCCGTTTGTGATGCTGGGCCTGGGCCTGCTGGGCCTACATGACCTGGGCGATAGCGGCCTGCGCTGGGTCCTGGTGGATGTGCTGTGGGCCGCCGGGGCCGGCGTTGCCATCGGCGTCGTCGGAGGCACTACCCTGGCGTGGCTGGGCTGGAAACTGCGGCGTGAACCGCACAAACATGAACTGATGGACGACTTCCTGGGCCTCGGGCTGATTGGTGTGGTCTATGGCCTGACGGTGCTGGTGAATGCCTGGGGTTTTCTGGCGGTGTTCTTCGCTGCCGTTGCCTTGCGCCAGACCGAGCTGAAACTGTCCCAGGCGACAAATCCAAGCCTGGCGCCCGAAGCCCTGCCTGAGTCCTCTCCCGAGCCCGTGCCCACGGTCAGTCAGGGCTCGCTGGTCTTCAAGGAACATCTGGAACGGCTGTCGGAATTGACCCTGATTCTGCTGGTCGGTGGTTCCCTGTTTCTCACGTCCTGGAGCTGGGAAACGGTGGGGCTGGCCCTGTTTTTGTTCCTGGTGGCGCGCCCGATCAGTGTCCTGCTCGCCCTACTGGGAACGCGCACGGCGTGGCGGATACGCGGCATGACCGCCTGGTTTGGCGTGCGCGGCATCGGCTCGCTCTACTACCTGATGTTCGCCATCCAGCACGGGCTGCCCGAAGCGCTGGCCATGCATTTGATTCAGCTGACACTGATTGTGGTGACGCTGTCCATTCTTCTGCACGGCATCAGCGTCAAACCCTTGATGGGGTATTTCTGGCGCCGCAGCAAACAGATCTCCACGCCCTAGGATTTGCTATATTTTATATAGCTACCTGCGCTTATTCCACGAGAGCTAGAGGCCTAAAATTTATAAATTTACAACATTGATGAGGATCTTGCATGTTGCGAACTCTTAAAGAGCTGTTCAACACCTTCACGACCGCGGCCGCCAGCCCGTCGCCAGCGGAGCGCGAACACGCACTGCAACTGGCGACCGCCGTCTTGCTGGTGGAAGTCATGCGCGCCGACCCCGACATCGGGGCGGCCGAGCGGGAGGCCGTGGTCGCCGCGCTGCGCCAGAAATTTGCGCTCAATGCCGAGGAGCTGGCCCGGCTGGTGGCGCTGGCCGAGCAAACGGCCACACGCGCCTCGGACTACCACGCCTTCACTTCCAGCATCAACGAGCACTTCACGCAGGAGCAGAAGATTCGCATCGTTGAATCGATGTGGCAGGTGGCCTACGCCGATGCGCATCTAGACGCGCATGAAAATCACCTGATCAGCAAAATTGCCGGCCTGCTGCATGTGACCCATGGCGAATACATTGCAGCCAAGATGCGGGCCAAGGAAGCCGCTCACCTGGGCTGAGCACGGGGCCGCGCCGGGCCCGCGCTATCTATCGGCTTCGACCCAGATCCATGGTCCAGTAGAGGCGGTAGGTCGCGGCATCGTTGCGCACGCAGGCCACGCCAATATCACGGTAGCTGGGATTCATCAGGTTCTGGCAATGGCCGGGGCTGTTGATCCAGCTCGTCATGACGCTCTGCACCGAGGTCTGACCGGCGGCAATGTTCTCACCTACGGCGCTCCAGCTGTAACCAGCGGCGGTGATCCGTTGGTCAAAGGTTCTGCCGTCCAGGCTGGTATGGGAGAAATAATTGTTCTTTGCCATGTCCGCGGAATGCCCCGTGGCCGCCGTCAGTAACATGCTGTTCCAATTTAAGGGCGTGGTGGCGGCGTAGGTTTTGGACCCGCACACGGCACCCGCTGCACGCAAGGCATTGACCCGCTGCAATATTTCGGCCTGAATACCGGCCGTGCCATTCAGGCCGCAGCTCGCGTTGGCGGCCGTACCCGTTGGGACTGGCGTGGGCGTAGGCGCCGGTGCAGGTGTCGGTGTGCGGCGTGACCGGTCCATCACGGCATCGGGCGTGAGATCGGCGGTCGAGGCCTGGACCGGCTCAGGCAACGGTGCTGAGGCATTGGTCGAATCGCCATCCGAGCCGCCACCGCAGGCAAACACGGCAGAACACAGGCACAGCACCAGACTTGAACGCATCAAGCGTTCGGATAATTGAACATTCATCGGGAGTACAGAGTTGAGGGATGGGAAGGCCGGATTCTGCTTTGATCAGCCCTCGCCGCGAAAAACTTCTTGTAAGCAAACGTATTAAAAAAAATTCAATGACGCCCCTTGCGGCACCAGCTCGACACCAGGGCGTTCGCCCACAGGAGAATTTGCTCTATATTGCCAGGGGTCCAACGCGCGGAGAACGCCGACCTCAACTCAAACCACCTTGAAAGCACTGCATGAAAGCCATCTGGAACAACACCGTTATTGCCGAGAGTGAGGACACCGTGCTGGTGGAAGGCAACCACTATTTCCCCGAAAGCGCCTTGAAGCGCGAGTTCACCACTTTCAGCAACCACAAAACCTCGTGCGCCTGGAAAGGCCAAGCCAGCTATTACTCGTTGATGGTCAACGGCGACCTCAACACCGACGCCGTCTGGTACTACCCCGAGCCCAAACCCGAAGCCGACATGGTGCGCGGGCGCGTCGCGTTCTGGAAGGGTGTGACGGTGGAATGACCCCGGCGATCAAGCGCCAGCCGGTTGCAGCACCTGATCGGCATCCATGCGCAATTGCACCGCAATGCCGGTCGCTAGGTCGAGGCGGCGCAGCATCCAGGGGCTGAGGTCACTCTCAAAGGGGTCGGGCAAGGTCAGCGGCTCCAGCGATGTATTGGCGCGCGGTGCGCCCGGCGTCGCCAGCGGCTGGCGGGCGGTCAGCGTGGCATCGATGGCCGCGCCGGCCTGCATCAGCGGTGCGCGAATTTGCGCTGGTTGCAAGCGTCCGCGGCGCAGCATCAGCATGGTCTTGACCGACGTCAGCTGCGCCAGCAACTGGTAACTGTGGGCGAGCAGGCGTCCCAGAGGCTCCAGCGGCGGGCGCACGGCACGAGGCTCCGAGAGCGAGCGCTGGGTGGCCTGGACCAGGGCCGAGAGGCTGTCGTAAGCCTCGCGCCGGGCGAGCCGCCACTCCAGTTCGGGCTCGTTGTCCACCGCCTGTAACTGCCCCAGCGCGAGTGCGACACGGGCATGGCGCGCCTGGGCCGCGAGGGCGCGCGCCACCAGGGCCGGAATCTGGCTGCGCTCCCACGAAGGCAGCACATAGCTGAAGGCCCAGGCCAGGGTGACGCCGATCAGCGTATCGGCCACCCGCTCCAACACATCGAAGGCGGGGCTGGTGCCGGCATTGAGCAAGTGGGTTTGCAACAAGCCGAGCACCGTGGCGGCCACGGCGGTGACCAGATAGCGCTTGATGGCAAAGGCGTGGGCCACCGCCTGGGCCAACGTCAGGATCACCAGCAGCGCCAGCAGCGGAACATGGGCGGACAACAGCGCCCCCGCCAGCACGCAGCCCATCAGGGTGCCGAGCACCCGGCTGTTGCGCCGCTCCAGGGTCTGGGCCAGACTGCCGCGCAGCACCACCACGATGGTCAGCAAAATCCAGTAGTCATGCGTGCCCCAGGGCAGCGCCAGCGAGATGGCGTAGGCGGTGCCGATGGCGAGCGCGGCGCGGATGGCATGACGCAGTGGCGGCGCATCCCAGCGCCACATGGCGACAAAAGGCCGCCATGACCAGGTGGTGGGGCTCACGAACATCTGCCAGGTGGTGCGCACCAAGGCCACGTCAGGCTCGGCCTCGCCGCGCGCCAGCGCAATCAAGCGCAAGGTCTCGTCGTTGATATGACCGACGCGGCTGGCCAGGCCCCGGGCCAGCACAGCCGGCGACGGGGCGGTGCCATCGCCTGCAGACGGTGCGTCCTCGGCCCAATGCAGGGAGGCCAGTTGCGGCCCGTGACTTTCAAAAGGCAGTGGCAGGCGGCCATACAACAAGGCATCAGCCAACTGTTCGATCTCTTCGGCCAGCACATCCAGCAGCTCGCGCAACACGTTCAATACCGGCGCGTGGCCGGGGTGGGACTTGAGTGTGTCCAGGTCGAGTTCACAGGCCAGCAAATGGTCGCGCATCTCCAGCACCTGCATCAGCATGCCGGCCAGGCGCTGGCGACGCGGCGTGCGCGGGGACTCCAGCAGGATATTGCGCGCCGCCTGCAACTGGTCGGCCAGCGCGGCCTGCTGTTGCAGCAGCTGGCCAATCAAGGGGGTTCGTCCGCCCTGCTCGCCCGTCGCCACGGGGGTGAACTGCTGCGCCTGGGTGCGCATGAGGCTGGCCAGCGACAGCAATGTGTCCGCCAGCATTTGCACCCGGTAGCGCGCGTTGAGCACGGCATTGGCCAACGTGGCCCAGAGCAGGTAGGCGGCCGCGCCGAGCGAAAAATACAGGCCGGTCGCAAGGACTGTGGTGCTGCTGGCATGGTCCGGCACGGCCATGGAAAACACCATGGCGAACATGACGGAGACCGAAATCGGCAGGCCGCGTTTGCCCCAGGCAGCCGCCAGGAAGGCAATGAAGGTGGCGGGCACCAGCAGCAGGCCCAGGCTCAGGGGATTGGCGTGCAACACCTGCACGGCAATGAACAGCGGCAGGCCGATCAGTGCTGCTGGCAGAAGTTGCCAGAACTTGCCGCGTTTGGGCGCCGGCTGGTCGGGCGGAATGCAGACGACGACCCCAACGGACGCTGCGGCCGCGGCGAAGGCACCCAGAAACAGGTGCACGCTGCCCGAGATCAGCAGCAGGCCCAATGCCGCCGACAAGCCGTTGGCCACGTAGTGACTGAGCACAACCCGCAAGGCGGCCCGGGTGCGGCGTTCAGGGGAAGCAGGTATCGGCATGGTGGGCGAATGGATTGAAACGTTGACGGAGTATCCATGTAAAAGCGGGGTCTGGGCCTGGGCCATCAAGCGCATCGTTGTCACATGGTTTTACAGAAATGCGACTTGCGGAGCCGACTTGCGATTACTAAACTGATTTCACGCTGGCGCACTAGTGCGCCAAGCCTGTTCAGGAGGTCATCATGGCAAAAACCGCAGTCCAGCCCAATGCCGTGGGCTGGTTTGAAATTTATGTAAGCGATCTACCCCGGGCCAAGAAGTTTTACGAGGCCGTGTTCAAACGTCCGATTGAAAACATGGCCGCGGCACCGGGCAATGACGTGCAGATGTGCACGTTCTCGATGAACATGGACGGTACGGGCGCCCCAGGTGCGTTGGTGAAAAGCTCGAAAATGAGGCCAGGCAGCGGCGGCACGCTGGTGTACTTTTCATGTGAAGACTGCGCCGTGGAAGCCGCCCGGGCCAAGGCCAGTGGCGGCACGCTGCTGGAACCCAAAAAGAGCATTGGCGAGCATGGCTTCATTGCCTTCGTGCAGGACACTGAAGGCAACATGATCGGTCTGCACTCCCTCAAATAGCCAATAGCAGATCAGCGAAAGAACGAGTTCGAGTAGGGGTTCGTACGCATTCGAAGTAGCGTTTTTCCGTCTTAAACACTGGAATAATTACAAGGTGCTTGCAAAGCACTCGAATTTATCCAGTAGAAAAGACGGAGACCTATGTCACTCGCCAATTTGAAAGTGAGCACGCGTCTGGGCGCGGGCTTCGGACTTGTTTTGTTGCTGATGGTGCTTTTGCTCACCGTCGGGTTTGTGCAGTTGAACAGTGTTGACCAGGTCGACCGGCAGATTCTGAGCGAGGACTGGAGCAAGGCAGAGGCCAGCGCCACGCTCAACACCGTCGCACGCGAGAGTGCCAGGACAATGATGGTGATGTTCGTCGCCGCCGGTGCAGAGCCGGTGGTCAAGGCGACTGAGCGCCTTGCACCGCATCACCAGGCCCTCAACACAGCCCTGTCGACGCTGGAGCGCTTGGGAGATACGGCGGACGAGAAGAGCCTTTTTGCCAAAATCAAGGAGGCCAGTTCGACCTTTGCAACCTCATCCAACAAGGTTACAGGACTGCTGGAACAAGGCAAGCGCGAGGAGGCGGCAAAGGCCTTGCTCGGCGAAGCCCTGCCGATGCTCGACACGCTTCAGAGCCATGTCAATGCCTTGGCCCTGCTGCAAAAACATCGGCTTGAACAGCGCATTGCAGACACCGACAACAGCACGGCGTCCACGCGCTACCTGATGCTGGGACTTGGGTTTGCGGCCCTGCTGGTGGGTGTGGGCTCGGCCTACGGGCTGATCCGCAGCATTGTGGCGCCGCTGGACGAGGCCATCCTTATTGCAGAGACGGTGGCCTCGGGCGATCTCAGCCAGGATTTCGAATCGACACGCGGAGGCGAGTTCGGCCGCCTGCTGGGTGCCATGGGCACCATGGAAGACACCCTGACCGACCTGGTCGGGCGCATCAAGGAAACGACTGACCCGCTGTCCGCGGCGTCGAGTGAGATTGCCGCCGCCAATGCGGACCTGTCACAGCGCACCGAGGCGCAAGCCTCGTCGCTGAAGGAAACCGCGTCGAGCATGGAGGACCTGAGTGCCACCATCCGGCAGAATGCGGCGCACGCGCATACTGCCAGCGGGCTGGCCGCCAGTGCGTCGGACATCGCGGAACGCGGTGGTGCCGTGGTGGGGGATGTGGTCGTGACGATGGATGCAATCAGCAGCAGCTCGAAAAAGATCGTGGACATCATCGAGGTGATCGAGGGCATCGCCTTTCAGACCAATATCCTGGCGTTGAATGCTGCGGTCGAAGCGGCCCGCGCCGGCGAGCAGGGACGCGGCTTCGCCGTTGTCGCGAGCGAAGTGCGGACACTGGCACAGCGTAGCGCTGAAGCGGCCAAGGAGATCCGCGGATTGATCGGGAACTCCGTGCAACAGGTGGAAAGCGGCACGCGGCTGGTGGGACATGCCGGAGAAACCATGCAGGAAATCGTCCAGTCGGTGAAGCGGGTGACCGACATCCTGGGTGATATTTCGATCGCCTCAGCCCAGCAAAGCAGCGGCGCCGAGCATGTCTCCCTGGCCGTGATGCAGATGGACACTGTCACGCAGCAAAACGCGGCCTTGGTGATGCAAGCTGCCACAGCCGCCACGGCGCTGGCGCAACAGGTGCGCCAGCTGCAGGAAGCTGTAGATCAGTTCAAGGTGTAGGTTCAGCCTGCGGGCTGCTGACGCCCGTCTGGCTGGAGAATGTGCCGCTGAGCAGTTCCGGCAAACGCTGCAGGCCCATCTTGAAACCGCAAGCCTGCGCATGGCCGCCACCGCCCATGCTTTCCGCCAGGGGAATGCAATCAAAGCCGCGCTCCGAGCGCAGTCCCGCCTTGACAACGCCATTCTTGTCGACGCTCCACATCAGTGCAAAAGTGCCGCTTTGCTTGCAAAGCGTTTCGCCCACCAGGCTGTGAAAGACGCCGGGCGCATTGACCATCAGCCCGCTGACGCCATTGAAGACGATGGGTCGCGCCCCCTCGGCAATGCCGGTGGCCAGCTTGCTGAACTTCTCGTCCATGGCCCGGCCACGCTCGATGTAGTTTTCCATCTGCAGGGCATTGAAGGACGCAATCTGATGCCAGCGCGCAAAGTCGAACGGCTCCATGTCCAGGGCCGCCAGAAAGCCGGCGCTCTCGGGGTACTGCCAGACCCAGATGTCGCGGTCTTCCACAAAACGCACCAGATCGGGCACCGGCTGCTCGGGCTGGAAGAATTCCCAGGCCAATCGGGCGCCTGACTTTCGCATGTCGAAATGCACAATGCCGCAGCGGCAGCTAAAGCCGCTCAGCTTGTCGGCGGCGCTCTTGTGGTGGTCAAGCATCACCAGCTTGGCGGCGCGCTCTTCAATGCTGCGCAGGAGTTCCGGTGAAAAGGAAAAATCGAGAATGTAGACGGCGCGCCCCTGCAACGCCGGCAGGTCGTCCACGGACTTGATATCGCCATGGTCCAGGCCCAGAAATTCGGCTTTACCGTCGTAAAACAGCCAGGCCGCGAGGGCCGCCGCAAAACCGTCCGGACAGCTACGCCCGTGGTAGATGACCAGAGGCTGCGGGTCTTTTCTGTCGGGCTTGATCAACAAACACAAGGGAAGAATTGTTTTCATGGAAACCATTGTCGGATAAAAATTATGCTATATATTTTATAGCTACCTGCGCTCTACCCTAGAGGGCTAGAGGCACATTTGTCACTTAATATAATAAAGACATGAACGTCAATGAACTTCCGCCATTTTTCATCGCCAGCGTCGGCCCTGACGGACCGCAGTGTGACGCCTGGACTCACCAGCCCCTGCTGATTTCGCTGGAACAGGGTGGCCTCGACTGGCCGAGTTCCTGCCGCAACGGCACCTGCCGCACCTGCATCGGGCAACTGGTGCGCGGCGAAGTGCGGTACGAGATCGAATGGCCGGGCCTGAGTGCCGAGGAGAAAGCCGAGGGCTATGTGCTGCCCTGTGTGGCTTTTCCGTGCTCCGACCTGGTGCTGAAGTCTGATCAATGGTCGTAGCGCCTGTTATGAAGGCGAGCGCGAATCGGGACGCGGGATCTTCTTGAAGCGAATCTTGCGGTCGAGCTCGATCGCGTCCTTCTTGACCTGCCGCTGGGCATCGAGTTTTTGCCCGGCGGCCAGCCATTCGGCGAACTCCTCGGGCGTTTCCAGCGTGATGCGGCCCATTACCGCCGCCCGAAAATCATAAATCGCGATTTCACCGGCTTTTTGCGTGTTGACGCGCTGGCCGCCCAGCAAAGCGCCGCGCTTGCGGCCGATGGCTTCCAGCAGCTCTTCGTCGGTCATGGCGGCGATGCCCTCCAGCTTGAAGCGGGCCTCCACCAGAGGGGCGTAATGTGTTTTCAAGTAATCCAGCAGTTCCAGCGCCACCTCTTCTTCGTTGAACGCGTTGCGGCCGATGGCGCCGCTGGCCGCCAGGTTGTAGCCGCTTTTGGCCACGATGATGCGTGGCCACAGCACGCCCGGCGTGTCGTACAGGTAAAAATCGTCGGCCAGCGAAATGCGCTGCTCCAGCTTGGTGATGCCGGCCTCATCGCCGGTTTTGGTCGCGCGTTTGCCCGTCAAGGTGTTGATGAGCGTGGACTTGCCCACATTGGGAATGCCGCAAATCAGCACGCGCATGGGCTTGATATTGCCGCCGCGATGGGGCGCCAACTCGAAACAGGCTTTGGCCAGCGCCTTGGCGGGTGCGGTCACGCTGGCATCCAGCCCGATCGCCCGGGTGCCGGGCTGGGCGTTGTAGTGCGCCAGCCACTGCGCCGTACGGACGGGGTCGGCCAGGTCTTGCTTGTTCAGCACTTTGAGCGCCGGCTTGCCCGCGGTGAGTTCGGCCAGCATGGGGTTGGCGCTCGACCCGGGCAGACGCGCATCGAGCAGTTCAATCACCACATCAATGTTCTTGATCCGGTCGCCGATGGCTTTTTTGGTCAGATGCATGTGACCGGGGAACCACTGGATAGCCATGTCTTATTTGCTCCTTTTTTCGACAAAACGCGGGCCACCAGGGCCTGCTCGATGTCTGCGGGCGCAAACGCTGTCGATCAATTGGTGGACCGGCCTATTGTCCCCTGCCCCGCAGATGGCCAAACTGACAGCCTCCTTACCCCCTGAAACCAAACGGTTACACTTCGTAACATTGGCAAATGCGGCGAAAGCTGCTGACGCAAAGCTACAGACCCTATCCCCGCGTTGACTGGAAGGGTGGCTGGGTTGCACCGGGAATTGTTCAATTCACCTCCGGTTCTGTAGACTGCGCGCTGCCTTTTCGACTGGGCACATTGAGCGGGCGACAAAAACCAAACACCGGTAGAGCTTTGTCTGCGCTTATTTCGTCCGCATGGCGTTGGGTTGTGAGTTACAAAACCTGGAAAAAATACCTCGCAGAAGGTAGTCCGGACAAGCAGACTGGATTTATGGAAAACGTTCTCCATGAATTGCCGGGGGGCAATTTTGATCTCTTGCTAAACGAGGCGCGCATCAAGCTTCGCGGGGGCGATGCGCTCGCCTGCCGGGCTTTGGCCAAGTCGGTTGTGGGTGCGGCGCGGGACAACCAGGACCTTCACCTGGAAGCCCAGGCCTTGCTGTGTCTGGCCAATGGTGACCGGATGGCTTCGCGCTTCAGACGTGCCAATCAATCCAGCCAACGGTCGGCCTATCTATTTCAACTGGTCGGTGATGTGGCCGGCGAATCCGAGGCGCTCACCACCCTCTCGTATACCTATAGCGTTCTCGGACGAAGTGAAGAAGCGATTGAAACCGCTTTGTTAAGCCTGCACTTGAGCGAATTGCTGCCACCCGGCCCGATGCTGGCGCTGTCCTACAACTACCTCGGTATTGCCTATGCCAATGGCCGCAGCGCCGACAAGGCGGACGAAGCCTTTACCACCGCTATCGAGCTCCTGGAAAGCGCGGGACTTGCCTCCGAGGCCGTGTTGCCCTGGTTGAATCAATGCAATGCAGAGGCGGTCAGGCTCTTTTACGAGCGGTATTACACGGGGCAACTCCCCAGCCTGGATCGCTTGCGGGCACTCAGGGCGATCCATCCACCACCTGCAGGGGCGGGTAAGTCCACGGGTCTTTTGCAAGGCGCCTACGTGTTCAGCCAAGCCTTGTGGCTATTGTTGTCAGGCATTGAGAATTGCTGGCTGGGCCAGCTTGAAGCCGCCGAGACCGACGCGGAGATGTGCGCGGTCTGGGCAGCCAGGTACCCCAGGAACACGTCCCTCGCCATATTGGAGCTTTGGTTGCGCGCCGAAATTTTCTGGGCCAGGAAGGACTGGAAAAATGCAGAACAGAACATTCGCAGCATGATTGAAATGGCGACCGAAGCCGAGCACGAGCCCATGGTCGCGATCGGGTATTTGCTGGCGTCCCAGATACTCGCCGAACAGGGGTACGACATGCCCGCGCGCAACGAACTCGAAGCCCTGCGGATGCGCAAACAAGGCCTGCGCAATGATTTCCTCAAAAGCCGCTCAACGGTGGTCGCGTGGCAACTCAAGGTCCGCAAAAATCACGAGGACCTCCAGCGCATGGAAGCCACGTCGAAGACGCTGGAGCGACTGTCGTTCGAGGACCCCTTGACCGGTCTTGCCAACCGCCGGCGCTACACCGACATTGTTCCCGCCATGCTGAGCCAAGGCCAGGCGCGGGGGCGCCCGACCTTTGTGGCCTTGATAGACATCGATCAATTCAAGCAGGTGAACGACCGCTTCTCTCATCAAGTCGGAGATCAAGTCCTGCAATGCATTGCGCAGATTCTCAAATCACACCTGCGCGAAGGCGACATGCCGGCGCGCCTGGCCGGAGACGAATTCGTGCTGGCTTTCGCGCATGCCGATGCCTTGGGCGTGGAACAGGTCTGTGAACGCATCCGTGCTGCGGTGCAAAACCACGACTGGTTCATCATTCAGGAGGGGCTTCAGGTGAGCATCAGCATCGGTGTGGCCCAGGCGCAGCCAGGCGATAGTGTCGAAACCCTGACACACCGCGCTGATTTGGCCATGTATTCTGAAAAAAACGAGGTGGAGTGACGCACCGGCACTGGTGTCATTCAGGTCCGCTGCGGCGCCAGCGTCTTGGCGTACAGGGATGCCCCCGTGAGATCCTTTAGCGTGACCGTCATGGCTTTGGTCCTGGCATCGATGTCCACCTGACCAAAAAATTGCAGGCCGGCCGTGGGGGCCGTGTTCTGTTCCTGCGGGGCTTTCTGGTACATCACCTGCATGCCAAAAGTGGCATCGGTTTTGTTGGGACCGAAGCTGCCAGCATTCAGCGGACCGGACACAAACTCCCAGAACGGTGAAAAGTCGCTGAATTTGGCCTTGGCCGGGTCGAAATAATGCGCCGCCGTGTAGTGCACATCGGCCGTCAACCACACCACGTTCTTGATGCCGGCGCGCTTGATCTCGCGCAGCAGGCGGGCAATTTCGAGTTCGCGGCCCAGCGGCGCACCGTCGTCCCCATTGGCGCTGGCCTCCCAACGGTCGCGACCCTCGGCGTCTTTGCCGTCCGCCACATGCAGGCTGATGGGCATGTCGGCCGCAATGACTTTCCACACCGATTTGGAGCGCTTGAGGCCGTCGAGCAGCCAGGCAATTTGCGGGCGGCCCATAAAGGCGCTCGCTTCGGTCTCGGAGGTTTGCAGGTTGGCGCTGTTGGGGCCACGGTAGCTGCGCATATCGACTACAAACATGTCCAGCAGCGGACCTTGCGGCAGATGACGGTAAATGCGCTCGTTTTCAACGTCGGCCGTGCGGCGCAAGGGCGCATATTCCAGAAACGACTTGGTCGCGCGCGCCACCAGCAAGGGCACATTCTTTTCCGTATAGCGCTTGTCTACGCCCAGGTCCTTGCTGTCAGACCAGTTGTTGCACACCTCGTGGTCATCCCATTGCCAGATTTGCGGCACGTCAGCGGCCATGCGGCGCACATTGGCGTCCATCAGGTTGTAGCGGTAGCGGCCGCGGTACTCATTGAGTGTTTCGGCAACCTTGCTCACCTCCTCGGTCACTAGGTTGTTCCACATCGACCCGTCGGGCAGCTTGACTTGCGCCGAGATCGGACCGTCAGCATAGATGGCGTCGCCACTGTGCAAAAAGAAATCGGGGTTGACCAGGCGCATCTGCTCATAGATTTTCATGCCGCCCCAGGCTTCATTGATGCCCCAGCCCTGGCCGGCGGTGTCGCCGCTCCAGACAAAACGCAGGTCGCGCACGGCCCTGGAACCCGCCACAGCCGGCAGGCGCAGGTGGCCCGCCACAGCTTCTGACAACACACGCTCGTTGTGCAGGTCTTGCAATACCACGCGATAAAAAATCTCCTGCCCCGCAGGCAGGCCGGCCAGATCGACGCGTCCGGTGAAATCGGTGTCGTCCATCAAGTACGGGCCACGCACGCGGGTGGCATTGGCAAAACTGGCGGTGGTGGCCCACTCCAGCCACAGACGCGCGGGACGGTCGCTGCGTGTCCAGATAACAGCCCCCTGCGATGTGGGGTCGCCACTCTGAATGCCATGGGCCATCTGCGGCCGCATGGCGTCGCGCGTGATCACGGCGGGGGCGGTCTGCGCCCGGGCGAACCTGGGCGTCGCGATGGCGATACCGCCCAACACCGTGGTTGAATTCAAAAAACTGCGACGATCCATCGAGGCGCTCCAGTGGGTCAAGGATCGCCTCATTGTTGAGGTTCAACATGTCAGGTTCGTGACCCTCGCTATTGCGCTGCGGCGCCCAGCCGGCTCAACTTGTCCGTCCACTTCTGAACACCGGCATCGCCCAGCTTGTCCACCATGCCAATCAATGTCTCGTTGACGGGCGAGATACCGACAAAACCCAGGATGTTGCGCTCCAGGTTCTTGACACTGTGGGCACGAAAGTACCAGCGATACAGCAGAGCCGGCATGCCCATGGTGACCACCAGACGGGCCGAGCGGCCGGTGAGTCCTTTCCTGGCAAACGGGTTGTCCCCATCCGGTTTAAACGCAAAGCCCGGCCGGGCCACCTGTTCCAAAAAGCCTTTCAGCAAGGCCGGCATATCGCCCAGCCACAAGGGAAAAAACAGCACGATATGTTGGGCCCAGGCAATGTCCGTCTGGGCCTGCGTTAACGCCGAAGGCAGTACACCTTCCTGCCAGGCTTGCTGGCTGCGCAGCAACGGAAAATCGAGCTGCGCCACGGCGATGCGCCGGACCTCGTGTCCGGCCGCCTCGGCACCGTGCGCATACGCGTCTTCCAGCGCATGGCCCAAATGACGGGTCACAGCATCAGGGTGGCCCTGAATGAGAACAATACGTTGCGCAGCCATGCTTCACTCTCCTTGGATTGGTGAAGTACATACTGACACCCGGGGCGACCCATTTCTTTGACGCGGCTCAAGGACTCAAGCACGCCCGATCACTCATTGACCCGGCCGCGCAAAGCCTTGGTCTCAGAGCGCTGGCTTTTGGTTGCGCGCAGTCTCTGCTTGGAACCATAGCTGGGCTTGGTGGCGCGCCGAGTCTTGGGCGGCCGTGCCACGCTGTTCACCAGCTCATGCAAACGGACAAAAGCGTCCAGCTTGTTCATCTCCTGAGTACGGTGCTGCTGCGCCTTGATCACCAGCACCCCGGCCTTGGTGATGCGGCTGTCGTGCAGCGCCAGCAGCCGCTCCTTCACGTCGTCGGGCAGGGACGAGGCGGGAATGTCAAAGCGCAGGTGAATTGCGCTCGACACCTTGTTGACGTTTTGCCCGCCCGCGCCTTGTGCGCGGATGGCCGTGATCTCGACCTCATCCTCGTTGATTTCCAGCAGCGGCGGGGCAACAGGTTCAGCCATGACAAAGTCTCACAGGCTTGTGCCTCAGGCGGCAACCTGATTGGGTGTGCCTTCAAACTCCGGATCCGACACGTAGCGCGCCACAAAAGCCCCGACCGCGCTGGCCGGCAATGGCAGCCACACGATGTGGCCGCTGCCCGGCGCCACCGTCATGGGCAGCGCCTCCCCGTTTTCCATACTGGTGAGTTGCACATTGTGGTTGCCTTGGGGGTGGATGATTTCAAGCCAGTCGCCCACAGCGAACTTGTTTCTGACGTTGACCTCGGCCAAGCCGCGCACCGTATCAAACGACAGCACATCACCCACATACAGGCTGCGGCCCGACTCGGAATAGCCGCGCAAATAATTTTGCGTGGCCTCCGGCGTGTGGCGCTGAAAAAAGCCGGAGGTGTAGCCCCGGTTGGCCAGGCCTTCGAGCTGCCCCAGCAAGGCCGGGTCCAGTTCACGCCCTGCCACCGCGTCGTCAATCGCCTGGCGATAGGTCTGCGCCGTACGCGCCACGTAATACGGGCTCTTGGTACGGCCCTCGATCTTGAGCGAATCGACGCCGATTTCCACCAGGCGCTTGACGTGCTCGATGGCGCGCAAGTCCTTGGAATTCATGACATAGGTGCCGTGCTCGTCCTCTTCAATCGGCATGTAGCTGCCGGGGCGCTGGCTTTCCTCGATCACATAGACCTCGGCGCGTTCCTGCTCACGCTGGGCGGCCTCTTGCGGCGCAAGAATGTCGCCCGAGGCATCAACCACGCCGGGCAAAGTCTTGTAGTCCCAGCGGCAGGAATTGGTGCAACTGCCCTGATTCGCGTCGCGGTGGTTGAAGTAGCCCGACAGCAGGCAGCGCCCCGAATAGGCGATGCACAGCGCCCCGTGCACAAACACTTCCAGCTCGGTGTCCGGGCACTCCTGGCGAATCTGCGCCACCTGATCCAGCGAGAGTTCGCGCGACAGGATCACGCGGGCCACGCCGACACTCTTCCAGAATTTCACAGCCGCGGAATTGACGGTATTGGCCTGCACCGAGAGGTGGATTTCCATCTCAGGCCAGGTCTCGCGCACCATCATGATGAGGCCGGGGTCGGACATGATCATGGCGTCGGGCTTGAGGGCAATCACTGGCGCCATGTTCTGCACATAGCTCTTGATCTTGTTGTCGTGCGGGAAGATGTTGGACACCAGGTAAAACTTGTTGCCCAGGGCATGTGCCCGGTCCACGCCCTGTTTCAGCACCTCGATATTGCCAAAATCGTTGTTGCGCACGCGCAGCGAATAACGCGGCTGCCCGGCATATACCGCGGTGGCGCCAAAGGCCATGGCGGTCTCCAGCATGGTGAGTGAGCCGGCGGGTGCCAGCAGCTCGGGTGTTCGCAAGGTCATATCAAGCTCCAGTCTGCATGCCCGCCAGGCCGCCAACCGCCATGGCGTAGCCATTCACCCCAAAACCGCACATCACCGCCTTGGCCGCCGGCGAAATGTAGGAGTGGTGGCGGAACGCCTCGCGGGCGAACACATTGGAAATGTGCAGCTCAATCAGGGTGATGCCCGTGCCCTTGATGGCGTCAAACAGCGCGACCGAGGTGTGCGTGTAGGCCCCGGCATTCAGAATGACGCCGGCCAGCGTGCCGGCGGCGTGGACGCGGCCGGCCTCGTGCAGCCAGTCCACCAGCTGGCCCTCGTGGTTGCTTTGGCGAAAGTCGAGTGCGAAACCGTGGCTGGCACAGGCCTGCGCGCACAGTTTTTCGACATCGGCCAGGGTTTGCGAGCCATACACCGTGGGTTCGCGCGTACCCAGCAGATTGAGGTTGGGGCCATTCAGAATCAGGGCAGTTTTCATAAAGCAATTTCCAATAATCGATGGGGACATCGTTTGCCCCCTGTGGCACTGATTATCGGTGCTGCTTTGCCCGCACGACCTTGTGTCAGGTCACTTGCAAAGGCTTAGCCAGGCAAGGCCTGCGCGCGCAGGGCCGCCAACTGGTTGCGCGTCATGCGCGCCGCGTGTTGCACCAAGTCCGGGTTGAACCATTCCTCGGCAGCGGCTTTGGGCAGGCTGATCCGCACCGCCTCCAGGTTGGCCCGCATGCGCTGCGGGTTCACCTGCAGGTCGGCCAGGGCCAGCGCCATGGCACGGCTGCTGCCGTGGACCGACATCACCAATTGCGGCCATTCGGCCAGCTCGGCCTGCCAGGCACCCAGCGCCCGCTCCAACTCCTGGGGCATGGCCGCCAGCAAGGCTGCCACCCGCTGCGGCACGCGTTGCGCGGCCGCCAGCGCCACCATGGACGCGACCGGGTTGTGCTTGTGCGGCATGCCAGGCGGACCGCCGCGCCCGGCCTCGACCGGCTCGGCGACCTCCGCCAGTTCAAACTGACTCATCAGCACAATGTCTTTGGCCATCTTGCCCAGACTGCCTGTCAGCAATGCCAGTTCGCAGCCGAGTGCCACCCACTCGTCACGCTGGGTATGCCAGCTGACCACGGGCAGCCGCAGCGACAGGTCTTGCGCTATCATCTTCGCGATGTCAGGCCCCCTGCCCTGCATCTTTTCCAGCGTACCGACCGTCCCCCCCAGCTGCAATTGCAGCGCGTTGGTGGCAGCGCCTTCCATGCGCTGCAGGCTGCGCACCAGCGGCGCGGCCCAGCCGGCGCATTTCAGGCCAAAACTCGTCACACAGGCCGGTTGCATCAGGGTGCGCGCCAGCATCGGGGTATCGGCATGCTGCTCGGCCAGGCTGAGCAACGCCGTCACGATCTTGTTCACGTCAGCGCGGATCAGCGCCAGCGCGTCGCGGGTGACCAGCGCCATCGCGGTGTCAATCACGTCCTGGCTGGTGCTGCCATAGTTCACGAACCGCGCCGCATCCGGATTGAACAGGCTGACTGTTTCTTTCAGAATTTTGACCAGCGGGATCGCCACGCTGCCGGCCCGCGCGCTTTCACGCGCGATCTTGGCCACGTCAAACAGCTCCACCTTGCAGGTGCCGATGATGGACTGGGCGGACGCCTCCGGGATCAAACCAGTGGCCGCCTGGGCCCGCGCCAGCGCTGCTTCAAAACGCAGCATCGCGTCCAGGAAATTGCGTTCGCTGAAGACCTCGATCACTTCCGGGGTCGACAGGAATCCGTCAAACAAGCTGCTCATGAACGTCTCGTCCGCCTAGTGCGATTGCCGTGTTTTCAGACGGATCTGATTCGGCAGCGGCACCGAGCGCCGCAGCACATCCTCGCCCAGCCACAAGGCCGCACGCCGCGCCCGTTGCGCCACGGTGGCCAGGGGCATTTGCTGGTAGTCGTCGTTGAAGACTTCAAAACTGTAGTCGCCCCGATAGCCCAGCTGATGCAGTTTGAGCACTAGCGCCGCCAGCGCTTCGCTGTGCACGCCCTCGCCGGGAAAGACACGGAAAGTGCGCGCCGTGCTGATGCGTTCCTCCACAGTCTTGATCTCGTTCCACATGAAGTCGGCCAGTTGCACCAGGAAGATTTTGTCCGGGTCCAGCATCTCCACCTCGTCCAGCGGCGTCTTGCTCGCGAACATGTGGAAGGAGTCAAAGCCCAAGCCGAGATTCGGCATGTCGGCCTGCGAGATGATGTCCCAAGCCTGCGGAAACTCGTTGATGGTGCGGCCCCAGGACAAGGCCTCATAGGCAATTTTGATGTTCAGCGGAATGGCCAGCATGGCCAGCTTGCGCAGATCCCGCACCAGCGCCGGGGTGTCACCCGTCGCGTGAGTCGAGGTCGAGGAGCACGCCAGCATCACCCCGCAGCCCAAGGCGCTGCACATCTCCAGCATCGACTTCGCGATGTCGATCTTGTACTCGTGCAAATGCCCGGACAGGCCCTCAAAGTCGCGCAGCACCTGAAAACCGGTCACGCGCAGACCACTGTCTTTGACCTCCTGCACTGCGGCCTGCCACCCCTGCGGATGCCCCACCAGGTCGCGCGCCAGCAGCATGACCTGCGAGAAGCCGGCCTCGCGAATGGCGTCGAGTTTGCCCTGCAGCGGCCCGGCCAGCGAGATGGTGTCCATCCCGAAGTCGTGGATATTGCCTTCAAATTGACTCATGATGGTTTAGCTCCGTCGTCACCGCGCGCTTGTGCGCGTTCGTCATGCACCAGTTCAAACATCACGCTGCCCATGACGGTGCGCGTCAGGGCGCCGCGACTGTCCAGCTGCGGCCCTTTGGAGGCAACAAACTCGACGCCGCGCAAGCGCAGTTGTGCCACCGTCGCCGGCACATCGGGTGTGCCCAGGCCGATCCGCTGCAGGCACTCATCGTCCTCCACGTCCAGCACACCGGGCTCCGGCTCAATCAGCTGCAGGTAAAAACTTTGGTCGGGGCTGCGCAGAATCCGGCCTTTCGGCAGAATGCCAAAACGCTCATCCGGCGGCAAGGCCGAGAAGCCGAACAAGGCCGAATAGAACTCGGTCCAGTCCTCGGTGCGGTCGTTGCCGATGTACTGGACAATGCCAAAAAAGTGCAGACCCGCAATCGCCGGCGGATGTTGGTCGACGGTGGGGATGGGCGTGAAATCCACGTCGAAAATGGAAAATTCCTTGTGCCGGTCCACAAAATAGATGCGGCTGGTGCCGACACCATGAATGGCCGGAATATTCAGCTCCATCACCGCCACGCGGGCCGGCACCGCCCAGGCGCCGCGCTCCAGCGCGCGGCGGTAGGCCGCAGCGGCATCGCGCACACGCAGGGCCATCGCTGTGATCATGGGCTTCTCGCTCAACACCGTGTCGGGGGCGTGCGCGTTGATGATGATGTTGATGTCACCCTGGCGGTACAGCAAGACCTCGCGCGAACGGTGGCGCGCCACCGGCTTGAAGCCCATGGTCTCCAGCACCTGGCCCAGCGCCTGCGGTTTGGAGGTGGCGTATTCGATGAACTCCACGCCTTCGAGCCCCAGGGGATTGGGGCCTTCGGCAATTTCCTCGCGGTCTGCGCCGCGACTGCTGTCTGGATGACTTGCGTTCAACATGGTCTTGTCTCCCTGTTTGTTTGACATGCTTCAGGCCGGTGCAGCGGCCGCTGCCGGCGCCGCATGCGCGCCCCCGAGGAACAGCCGCTCGATATTCGGATCGGCCAGCAACTCGGCGGCCGGCTTCTGCAGCACCAGGCGGCCCGACTCCAGCGCGATCGCTTCATCCGAAATATGCAGCGCGCTCTTGACGTTCTGTTCCACCATCAGCACAGTCGTGCCCTGGTCGGCCAGCTTGCGCAGCAGCCGGAACACATCCTGCACCACCAGCGGGCTCAGGCCGATGGAGGGTTCGTCGATCAGCAGCACCTTGGGGCGCAGCAACAGGGCGCGGCCGATCTCCAGCTGCTTTTGTTCGCCGCCGGACAGGGCCGAGGCCATCGAGTTCATGCGCTCCTTGACGCGCGGGAAGAACTCCAGCACTTCCGGGATGCGCTCGTGCGTGGTCTTCATGCCCAAGGTGATGCCGCCCAGCTCCAGGTTCTGGTACACGGTGAGCTGCCCGAACAGGTTGCGCCCCTGCGGCACAAAGGCAATGCCCTGGGCCAGCAGCTCTTTCTGGCTGGCGCCGTTGACCAGTTGGCCATCGAGCAGGATCTTGCCCTGGCGCGGCTTGAGCAGGCCGAACAGGGTTTTCAGCACCGTCGATTTGCCGGCACCGTTGGGCCCGAGCAGCAAGGTGATGGTGCCGCGTTTGGCCTTGAACGACAGGTTGTTCAGGATCATGAAATCCTTGTACCCGGCCACCACGTCAATGAATTCAATGCAGGTATCTGCAGTTTTGGTTTGGTTCATGGCTTAACTTCCCAGGTAGGCGTCCAAGACTTGTTTGTTGGCGCGGATTTCCGCCGGTGTACCGATGGCCATCACCTGGCCCTCCACCATCACCATGATGCGGTGGCACAGGTCCATCACGAAGTCCATGTTGTGCTCGATCACCACGAAGGAGCTCTGTTTGCCGACCTTCGGGTTGCGATTCAACTCCTTGAGCAGCGTGCTGATGCCGCCGACCAGACTCGGATTGACACCGGCACAGGGCTCATCGAGCAGCACCAGATCGGGCTGACTCATGAAGGCCATGGCGATGTCGACCAGTTTTTGCTGACCGTAGGACAGTTCACCGGCTTTCTTGTCCGCGACATGGCGGATGCGGAACTGCTCGATCAGCGCATCGGCCTTGCCGCCCAGGCCGGAGTCGCCGGGTGCGAACATGCGGCTGAACATGGTGCCTTGGTGTTCTTGCGCGGCGACGATCAGGTTGTCGCGCACCGTCATCTTGCCAAACACCTGCAGCGTCTGGAAGGTGCGCCCGACGCCGCGGCGGTTCAGCTCCAGCGGTCCCAGCGAAGTCACGTCTTCGCCATTGAGTTCGATCTTGCCGGCGTCCGGGGCGATCTGACCGAGCATGGAGTTGAACAAGGTGGTCTTGCCGGAGCCATTCGGGCCGATCACGCCGAAGATTTCGCCCGGTTGCACCGAGAAGCTGACGCCGCCCACCGCCTGGATGGCGCCATAGGCTTTTTTCAGGCCGGTGACCTGCAGCAGTGGCTGACCAGCCGGCCGCTCGTGGTGATGTGGACGGCTCATGACCGGGCTCCCAGGTTGGCGGCGGCGGTGGATGCCGCATGTGCCGCGGTTTGGGCCGCAGCGGCGCGGCTGGCGGAGTCGAGTTTGGCCTGCTTGCGGGCCTTGAGCCGGTCCGGGATGCTGAGCAGCCCATCGGGCAGCCAGATCATCAAGAGCACGACGGCGGCACCAAAGACAAACAGGTACCAGGCCTGGGCAAAACGCAGCCATTCGGGCAGGATCACGCCGACCGCCGCGCCCAGCACGGGACCCAGGAAGTAGCCGGGACCACCGACCACCACCATCAGGTACATCATGATGGAAGCACCGACCGCAAACGGCGCCGGCTCAATGAACTGCACCAGCGACGCAAACAGCGCGCCGGCCACGCCGGCATAGGCCGCGCCGATGGCAAAGCTCAGCAAGGTGTAACTCTGGATGTCCACGCCCAGGCTCTCGGCCCGGATCGGGTTGTCGCGCAAGGCGGTAAAAGCCTTGCCCCAGGGACTGCGCAACAAGCCCCACAGCACGGCCGCCATCAGCACGGAGACGCCGAGCGTGAAGTAGTAATAGGCCAGGTTGCCGTCCAGCGACAGGCCCAGGAGGCTCGGGCGGGCAATGTTGTTGATGCCGAAAGTGCCACCGGTCAGCCACTCCTCGTTGCGCATCACCAGCCAGATCGCGGTGTTGAAACCCAGGGTGGCGAAGGCCAGGTAAATGGTCTGCACACGTAGCGCCGGAAAGCCCAGGATGATGCCCACGATGAAGCAGATGGCCGCCGCCGCCGGCAAGCCGAGCCAGAAGCTGAAGCCGGCTTTCATCAGGATCGCCACGGTGTAGGCGCCGATGCCGAAGAAAGCGGCATGGCCGAGCGACTTCTGCCCGGCATAGCCGACGGTCAGGTTCAGGCCCATGGTGGCGATGATGAAGACCAGCCAGTAGGTCAGCAGGTAGATGCCGTAATTCTTCATGAATTGCGGTGCAGCCAGCAGCAGGATGGCGCAGACCGCCATGGAAATGAGAGGGAGTTTTTTCATGATGATGTCCTCAACAGGTGAGCGTGCCGCTCAGACCTTGCGTTCCTCTTTTTTGCCCAGCAGCCCTTGCGGCTTGAACAGGATCACGACCATGAAGATCACCAGCGCCACCGCGTCCTTGTAGGCCGGCGAGATGTAGGCGGCGGCCAGGTTCTCGCACACGCCCACGATCAGGCCGCCCAGCAGCGCACCGCGCGAGTTGTTGAAGCCGCCGATGATGGCGGCGAAAAAGGCCTTGGTGCCGAGCGACTCGCCCATGTCGAACTTGGCCAGGTAGGTCGGCGTCACCAGCAAGGCGGCGGCGACCGCCAGCACGGCATTGATGGCAAAGGCGTAGAAGATCATGCGCGGCACGTTGATGCCCAGCACCGAGGCGCTCTCGGTGTTTTGCGCCACTGCCTGCATGGCGCGGCCGGTCACGGTCTTGGTGATGAAGGCCTGCGTCGCCAGCACCAGTGCCAGCGCCACGACAAAGGTGCCGATGTCGGACAAGGTGATGGTGACGCCGGCGATGGTGTAGAGCTTGTCGGCGAACAGGCTGGGGAACGGGTGCGCTTCGGCGCTGTAGCCGGCACGCACGCCGTTGCGCATGGCGATCGACAGGCCGATGGTGGCGACCACGATCGGCATCATGCCGTACTTGAACAGCGGGTCGACAATGCCGCGCTTGAAGACCCAGCCCAGCACGACCACGGCCAGCACCACCGAGAAAACAAAGCTTACCGCCAGCGGCGCGCCGAGCGACAAAAAGCCCAGCATCATGAAGGCCGGCAGCATGACGAACTCGCCCTGCGCGAAGTTGATCGTGCCGCTGGCCTGCCACAAGAGCGTGAAGCCCAACGCCGCCAGTCCGTAGATGGCGCCGGTGGCCAGGCCGCTGAAGAACAGTTGAAGAAAATCGGTCATGAGAACCCCTGCGTGCGCCCGAGCCTGTCGAGGGGCGCACTGATGTCAAAACAAAGGGCGAACCGACAAGCTCAGCCCGACCGAAGAACGCTTACTTTTTGCCCAGGGCCGGCAAGGTTTCCACCACCACCTGATGTCCGTTCTTGACTTCCACCATGAAGCTCTCGCGGTCCATGTCGCCCTTGTCGTCGAACGCCACGTCCAGCAGCAAGCCGGGGTTCTGCTTGACGCTGAAACTGGCATTCTTCAGCGCGGCGGCCACTGCCTTGCGGTCCAGCTTGCCGGCCTTCTCGATGGCAGCCTTCAGGATGTAGACGCCGGTGTAGCCCTTGATGCCGTTGTGGTCGGACAGGTATTTGTACTCTTGCTGGAACTTGGTGCTGAAGCTCTTGAACTGCGGTGCATCAACTGTCAAGCCGACGTGCGCCACGGCGCCGTTGGCGGCGTCACCGGCCAGTTCGATCACTTTTTGGCCCGTCAGCGTGGTCTCGCCGATGATGGGCTTGGTCCAACCCTGCTTGCGCAACTCGCGCAAGGCGCGGGCGGACTCTTCTTCATTGGTGTAGACGAACAAGGCATCCGCATTACTTTGCTTGGCCTTGAGCACGGCCGCCGAGAAGTCGACCTGACCCGCATCGGTCGAGATGTCCGCCACGATTTTGGTCGGGCTGCCTTCGAGCAGCTTGGTGATGGCGTCGCGGCCGCCCTTGCCAAAGTCGTTGTTCACATAAATCACCGCCAGCGTCTTGGCCTTGCCCGTGATGTAGCGCGCCACCTTGGGAAAGCTGGTGGACTGGCCGAAGCTGGTGCGAAACACATAGGGGTTGCCCTGGGCCGTGATGGACGCCGCTTCGCCGCCGGTGAAGTTGGGGACCTCGGCCTTGCGGCTCTCGGCCATGCTGACCATGATGGAGCCGGAGAACACCGGGCCAAAGATGGCGAACACCTCGTCGTCCACCGCTTTTTGCGTCAGGCCCTTGGCCACGCCCGGGTTGGTCTGGGTGTCGGATGTGGCGGTCTGGATCTTCTTGCCCAGCACGCCACCGGCCGCATTGATCTCCTTGACCGCCAGTTCCACGCCATTCTTGAAGTTGGTGCCGGCCGAGGCGCCGCCACCGGAGAGCTCCACGATATTGGCGATTTTGATGACATCTTGGCCAAAAGAGGCTGCAGCCCCCGTCAATATTGCGCAAGTAGCTATTAATTTAAGAGCAAATCGTTTTTGCATGAGAGTGTCTCCTCGGGTGGTTAAAGTTTGTGGGAAGCAAGGGGTACGTTGACAAAAGGGGGACTGAGCGGCACGGGACGGTGAATTTCGCCTTGCAGGACTTCCGGATAGATTTGCGCGCGCAGAGAGGAGGCATCGGAGCGCACGCTGTGGGCGGCCTCGGCAAAGCCAAAAAAGTCCAGGTACAAATGGGTCTGCTGGATCAGCATCTCAAAACCGGGCTGGGCATTGAGGCCACGCGCACGGGCCGCGCGCACCACGGGCGTGGGCTGATTTTTCATCACGATGTCGATCAGTGCCGCGTGCGGTTCGAGGCGGGTCACGTCGCACGGCAGCGGGTCGCTCAAGTTCAGGCCCAGCGGCGACGCATTCACCACCAGGTCAAATCCGGCCGGGTCGTTGGTGCCTGCGGCGTGGACGAACGTGCTGCTGGCGGCCGCCATACGGGTCGCCACTGCGGCCGCTTTACCGGGCGCGGGGTCAAAAAACGCCACTTCGGCGGCCGCACCCGCACCACGGGTGAGCGCCAGTGAAGCACCGATTGCCGCAGCAGCGCCGCCTGCCCCCAGGATCAGCACGCGCTGGTTCGCATAGGCGATGTTGAAGTAATCCAGCGCGGCCACAAAACCTTCCCCATCAAACAAGCCGCCCTCCAGCGTGCCGTCGGCCCGGCGCCGGATGGCGTTGACCGCCCCGGCCATGCGCCCTAACGCACTGCAGTGGTCCAGCGCGGCCATCACCGGCGTCTTGTGCGGAATGGTCAGCCACAGGCCTTTGATGTTGGGGGCCAAAAATGCGGTCTTGACGAAGGCCAGGAGGTGCTCCGGCCTCACCTGAACCGGCACCAGGATGGCATCAATGCCCATGCTGGCAAAGAGCGGATTGAAGGTCTGGGGCGCCAGTACCTGCGCCACCGGGTCGCCCAGAATCAGATAAACATCCGTGCTGCCCGTCACGAACGGCGCCATGGCCGCGGTGATGGGGAAGTTTGATCGGTGATCGCTCATAATTTGCATTTCGAGGCGAACTTTAGCGATGCCCAACATTTTTTGAAAGAAAAATTCCGGGCTAAAGATCGATAATCGCACATAACTGATCGACTATCGATTGTTTTGAGGGTTTCCACCAAGCTGGACGACGTCTGATCAACCCAAAATGACACCATGGCAAGCACCACTTCAGCCACCATTTCTTCCGCCCCCCCCGCCACAGTGCTGGACAAGCGCGACTGGATTGCCGGTCTGGAAAAAGGCCTGTCCATTATCGAAGCGTTTGACGATGCCAACCCGCGCATGACCGCCAGCCAGGCCGGCGAGCGTTGCGGCATGACGCGTACCGCCGCGCGCCGCTACCTGCTGACGCTGCAGCACCTGGGTTATGTCGCCACCGATGGCAAGCTCTTTTGGCTCACGCCGCGCGTGCTGCGGCTGGGGCAGTCGTATCTGGAATCGGCGCGGCTGCCGCGCATCGTGCAGCCGTTTTTGCAGCGCGTCACGGCGGGCACGCAGGAGATTGCCTATGTGAGCGTGATGGACGGCGACGACATCGTCTACATCGCCCGCAACGGCCCCAACCGCACGATGAACACCGGCTACGTGCTCGGCGCGCGCGTGCAGGCACAGGTCACGGCGTCCGGGATGCTGCTGCTGGCGCTGAGCGACCCGGCCTGGGTCAACCAGTGGCTGGCCACGCAGGCGCTCAAGGCCTATACCTCTTACACCATCGCCAGCAAGGAGCGCCTGCGCATTGAGCTGGAGCGCATCCGCGCGCAGGGCTGGGCCCTGTCAGAGCAGCAACTGGAGCTGGGCATGCGCGGCATCGCCGTGCCGCTGATCGACCGCCGCGGCGACCTGGTCGGCGCCCTCAATGTCACCATGCCCATGGGGCACGAAAGCAGCGAAGACGCCGTGGCCCGCGTGCTGCCGGTGCTGCAGGAGACGGCGCGGGCCATGCGCAATTTGATCTGAGGCGGCGGCCTCCTAAATGCTATTAATTTAATAGCATCTAGCGCTTATATACAGAGGCCGCTGAGGGATAGAGACATATTTAACATGCGTAACAGCGTTGATCAGTTAGCCTCTGGCCAAGCCCGCATCGCCACTTTTACAACACGACGCAGTTCCTCCCTGGTTGCGCCACCAGCGGCTTGTACGGCTGCGCCCTGTCCCACCATGGTTAGGTAGCGCGCCAAATCGGCGACATCGACGCTGGAGGCAAGCTCGCCTTCGGCCTGAGCCCGAGCCAGTCGGTCACGCACCATGGCTTGTATCGCTGCCCGGCGCGCCTTCAGTTCGTCCCTGATAGTGGCGCTGGCGGCGCTTCCCACCAAGCCACCGTGAACAGCCAGGCAGCCGTGCGGTAGCCCAGGTTGTGTTTGACTGTCCACAAGCGCCAGGAGCATTCGCTCCACACCGGTGCGGGCGTTGGGTTCATCCAGCAGTTTCCCAGTGAATTCCCCCTGGCGTTGCCAGTAGCGCTCGAGCGCGGAACGGAATAATTCTTCCTTGCTGCCGAAAGCGGCATACAAGCTGGGCTTGTTGAGGCCGGTGGCAGTCGTCAAGGTTGCCATTGACGTGCCCTCATAACCGTGTTGCCAGAACACATTGACGACCTTGTCAAGCATCGCCTCTGCATTGAATCCTCGTGGACGTCCCATCGCCATTTCGTTAACTCCTCTTGTTGATGCCTATTTTCATACCTTTCGGTAGGTAAATGTCTTGACAGACTGGTTCGGCACAAATACATTACATATTTACCAATCAGTACATAAATAGTGGGTATGACTTTGATGAACAAACAACGCGTGGTCGTGACCGGCATGGGCTTGGTGACGCCGCTGGGCTGTGGTGTCGAAACGGTGTGGCAACGCCTGCTAAGTGGTGCCAGCGGGCTGCGGCGCTTGTCCGATGAGTTCTGTCTCGGATTGGACGCGCAGGTGGGTGCCACGGTTCCGTCAGTGCAAGACGATGCCGAGGCAGGGCTGGACATCGACCGTGTCGTGTCGGGCAAGGACCAGAAGAAAATGGATCGTTTCATCGTTCTCGCACTCGCCGCTGCCGATCAGGCATTGCAGCAAGCCGGTTGGCAACCACAGTCACCGCACGCTCAGGAGCGAACAGCCACCATCATTGCTTCTGGTATTGGTGGATTCCCGGCCATTGCCGAGGCGGTACGCACGACCGACCTGCGTGGTCCGCGTCGACTGTCGCCCTTCACAGTGCCGTCTTTTTTGATTAACCTCGCCGCTGGCCATGTCTCCCTGCGGTATGGATTCAAGGGACCAATTGGCGCACCAGTGACGGCCTGTGCCGCCAGTGTGCAAGCGCTGGGCGATGGCGCGCGCCTGATTCGCAGCGGCGAGGCAGACGTAGTGGTTTGTGGTGGCACCGAGGCGGCCATCAACCTTGTTACGCAAGCCGGTTTCGCTGCCGCCCGTGCGCTCTCCACGGGATATAACGATTGCCCGACACAGGCTTCTCGGCCCTTTGATCGCCATCGCGACGGCTTCATCGTGGGCGAGGGGGCCGGCGTGCTGGTGATCGAATCCCTGGACCACGCGTTG
Organism: Rhodoferax ferrireducens; assembly: GCF_003347515.1. GTDB lineage: Bacteria > Pseudomonadota > Gammaproteobacteria > Burkholderiales > Burkholderiaceae_C > Rhodoferax. The sequence goes on along the minus strand of NZ_QEII01000324.1, from coordinate 334,470 downwards.
GCACGAGGGGCTGTGCCATTGGCTGAAATGGTCGGCTACGGCACCAGCGCCGACGCTTACCACATCACCTCCGGCCCAGAGGATGGCAACGGGGCCGCCAGGGCGATGCAGATCGCATTACGGCAGGCAGGCATCGGCCCGGCTCAGGTGCAACACGTGAACGCACACGCCACCTCCACACAGGTCGGTGACGCAGCCGAGTTGGCAGCATTGCGCACGGTGTTTGGCATGCCGCAAGAAGGTGCTGATTCCCTGATCAAAGGCCCGGCCATCAGTTCGACCAAATCGGCGACCGGGCACTTGTTGGGAGCAGCCGGTGCCGTTGAGGCGATCTTCACGGTGATGGCCTTGCGACACCAGGTAGCCCCACCCACTTTGAACTTGCACGAACCCGACCCGCTTAGCAAGGGGATGGACTTGGTACAACTTTACTCACGCCCGGTTGAAATGGAATATGCCCTGTCGAACGGATTCGGATTTGGAGGCGTGAACGCCTGCGTCGTGTTCAGGCGCTGGGCGGACTGAGGTGTGCGAACAATGCGTCTTGGTGTGTACGATGCCTGCCTGGCCGCCAGTGCTTTGCTGTAGGGGCGGCGTGCCGCTCTATGCGGCTTTTTCCATATGCTTCTGTTGCTATTAAATAAATAGCTGTTTGCGCAGCATTGACGGGAGCTAGAGGCCTATTTCTTATAAACTTTTCAGTATTTCAAAGCTGTCGATTTGCCCCAGAACACGCGGTAGGCATACACGGTGTAACCAACAATCACCGGCAGCACCACCACCACGCCGTAGAAAATAACCAGCAGCGCTTCGGGTGCGCTGGCCGCCTGCCAAAGCGTGATGCGGTCCATCACCAGCCACGGAAACAGGCTGTAGGCCAGACCATAAAACGACAACAAAAACACACCGACCGTGCAGGCGAAAGGCACGGCCGCACCGTATTGGTTGTCCTGCGCCAGCCGGGTCGGCAGGCGTTTCAGGCTGCGCGCCATGACCCAGAACAGCGCCATAGTCATCGCCGGAATCGGCAGCAGCATCACCAGATTCGGAAAGCTGAACCATTTCTCGAAAATGTGCGGACTGACCAGCGGCGTGGCCAGCGAGATGGCCGCCACACCCGCCGCCGTGAACCACAGGCTGCCCTGCGCCCAGCGCACCGCCTTGAGTTGCAGCACCCCTTCGGTTTTCATGATCAGCCAGCCGGCGCCGAGCAGGCAATAAGCCGCCACCAGGCACAGGCCAATCAGCGCGCTGAACGCCTGGCTCCCCCCATCGCCCTTGAAGCCGGTGATCAAACCGCCCAGCATGAAGCCCTGCGACCAGCCGGCCAAGAGCGAGCCGGTAAAAAAAGCCCGGTCCCACAGCGGCTTGTGTTCAGCCCGGGCCTTGACCCGGAAATCGAAGGCCACGCCGCGCAGGGTCAGCGCCATCAGCATCAGCGCCACCGGCAGATAGAGCGCGCCCAGAATCACCCCGTGCGCCAGCGGGAAGGCCACCAGCAACACGCCAACGCCCAGCACCAACCAGGTCTCGTTGGCATCCCAGAACGGGCCGATGCTGGCGATCATGGTGTCTTTCTGCGCCACGTCGTCGGCCCCGCGCAGCAGCACGCCAACGCCGAGGTCGTAGCCGTCCAGAATCACATAGGCCAGCATGGCTAGCGCCATCACCAGTGCAAAAGCCAGCGGCAGCCAGCCGGCGGCCTGGCTCAGATCGGGAATCAGGTCAAGCATGTTGTGCTCCCGGAGCGGTGGGTTGGGCATTGGCAACACCTTCTGTGTTCAGCGCCTCGTCGTTCAGGCCGGCTTTTTTGGCCAGGTGAAACACCACGCTGATATAGGCCGACAGCAGACCCAGGTACAGCGTGAGATAGAGCGCCAGCGTCAGTGCAATATGGGGAGCCGGCACTTTGGACGCCGCTTGCGCCGCCGTCAACACCCCCTGCACCAGCCAGGGCTGGCGACCAATCTCGGTGGTGTACCAGCCGGCAATCAGCGCCACCCAGCCGGCGAAGGTCATGGCCACCAGCACGCGGGCCAGCCAGGGCTGGATCGAGCGCTGCCCGCGGGTCTGCCAGACACCGAGCCAGCTCACCGCCAGCATCAGCATTCCGACGCCGACCATGGTCCGGAACGCCCAGAACACCGGCGCCACCGGCGGATGCTGGTCGCCGAATTCCTTGATGCCCTTGACCTCGCCATTCCAGTCGTGGGTGAGGTAAAACGAGGCCAGCTTGGGCACGGCAATCTCAAACCGGTTGGACTGCGTGGTCGCGTCCGGCAAGCCAAACAACACGGCGGGCGCGCCGCGTTGCGTCTCCCAAATGCCCTCCATCGCCGCAATCTTGGCCGGCTGGTGCTGCAAGGTGTTCAGGCCATGCATGTCGCCCACCACGATCTGGATTGGAATGAGCAAAGCGGCGATATAAATGCCGGTGCGCAGCGAGGCCTTCACATCCGCCCCGCGATCCTGTTTGAGCCAGCGATAGGCGCTGATGCCGGCCAGCAAAAACGCCACCGTCAGCCCCGAGGCGATCAGCATGTGGGTCAGACGGTAGGGGAAGGACGGGTTGAAAATGACCTCGAACCAGCTGGTCACATGGGCCTGGCCATTGATCATCTCGAAACCGGCCGGCGTGTGCATCCACGAGTTGAGCGCCAGAATCCAGAACGCCGACAAGGTGGTGCCGGCCGCCACCAGGAAGGTGGCCAGGGTATGCACCCCTTCACTCACCCGGCCACGGCCGAACAACATGATGCCCAGCATGGTGGCTTCCAGGAAGAACGCGGTGAGCACCTCGTAGGCCAGCAGCGGCCCGGCCACATTGCCGACCGTGGTCATGAAGCCGGGCCAGTTGGTGCCGAACTGAAAACTCATGGTGATGCCGCTGACCACGCCCAGCGCAAACGTGAGGGCAAATATCTTCACCCAGAACTGGTAGGCGTCCATCCAGTGCGCCTGGCCGGTGGCCACAAAGCGGGTCTTGAAAAACAACAGCACCCAGCCCATCGCGATGCTGATGGTCGGGAACAGAATGTGGAAGGACATATTGGCCGCAAACTGGATGCGGGCCAGCAGCACCGGGTCAAAGGCTTCCATTTTTCACCTCGCTGACTTGAAGGGTCGTTTCTGGATCGCGGCGCTCAGTCGGCGGGGCGACGGAGACGGGTGCTTCGGCGGCGGACGTGAACACCTGTTTCACCCGGTCGGTGATCTCCAGCAGCTTTTGCACTTTGGAGCCCATTTTCATCAGGCTGGCCAGCGTGGCTGAGTCCATTTTCTGCACATCGTCGAGCCAGTCGGTCATGCGTTCGATGAATTCGTGCATCTGTTTCATGCGCGCCTGGGCATGCACATCTTCCGCCACGCCGGGCTGCTCCATCAGCGCATCGCGCAGCATGGTGAGCGTGGGATCGATCTCGCGTTTGCGCCGCTCCGCCGCCAGGGTGCGGAAAATCGCCCACACGTCTTCTGGGGCCTGAAAATATTCGCGCCGGTCGTTGGGCTGGTGCTGCAGGCGCACCAGATTCCAGGACTGCAGTTCTTTCAGGCCCATGCTGACGTTGGAGCGCGAAAAGCCCAGCGCCTCGCCCACTTCGTCGGCATTGAGGGGTTTGGCCGACACGTAAAGCAAGGCATAAATTTGCCCCACGGTGCGGTTGATGCCCCAGCGGCTGCCCATTTCACCAAAGTGCAGGACAAAACGCTGGGTCAGCGGAGGCAAATTCATAACGTGCTTTCTTCTGAGTTTTCAGTATTTTCTGAAATTACAGGAACTAGCACATTCAAAGATAAATAACCTTGACTTGAAACAAAGGTTATTCGCCTATCAGCCCCGACAGAAGTGGCGGGATGCTGCTGTTGCCAGGAGAAAAGTTAAGCCGACGCTTTGATAGGCTTCAAGCCGACTGACACATCGCCACATTGAGCCCGATGGCGCAGCGCATGTTCCATCACCACCAGCGCCAGCATGGCCTCGGCAATCGGCGTGGCGCGAATGCCGACACAGGGGTCGTGCCGGCCTTTGGTGATGACCTCGGTGGACTGGCCCGTCACGTCGATCGACTCGCGCGGCGTGATGATGGAACTTGTAGGTTTGACGACGATGGACACTTCCAGGTCTTGCCCGGTCGTGATGCCGCCCAACACGCCGCCAGCGTTGTTGGAGCGGAAGCCTTCCGGCGAGAGCGAATCGCCATGGGTGGTGCCGCGTTGCGTGACGCTGGCAAAACCGGCGCCAATTTCCACCCCTTTGACTGCGTTGATGCCCATCATGGCGTAGGCAATGTCGGCGTCCATCTTGTCAAACAGGGGCTCGCCCAGGCCCACCGGCACGTTGGACGCCGAGACGCGAATGCGCGCGCCGCAGGAGTCGCCGTCCTTGCGCAAGGCGTTCATATACGTTTCCAGCGCCGACACGTCCGCGATGGGGGCAAAAAACGGGTTGCCGGGCACAAAATCCCAGGACTCAAAGTCGATGGACAGCTCGCCAATCTGCGTCATGCAGCCGCGAAACACCGTACCGTATTTCTCCGCCAGCCATTTTTTGGCCACGGCGCCCGCCGCCACCATGGGCGCAGTGAGGCGCGCGGAGGAGCGACCACCACCGCGCGGGTCGCGAATGCCGTATTTCTGGAAATAGGCGTAGTCCGCGTGGCCGGGGCGAAACGATTCCAGGATGTTGCCGTAGTCCTTGCTGCGCTGGTCGGTGTTCTTGATTAGCAGGCAGATCGGCGTGCCGGTGGTCTTGCCCTCGTAGACACCGGAGAGGATTTCGACCGCGTCGGGCTCGTTGCGCTGGGTTACGAACTTGGAGGTGCCGGGTCGGCGCCGGTCCAGATCGGGCTGGATGTCGGCTTCGCTGAGAAGCATGCCCGGCGGACAGCCGTCAATCACGCAGCCAATGGCCGGGCCGTGGGATTCACCAAAGTTGGTGACTGCGAAGAGATTTCCGAAGGTGTTGCCGCTCATGGGCTGGATTATCCCAGACCGCGATGCACCAACAAACCCTGTGGCTTTGCACCTTTATCAAAACGGCGCACCTTCTTCGCACCTTCGTAAAACCAGCAGGCACCAAAAACAGGCACCGATCAGAACTCCGCCTCCAACTCGTCGATTTCATCCGGCTCGGCTTTGGCTGCGGCCACCCACTCCTGCATGGCGGGCAAGGCCATGATGTGCTGGGCGTAGGCGATGCAGATTGGGTCCAGCGGCACGTCATAGGTCAGGAATCGGGTAATGACCGGCGCATACATGGCATCGGCCACGCTTGGCTGTTTGCCAAACAGGTAGGGGCCGCCGTAAGTGCTCAGGCAGTCTCTCCAAATTTCCAGCACGCGGTCGATGTCGGCCTGCGCCCGTGACCAGACTTTGAAGTCGGGAAAATGCGCCTTGATATTCATCGGCAGCGACGAGCGCATCGACGCAAAGCCCGAATGCATCTCGCCGCAGATAGCGCGGCAATGGGCGCGTGCCTTGATATCCGCCGGCAGCAGCTGCGCCTTGGGCTTGATCTCGTGGAGGTATTCGGCAATCGCCAGGGTGTCCCAGACCTTCACGCCCTTGTGTTGCAACGACGGCACCAGCATGCTCGACGAGAGCAGCAGCATTTCGGCCTTCATGGCCGGGTCGTCGTGCGAGATGACTTCTTCGGTGAATTCAAGGCCGGCGAGCCGGGCCAGCAGCCAGCCGCGCAAGGACCAAGCTCCGTAATTTTTGCTGCTGATCGTCAGGACGGCTTTGGCCATGAGGGATGCTCCTTGATTGGGGAAACTTGCCTGTTTCCGAGCAGCAAGGGTTGTGCCAACTCGGGCATGAAATTATTGAACTGGCCCACAACTTGCGTTGCCTCAAATATCCGGGTCACGAGCTCGTTTTTTGTGAGGAAAGTCATGCTTTATCAGGCCTATCAAACCCAGTCCGACCTGATGTCGCCCTTGCGCCAGCTGGCCCAAAGTGGCAGTGCCGCCCTCTGGCTGGAGAACACCGAAGGCAGCGTGCTGCGCATGCTGTCGGCGTCGATGGAAGTGTTCTCGCGCATGCGGCTCACACACGCGCGCCCGGCCTGGGGCATCACGTCGGTGAAGGTGGGTGAACGCGAGCTGGCGGTGAGCGAAGAAAACATTCTCAGCCTGCCGTTTGGCACCCTGCTGCGCTTCAAAAAAGACACGCCGGCTGACCTGGTGCACCAGCCGCCGGTGCTGCTGGTGGCCCCGCTGTCTGGCCACTTTGCCACACTGCTGCGCGAGACCGCACGCACGCTACTGCAGGACCACGATGTCTATATCACCGACTGGCATAACGCCCGCGACGTGTCACTTGAGCACGGCGCCTTTGGCCTGGACGATTACATCGACCACATGATCCGCTTCACCGAGACCATTGGCCCCGGCACCCATGTGGTCGCCGTGTGCCAGCCCTGCGTGGCGGCACTGGCGGCCACGGCCATCATGGCGGAAGACAACCACCCGGCGCAGCCGCGCAGCCTGACCCTGATGGCCGGCCCGGTGGACTGCCGCGTCAACCCCACCGGTGTGAACCAGCTGGCCACCAGCAAACCGATCGAGTGGTTTGAGAAAAACCTGATTTGCCAGGTGCCCCCGCCCCACGCGGGCCAGCAGCGCCGCGTCTACCCCGGCTTCATACAGCTCAGTGCGTTTCTGAGCATGAATCTGGATCGCCACAAGAAATCATTCAAGGACATGTACCAGCATCGGGTGGCAGGCGACCTCGACAAGGATGACATCCTGCGGGTGTTCTACGACGAGTACCTGGCTGTCAACGACCTGCCCGCTGAGTTCTACCTGGAAACGGTCGAAAAAGTATTCCAGACCTACGACCTGCCGCGCGGAAAGTTGACCTACAAGGACCGCATCGTCAACCCCGCCGCCATTCGCCACACCGCCTTGATGACGGTCGAGGGCGAACGCGATGACATCTGCGCTGTGGGTCAAACCGTGGCCGCGCAAGACCTGTGCACCGGCATTCGCCCCTATATGAAAACCCACCACATCCAGACCGGCGTGGGGCACTACGGTGTGTTCAGCGGCAGAAAGTGGAACCTGCAGATTTACCCGCGTGTGCGGGAGATGATTCACGCCAGCATGGGGTGAATGAGAAGGGCGCTCGCCTCAGAGCGTTTGCCCCTGCTCGGCCTCGTCGCCTTCGGGCCAGTCGCGGATGTAGGCCTTGAGCATCTTGTTCTCGAAATTCTGGCTGTCCACCACGGCCTTGGCGACGTCATAGAAACTAATGACACCCATCAGCATTTTCTGGTCCATGACCGGCATGTAGCGGGCATGGCGATCCAGCATCATGCGGCGCACCTCGTCCATGTCGGTCGCGGTGGTGCAGGTCAACGGCGCATCGTCCATGGCGGTGCGAACCACCGTGGCGCCAATGCTGCCGCCGTTTTTCACCACGGTCTTGATGACCTCGCGAAAGGTCAACATGCCGACCAGATCGCCGTGCTCCATGACCACCAGCGAGCCGATGTCCCGTTCAGCCATCAGGTCCAGCGCCCGTGACAGAGGCTCATCAGGGCTGGCCGTATAAAGTGTGCTGCCCTTGACGCGCAGAATATCGCTGACTTTCATGTATTTCTCCTCGTAACCGGTTAAAGACCTGCTATGACCTTTGGTAAACGAAATATAGCCCACAATAAGTCGATTCCCAAGTCCCCAAACAGTTAATGACATGGCAAAAGCCTGTCCGGCAAAACAAAGGAAATCCATGCCCGGCTATTCAGACCCCGGTTTTGACACGCTGGCACTGCACGCCGGTGCCGCACCTGACCCCGCCACCGGCGCGCGGGCGGTGCCGATTCACCTCACGACCTCCTTTGTCTTCGAATCCAGCGACCACGCCGCCGCCCTGTTCAATCTGGAGCGCGCCGGTCACGTTTACTCGCGCATCAGCAACCCGACCAACGCGGTGCTGGAGCAAAGGGTGTCGGCGCTGGAGGGCGGCATTGGCGCCATCAGCACGGCCAGCGGCCAGGCGGCGCTGCACTTGAGTATTGCCACCTTGATGGGCGCGGGCTCGCATATTGTGGCCAGCACGGCGCTGTATGGCGGCTCGCAAAACCTGCTGCACTACACGCTGCGCCGCTTCGGCATCGAGACCACTTTCGTGAAGCCCGGTGACATCGACGGCTGGCGTGCCGCCGTGCGCCCCAACACAAAGCTGTTTTTTGGCGAAACCGTGGGCAACCCCGGGCTGGACGTGCTCGACATCGCCACGGTATCAAGCATCGCCCACGAAGCCGGCGTGCCGCTGCTGGTGGACTCCACCCTCACCTCGCCCTGGCTGATCAAACCGTTCGAGCACGGCGCGGACCTGGTTTACCACTCGGCCACCAAATTCCTGAGCGGCCACGGCACGGTGATTGGCGGCATCGTAGTGGACGGCGGCAGTTTTGACTGGGACAAGTCGGGCAAATTCCCGGAACTGACCGAGCCGTATGCGGGCTTTCACAACATGGTGTTCAGTGAGGAATCGACCGTGGGCGCCTTCCTGCTGCGCGCCCGACGCGAGGGTCTGCGCGACTTTGGCGCCTGCCTGAGCCCGCATTCGGCGTGGCTGATTCTGCAGGGGATTGAGACCTTGTCACTGCGCATGGAACGCCACATGAGCAACACCCGCAAGGTGGTGGAATTTCTGGCCAGCCAGCCGTTTGTGGCACGGGTCGGCCATCCGCTGCTGGAAAGCCATCCCAGCCATGCGCTGGCGCAAAAACTGCTGCCGCGCGGGGCCGGCTCGGTGTTCAGCTTTGACCTGAAAGGCAGCCGCGAGCAAGGCAAAAAATTCGTCGAGAGCCTCAAGGTTTTCAGCCATCTGGCGAATGTGGGCGACTGCCGCAGCCTGGTGATTCACCCGGCCAGCACCACGCACTTTCGCATGAGTGACGAGGCCCTGGCCGCTGGCGGCATTACACAAGGCACGATCCGTCTGTCGATCGGGCTGGAAGACCCCGATGATTTGCTTGACGACTTGAAACGCGCCCTGAAAACCGCGGAAAAATCGACCGGGACCGCAGCATGAACTTCATCGTCAACGGCCACGACACTTATTGCTACACCGGCGGCAAGGCGTTTGACGCCGCCAAGCCGACCCTCATCTTCATCCACGGCGTGCTCAACGACCACAGCGTGTGGATTTTGCAAACCCGCTACCTGGCCCATCACGGCTGGAACGTGCTGGCCGTCGATCTGCCCGGCCACTGCCGCAGCGCCGGCGCGCCGCCTGCCACGGTGGAAGATGCCGCTGATTTTGTGATTGCACTGATGGACGCAGCCGGCCTGGAAAAAGCCGCCTTGGTCGGCCACAGCCTGGGCTCGCTGATTGCGCTGGAAGCGGCATCCCGTGCGCCACAACGCATCAGCCAGCTGGTGCTGGTCGGCACGGCGTTCCCGATGAAAGTGTCGCCGGCGTTGCTGGAATCTTCGCTGAACGAACCCACGCGCGCGCTGGAGATGGTGAATATTTTCTCGCGCTCTACCCTGGCGCCGCCGCCCTCCGCCATGGGGCCGGGCACCTGGGTCTATGGCGCGTCCCTGGCCTTGGGTCGCCGGGTGCTGGCCAGCAACACCAAGGTGAACCTGTTTCACACCGGCTTCAAGGCCTGCGACAGCTACACCCATGGCGAGGCGGCGATGGAACAAGTGTCGTGTCCGGTGCTGTTTGTGCTGGGCAGCGTGGACCAGATGACCCCGCCCAAAGCCGCCCAGGGCCTGATTCAGAAGGCACGCGATGGCCAAGTGGTGACCCTGCCCGGCGGGCATCAGCAGATGAACGAGACGCCCGAACCCATGCTGGCGGCGCTGACCGGGTTTCTAAAGCCGTGAACCTGCCAACTCATTTCAAGGGTATCGGCTGCGTGGCCGGCACCGGCACGGCCGTCACGCTGTTCTTCGGACTGCCCTCAATCAGTTTGTCGGAGTACACCAGGTAGACCAGCGTGTTGCGCTTGTGGTCGACCATGCGGACCACGCGCACATGCTTGAACAGAAATGAGGACCGGGCATTGAACACCTCCTCCTGCGTGGCGATCTTGCCCCTGAATGAGATCGGCCCGACCTGGCGACACGCCACCGAGGCGTCCGACGTATCTTCCGCCAGGCCCAGCGCGCCTTTGTAGCCGCCAGTTTTGGCATGTGACAAATAGCAGGCTACGCCGGCCACTTCGGGATCATCAAACACGTCGACCACCACCTTGTCGTTGGGACTCAGCAGCTTGAACGTGGTGCTGACGTCGCCAACGGTTTCGGCGCTGGCGCCAAGCAATGTGCAGAGCAAAACAAGGGAGATGACTATTTTTTTCATCAAAGCGCTTTCAGACAAGTTTGATTCGGAATGCTACTCTATTCATAGCGCCTGACGCAATGTAATAGAGGGCCAGAGGCTGGTTTTCCACAAATTTTCAGTCGTTGCCTCCTGCCGCAGCAGCAATTCGTCCAGCAGCGGCGCCAACGGGGTCGTGTCGGGGTTGGCCAGCAACACGTAACGCGCCGCTTCACCCGGCAACTCCTCCCGGAGCAACGCTATCCAATCCAGCGTACCCAGGATTTCCAGCACCGGCTCCAGTTGCAGCGCATCCACCCGCAGCCGTTGGGCCAACTGCTGCATGGTCAAACCCTTGATCTCGCTGGCACGCACGCGCTCCAGCTGCTGCAAGGTCTCCAGCGCCAGTTGAAACTGCAAGCCGTGCGAGCGGGCCCGGCGCTCCAGGCCGGTGAGCAGGCTGGGCAGGTAGGCGGTGATGACGGCGCCCAGCAACACAATCACCCAGGCCACGTAAATCCAGACCAGCAAAATCGGCACGGTGGCAAAAGCGCCATACACCACGGAATAGGTTGGCACCTTGCTCAGGTACACGGTCAGCACCTTCTTGGCCACCTCGAAGCCAGTCGCCACAAACAGGCCTCCGGTCCAGGCGTGACCCCATTTCACCTGGGTGTTGGGCACGTAGTGATACATGGCCGCCATGCCGCCGGCCATCAGGAAAAACTGCAGCATGTCGAGCAGCAGTTGCACCCCGCCCGGCATCGCACCGACCACGCCTTTGGAGGCAGAAATGACGTAGGAGGTGGTGGTCAGGCTGACGCCCAGCAACAGCGGCCCCAGGCTGACGGCAGACCAATACACCAGCACGCGCTGCCCGAACGGCCGGGGCTGGCGCACCCGCCAGATGCCATTCAGGGTGCGGTCGATGGTCAAAATCAAGGCCAGCGCCGTGACAAACAAGATAGCCACGCCAGCCACCCCCAGCTTGCTGGCCTGACCGGCAAACTGGGTGAGGTAGCCCAGCACCTGGCGCGCGATGTTGTCGGGTATCAGGCTCTCAATAAACCACTTCTGCAGCACCACCTGAAACTTGGCAAACATGGGGAAGGCGGTGAAAACGGCCAGTGCCACGGTGATAAAGGGCACCAGGGCAATGGTGGTGGTAAAGGTCAGGCTGCTGGCGGTCAGGCCGAGGCGGTCTTCGCGAAAGCGTTCGCGCAGGGTGAGCGCGGTGCTCTTCCACGGGAAGTGCGACAGGCTTTCCAAAAAAGCCTCAAGACGCAGGGCCAAGGTCTGGGATGGGGGGACGGGCAAACTCATGGCCGCTATGATGCCACTCCAATGAGTACGTCCATGAATACCGAAAAAAACACTGCGCCCCCTCTGGTCACCACGACCCGCATCCTGGCCGTGGGCAGTCTGCTCGGGCTGATCGTGCTGGGCCTGGCCTGGGAGTTGTATTTAGCCCCGATCCGGCCCGGCGGCTCCTGGCTGGCGCTCAAAGTGCTGCCCCTGTGTATCCCGCTGGCCGGGCTGTTAAAAAACCGCATGTACACCTACCGCTGGGTCAGCCTGCTGGTCTGGGTCTATTTCACCGAAGGCGCGGTGCGCGCCTACAGTGACAGACCACCGGGCAACTACCTGGCGATGATCGAGGTGGCGCTGTGCCTGAGCCTGTTCGTGGCCTGCGCGCTGCACGTTCGCCTGCGCCTGCAGGCCGCCCATTTAAGGAGCTGATGCCATGCAAACCCTGCTTGATGCCTTTCGTCGCATCGTTGGTGCCGCCCACGTCTACACCGACGGTGACCTGAGTGCCTGGGAACAGGACTGGCGCAAGCGCTCGCAGGGCAAAGCCCTGGCCGTGGTGCGGCCCGCCTCCACCGACGAGGTGGCACGGCTGGTGCAGGTCTGCGTCACCTACCAGGCCCTGAACCCGACCAGTGGCATCAGCATCGTGCCCCAGGGTGGCAACACCAGCCTGGCCGTCGGCGCCACGCCCGATGACTCGGGCCACCAAATTGTGCTGAGCCTGCAACGCATGAACACCGTGCGCAGCGTGGACGCGGCCAACCTGACCATGACGGTCGAAGCCGGCTGCATTCTGCAAAACCTGCAGGAACGCGCCGAAGCATCGAACTTGCTGTTTCCCCTGAGCCTGGCGGCCGAGGGCACGTGCACCATCGGCGGCAATCTGGGCACCAACGCCGGCGGCACCCAGGTGCTGCGTTTCGGCAATGCACGCGAGCTGTGCCTGGGCCTGGAAGTGGTCACGGCGCAGGGCGAGGTCTGGCATGGCCTGTCCGGCTTGCGCAAAGACAACACCGGCTACGACCTGCGTGACCTGTTTATCGGCTCGGAGGGCACGCTGGGCATCATCACCGCCGCCACCCTGAAGCTCTATCCCCTGCCGGTCTCCCAATTGACCGCCTGGGCCGCTGTGCCCTCGCTGGAACACGCGGTCCAATTGCTGGGGCTGGCGCACCACCACCTGGGCGCGGGATTGACCGGATTCGAAGCCATGGGGCAGTTCGCGCTGAGCCTGGTCGCCAAACACTTCCCGCAGTTGACGGTGCCCTTGCACCTGGATTCGCCTTTTTGCGTGCTGCTGGAAAACTCGACCCACGAATCCGAAGCGCAGGCGCGAACCCAGTTTGAACGCCTGCTGGAAATCGCGCTCGATCAGGGCTGCGTCACCGACGCGGTGGTGAGCGAAACCCTGTCGCAGGCCCGCCAGCTGTGGCACATCCGCGAAAGCATTCCGCTGGCGCAGGCACTGGAGGGCCTGAACATCAAGCATGACATCTCGATTCCGGTGTCCAGCATTCCCGATTTCGTGCGCACGACCGATGCCCTGCTGCAACAAGCCATTCCCGGCGTGCGCCTGGTCAACTTCGGCCATCTGGGCGACGGCAATCTGCACTACAACGTGCAGGCGCCCGAAGGTGTGGATGCGGCGGCCTTCTTAAACGACCATGAAGACCAGGTGAACACGCTGGTGTTTGATTCAGTGGCGCAATTCAGCGGCTCAATCTCGGCCGAACACGGCGTGGGCAGCCTGAAAGTCGACAAGCTGGAACACTACAAGTCGCCCGTGGCGCTGGACATGATGCGGGCGGTCAAGCGGGCGCTGGACCCCAGCAATCTGATGAATCCGGGGCGGGTGATTCGGCTGGCCTGAGCCACAATAAAATACAGTGCGACCGGCCGGCCTGTCCCAGATGCTTTTGGGGGCCGCCTGACCCGATTCCTGATCATCATTCAACATGCCGCTACCAACACCGACTCATCCCGTGCGCTCCCAATACGAGGATTTCATGCGCCATGTGGACACCCATGGCGTGTTCAAGGCCGACCGCACTGGCACCGGCACCAAGAGCGTGTTTGGCTACCAGATGCGCTTCGATTTGAACGAAGGTTTTCCGCTGGTGACCACCAAGAAGGTGCACCTGCGCTCCATCATTCAGGAACTGCTGTGGTTTCTCACCGGGTCATCGAATAACAACTGGCTCAAAGAGCGCGGCGTCTCGATCTGGGACGAATGGGCACGCCCGAATGGTGATCTCGGCCCGGTTTACGGCGTGCAGTGGCGCAGCTGGCCGACACCGGACGGCGGCCACATCGACCAGATCGCCGAAGTCATCAAGACGCTTAAGAGCAACCCCGATTCGCGCCGCCTCATCGTCAGCGCCTGGAATGTGGCCGATCTGGACAAGATGGCGTTGATGCCCTGCCATGCCTTCTTCCAGTTTTACGTGGCGCCCGCCGCCAACCCGGGCGAAAAAGCCAAACTCAGCTGCCAGTTGTACCAGCGCAGTGCCGACATCTTCCTGGGCGTGCCCTTCAACATCGCCAGCTATGCCCTGCTCACCCACATGGTGGCGCAGCAGTGCGATCTGGATGTGGGCGACTTCATCTGGACGGGCGGCGATTGCCACATCTACAGCAACCACCACGCGCAGGTGGACCTGCAGCTCAGCCGCACGCCTTTTGCCTACCCGACGCTCAACATCAAGCGCAAACCGGCATCCATCTTCGATTATGAATTTGAAGACTTCGAGGTCGTCGGCTACGAGTGCCACCCGGCCATCAAGGCGCCGGTGGCGGTGTGATCAGCCGCCGCCAGCTTTGGGCCCTGGTGGCCCTCACCCTGATGTGGGGCATCAACTGGCCGATGATGAAGCTCTCGCTGCGCGAGATCACACCGCTGTACTTCCGCGCCATCACCATGACGTGCGGCGCGCTATGGCTCTATGGTTTCTACCGTGCACGCGGTCTGCGCATGTGGCCGCGGGGCAGCGAGTGGCGCTCCGTCATCACGCTGGGCCTCCCCAATATTCTTGGCTGGCACACAGTGTCGATTCTGGGCGTCCAGGAACTGGCGTCGGGACGGGCCGCAATTCTGGGCTTTACCATGCCGATCTGGACCGTGCTGATTGGCGTCCTGTTTCTCGGTGAAAAACTGACACGCCGCGTGGCCTTTGCCGCAGTTGCGGTGGCCGTGGCCATCACGCTGCTGACCTCAACCGAGTTCACGGCCCTCTCGGGGCATCCGCTGGGCATTGTCTGGATGGAACTGGCGGCCGTGCTGTGGGCGGTCGGGACGCTGATGATGCGCCGCGCCCAACTGACGCTGCCGGTCGAGACGCTGACCGTGTGGATGATGCTCCTCAGCAGCCTGTGCCTGTGGGGCATTGCCGGCTTGGGCGAACCCTGGCCGACGTGGCAGTTTTCTACCCCCATGTGGGCCAGCCTGGTCTACGGTTCACTCATCAACTATGGCCTTGCCCAGATCATCTGGTCGGGCTTGGCCCGCAACCTGCCGCCCACCACGAGTGCCATGAGCGTCATGGCCGTGCCAATGGTCGGCACCCTGATGGCCACTGTCATCGTCGGCGAGTGGCCGCACTGGCAGGATTTTGTGGCTATCGTGTTTGTGATGGCGGCAATTGCTGCCGTGTTGATGCCACAACGTAGGCCAGAGAAAACCACATGAAACTGCACCTGATCTTTGCCCGCGCCGCCAATGGCGTGATCGGCAACAACAACACCCTGCCCTGGCGTTTGCCTGAAGACATGGCGCACTTCAAGCGCACCACGCTGGGCTGCCCGATCATCATGGGGCGCAAGACCTGGGATTCGCTGCCGCCCAAATTTCGCCCATTGCCCGGACGGCTCAACGTGGTGGTCACGCGCCAGCCGGACTGGCAGGCCGAAGGCGCACTGTGCGCGCATTCCTTGCCCGAAGCCATGGCGCTGTGCCCTTTGGAGAGCGATGCCTGGGTCATCGGCGGCGCCGAGATCTACGCCCAGGCCCTGCTACTGGCCAGCACGGCGGTGGTCACCGAAATCGCCGCCGACTTTGAAGGCGACGCGTATGCGCCGGAATTCGGGCCGGCGTGGACCGAGACCGCACGGGAACAGCACGTCTCGGCCACCGGTCTGAATTTCAGTTTCGTAACCTACCAAAAGAACACAGGAATTTAAATGTCAGGACATGGTTTTCACGTACACGGCCCGCACGACCACGAGCTGGAGCACGCCCAGCAAGGCGGCCACGGTGGCGAACACGGCGGCATGATCAACCAGATCGCGCTGTTCACCGCCATCATCGCCACCGTGGGCGCCCTTTTTGGCTATATGGGCGGCGCAACCCAGGCCAATGCCGGTTTGTACAAGAACAATGCGGCCATCAAGAAAACGGAAGCCTCCAACCAGTGGAATTACTTCCAGTCCAAGAGCACCAAACAATCGCTGGCCGAGCTGGCGCGTGATCTGGCGCCCGAGGACAAAAAAGCCATCTACCAGGGCAAGATCGATCGGTACGAGAAGGAAAAGAATGAGATCAAGGTTGTGGCGGACAAGATGGAACTTGACGCTACGCAGTGGGACAAGCAAAGTGATGAGCAGATGCACCAGCACCACCGCTGGGCACAGTCCACCACGGTGCTGCAGGTCGCCATCGCGCTGGCGGCGATTTCCCTGCTGACCAAGAAGAAATGGCTGGAGTACGCCATGTTTGGCGCAGGGGGCGTTGGCGTGGTGGTTGGGGTTATGGCAACGCTACATATTTAATAGCTATCTACGCATATAGGACATGGGCTAGAACCCGATTTAATCATGAAACTCGCAACATGGAACATTAACTCGCTGACCGTGCGGCTGCCGCAAGTGCTGGACTGGCTGGCGGCCAACCCGGTGGATGTGCTGGTGCTGCAGGAACTCAAGATGACGGACGACAAGTTTCCGTTTGAGGCCTTCACGCAGGCCGGCTATCACGCCCAGTGCTTTGGCCAGAAAACCTACAACGGCGTGGCCCTGCTGTCGCGCACGCCGGCCACCAACGTTGTCAAAAACATCCCCGGCTTTACCGACGACATGGCACGCGTCATCAGCGCGGATGTTGATGGGGTGCGGGTCATCGGTGCTTATTTCCCCAACGGTCAGGAACCGGGCAGCGACAAGTTTGAGTACAAGATGAGCTGGCTGAAGGGCTTGCGCGACTGGGTTCGGGCTGAACTCGTCACCCACCCCAAACTGGTGTTGATGGGCGACTACAACATCACCTTCGACGACGACGACGTGTGGGACCCGGTGGGCCTGAAGGACACGATCCACTGCACGGAAGAAGAGCGTTACCACCTGCGCGCCCTCATTGCCTTGGGCCTGCACGATGCCTTCCGGCTGTTCCCCCGGTCTGAGAAAAGCTACTCCTGGTGGGATTACCGCGACTTCGCCTATCGCCGCAACCATGGGCTGCGCATCGACCACATTCTGGTCAGCAATGCGCTCAAGCCCCTGGTAACGGGCTGTGTGATTGACAAGACACCACGCAAGAACGAACGGCCCAGCGACCATGCGCCCGTGGTCGTGGAGATTGTCGAAGCCTGACCTAGTTAGCTACTATTTTAATAGCTAACTACGCATATTGAACAAGGGTCAGAGCCCTATTTACTCTAAACCAAGTTCCTGAATCTTGCGGGTGATGGTGTTGCGGCCAATACCGAGTTTTTGCGCCGCCTCAATGCGCCGACCGCGCGTGGCGGCCAGGGCGGCCAG
Source organism: Rhodoferax ferrireducens (assembly GCF_003347515.1). Taxonomy (GTDB): domain Bacteria; phylum Pseudomonadota; class Gammaproteobacteria; order Burkholderiales; family Burkholderiaceae_C; genus Rhodoferax. The sequence continues at coordinate 317,130 of NZ_QEII01000324.1, read as the reverse complement.
AATCAGCCGGGATTCAAACCGGCGCGTCAACTCGTCCCACACATCGTGCCGCCCGCTCGCCAGCAAGGCAATGGCGTCGGCCTCCAGACCCAGCTCCCAGTCGCCCGCGCTGGAGTGCGCCTGGGGCGCCACAACTATGGCGCTGGCCTGCGGCAAGGCAGTGGAGGCAACATAGGGCAGGTGTTCCACGGTGGGGTCCAGGGCGCTGGCGCCCATCGACAAAGAGCTGGGTACCTCGCTCAAACCACCCGTTGTAACCCCCACCTCGGGTGGCAAATCCTTGGGCTCGATCAGTTGCGCGGGCGCCATCACGGTCACCCAGTGACAGATATTTTCCAGCTGGCGCACATTGCCGGGAAAGCTGAAGTTGCTCAGCCACACCAGGGCAGCATCGGAAATCCGTTTGGGATCCACCCCGAGCTGGGCGGCACTTTGCTGCAGAAAGTGACGCGTCAGCATGGGCACATCCTCCTTGCGCTCGCGCAGCGCCGGCAAACGCAGGCGGATGACGTTGAGCCGGTGGAACAAATCCTCGCGGAATGCGCCGTCCTTGACGCGCTGCTCCAGATTCTGGTGCGTGGCGGCAATCACGCGCACATTGGTTTTGACGGCGCCGTGGCCGCCGACCCGGTAGAAATGGCCGTCGCTCAGCACCCGTAAAAGCCGGGTTTGCAGGTCAAACGGCATGTCGCCGATTTCGTCCAGAAACAAGGTGCCGCCATCGGCCTGCTCAAAGCGGCCACGGCGCATGGTCTGCGCGCCCGTGAAGGCGCCGCGCTCGTGTCCGAACAACTCGGATTCGAGCAAATCCTTTGGAATGGCGGCGGTGTTGATCGCGACAAAGGGGCCATTGGCGCGTGGCGAATGCTTGTGCAGGGCCCGCGCCACCAGCTCTTTGCCCGAACCGGACTCGCCCGTGATCATGACCGTGACGTTGCTCTGGCTCAGGCGACCTATGGCACGGAAAACGTCCTGCATGGCGGGGGCCTGGCCCAGCATCTCCGGCGTGTCGGCCATGCGTTCCTCGGCCACCTCCTCGCGCTGACTTTCCTCCACCGCCCGGCGAATCAGTTCGACCGCCTTGGGCAAGTCAAAGGGTTTGGGCAAGTACTCAAACGCGCCGCCCTGAAAGGCCGACACCGCGCTGTCCAGGTCGGAATAGGCGGTCATGATGATGACCGGCAGACCGGGGTATTTGGCTTTGACCTTCTCAAGCAGGTCCAGGCCCGAACCGCCCGGCATGCGAATATCGCTGACCAGCACCTGGGGCCCGTTGTCGTCGTTGGCGGCTTCCAGCGCGATCAGGACATCGCGTGGATTGGTAAAGCTGCGCGTCGGCAGGTTCTCACGCAACAGCGCCTTTTCCAGTACGAAGCGGATGGACTGGTCATCATCTACGATCCAAATCGGCTTCATATATTGGGGTCACCTCAGGTCAATGGTTATGGGAGCGGAATCAATATTTTGAAATCCGTGCGGCCCGGCACACTGTCGCACTCGATCAAGCCGTGATGCTGTTGCACAAAGGTTTGCGCCAATGTCAGCCCCAACCCCGAACCTCCTTCGCGCCCAGACACCAGCGGATAGAAAATGCGGTCTTTGATCGAGTCTGGTACACCAGGCCCGTTGTCAATGACATGCAATTCCAGTGCCAACCGGTAGCGCTGTTTGCCAAATGTGGTCTGCCGCGCAATCCGGGTGTAAAAAGTCAGGCACGCGTCCCCTTCCGCAATCTGTTCCACCAGGGCTTGGCAGGCGTTGTGTGCGATGTTGAGCACGGTCTGGATCAGCTGTTCGCGGTCACCACGAAACTCCGGGATTGAGGTGTCATAGTCGCGCACCACTTTGAGGCCCTTGGGAAACTCGGCCAGGATCAACGATCGCACCCGCTCGCAGACCTCGTGAATGTTGACGTCGCCCACCAGATGCGGTCGCCGGTGCGGCGCCAGCAGCCGATCCACCAGCGTCTGCAAACGATCCGCCTCGTGGATGATGACCTGCGTGTACTCGATGAGTTCGCGGGACTCCATCTCCATCTCCAGAAGCTGAGCGGCGCCGCGGATGCCCCCCAGCGGGTTCTTGATCTCGTGCGCCAGATTGCGGATCAGCTCCTTGTTGGCTTGGGCCTGCTCCGACAGGCGTTCTTCACGGTCTTGCCGGGCCTGCTGCTCCAGCGGCAGCAACTCCACAATGATTTCGTCCGCCTTTTCGGTCTGCGTCACGATCACGTGCACGGGCAGCGGGTCGTGGTTCAGTCGCTTCAGCCAGGCGTCGTAGCGCAGGGCCGCAAACTCATTGCCGCCCGCGCCCTGCAATGCATTTTGCAGATGGGATGGCTCGGTAAAGTTATCGGGGAAGTGAGACCCCACAATGGCCCGCCGCGAGATGCCCAAGGCATCTTCCAGCGCGGCATTGGCAAACAGGACGGCGCCATTGCCGTGCACCACCGCGACCAGCGTGGCCAGCAGATCAAACGAGTGAAATCGCACGGCCGCCGAAGCGGCACGAGGTGTGGGCGCGGCGGACGACGCGTTAGAGGGGGGTGTAGGTTTCTTCAAGCCGCCTATTTTGCCGCAGCGGCGGCCGGAACGCGCCCGAGTTCACGGCGGATGCCGGCGATATCGCTTTCATTGCGGGCCAGGCTGGCCTTGAGCTCAGCCACGCGGTCCAGGTACTTCTGGTGATTGCGCGCCTCGCCACCGATTTTGTCCGGCTCGCCGTTGTTGTATTCCTTGAGCAACTCGACCTGGCGGGCCTCGGCCTTCTTCAGCTCGGCTTCCAGAATCTGGCGGGTATCCGAGTCGCGCGCCTTCTGCTCAGCGGCGTCCACGCGCTGGCCGCCCGAAGATGTTGCCGCCGGGCGTGGCGATGCCGAAGCGGCTGGACGGGTGCCCTGCACCACGGTCACATTGCCGCCCTCCATGAGCTTGCAACCGTGCGTCTTGCCACTGGGCACCGTATTGGTGTACTCATTGCCGCAACGGTAAATCCGTTCCTGGGAATAACTGTTGGCGGCGAAAAAGCTAGCCAACAAGGGAATCAATAAAGCATATTTCATACGTTTTCCACGCGTCAAAGAAGTGCATGGATAAGCTTGGCAGTATGCGCTAGTTGCATGCGCGATAAAAAAATTTCAAGATTCTGAAAACAAAAAAAGGACGGCTTTCGCCGTCCTTTTTATGGCACAAACTGCAATGGAATACAGGCGGTGCCTCGCTTTTTACAGCGAATAGTACATATCGAACTCAATCGGGTGTGTCGCCATGCGCAAGCGCGTCACTTCGCCCATCTTGAGCTCAATGTAGGCATCCAGCATGCTGTCGGTGAACACGCCACCCTTGGTCAGGAAGCCGCGATCCGCGTTCAGGCAATCCAGCGCCTGGTCCAGGCTGTGGCACACGGTTGGCACTTTGGCATCTTCCTCGGGCGGCAGATGGTACAGATCCTTGGTCGCGGCTTCGCCGGGGTGGATCTTGTTTTCCACGCCGTCCAGGCCAGCCATCATCAAGGCCGCAAAACCCAGGTAAGGATTCATCAGTGGATCAGGGAAACGCGCTTCAATGCGGCGACCCTTGGGGTTGGCCACATACGGAATGCGGATCGAGGCCGAGCGATTTTTGGCCGAGTAGGCCAGCTTCACCGGGGCTTCGTAGCCAGGCACCAGACGCTTGTAGCTGTTGGTACCCGGGTTGGTGATGGCGTTCAAGGCACGGGCGTGCTTGATGATGCCACCGACGTAGTACAGCGCGAAGTCCGACAGACCGGCATAGCCGTCGCCGGCAAACAGGTTCTTGCCGTCTTTCCAGATTGACTGGTGCACGTGCATACCGGAGCCGTTGTCACCGACGATGGGCTTGGGCATGAAGGTGGCGGTTTTGCCGTAGGCATTGGCCACGTTTTGCACCACATACTTGAGAATCTGCGTCCAGTCGGCGCGCTGCACCAGGGTGCTGAAGCGGGTGCCGATTTCATTCTGGCCGGCGCCTGCCACTTCATGGTGGAACACTTCGACCGGAATGCCCAGCGATTCGAGAATCAGGGACATTTCAGCACGCATGTCTTGCGTGCTGTCCACGGGTGGCACGGGGAAGTAGCCGCCCTTGACCGTAGGACGATGGCCGCGATTGCCGCCTTCGATTTTCTTGCCGGAGTTCCAGGGCGCTTCGTATTCATCGATCTTGAAGAAGGTGCCCGACATGTCGGTGTTCCAGCGCACGTCGTCAAAAATGAAGAATTCCGGCTCAGGACCGAAGTAGGCGGTATCGCCGATGCCGGAGGCCTTGAGGTAGGCTTCAGCGCGCTTGGCGATGGAGCGTGGATCGCGGTCGTAGGCCTTGCCGTCGCTGGGCTCGACCACGTCGCAGCTCAGGAACATCGTGGTTTCTTCAAAAAACGGGTCGATATTGGCCGTATTCGGGTCAGGCATCAGCTGCATGTCGGAGGCTTCAATGCCTTTCCAACCGGCGACGGACGAACCGTCAAACGCATGGCCCGAGGTGAATTTGTCTTCATCAAAATGGGAAACAGGCACGGTGACATGCTGCTCTTTGCCACGGGTATCGGTGAAACGAAAGTCAACAAACTTGACTTCGTTTTCTTTCACCATCTTCATGACGTCTGCGACGGTCTTGGCCATCAAATACTCCTATTGGATCGTTGTTGAAAAAGTTACCTACCAGCGAACGCAGTTTTTGTGCCAAGACCTGAGGCCGGACAAATCTGCCTAGCCTTGTATTTTGCCCTGAGTTTGAGCCAGTTTTGAAGGGCCGGAAAGGAACATGACCTAGGGCAGAAGAATTAGAGCACCATTGCGGTGCATTCGAATTTTGCACACCCTTCGATTTGCTTATTTTTGCACCAATTCGGGGCCAAGTGTGACTTTCAGATTTCGCAAGCCAGATAGAAGCGCTGGATACGCCTGCCCGATCAGCGCAGGCTCGCCTTTGACGCCGAGTTCGATGTGGCGACCATACCGCGGATGATCCACGCTGGGCAGGCTGAACACCTTGACACCTGGGTAGACCCGCTCGATCTCTTCCATCAGCGGCGTCAGCATGGCTTCCATGGACCCCATCACAATAACGGACTTCTCGATCCAAGCAGCACTTTGGTGCAGGTGCCGGTAACGCGTGTCGAGCACCCATTCGATCATCGGCCAAGCCATGACCGGAAACCCCGGCACGAAATATACGCCCCCACACTCCCCCACTGCGTGTGGGTCGCTGCCCCCCGAGGGGGCTAATTTCCCTTGGGGCGGCCCGGCGGCAAATTGCCCGCCCCCCGTGCAGAAAAAACCGGGAATCTTGTTGAAAGGGTTGGGAATGATCTGCGCCCCAACCGGAAACATACCCATGTTCAGCCGGTGAATATTGTCAGGCCGATCCGCCTCATACACCGTGCCTTGCTCTTTGGCGACATCTTGCATGCGTTCACGGATCAGGGCTTCGGCCTGCGGATGCAGTTCCAGGTCGACACCCAGCGCCCGGGCGGCACATTGCCGGGTGTGGTCATCCGGCGTGGCGCCAATGCCCCCGCAGGAGAACACCACGTCGCCGGAGGCAAAAGCGCACTTCAGGGTGGCGGTGATCCGTTCGGGCGAGTCGCCCACATAGTCGGCATAGTCAAGCTGCAGGCCACGTGCCTTGAGTAACTCGATGACCTTGGGCAAGTGCTTGTCCTCACGTTTGCCGGACAGGATTTCGTCCCCGATGATGATCAGGCCGATACTGGGCACCACGCTAGCGGGTGGTGTTGGAGCTGGGAGATGAGTCATCCGGCAATGGTACCGCCTCCACATCGATCACGGCAGGCGCAGGCACGACGACGGGGCCGGCTGCGAGCACGGCCTCGGCGCGCAAGGCGCGCAATGCAGACAGGCAGTAGTGCGCAAACCACAGGGAAGAAAACGCAAACACCAGCGTATAGATCCAGATCGCCAGCGGCACCAGAATCACAAACGCCGCAGCCAACAGGGCGCCCGAGGCCCATATCAGACTGGGCGCCGCCCCCAGGTAGCCGCAAAAGACGCCAATACCCAACAACCAGCCCCGATGCCGGCGAAAAATCTCACGCCGCTCCTCTGCGCTGGCATGCTCGGCCAGGGCATCAAACGCCATGACGCGGTAGGTGAGCCAGCCCCAGATCAGCGGCGGCAGTACCAGAATCAAAGGCGGCACCAGCCACAGGGGGATGGAAACAATCAGCGCAATCAGGGCCAGCAGGGTTGAGCCCAAGGACCACAGCAGGCTGAATACGAGGGAGCCGCCGCGTTTGCGCTCCAGCTCGGAAAATCGCCGTTCGGCCACCAGCAGCGTCAAGGCGGGCGTCATCAGAACGGCCACCGTCAGCAGCGACAACACCACAATAACAGGCGTGACCGCAAAAATCACGATCAGCGGCGCCAGCACCATCTTGAGGCCCCCCGCGCCCACGCTCTCCAGCCAGGCCCACAGCTTGTTGATGAACGAGGAGGCCTCCAGCGTCACCCGCACCCAGTCCAGTGCATTTTCCCAATAAAAATAACCCAAACCCAGCATCAAGGCCACCATCAGCACCAGTGGCAAAAACGACAGGGCGATCACACGCGGACGCAGGCAGTACGTCGCCGCGCGCCAGAAGGAATCGAGAAACAGGTTCATGGAACGAGCATAACCCGATCCACCCGAACGCTGAATGGATCAGGCGCGGCCGGCCAGGCGTTTGAGCCCGAGCCACTGATGGGCCCAAAAGCCGCGTCCGTAATCGCGCCCCTGCTCCAGCTGATCGCGCACGCCGGTCGGGTCAAAACGCAGCTCGAAATTGGCGGAACCAAACAGCATGTCCCACCACGGCAGCAGCACGCCAAAGTTGCGACCACCCAATGTGTGTTTGCCCGTCGATTCGTGCCCGATGCCCACGCTGTGGTGCAGCCGGTGAAAGCGCGGGCTGATCCACAAACGTTCACCCCAGTGGCCGAACCAGACACGCACATTGGCGTGCTGAAAACTTTCGCTGAGCTGGGTAAACGCCACGATGGCCACAAACTGGCTCGGTGCCACGCCAATGAGTTGAGCCGCCACGACCACAAGGAAGTCCCGAATCACGTCATCCAGGAGATGACCGCGGTTGTCGCTCCACATCGTCATCTGGCGCTGCGCGTGGTGCAGGGAGTGCAGCCGCCACCACCAATGAAACTGGTGCTGGCCACGGTGAATCCAGTAGTTCACGGCGTCAAACGCCACCAGATAGATCAACAGACTGACCCAGGCCTTATCGCTCACGCCGGGCCACCAGGCATCCAGATGAAAGGTGCTCAGTCCGGCGACCCGCAAGGCACCAAACAATTCATCAAACCAGGGATCAAGTGTAAAAAACATGATCAGGCGAAACAGTCCGAGTCGGTGAATGACTGTGTACAGCATGTCGGTGCGAACCGCTGCCGGGTCCGTCACGGGCTCCACCGGGCGCCAGCGCTGCAGCGGTCCAATGATGGCCGCCAGGACGGCGATCTGTATCAAGCCGACCAGCAGCCAGCCGGTGGCACTGTAGCCGTCGACCAGCAGATTGCCCAGGCCCGATGCGAACATCAGCGGCTGGACCAGGGACTCAAACAGCCACTCCTGGGCGCTTGAGAAGGTGTTGGAAAAGAAATCCATCAACGAATGAACTCTGAGCTTGTTGTGATCAGGGGCGCGCCGCCAGCACCTGTGCCCGGTAGGCTGGGTGCTCGCGCAGGGTGGCAAAGCAAAAGCCCTTGTCTTTCAGGCCCATGATAAGCGGCTCCAGCACCGTGGGTGCCCACGGGTCTTTGCGCGACCAGATACCCAGGTGGGCCATCAGGATGTCGCCGCGCTTGATGCTGCGCAGTGCCTTCTTCAGCAAGGCCTCGTTGCTGAACTTCTCGCTGGGCAACTCGTCGCCCAGAAACCCGGCAGCGGACCAGCCGACGTGCTCAAACCCGCACGACCTGGCCACCGCCAGCAGTCGGGGCGACGTCTTGCCACCCGGTGCACGAAACAGGGGCAAAGGCTTTTTGTCAGTGAAGTCCTGCAGGCGCTCGCTTGCATGGGCAATCTCCTCACAATATTTTTTGGCGTCCCAGGTGAACTCGCGTCCTTCGAAAGCTCCTGCCGTGGGCTGCATGCGAAACTTGGGTTCAACGCCAGGCAGGTCGCCACGCCAGTACACATGGTCGTAGGTATGGGAAGCAAATTCATGGCCTTCGGCCGCCCGCGCCTTCCACCAGGGCGCCCAATGATTGCCCAGACTGCCATCACCGACCTTGGTGCGCTCATTGGCGGCAAAAAAAGTGACCTTGACGTTTTGCCGCTTGAGCACCTCCGCCACCAGGGGCGCGATATCCATGTGCCCGGTGTCAAAGGTCAGGTAGAGTGGGTTTTCACATGCTTTTTGGGCGACAGCCCCAGCAGAATAAGCGCATAAAGCTATTGAAACAATAGCAACGCGAAACATGAACGATGGCCTATTGACGGGCGGCATGATCCAGCGTCCAGACACCGTGGGGGGATTTGCCAACATTGATCTGGCGCACCACCTGCCGTGTTTTGGTATCAATCACGGTCAGCTTCCTGGCCCAACGCGAAGCGACATAGATGAAATGACCGTCTGCAGACAGGTCCATGTCATCCGGCCCACTGGGCGCGGGATAGCCCTCCACCACCGTCATGCTCTGGTAGTCGATCTTGCTGATAGTGTTGGCCACCCGGTTACTGACAAAAACGTGGCGCTTGTCACCGACAGCGCGAAAAGAATGCGCGCCCTTGCCGGTTTTAAGGGTGGTGACCAGGCGCGGTTCACGCCCGCTGACGTCATACACCTCGATGCCGTCACCGCCGGTCAAGCCAACCAGCAAGTGTTTGTCATCGGGCGTGCCAAACACATCGGCCGGCAGGGAGCCGGTCTTGCTGCGCCATTTCAGGGTCTGGCTGGCGAGATCAATAGCCACCAACTCGTCGCTGTCCTGCATGGTCGAATACACCGTGCTGCTCTTGCTGTCAATCCAGAGGTGGCTGGGCGTCTTGCCGGTGGCGATGCGTTTGGCCAGCGTCAGATTGGCGCCATCCCAGTGGTAAATGTCCACATGGTTGAGCCGATTGGCTGCGGTGACAAACCATTTCATGTCGGGCGAAAAGCGCAACTGGTAAGGATCAAGAATGCCGCGCACGGTACGCTGCACCTCGGCCGTTTTCGGGTCCACAAACATCAGTGAATCACTCAACGCATTGGCAATGACCAGCGATTTTTCATCCGGCGTGAGGTAGAGGTGGTGCGGCTCTTTGCCGGCGGGAATACGCTTGATTTCGGTCCAGCCCACAGGGTCCACCACGCTCACGCTGGCGTCCAGCGAATTCATCACAAATATCGGATTGGGCGGGGCTGCATGGGTGGCCAGAGCGGCTAAAGACAGTGCCAGGGCGGCAGAAAAACGGGTGGAAAACCTGTTAAAAAATGTCACAACAATTACTCTTTCAGTGAAGCATCGAGTGTAACGGGCGCCAAACGCCTTGGTGGCGGGCCGTGCACCTTAGCCGGAAATGCGGGCCAGATCCGCTTGGCTCAACCAGCGCCACTGGCCGGGGGCCAGATCATCAGGCAAGCGCAAGCCGCCGATCTGCGAGCGGTGCAAGGCCTCCACCCGGTTGCTGACTGCGGCCACCATGCGCTTGACCTGGTGGTACTTGCCTTCCGTCAACGTCAGACGCAGATGATGGGTTGACACCGCCTCGCACGCCGCCGCTCGCACCGGTTTGGGGTCGTCGTCCAGCACCACGCCGGCCAGCAGCTTCGCTACCTGGATCTCGTCCAATGGATGTTTGACGGTCACCTCGTACACCTTGGGCACATGGTGGCGCGGCGAACTCATGCGGTGAATGAACTTGCCGTCATCGGTCAACAGCAACAAACCGGTGGTGTCCTGGTCCAGCCGCCCGACCGCCTGCACGCCCTGCACCGCGCCCTTTTGCGGCCGCAAGCGCAGCGGCGACGGCAACAAAGTGTAAATACTGGGGTGGGTCGAGGGCTTTTGCGAACACTCCGTGGCGGTGGGCTTGTTCAGCATCACATAGGCTTTTTCATGGTAGGGCCAGTCAACCCCCTGGACCCGGAAGCGAAAGCCTTCCGCTACAAAATCAGTAGCAGACTGCGCACAGGGGACGGGGGCTAGAGCCTCATTTGACTCATAAACCTGAACCAAACCCTGTTGAATCAGGCCGGCACACACGCGACGGGTACCGAAACCCTGGGAATAAAGAATGTCTTGTAACTGCATGCCCTGAGTATCGCAAAGCCGAGTCTGGCGCCTTCCGGCGGACACCGCAGGCCGAAAAAAAGGCACCATCGCGGTGCCTGATCTGTTCAAAGTGGTTGTTGGTTCCGCCAGCCCTTTGAACGGGCCAAATTCAGGCCTTCTTGGCGTAAGCGCTGCACCAGCCTTTGGCCGTGACTTGCTTGCCGGCAAACAGAGGACAGGGGCCGCTGGCAGCGCCCGCCTTGCCTTGGTACAGTGCGCAATTGGTGCAGGTCTGGCCCGCTGCGAACTTGGGGAACTTGACTTTGTCAGCCTTGGTGGCATCCGCCACATAGCCCAGCGCTTTGGCTTGGGCATCGGTTTCGGCAAGCATGGGCGCATCGGCGGCCATGGCATTGCCTGCCAACAGGGTGGTGCAGCCAACGCAGACTTGAGCAATAAATTCGCGACGATCGGTCATGGTATTTTTCCAGAGTAGTTAATAACAGGCACGCCGCACGACTCGGTGCAGTTAGTGTCGGCCACCATTGTCATACATCCGCATTTGCTTATATGAAACTTACACCTATACCCAGCTAAACCAGTCAGATGCTGGGCCCGCAAAAAAGCCGCCCGTGGCGGCTTTTTTGACACCTTGCAACAGCTTACTTGCTGCCCGGTACCTTGCCTTCGACGCCCTTGACGAAGAAGTTCAAGCCACCCAGAAACTTGTCATCGGCCACGGTATCCTTGGCGATCTGGACTTTGCCGGTGTTATCAAGAATCGGCCCCTTCCAGATGGCGAAGCTGCCGTCGGCCAGGCCTTTCTTGACCTCGTCCACTTTCGCCTTGGTCTCGGCCGGCACGTCTTCCGCGATGGACACGATGTCGATCGCGCCTTCCTTCACGCCCCACCAGGCGCCCGTGCCGCCGGCCCACTTGCCCTCCAGCGCTTCCTGCGTGGCCTTGATGTAGTACGGGCCCCAGTTGATCACGGCAGATGCCAGATGCGCTTTGGGGCCATAGGCTGTCATGTCGGAATCCCAGCCGAAGGCGCGCTTGCCTTTGGCCTCGGCGGTCTTGAGCACGGCGGGTGAATCGGTGTTCTGGAACAACACGTCGGCGCCACCGTTGATCAGCGAGGTGGCGGCTTCGGTTTCTTTTGGTGGGTTGAACCATTCGTTAACCCACACCACCTTGGTCTTGACCTTGGGATTGCTGGACTGCGCACCCAGGGTGAAGCTGTTGATGTTGCGGATCACTTCGGGAATTGGCACCGAGGCCACAACGCCCAGGGTGTTGGACTTGGTCATCTTGCCGGCGATCACGCCCGCCATATAGGCGCCTTCGTAGGTGCGGCTGTCATAGGTGCGCATGTTCTCGGCCTGCTTGTAGCCGGTGGCATGCTCGAACTTCACGTCCTTGCTGTCCGCGGCAACCTTGAGCATGGGCTCCATGTAGCCGAAGGTGGTGCCGAAAATCAGCTTGTTGCCTTGACCAACCATGTCGCGCAGCACGCGCTCTGCGTCGGCCGACTCAGGCACGTTCTCGACGAACGAGGTCGCGATCTTGTCGCCGAATTCTTTTTCCAGCGCCTTGCGACCGTTGTCGTGCGCAAAAGTCCAGCCGCCGTCGCCCACCGGGCCGACGTAGGCAAAGGCGATCTTCAGAGGCTCTGGCTTGGGCGCCGGGGCTGGTGCTGAGGCCACCGGTGCAGGTGCCGGGGCGGGAGCGGGCTCTTCCTTCTTGCCACAGCCTACCAGCGCGGCGGAGGCCACGGCGGAGAGTGCTGCGAATTTCAGTAGCGCGCGTTTTTGCAGATCGGTCATGTCAAATCCTTCTTGGAGGGGGTTGCGACAGGTTAAAAAAGTTCAATTATGAACTGGAGAAATCAGGAACCGGGATAAAAAGGCTTGCCAATCGAGGTCGGCATATTGATGCGAATCCACTGCGGGTTGCGCGAAATCAGCGCCAGCACAACAATGGTCGACAGGTAGGGCAGCATGGTCAAAAACTGGCTGGGCACTTCCACGCCAATCCCCTGCAAATGGAACTGCAGCATGGTCACGCCACCGAACAGATAAGCGCCCAGCAACACGCGGGCCGGGCGCCAGGTGGCAAACGTGGTCAGCGCCAGGGCGATCCAGCCCTTGCCCGCCACCATGCCCTCCACCCACAGCGGCGTGTAGACAATGGAAATGTAGGCACCCGCCAGGCCGCACAAAGCGCCCCCGGCCACCACGGCCATCAAGCGGATGCGGCGCACCGGATAGCCCAGCGCGTGGGCTGATTCAGGGTTCTCGCCCACGCTGCGCAAGACCAGTCCGGCGCGTGTGCGGTACAGGAACCAGATCAGGCCCCCGGTCAGCAAAACCGTCAGGTACACCAGCGGGTGATGCCGGAAGAGAGCCGGTCCGACCAGCGGAATGTCCGACAGGAAAGGGAGGGAGAAGTGGGCGCGTTCCGGGATTTTTTCCTGCACGTAGGCAATGCCGGCGAAGGCCGAAAAGCCGGCGCCGAACAGGCTCACGGCCAGGCCGGTGGCGTACTGATTGGTGTTGAGCCAGATCACCAGTCCGCCAAAAATCAGAGCCAGCAAGGCCCCTGCCCCCACGCCAGCGGCGAACCCGGCCAAGTCGCTGCCCGTGTGGACGACGGCGGCGAAACCGGCAATCGCGGCGCACAGCATCATGCCCTCGGCGCCCAGGTTGACGATGCCCGCCTTCTCGTTGATCAACAGCCCGAGCGAGGCCAGAGCCAGAACCGTGCCGGCATTGAGCGCGGCGGCGATGAGGAGTGCGTAGGAGTCCATTATTTTTTCCACCTCAAGCGGTAATTCACCAGCGTGTCACAGGCCAGCAGGCTGAACAGCAACAGCCCCTGAAACACCCCCGTCAAGGACTTGGGCAAGCCCAGGCGCGACTGCGCCAACTCGCCGCCGATATAAAACATGCTCATCAAAAGGGCCGAAAACACCATGCCCACCGGATGCAGTCGCCCGACAAAGGCGACGATGATGGCGGCAAAGCCATAGCCGGCCGGCACATAGGGCGTGAGCTGGCCAATCGGTCCCGCCACTTCCAGCGCGCCGGCCAGACCGGCCATGCCGCCCGACACCAGCAAAGCCACCCACAAGGCGCGCCGTGACGAGAAGCCGGCATAGCGCGCCGCAGCCGGGGCCAGGCCACCGACCTGCTGCGCAAAGCCGGCGCGGGTGCGAAACAAAAACACCCAGGTGCCGAGGACGCCCAGCAAGGCCAGAAACACGCCAATGCTGACGCGCGAACCCTGGAACAAACGCGGGATGCGCGTGACCAGATCGAAGGTCTTGGTCTGCGGAAAGTTGTAGCCCTGCGGGTCTTTCCAGGGGCCGGACACCATGTAGCTGAGCACTTGCACCGCCACATAGACCAGCATCAGGCTGACCAGAATCTCGTTGGCATTGAAGCGGTCGCGCAACCAGGCGGTGATGCTGGCCCAGAACATGCCGCCCAGCACGCCCGCCAGCATGATGGGAATCACGATCCAGCCACCGGTCGACTTGTCCGCCAGCATCGCCACACCACTGGCCGCAATCGCGCCCAGCACATACTGCCCTTCCGCGCCAATATTCCAGACGTTGGAGCGAAAGCACACGGCCAGGCCCAGCGCGATCAGCAGCAGCGGCGTGGCTTTGACGGTCAACTCGCCCAGGGCATAGCCGCTGCGGATCGGTTCCCAGAAAAACACCCGCAGGCCACTCACCGGGTCTTTGCCCAAGGCCATGAACAGCGCCACGCCAATCAGCACAGTCATCAGCAAGGCCAGCAGCGGCGAACCATAGCTCCACAGCGAAGAAGCTTGGGGTCGCGCTTCGAGCTTAAGCATGGTCCACCTCATTCGCCATGCCAGCCAGATGCGCCTGCACATCCTCATGCCAGAGCCCACTCATCCACTCGCCAATTTTTTCCACCGTCGCCGCCGCGATCGGCACCGACGGCGACAAGCGGCCGCGCGCGATCACATGCAAGCGGTCGCTGAGTTCAAACAACTCGTCCAGTTCTTCGCTGAGCACCAGCACGGCACAGCCGGCATCGCGCAAGGCCAGGATCTCGCCGCGAATCTGCGCCGCCGCACCCACGTCCACACCCCAGGTCGGTTGCGACACGATGAACAGTTTGGGCTTGGCATCGATCTCGCGGCCGACGATGAATTTCTGCAAATTGCCGCCCGACAGCGAGCGCGCCGCGGAACGCGGGCCGCCGGCTTTCACGTTGAAGCGCTGGATGATGCGAGCCGCCTGGTCTTCAAGCTGGCCCAGCCGGACCCAGCCGCCCGCGAAGCGGGGGTTGGAAATGGCCTCGTTGCGTGTGAGCAGCAGGTTGTGCGCCAGCCCCAGCGTCGGCACGGCACCCCGGCCCAGGCGCTCTTCCGGCACGAAGTGCAGGCCCAGCTTGCGCCGCCCGCCGGGGTGCAAATGTGAGGCGTCAGCCTCGCCAATTCGGATCGAGCCCGGGCTGGCACGCACATCCTCGCCCGACAGGGCGTAGAGCAATTCTTTCTGGCCGTTGCCCGAAACGCCGGCAATGCCCACCACCTCGCCCGCATGCACCGTCAGCGTGATGCCATGCAGATCGACGCCAAACTGGTCTTCACGCGCCAGCTGCAGGTTCTGCACGCGCAGCACCGGCGCACCGGCCTGAAGCGCGCGATGGGTCAACTGGGGCGGCTCGGCGCCAATCATCATGCGCGAGAGCGAGGCGTTGGACTCTTGCGCCGGATTGCACACGCCCGTGACTTTGCCGCCGCGCAACACGGTGCAGGCATTGCACAGCTCGCGAATCTCGTGCAACTTGTGGCTGATGTACAAAATGCTGCAGCCTTCGCTGGCCAGCTTTTTGAGCACCACAAACAGCTTCTCCACCGCCTGCGGCGTCAGCACCGAAGTCGGCTCATCCAGGATCAGCAGTTGCGGATTGGTCAGCAGGGCTCGGATGATTTCCACGCGTTGCATTTCGCCCACGCTCAAGGTGTGCACCGGCCGGCTGGGGTCGATGTCCAGCCCGTATTCAGACGCCTTGGCGGTGATGCTGCGCGTGACCTCCAGCAGGCTTAGCGTTTTGCTCAGGCCCAGCCAGACGTTCTCGGCCACGGTGATGGTGTCAAACAGGCTGAAGTGCTGGAACACCATGCTGATGCCCAAAGCCCTCGCCTCTTGCGGGTTGCGGATGTGCACCGGGGCGCCGTTGAACATGACCGTGCCGGCATCGGGCTTGACTGAACCGTAGATGATTTTCATCAGCGTCGATTTTCCGGCGCCGTTTTCACCGAGCACGGCATGGGTTTCGCCCGGCATGACGGTCAGCGTCACGTCGCTGTTGGCGACCACGCCGGGGTAGCTCTTGGTAATGCCCGTAAGCTGAAGTCGGGGGATGCTCATGCTGCTGATGGTCTCTGATTTTTTTTCAAGTTGGCAGCCACCGCCTTGACCCGCTCGCGCAGCCATTTGCTGGAGGCCGAGGTGTGCGTGCGTTCATGCCAGAGCTGGTAATACATCATCCGGGGAAACTCGATCGGACAGGTCAGAATCTTGACGGGCAGAATATCAACATAACGTTCACAGTACTGGCGCCCCGTGGTCAAAACTAGCAAAGTTGATGCCACCATCGCCGGAATCAGACCGAAATGCGGGCAGCGGGCGGTGATGTTGCGCTGCAAGCCCTGCGCGTCCAGGTAGTCGTCGATGACGCCTTTGGCACCGGGATGCATGGCGCTGGGTGCGATGTGATCGGCGGCCAGCCAGGCGGCGGCGTCCCAACCGCGACGCACCGCCGGGTGATTTTTGGCCACCAGACACACGACCTCGTCACCGAACAGACGCCCCAGATGCAGATCCCCGGGCGGCGTGGGCCAGTTGCCGATCACGACATCGATTTCGCCCTGCGCCAGCTGGGCCCGGTAGTCGGAGGCCGCCGACAGCGGATAAATCTCGATGTGGCACAGCGGCGCCTGGGATTTGATCTGCGCCACCAGTTGCGGCAAAAACAAGGGGTCCAGGTAGTCGCTGGCGGCGACGCGAAAAGCATGGCGGGCGGTCGCTGGCTCAAAGCCGCGGGCGTCGGAAAACAGCATTTCGGCAGCGCGAAGAATGCTGGCGGCCGGCTCAACCATGCGCAGGGCCGCGTCGGTGGGCACCATGCCCGCGCCCGAGCGCACCAAAAGCGGGTCGCCGGCAAAGTCGCGCAAACGTTTCAGCGACGCGCTCACGGCCGGCTGGTGCATGCCCAGTCGGATGGCGGCTTTCGATACGCTACGCTCGGTTAACACAGTGTGCAGGACCCTGATCAGATGAAGGTCGATCTTGTCGAAAAGCGTGTGGTCTCTCATACCTGTGTTTGGATTGATGTCATATGCTAGCCCATATGGACGCGCCACTTGTCGTGTTTTACCCTCGCGCACAAGGAACCACCCATGAACACCCAAGTCATTCAATTTGTGCGGCGCGGCGAGATAGTTACGCTGCACGACGTCCCCCCAACCCGCACCCTGCTGGAGCTGCTGCGTGAAGACATGAACTGCACCGGCACCAAGGAAGGCTGCAACGAGGGCGACTGCGGCGCCTGCACCGTGGTGCTCGGCGAGGCCGACGGAGACGGCCATATCAAGTACAGCGCGGTCAACAGCTGCATCCGCCTGGCGCATTCGGTCAACGGCCTGGCGTTGTGGACGGTCGAAGACCTGGCCGCCCCGGACGGCACGCTGCATCCGGCACAGCAAAGCCTTGCGCAGTGCCACGGCAGCCAATGCGGTTTTTGCACACCCGGTTTTGTCATGAGCCTGTTTGGCATGTACCAGAACCACGTCTGCCGCGGCGAGGCGGTGACGCGCGCGCTGGCGCAAGAAGAGCTCTCCGGCAATCTGTGCCGCTGTACCGGCTACCGGCCGATTCTGGATGCTGCACAACAGATGGCGCAGCTGCCACCGGTGTCAGTGGATGAAACTCAGTTGCTACCAAAATTAGAGCTTCTTGCGCAGAAGGGACGGGGGCTAGAGGCCAATTCTTCATATATTTCACCCAAAACCCTGACCGCCCTGCTGAGCGCCCGCGCCGCCCATCCCGATGCCCAGATCGTTGCCGGCTGCACCGACGTGGGTCTGTGGGTCAACAAGCTGCACATGCAGTTTGAGACCGTGCTGGATGTGAGCCGCGTGCAGGAGTTGCGCCGCATTGAAGACTACCCAAACCACATCGCCATCGGCGCCGCCGTGACTTTGAGCGACGCCTTTGCCGCGCTGGTGGCCGACCGGCCCCAGCTGCACACGTTTGCCACCCGCTTCGCCGGCCTGCCAGTGCGCAACGCGGGCACCCTGGGCGGCAACGTAGCCAACGGCTCTCCGATTGGCGACACGATGCCGCTGCTGATTGCGCTCGGCGCCCATGTCGTGCTGATGTCTGAGAAAAACGGCCAAGTGGGCCACCGGGAATTCCCGCTGGAGCAGCTCTACACCGGCTACCGCAAAAACGTCATGGCGGCTGACGAGGTGCTGGCGTGGATCAAGGTGCCCAAGGCAGCGTCCGGCGAACCAAATGCCGACTTGGAAAGTCAAAAACCAGCAAGTGACGGTTCTGTCAATGTCATGCGGGTCTACAAAATCTCCAAGCGCTTCGAGGACGACATCTCCGCCGTTTGCCTCGCGCTGAATCTGTACCTGCGGGACGGCAAGGTGGCGAGTGCGTCCATCGGCGCCGGTGGCGTGGCCGCCACCCCGGTGCGTGCCGCCCAAACGGAAGCCGCCCTGGTGGGGCAACCCTGGACGCAGGCCACAGTGCAAGACGCCATTGCGGTTCTGCGCGGCGAGTTCGCGCCGATCTCGGACATGCGCGCCTCCGCCGCCTACCGTGTGCAGGTGCTGGGCAATCTGCTACAGCGCTTCTGGCTGGAGAGCCGGGGCGTGCAGAGCATCAACCTCGAATCCTTCACCCTCGAAGGAGAACCCGCATGAGCATCCCGAAATTGCGTCCTGTCCACCGGGAGCTGGTCGACGAAGGATCTGCCTCGGCCAAGAATCTGCCGAGCCTGTCGAAAAGTTCATTCCGATCCGCCTGCGGCACCAGCCCGCCGCACGAAAGCGCCATGGCCCAGGTCGCGGGCGCCGCCACCTACGTCGACGACATTCCCGAAGTGCGCGGCACGCTGCACGCAGCCCCCATTCTCTCGACCGTCGCACACGGCAGGCTGCGCGCGGTTGATACCAGTGCCGCCTTGGTCATGCCCGGCGTGCGCGGCGTGATTCTGGCGCGTGACATCCCCGGCGACCCGATGCTGGCGGCCTTTGGTGGCGACGAGCCCGTCTTCGCCATCGACACGGTGCAGCACATCGGTCAAGTCATCGGCGTGGTGGTCGCCGACACCGTGATGCAGGCCCGGCACGCGGCGCGCCAGGTCAAACTCGACATTGACGCCCTGCCCGCCATCCTCACCGTCAAAGGCGCGCTCGCGGCCCAAAGCTATGTGTTGCCGCCGGTGTTTGTGAAGCGCGGCGATGCGGCGCAGGCGCTCGCCAAGGCCGTACACACCCTGAGCGGCACGCTGGAGGTGGGTGGCCAGGAACATTTCTACCTCGAAGGCCAGGTCGCCTACGTGCTGCCGCAGGAGCAGAACCAGTGGCTGGTGTACGCCAGCACGCAGCACCCCGGCGAGGTGCAGCACTGGGTCGCGCATGCCCTGGGGCTGGACAACCACGCCGTGCGCGTGGAATGCCGCCGCATGGGCGGCGGCTTTGGCGGCAAGGAGACACAAGCTGGACACTTGGCGGTGTGGGCGGCGGTGGCGGCCACCAAGCTCAAACGGCCGGTCAAACTTCGGCTGGACCGCGACGATGATTTCATGATCACCGGCAAACGCCATCCCTTTGCCTACGAGTACACGGCAGGTTTTGACGACACCGGGCGCTTGCAAGGCCTCAAGCTCATGATGGCCGTCAACTGCGGCTTCAGCGCCGACCTGTCCGGCCCGGTAGCCGACCGCGCAGTCTTCCACGCCGACAACGCCTACTTTCTGGAAGACGTGGAGATCGCCTCCTACCGCTGCAAGCTCAACACCCAGAGCCACACCGCGTTTCGCGGCTTCGGCGGCCCGCAGGGCATGATGGTGATCGAGACCCTCCTGGGCGACATCGCGCGCCACTTGCGGCTGGACCCGCTGGATGTGCGCTTGCGCAATCTGTACGAAGTGGAGACGCGTCATACCACGCACTACGGCATGCGCGTGGAAGACAACATCCTGCAGCCTCTGCTATCGAAACTGGAGCTATCTGCGCAATACCGACGCCGACGTGAGGCCATTTCCTTATGGAATACCAGCAGCCCGGTGATCAAGCGCGGCCTGGCCATCACGCCGGTCAAGTTCGGCATCTCCTTCACCGCCACGCTGTTCAACCAGGCCGGCGCGCTGGTGCACGTGTACACCGACGGCAGCATCCAGGTGAACCATGGCGGCACCGAAATGGGCCAGGGCCTGAACACCAAGGTGGCGCAAGTCGTGGCCGACGAACTGGGCGTGCCGCTTGATCGCGTGCGGGCCACGGCCAGCGACACCAGCAAGATCCCCAACGCCTCGGCCACCGCCGCCTCGGCCGGCACCGACTTGAACGGCCGCGCCGCCCAGTTTGCGGCCCGCCATGTGCGCGACAACCTGGCCCAATTTGTCTGCGGGCTGGACAGCTGCGGCGCCGGCGCCATCCGCTTTGAAGGCGGGCAAGTGCACTCCCCCGGCGCCACGCGCCGCTTTGACGAGGTGGTGAAGCTGGCCTACGCCAACCGCATCCAGCTTTGGAGCGACGGCTTTTACCGCACGCCCAAAATTCACTACGACAAGGCCACCCTGACCGGGCGGCCGTTTTATTACTTCGCCTACGGCGCCGCGTGCACCGAAGTGGCCATCGACACCCTCACCGGGGAAAGCCGGGTCCTGAAGATAGACATCCTGCACGACGTGGGGCGCAGCATCAATCCGGCCCTCGACATCGGCCAGATCGAAGGCGGTTTTGTGCAAGGCATGGGCTGGCTCACCACCGAGCAACTGGTGTGGAACGACCAGGGGGCTTTGAGCACCCACGCCCCGAGCACCTACAAAATTCCGACCGCAGGCGATGTGCCGGAACACTTCAAGATTGAGCTTTGGCCGGAACCGAATCGGGAGGACAACGTGTTCGGCAGCAAAGCCGTCGGCGAGCCGCCGCTGATGCTGGCGATCAGCGTTTATGAGGCCTTGCGCGATGCGGTGGCGCAGGCGCGGGCGGATGGGCAAACTGTGAAATTGACAGCGCCGGCGACGGCGGAAAATGTGCTGAGGGCACTAACGCCATCGAGCCGTAGCCAGCGCTTGTGAAACAAAGAAGTCAACATGCACCTGCAAAAAGCGGCTGGTGCCGAACTGGAGGATGGGGTGCATGACGGCCTTCAGGGCTGGATGACGTTTCCGGTTTGCAAATCAAACAAATGAAAGTGGGCGGGGTCCAGCGCGATCGCCAAGCGGGCGCCGATGGAGGGTCGGACCTGAGGCGCCAGGCGAGCCTTGAGCTCATGCGCGCCCAGCTTCAGGGTGAGCAGGTTTTCGGCACCCAGCAATTCGACCAGTTCCACCTCGGCCTCGATCGTCGGCCATTCACCGTGTTGTTGGGACAGGCTCAAGTTCTCGGGGCGAATGCCAAATTCAACCTCGCGCCCCGCATGCGACCGCCAGCGCTGCGCCAGCGAGGACGGCAGCAGCAGCGGCTTCGCGTTGGCGATGTGCAGCGTCATCGCGTCGCCGTCCTGCGCGAGTCGGGCGGGCAAAAAATTCATCGGGGGCGAGCCGGTGAATCCCGCGACGAAGCGGTGTTGCGGCCGGCCGTAAATTTCGTCCGGCGTCCCGACCTGCACAATCCGGCCCGCCTGCAGCACGACGATGCGGTCCGCCAGCGTCATGGCCTCGACCTGGTCATGCGTGACATAGATAACGGTCTCCCGTACCCGGCGATGCAACTTCTTGATCTCGGCCCGCACCTGGTTGCGCAGCAGCGCATCCAGGTTGGACAGCGGCTCGTCAAACAGAAATACCTTGGGCTGGCGCACGATGGCGCGCCCCATGGCCACACGCTGGCGCTGCCCACCCGACAAGGCCTTGGGGAAACGGTCCAGCAGGTGCGAGATCTGCAAGGTTTCCGCCGCGTTGTTCACGCGGCTTTCAATTTCCGCTGACGAAAACTTGCGCAGGCGCAGGCCAAAGCCCATGTTGTCCCGCACCGTCTTGTGGGGGTACAAGGCATAGTCCTGAAACACCATGGCGATGTCGCGATCACGCGGCGCGAGCTCATTGACCCGGATTTCGCCGATGTGCATGTCGCCCGCGGAAATGGTCTCGAGACCGGCCACCATGCGCAGCAAGGTGCTTTTGCCGCAGCCCGACGGGCCGACGAAGACCACAAACTCGCCACTCTTGATATGCAGGTCGAGGCCGTGAATGATTTGCACGCCGCCGTAGTCTTTGCGGATCTGCCGCAGGGTCACGTCAGCCATGGCGCCTCCTGGCGTGCGACCGGGACGCACGTCCCCGGCTGCGCGATACCTTGCAGCATGGCCTCCATCACTTGCATCGCCTTGACGCCGTCGGCGATGGTGGGCAGGTCGGTCGCTTCACCCCCCAGATGGGCAAAAAAGGACTTGAACAGCGCGTTGTAGCCCTTGAAGTCTTCATTCGCTGCCGCTGTGAAATTGGGCTTCCAGCTCAGGCTGTCGACCCCGTCCGAGAGCGTTGCGTCCAGGTCATCGGCCTTGAAGGTCGGATTGCGAAAGTAATTCAGCTCGATCACCCCGTTGACTTCCACCCGGCGATGGTCGCCCATGATCTGCAGGCGCTCCATCGGCGTTCCGCGCGACTGGATGGTGCCCATCACGACGGTACCAATGGCGCCGTTCTCAAAGCCGAAATGCACATGCAGCAATTGCTTGCCCGCTGCGATCTCATTGCGGAACACGGTCACCTGCGTCACGGGCGCCACAAAGTAGCTCACCAAGTCCATGTAGTGCACGCAGTGGTGCAGGTAGAAACCGGTGTAGTCCACATTGCCGCTGAAGTAGGTGGGCGCCGTCATGTACTCGCCGAAGAAGCCCGCCACCGGACCGAACTCGGCACTTTTCACGACGTTGTGCGCCATGCGGTTGGCCGTGGCAAAGCGCTTCATGAAGCCCACGCCCACGGTCTTGTTGGCACGCGTGGCGGCAGCCTGAATCGCCAACGCATCGGCCACGTTGGCGCCGGTGGGTTTTTCCATGAACACATGGCAGCCGCGCTCCAGCGCCGCAATCGACATGTCGCGGTGCGCGGTCGGGCCGACGGACATACCGACCACGTCCAGCCCGGGCACCGCCAGCAGCGCACGGAAGTCCGTGCCGACATGAGCCACGCCGTAGCGCTGGCCGATCTTTTGCGCGGTGTCCGCATTCAGGTCGCACACCGCGACCAGTTCGATGTCGTGCCGCGCCAATTGCGGCAACAGCATTTGCTCGGCGTGTCGTCCACAGCCGATCCAGCCCACGCGGTAGGTCATTTCCGGCCCCCGTTCAAGGTAATCAGGTTCTTCAAAAAGCCGCAGGCGGCCGCCAGCTCGTCGGCCTCGTCTTTGACGGGCGGCTTCCACTGGGCGAACGGGATACCGATGCGTTCGTCGCGGCGGCGGAACGGCTCCAGCGAAATGGTGCCGGTGTAGCCGATGTCGGCCAGCGTGCGCACGATCGGGTTCCAGTCGATATGGCCGGTGCCGAGGTAACCGCGGTGGTTTTCGTTGGCCTGGAAATGGACCATGTGAGCCGCGCCCTCGCGCAGTGCGGTGCAGATATCGTCGTCTTCCATGTTCATGTGAAAAGTGTCCAGCACCAGGCCCACGCCGGGGTGCGCCACCATGTCCATCAGTGCGACGCCCTGGCGGGTCGTATTGAGAATGTCGGTCTCGAAACGGTTCAAGGGCTCCACGCCGAAACGAATGCCGCAGCGGGCCGCCGCGGTGCCGCCTTGCTTCAAGCCGTCCACGCACCATTCCACCCGCGCCTGGCGCAGCGACTCAGAAACCGGATGCGGCGCCCGCCCTGCAAACACGAGCGGATTGCCATACAGCGGACCGCCCACGATGGCGGCGCCCAGCGCCTGCGCGGTTTCGGCGCAGTAGGTCAGGTAGTCTTGCCCGGCCTGGCGTTTCGCGGCTTCATCGCTGGTCAGGTTGCGGTCCAGGTTGATGCGGGCGGCCAGCACCACGCCCAGGCCGGCATCTGCCAGAGCGCGACGGGTAAGCGCCAGGTCCAGTTCGCCAGGCTCGGGCACCAGCAGTTCGGCAAAGTCGAAACCAGCCGCTTTCCAGCGATCAAACTGGGAAAAATCGGCCGCGGTAAACGGGCGGTTGTATTGCATCGAAATGATGCCAATGGGATTCATGCGAGTCGTCTCCTGTTGAATAGAAAGAACCGTGGCCGATCAGCCTTTGACAGCGCCTTGCGTCATGCCCGCGACCAGGCGCTTCTGGATCAGCATGAACAACAGCGTCACGGGCAGCGCGCCCATCACGCCGCCGGCGGTGAGCAGGCCCCAAGCGATTTCATACTCGCCCACCAGCGTTTGAATCGCCACCGTGAGCGTGCGCACGTTCTGGCCGGCCAGCACCGAGGCGTAGAGATATTCGTTCCACGAAGTGATGAAGATGTAGATGCCCGTGGCGATGATGCCGGGCACCGTCAGCGGCAAGACCACGCGGAACATGGCGCCCACCGGCGTGCAGCCGTCCACCATAGCGGCCTCGTCCAGGCTGCGCGGGATGGCGTCGAAGTAGCTGATCATCATCCAGGTGGCAAACGGAATCGAAAACGTGGAGTGCGCCAGGATCAGGCCCAGGTGCGTGTCCAGCAGGCCCAGGTTTTTCATGATGATGAACAGCGGAATGATCAGCAGCACGATCGGGAACATGTTGACCAGCAGGAACTGCAGCATCAGCGCGCGCCGCCCCGGGAAACGGAAACGCGAGAAGGCATAAGCCGCCGTGATGCTGACCGACAAACCCAGCAACATGGTGCCGCTGGAGACGATCACGCTATGGCCGAGGTTGGACAGGAAGGTGGTCTTTTGAAACAGCCGCACATAGTTTTCCAGCGTCACCACGGCAGGCAGTAGCGTGCGGTCCGGCGAGAACAGCGTGGACTCCTGTTTCAGCGACGTCAGCAGCATCCACAGGTAGGGCCCAAGGGCAAAGAGCACGATGGCCAGCATCGGCAAATGCAGCGTGAACAGGCGCCGCACCGGCTGGTGTTTTTGCACGCTCATTCGATGCCCCTGCCAGCGCGGCGCAGGTAGGCATAGATCGCGCCCAGCAGCAACAGCGAGAAGCTCACCGCCAGGGCCGAACCGTAGCCGAAATCCATGCTGGCGTAAGTGCGCTTCAGGGCATACAGCGGCAAGGTGTGGGTGGCATAGCCGGGGCCGCCCCCGGTCATCACATAAATCACGTCAATGGAGTTGGCGACCCAGATGATGCGCAGCATCACGGCGGTGACCAGCACCGCCTTGAGCGCGGGCAGGGTGATGTGCACGAACTGCTGCCAGTCGCTGGCGCCATCGATGTCGGCGGCCTCATACAGGCTGTGCGGAATCGTTTGCAGCCCGGCCAGGATCATGATGGCGAAGAAGGGAAAGCCCTGCCACACCAGCGCGGCGATGATGGCGTATAGCGAGGTGTCCGGATTGGCCAGCCACGGCACGGCCGACTGCAGCAGCCCCAGGCGCAGCATCAGGTCGTTGAGCAGGCCGACTTGCGGGTTGTAGATCCACGACCACATCAGGCCAATGACCACGCTGGGCAGGGCCCAGGGAATCAGGATCAGGCTGCGCGCCAGGCCGCGCCAGCGGAAGTTCTGGTTCAGCAGCAGCGCCGTGACCAGGCCCAGCAGCAATTGCAACGGCACGGTCAGGCCGATCCAGATGGCCGTGCGCCCCAGCGAGGACCAGAACACCGGGTCGTTCCAGATGGCGATGTAGTTGTCCAGGCCGATGAAGCGCACCGCGCGCGGCTTCCACAGGATATTGTTGTACAGGCTGGTGATGACCGCCTGCACCATGGGGTAGAACACCACGATGATTGTTGCCAGCACTGCCGGCGACAGCAGGACATAGGGCAGCACGGCGGTGCGCGATTGTTGGCTCATGGGGCGTTTCCTGCAGGCAAGTCCGCTCGCTCACTTGGTGTTGAAGTGCTTGTCGATGGCATCCATCATCTGGGCCGAGGTGATCTCGCCGTTCAAGGCGCGCTGCATGGTGGTCGGCCACACGCTGGACACGAAGTCGGCAGACTGCGGCACCAGCGGCAAGGGCTTGGCAAAGGGCAGCGAGTCCATCGTGGCTTTCACGAAACGTGCCGGCTGCGGCACTTTGAGCGCACCGCTCTTGGTCACGGTGAGCTGGCCCGTGGCTTCGTTGAACCGGAGGTTGTTGTCGCTCTCGCTCAGGAACGCCATCCATTTCCAGGCAGCCTCTTTGACCTTCGAGGTTTTGAACAGGGTGGTGGATTCGTCGCCAAAATAAGTCCAGCGATTGCCACCGCATGAGGGTACGGGCACGGCCGAGACCTTGTCGCCCAGCGCGTCGGCCATGCTTTTGGCAGAGCCGATGTGGTGGAAGATCATGGCAGTGCGGCCCGACTTGAACGCACTGATGATCTCGTTGAACCCGTCGTTGGGCGCTGACGGCGGCGCCACCTTGTGCTTGCGCAGCAGGTCGATGTACCAGCTGTTGGCGGCCACAGCCTTGGGCGAGTTCATGGCACCGGGTGCGAAACCGGTTTGCGACAGAACGAACGGTCCCCAGTTGTCATGCCCGCCCTTGCCGCCGCGCATGCCAAAGCCGTACAGCTCGGTGCCGCCGTTGGCGCTGGCGGGCAGGGTCAGTTTTTTGGCGGCTTCCAGGAAGTCTTCGCAGGTGGCTGGTGGCTTGAGGTTGTATTTGGCGAACAGGTCAGCGCGGTAGTAGAGGTAGATGGCCACGTACTGCAGGGGCATGTAGTAGTACTCGCCATCCGAGGCCTTGTTGATCTCCAGCAGGTTGTTGGCCAGGTCGGCCTTGCCGGGCCAGGCCGCGAGTTGCTTGGTGATAGGCTCGATCGCGCCCATTTCCATCAACTGGGGCTGCAGGGCCAGCCGCGTCACCGCCACGTCCGGCGCCTTGCCGCCGGCGATGGAAATGAACAATTTGTCGAAGTAGTTATTCCATGGTACGTTTTCGGCCTTGATTTTGATGGCCGGGTTTTTGCCCTCGAAGGACTTCACCAACTCGTCCATGATTTTGGTGTTTTCGGGGTTGTCGACGTGGTACCAAAAGTTGACGTTTTGCTGCGCCGAGGCGGAACCGCAGGCCAGCGCGATCGCACTGACGGCAGCGCCCAGAAGGGAACGAAGTCTGATGGGCATGATGTCTCCTAGGTTGTTGGAATGAATGAGGACGAAACGGGCAAGACCGTGGCGACAAAGGCGGCGGCATCCTGAAACGCAGCCAGCGCTTCCGGCAATTCACTGCTCATCTGCATGAAGCCATGCGTTACGCCGTCGACCACCTTGAACTGGTGCGGCACGCCCGCCGCGGACAGGCGCTGGGCCAGCAGCACGCTGTCGTCGCGCAGGCAATCGAGCCCGGCCGCATTCAGGAAGATCGGTGGCAGGCCTTCCAGGGACGCGAGCACAGGCGACACGCGTGGATCGGCAGGATCCTGGCGTTGGCCACTCAGGTAGTGCTGACGATACCAAGCCATTTTTTCGGTGGACAGCCCGAACTCACCGCCCCCACACAGCTGGTGCGAGGCAGTCTGGTGGTTGGCTGAATAGACGCCGTAGAACAGCAGCGCGGCATCGGGCAGTGAGGCACCAGCGTGGCGCAAATCCAGCATCATGGACAAAGCCAGATTGGCCCCGGATGAGTCGCCCGACACCAGCCACGGACCCTCCAGCCCTCCTGTTTGTGCGCCGGCTTTGAGCCAGTGCCAGGCCCAGATCGCATCGTTGAGACCGGCCGGAAACGGCGCTTGCGGCGCCAGGCCGTAGTCGATGCCCACCACGGTGAGCCCGGTGAGCCCGGCCAGCCGGGCCATGGCGCCGAGGTGGGTCTGGATCGAACCAAACACCCAGCCGCCGCCATGCAGGTACAGCAATGTCCCGCTGCGGCCCCCTTCTTTGCGCGCCAGCCGCACGGCCGCCATCTGCCGCGCAGGACAGGGAACCGAAAAATACGCTATCCGGAACTGCTGCTCATCCACCCGATTCCAGCGCGCCGCGGTTTGGTGAAAATTAAGCTGCGCCTGCGCCCAGGGAATCAACATCGGGTTGGGCAGGTGGGCGTCTTCCTTTTGAATGCGATAGAAGATCGATTCCATGCTGGCGGACATGCGCAACACGGGAGCAGGCGCCTGCTCCACAGCATCCACCTCGCCGATCACACTGGCCACATGGTGAAACAGGACGCGCTCCAGTTCGACCGCATCACCCGACTTGAGCGCCTCAATAATGCTCCAGTGCCGAAGCGCCGTTTCTTGCAACGTGCGGCGCGTGGAGGATTGGGTGATCTTGAAGCGGTGACTGCAAAGCGAGCAGCGCTCCAGAATCGGCATCATGGCCGGCAGGTTGGCCGCCTCGTAGACGGCGCGATGAAATTCCTGGTCCAACTCAAACAGGCCATATTCATCTTCCTGTTCTGCCGCCAACTCCATCTGCCGCACCAGTTCACTCAATGCGGCAATGCGCTGTGCATTGAAATTTGCAATGGAGAGCTTCGCCGCGCGTGATTCGATCCGGGCCCGGATGTCCAGCGACTCCTGCCCCTCGGCGACCGAAACAGAGGACACCACGGTCCCGCGATAACCCTGGCGCACGATCAGGCCGTCTTCCTGCAAGCGCATCAATGCTTCGCGCACCGTGCTCTGGCTGCAGTTCATCGTTTTGGCGACTTCCAGCTCCACCAACTGCTGACCGGCAGGCAACTCCGCCAGCATGATCTGCTTTTTCAGGCCCTGGTAGACCTCGTTGCTTTTTCGTCCGGGTTTGTGCTCAGCTATTTTCATAAGTAGGCGGATTGTTTGCTATCGATAATACATTTCATATTATCGATAACCCTAGTATCCAACCTGGCTTAAAGCTTTCTGGGGCAATGAAAGATCACCTTTTTTTGCCCCGCACTCGTGCACAACGGCATGAATGCCCTTCGGACAAAGGCGCGGTGACACAAAGTGTTGGGTGACAACCCAGGGTGACGTACGTCAACGCCTATGGGCAAGCTGGGCGGCGCTTATGACAACGCGATGGCCGATAGAAGTGTTGCTTTACCCTGCATCGCTACCCGGTTCAGACCCCAGCCAGCGACCTCAGCCCCGTCGGGTCCACCAGATTCAAAATCCGCCCCGAGCCGCTGATCAGGCTGCGTTCACGCAAGTGGCGCAGGACGCGGGACAGCGTCTCGGGCGCAATGCCAAGTTGCGCTGCAATCGAGCGTTTGCGCTGCAGCAGCAGCACGGCCATCACCCCTTTGTCACCGGTCTGGGCGTGCCGCAGCAGCCACTCGGCACAGCGAGCCTCGGCATCCTTGGCCAAGCGACTAACGGCCAACTCGGTTTGCTGGCGATGCGCCATCGCCACATCGTGCAACACGATTTGGGCGGGCATGGGCATGTCGGACAACGAGCGCCGAAACTCGGCCACGGGCACGCGACGCAGACAGACTTCGGTTTCGGCTACGGCATCCACAGCATTGGGCAGGTTCAATACGGCAGACGTCGCCTCCAGCCAGCAAGGGCCTTCAACTACGCCCAGCTGATGCTCCATGGCATCACCATCCATCACGCCCAAGGCGACACGGCCTGACTCCACGTAACAAACCCATGGCATCGAGACCGCACGCCTGAGTAAAGACTCACCCCGGGGAGCGATTTGGCGTTCTGCAGCAGGATTTAAAGTTTGGACGGAGAGCATGGGCCAGACTGTGCCGCGCTTGCCCGGCTTGAGCCTTGAGCGAAATCAAACAACCCTGCGGAAAAGCTTACAAAACCAGCACAGCGCGGAAATCGTTCACATTGGTGAAGGTTGGCCCGGTCGTAACCAGATCGCCCAAACCCGCGAAGTAGGCGTAGGCATCGTTGCGATCAAGATAAGCGTCGATTTTCATCCCGGCGGCCAGCGCTCGGCTGAGCGTGGTGGGCTCGACCCAGGCGCCGGCGTTGTCCTCCATACCATCGATACCGTCGGTGTCCGCCGCCAGCGCATACACATGGGCCTGCCCCTGAAGCGCCTGGGCCAGCCCCAGACAAAATTCCCCGGCCCGCCCGCCACGCCCGCGCGGCGCACCGGGCGATTGGGGGCGCACGGTCACCGTCGTTTCGCCACCGCTGAGAATGACACAAGGCCGTTGAAACGGTTGTCCTTTACCGGCCACGGCACGCGCCAGCGCGGCGTGCACCTTGCCCACCTCGCGCGACTCACCTTCCATCTCGTCGCTCAGGATGTAGGCGGCCAAGCCGGCCTGGCGGGCGTCGGCGGCGGCCGCATCGAGCGACTGCTGGGGCGTGGCGATCAGGTGAACGTGCGCGTCCGCAAAGGCGGGGTCACCCGGCTTGGGGGTTTCCAGGGCGCCACTTTTGAGTGAATCGGCCACTGGCGCTGGTAAATCAATGTTGTATCGCTTCAAAATTGATAGCGCATCGGCACAGGTGGTGACATCCACCACGGTCGGCCCGCTGGCGATGATGGAGGGGTCGTCGCCCGGCACATCGCTGATGGTCAGCGTCACCACCTGCGCCGGTGCGCAGGCCTGGGCCAGGCGCCCGCCCTTGATGCGCGAGAGGTGTTTGCGCACGCAATTCATCTCGGCAATATTGGCGCCGCTGTTGAGCAGAGCCTTGTTGATGCGCTGCTTGTCTTCCAGGGTCAAACCGTCCGCAGGCAAGGTCAGCAGGGCCGAGCCACCGCCCGAGATCAGGCAGATCACCAGGTCGTCCGGCGTCAAGCCTTCAGTCAATGCCAAGATGCGCTCGGCAGCGGCCAGGCCGGCGGCATCGGGCACCGGGTGGGCGGCCTCCACCACTTCGATGCGTTGCTTCAGGCCCGGCGGGCGCGGTGGAATGTGGTGGTAGCGCGTGACCACCAGACCAGCCAAGGGCGCGTCGTCGGGCCAAAAGGCCTCTACTGCCTGGGCCATGGCACCCGCCGCCTTGCCGGCCCCCAACACCAGGGTGCGCCCCTTGGGCGGTTCGGGCAGGTAGGCGGCGGTATTGTGCAGCGGCAATGCGCGCTGCACGGCAACCGCAAAAAGATGCTCGAGAAACTCGCGCGGCTGGGTCGCGGGGTTGATGACGGGGACGGTAAGAGAAGGAAATTGGGATGTCATGAAGGCCTCTGCGCCAATTATGTAATACCGGCCCTCACCCTCGGCGCGACCGCCCCGGCGCGCGGTTGGCGCCGAGGCTCGGGTGCTTATTCGATGCTCACCTTGGCGTCTTTCACCAACTTGGCAAAGCGCTCGGTGTCGTCCTTGATCTGCTTGGCCATCTGCTCGGGCGTGTTGCCAATCGGCTCAGCACCGATGTCGTCCATCTTCTTCTTGAACTCCGGCGAGTTGATGATCTTCACGATTTCGGTGTTCAGCCGACTCACGATGTCGCGCGGCGTGGCGGCGGGCGCCAGCACGCCAAACCAGGTGCCGAGGTTGAAGCCCTTGAGGCCGGATTCATCCAGCGTGGGCACGTCGGGCAAGGCCTTCGAGCGCGTGGCGGTGGTCACGGCCAGCGCGCGCAATTTGCCGGCCTTGATTTGCGGCAGCACCGGCGTGATGGTGTCAAACGACATGCTGATCTGACCGCCCAGCAAATCGGTGGTCAGCGGGCCACTGCCCTTGTAAGGCACATGCAGCAACTGCACGCCGCCCATGCCTTCGAACTGCGCGCCAATCAGGTGCTGGCCGGTGCCGTTGCCGTTGGAGCCGTAGGTGAGCTTGCCCGGATCGGCCTTGGCCAGCGCCAGCAATTCCTTCACATGTTTTGCCGGCACATTCGGATTGACCACCAGCACGTTGGGCACCAGCGCCACGGTGGTTATGGGCGCCAAGTCCTTCTGGAAGTCATAAGCCAGCTTTTTATACACGCTGGTGGCAATGGTGTGGTGCACCGCGCCCATCAGCAAGGTGTAGCCATCGGGCTTGGCCTTGGCCACGTAGTCGGCACCCAGCGTGGCGCCCGCACCGGGCCGACTTTCGACGATCACGGGCTGGCCCAGGCTCTTGGACAGTTCCTGGCCGACGGCACGGGCCAGCACATCGGTGGTGCCGCCGGCCGGGAATGGCACGACCAGGCTGATCGGGCGGGACGGCCAGGCTTGCGCCATGGCGCTGCCGCCGGCCAGGCCCAAGGTCAGGGCTGCGGCTTGCAGCAGGGTCGAAAATTTCAGTTTGAATTGATGCATGTTTGTCTCCTCGGATTGGTTTTGTAGTGGATGAAACTCAGGCGGCCTTCTTCGAGGCCTCGATGCCGCGGATGCGCTCGCGGACCGCCTGCGTCACCTGGGCTGTCGTGGCGCGGCCGCCCAGGTCACGCGTGTGCAGCGACGGATCAGCGGTCACTTGTTCGATGACGTTCATCAGCGTGCCTGCGGCTTCCAGTTCGCCTAGATGCTCCAACAACATCACGCAACTCCAGAACGTGCCCACAGGATTGGCCAGACCCTTGCCCATGATGTCGAAAGCCGAACCATGGATTGGCTCAAACATGCTGGGGTAGCGGCGCTCGGGGTCGATGTTGCCGGTGGGCGCAATGCCCAGACTACCCGCCAGCGCAGCGGCCAGGTCACTCAGGATGTCGGCGTGCAGGTTGGTGGCGACCAAGGTGTCCAGCGTCGCGGGGCGATTCACCATGCGGGCGGTGGCGGCGTCCACCAGCTCCTTGTCCCACGTCACATCGGGAAACTCTTTGCTAATTTGCAACGCGATTTCATCCCACATCACCATGGCGTGGCGCTGGGCGTTGGACTTGGTCACGACCGTCAGCAGCTTGCGCGGGCGGGATTGCGCTAAACGGAAGGCGTAACGCATGATGCGCTCGACGCCGGCGCGCGTCATCACCGATAGATCGGTGGCCACTTCGATCGGATGCCCCTGATGGGCGCGGCCGCCGACGCCGGCGTATTCGCCCTCGGAGTTTTCACGCACGATGACCCAGTCCAGATCCTGCGGTTTGCAGCGCTTGAGCGGCGCGTCGATACCGGGCAGGATGCGTGTCGGGCGCACATTGGCGTATTGGTCAAAGCCCTGGCAGATTTTGAGGCGCAGGCCCCAGAGCGTGATGTGGTCAGGAATGTCCGGGTCGCCGGCCGAGCCGAACAGAATCGCATCCTTGTGGCGCAATGCGTCCAGGCCATCCTGCGGCATCATTTCGCCGTGCGCGCGGAACCAGTCGCCACCCCAACCAAAGTTCTCGAACTCAAACTTGAAGGTGCTGCTGGCTGCCGCCAGTGCTTCCAGCACGGCCTGGCCAGCGGGTATCACTTCTTTGCCAATGCCGTCGCCTGGGATGCAGGCAATTTTGTAGGTCTTCATGGGAGTTTCCTGAAAGGGTTGCAATGGAGATGGACTCTACCCATTGCTTCACTCAACGGACGGCCGTAAAGTAAAACCATTGTTAACTATGATTCAACAATGACCACACCCACCTCCGCCCCTTCCGAGATGGCTTTCTTCAGCCTGCTGGTACGCGCCGGCAGCCTCTCCAGCGCAGCGCGCGAACTCGATATCACGACCCCGGCGGTCAGCAAACGCCTGGCCCAACTGGAGGCGCGGTTGGGCGTGCCCTTGCTGCACCGCACGACACGCCGCATCGGCCTCACGCCCGAGGGGGAGATCTACCTGGCGCACGCGCGCCGCATTCTGGCCGACATCGACGACATGGAGCAGTTGGTGTCCAATTCTCTGACGGCGCCCAAGGGTCTGCTGCGCGTCAACGCGACTTTGGGCTTTGGCCGCAGCAACATTGCGCCGCTGATCTCAGACTTCGTCCAACGTTATCCCGACGTGCAGGTGCAGTTGCAACTCACGGTGAATCCACCGCCCCTGAGCGAGGATGCCTTTGATGTCTGTATTCGCTTTGGCGAGCCGCCCGACGCGCGCGTGATCGCGCGGCGTATTGCGGCCAACCGGCGCCTGATCTGCGCGGCACCCGCCTATCTGGCCCGGCATGGCACGCCGCAGGTGCCCAATGATCTGGTCCGGCACAACTGCATCGGCATCCGTCAGGGTGACGAGGCTTATGGCGTCTGGCGCCTGAGCTCGGGCAAACGCACCGAAACCGTCAAGGTGCGCGGCAACCTGAACACCAACGATGGCGAGATTGCCGTGAACTGGGCGCTGGCGGGCCATGGCGTGCTGATGCGGGCGGAATGGGATATTGCCAAATACCTGGACAGCGGGCGCCTGCGCCTGGTGCTGCAAGACTGGCAAACCCCACCCGCCGACATTCATGCGGTCTACCCGCAGCGCCTGCAGACAGCGGCGCGGGTGCGCGCATTTGTGGATTTTGTGTTGCAGGCGTTTGCGGGTGTAACACCCAAGCCTTGAACAGCGTACCAGCGCAGAATGGCCCGGAACACGGTCATACTGGAGGTCTTAACTTTTTAAGGGACTTTTTCATGACGTCATTTGCATTCACTGTTCGTGCGCTGTCCGCCATGGCCATCCTGGCCGCTGTCAGCTGGAGCGTGCCAGCCTTTGCACAGGCCGCCGCCCCGGCCAATTCCGCGGCAAGCGCACCGGGTCCCGTCGAGCGGGCTGAAAATGCCACCAAGAAGGCCGTCAAAGCCACCAAGAAAGCTGGCGGCAAGGCCGTGACAGCCACCAAGAAAGGCGCCAAAAAAGCGTCTGATGCCATCACCAGAACCGGCAAGAAAATCGAAAAAAAGATTCCTCGTACAAAGGCGTACGAGAAGAAACAGGCAGATCAGGCCGCGCCAGCAACTGACGCCAAATAGAAAAATCCTGTTATTTCGTCGACTTGAAAAAGCCCGCTTATGCGGGCTTTTTCATGCGCAGGCCACCCCGCCAGAAACGCGGGCGAGAAAGCGACCTCAAGCTATATCTTGGTGCATGGCGACGGACTGACGCTCGTTTATGTACGCCACAAGTGCGGCAGGCGGCATGGGGCGACCCAGCAGAAAGCCCTGCAGGATGTGACAACCGCAAGTGCGCAAAAACTCGGCTTGAGCCTCCGTTTCAACGCCCTCTGCCACGACTTTCAGGTTCAGGGCACGCGACATCTGGATTACCGCCGTAACAATCGCCGCATTCTCGCTGCCCATGGGAAGGTCGCGCACAAAACTCTGATCGATCTTGATTTCATTGACCCGGAAACGTTTGAGATAGCCTAGCGAGGAATAGCCCGTACCGAAATCGTCGATTGAAATGGAAAGGCCTGCGGCGTGGAAGGCATCGAGCACAACCGATCCGCCTTCTTCCATCAGTGCGCTTTCCGTCAACTCAAATTCAAACCGGTTGACAGGCTCACCAAAGCGGTCAAGTGTTGCGCAAAAGCGCTCGACCACGCTGCTACCGCGCAACAACTGGCGGGGCGAAACGTTGACCGAAACCTTGGGCAACTCGACACCGCTGGCGCGCAAGGTCGCCAGATCCCGGCATACCTGGTTCAGTACCCAGTCGCCAAGCTCGGTGATCAGTCCGGTCTGCTCGGCCACCGGTATGAACTCGCCAGGCGATGTCTGTCGTCCATCCTCACGCTGCCAGCGTACCAAGGCTTCAACTCCTACCAATTGCCGCGTTTGGGCGCAGAGCTGTGGCTGATAGGCCATCCACAGACCGCGTCCACCTTCCTGCAGAGCCTGGCGCAGGCCGGCTTCAAGCGCCAGGTCGCTGCGCACCCGGGCATCGATGGCCTCGGAGAAAAAATGGAAACTGTTCTTGCCATGGGTCTTGGCCACATACATGGCCATGTCGGCGCGTCGCAGCAACACCGCGGGATCGTTGTCATCGGCCGGCAACAAAAGCACACCCATGCTCAGGCCGACATGGCTTGAGGTCGGTTGGGTCGGAAACGGCATGGCGATGCTCTCGATCATCAAGCCCGCCACCCTGGCCGCGTTCTCTGCATCCCCGATGCCGAAGAGAATGGCCGCGAACTCATCTCCACCAAGGCGAGCCACCACATCGCCCGAACGCAGCGCCGCGGTCATGCGTTCACCAATCATTTTGAGCACCTGGTCACCCGCTGCATGCCCCAATGCGTCATTCACCTTCTTGAAATCATCAACGTCGATGAACAGCAACGCCGCCCCCACGCGCTCGCGCGCAACGCGCGCCACGGCCAAACGTAACTCGCGTTCAAACAAACGCCGGTTGGGCAGGCCGGTTACCGGGTCGTAGAAAGCCAGTTGTTCCAGCTTCTCCTCCGCCCGCACCATGCGGCGGCGCAATCCACTGGTCAGGCGATAGGCCAGCGTCAAGGCCACGGTCGCAATCCCCAACACGCCAAGTGCGTATTCGAGCATGCGCCAGTACAGCGAGGAAAAGCTCACATGAAGCAACAAGGTTCCAACCTTGGCGTCCTCGACGTGAATGTCCTGCCGCAAGACCCCGCCGAATATCCCGTAGGCCGTCGAATTCGGCACCTCAATAAGCTTCTGCGCATCCTGATCGCCAGCGGACATCAGACTCGAGGGGAAGTTCCATCGTCCATCAGAAGCCGAAGCCAGCTGATTGCCATCCGCCCGATACAAGGCCCCACCCGTGATCCGCGGACTCAGGCGCACGGTGCCAATGATTTCCTGCGCCGCTTTTGTGTCATTGAAAACCAGCGCCGCCGTGCTGTTGGCACCAATAATCGCCGCCTCGGTATGCAACACTTCAACCATCAAGGAGCGACTGACCACGTACTGATGCACCATCAGCAGAATGAACGCGATCAGCAAAGCCAGGCCGGTCGACAGCAGGCTCAAGCGATTGGAACGCCCGATACGCTCTTTCTGGGTGTTCGCGTTCATTTTTTCACTCTACCACTTGTCGCGCCAGACGAAGTACTTTGGAGCTGACCGACAGGCCGGCGTGGCGTATCGAACGCAGGTCGATATCGAAGGCAACACGACCCGCGTCGATCTCCAGATTGAGCATCACGCCGCGTTGCAGATACCCCGGTGAATCGCCTACCAGCAGGATGCCGCTGGCTCGCAAGTTGGGGACCACGAGTGGCAAACTTGCGGCATCCAAGGGCGACACGTAGAGGGCATGGCATCCGCTGATCGTGGCGGCCTCCACACGGACCACGTGAAGCGGCTTGCCTTTGAACACTTTGCCATCGAGCTGCGAAAGCGCGGCGGCCACCGGCCCCGCATCCAGATAGCACACGGTCAACCGGTTTGGCGCCTGCGCTCCTTGGGCTGGCCAGTCCACAAATAGCAGCATGTTGGCGAGAATGGCTGCCTTCAGTTCCGGCTCGGGCGCCTGTCGCTGGGCCAGCGCCAACGGGGCTATCACCAGCAAGCCCAGCGCAAAAAACTTTCGCCACGTGGCGAAAGCTGACATCAGCACGGGCGCGCCTTCACAGCGAGAGGGTCCAGCGCAGTCGGAGTTGCCGCCCGTCCTGGATCAACGCATCCTGCGCAAATGCCGACGACGTGGGGTCAGAATACCGACGGTTGCCGAGGTTATAGAGCCCCAGGGTGAACTCACCCATGCCGGCCAGGCGCGCCGAAGTCAGGGCCAGATTGAGCACGCCAAAGCCGGGCACGCGAGCCGTCAGCGATCGCCGGTCGGACATGCCTTGCCATTCTCCCGCAGCCGACCAGCCAGCCGTCAGTGGCAGGCCAAATATTAGTTTGCCGAGCAGATGTGGCGAGTTTCCAAGTTCGCTGCCATCAGCCATGCGTGACCGCTGCCTGGAAATGCTACCGCGCAGCCGGTAGCCGTTCGTCCAGCGTTTTTCGGCATTGAGTTCGATACCTCTCGCCTGCACCTCGGACTGATTGCTGAATACAGACAGGCCATCGGCCGGATCAAGCACTTGATCGATCATGTCGCGCATCTTATTGCTATACACGCTGACGCCGAAACGCCCCCCTTGGCCCAGGCGAAAATCAGCGGCCAGTTCGGTGCTGCGGATACGTTCCGGCAGCAGGGCAGGATTCGCTTTTTGCAACACTCCGCCATCGTCGTAAAAGCGCTCATAAGCATTCGGTGCCCGATACGCACTGCCGGCCATGGCCTTCAGCGTCAGGTCTTGGGTCGGCTGATAGATCAGGGCGGCACGCGGCGAAGCGATCGCCGAAAAATCACTGTGCTTGTCGTAGCGCCAACCAAGATTCAACAACCACTGCGCCGACAAGCGCCATTCGTCCTGCAGAAAAACACCGTAGGTCTGCGAAGGCCGATGGCTGTCAAGATAAGTGGTGGCGGGGGACAGGTCAAAATTTCGCTGTGCCAGTTGCGTATTCCACTGCGTCTCAATGCCGAGCACCAGCTTGTGCGCCGGCAGCGTGGTCACGGTCAAGCGGTAATCGCTGCCCACCCAGTTGGCGCGGCCCTGGTCGCGGTTGTCGAGCGAACCGGCATAGCGGTAGTCGCCGTCGTAGCGATAAGCGCCGCTGAAGAGCCGAAACTGCTGCTGCCAGTCATTGGCCAGCAGGCTGTCATAAGCCAGCTCGATGAGCGCATGCTGATCGAGCGTGCGCGTGCCGGGCTCGCCAAAGGCGGTCTGAAACGGTGCGTTCGGCAGATTCTTGTCGCGCGAACTCAGGTTGGCGGTGAGGCGCCAGTTCCCCAAGCGTAGCTTGCCGTAGGCTTTCTGGTATTGCTCGCCATCGAGGCCACGCGCCCAGCCGTCGTGGGTGCCGTCGTCGAACTCGCCGAAATAGAGATCACGGCCACGCGCGTCATAGGCGGCAAGGCCGACAAACCAATCGTGCTCGCTGTCAACGCGCTGACCGGCAACCAGACCGAGACGGCGACTGCGCCCGCTACCCGCGTCAACACTCAAGCGCGTGCCATTGACGTCGCCCCCATCGAGCATCACGGCATTGGCAATGCCGAACAGCGCATTGGCGCCATAGACTGCCGACGCCGGTCCGGACACAAACTCCAGCCGCTTGACCCAATCGATCTCAATCGGCGACTCGTTGCCGATGTGCGCCTGATCGTAAAGTGGATCATTACGCCGCGCGCCATCGGTCAGCAAGAGTATTCGGGAGTTGTAATCACCAGGACGATTGAAGCCACGCACCCCGAGATAACTGTAGTTGCGATCGTTGCTGACATAGACGCCAGGCATGCTGGACAGCGCCTCCGCAAGATTGCGGTAACTCTGCCGACGCAACTCCTCCTGGTCTATCACGGTCACCGACGCTGGCGAATCCGCCAGCGGCTGGGCATAGCGCGAGGCGCTCTGCACCTCGACCCGGAGCAGATCGTCGAGCGACATCTGCACCAGTTCGCTGGCATCAACCAGCGGTACGCCCGCTCTGGCCGACGCACTGAAACACAGCATGATCAGCGCGCACGAACACTTGATCCGCAAATGAACCCAAGACAAGCGCCCAGGCACTTCTCGTGAAGCCATGGCGCTGCGCCGCATCTTGGACTACTCGCCCAGATAAGCGGCGCGCACCTTGGGGTCGTTAAGCATTTCCTTGGCGTCGCCCGACATCGTGACGATGCCCGACTCCATCACGTAGCCCCGGTCGGCAATCGCCAATGCGCGACTGGCGTTTTGCTCCACCAGCAGCACCGTCACGCCCTGCGCGTAGACATCGCGCACCACTTCGAAGATCTTGTCGACCATGATGGGCGACAGGCCCATCGAGGGCTCGTCCAGCAGCAGCACCTTGGGCCGGCTCATCAGGGCACGGCCCATGGCCAGCATTTGCTGCTCGCCGCCCGACATGGTGCCGGCCAGCTGGTCGCGGCGCTCCTTGAGGCGCGGGAAGATGGTGAACACCTTGTCGATGTCGGCCAGGATGTCGGCCTTGTCGTCACGGATGTAGGCGCCCATCTGCAGGTTCTCGACAATCGTCATGCGCGTGAACACGCCGCGCCCTTCCGGCACCATGGCCAGGCCCTGTTTTACCAGGTCCCACGGGCCCTGGCCGCGGATGCTTTTGCCCAGGTACTCGATGTCGCCGTCCTTGATCGGCAGGGAGCCGGTGATGGCCTTCATGGTGGTGGTTTTGCCGGCCCCGTTGGAGCCGATCAGCGAGACCAGTTCGCCTTCGTGCACTTCAAAGTCAACGCCCTTGACGGCCTGGATGCCGCCGTACGCGACTTTGAGACCGGTCACTTTGAGAAGAATGTTTGTCATCGTTATTTCCTTGCGGGACACAAGCCCGCCACACCAGGTGTGGCAAGCCCTGTCCTCAACTGTTTAGTGACCGCTGGTGCCCAGATAGGCTTCGATTACTTTTTCGTTTTTCTGCACATCGGCCGGCGTGCCTTCGGCGATCTGCTTGCCATAGTCGAGCACCGTGACGCGGTCGCACAGGCCCATCACCAGCTTGACATCGTGCTCGATGAGCAAAATGGTGCGGTTGTCATTGCGGATTTTGTCGATCAACTCACGCAACAAGACCTTTTCGGTGGCGTTCATGCCGGCGGCGGGCTCATCCAGTGCGATCAGCTGCGGATCGGTCGCCAGCGCGCGGGCAATTTCAAGACGGCGCTGGTCGCCATAGCTCAAGGTGCGGGCCTTGTAGTCGGCCAACCGCCCAATGCCCACATAGTCGAGCAGCTCATGCGCACGCTGGGCAATGGCGGCCTCTTCGGCCTTGAAACCGGGGGTGCGAAAAATCGCGCCCAACAAGCCAGATCGGGTGCGGATATGGCGCCCCACCATGACGTTCTCCAGCGCCGTCATCTCGGAAAACAGGCGAATGTTCTGGAAGGTGCGCGCAATGCCGGCTTTGGCCACTTCATGCACCGCCGTGGGCTGGTAGGTCTTGCCGGCCAGCGCGAAGCTGCCGCTGTCAGGCGTGTAGAGGCCGGTCAACACATTGAAGAACGTGGTTTTGCCGGCGCCATTGGGCCCGATCAGGCCATAGACCTGGCCACGCTTGATGTTGATGCCGACATCGCTCAGGGCCTGCAGGCCACCAAAACGCTTGGAAACGCCGGCGACGTTAAGTACTGTGTCTGTCATGTTCGTTCCAGCAGGGTTCAGGATTTGCCGTTCTGCAGCGATTTGCCGTGATCGGGTGAAGGCCACAGGCCGCGCGGGCGGATCAGCATGATGGTGATCATGGCCAGCGCAATCAGCAGCTGGCGCAGAATGGCCGAATCCAGCCGCCCGTCGGTCATGGCCTGCAAGGGGCCGGCCACGTAGCGCAACACCTCAGGCAGGGCCGACAACAGCACTGCGCCCAGAACGACGCCGGGCAAATGGCCAATGCCGCCCAGCACCACCATGGCCACAATCATCACCGACTCCATCAAACTGAAGGACTCGGGCGAAATGAAGCCCTGAAAGGAGGCGAACATGGCGCCCGACACGCCGCCAAAGGTGGCGCCCATGCCGAAGGCCAGCAGTTTCAGATTACGGGTGTTGATGCCCATGGCCTTGGCGGCAATTTCGTCTTCGCGGATCGCCATCCAGGCGCGACCGACCCGGGACAGCTGCAGCCGGTGCGAGATCAAAATGCTGAACAACACCAGGGCCAAAAACATGTAGTAATACAGTGACACCGAGGCCAACTCAAAGCCGAAAACGTCGATTCTTTTGCCCAGGTTCAGTCCGAAGAAGCTCAGGGAATCAATCTGGTTCAAGCCCTTGGGGCCGTTGGTGATGTTGACCGGGTGGTCCAGGTTGTTCAGGAACACGCGGATGATTTCACCAAAGCCTAGGGTGACGATGGCGAGGTAATCGCCACGCAAACGCAAGGTCGGAGCCCCCAGCAAGATGCCAAAGAAGCCGGCCAGGCCGGCGGCCGCCGGAATCACAATCCACAAGGGAGCATGCAAGCCGTCCGGGAACATGGCCGCAATGGCCGGAAATGTGTCGCTCAGATGCGGCGAGGCCAGCAGCCCATACATATAGGCGCCAATGGCAAAGAAGGCGACATAGCCCAGATCCAGCAGACCGGCATAGCCGACCACAATATTGAGCCCCAGGGCCAGCAGCACATAGAGCAGCGCCATGTCGGCGATGCGCACCCAGGCATTGCCAAAGCTCTGCAGAATCAGCGGCAGAACCAGCAGCGCTGCAGCGGTCACCAGAAAGAGAATGATTTTTTGTTGCTGTTTCATAACGTTCTCCTCAGGCACGATCTGCCACGCGCTCACCCAGCAGGCCCGAGGGGCGCAGCGTCAGCACGAAGATCAAGACAATGAATGCAAAAATATCGGAGTAGTGGCTGCCCAGCACGCCACCGGTCAGGGTGCCGATATAACCTGCGCCGAGCGACTCAATCAGGCCCAGCAGGATGCCGCCGACCACGGCGCCGCCGAGGTTGCCGATGCCGCCGAACACCGCGGCCGTAAAGGCCTTGAGTCCTGGCAGAAAGCCCATGGTGTGCTGCACCGTGCCATAGTTGGAGGCCCACATCACGCCGGCAATGGCCGCCAATATGGCGCCGATGATGAAGGTGGCCGAAATCACCACGTCGGGCTTGACGCCCATCAGCGCGGCCACGCGAGGGTTTTCGGCGGTGGCACGCATGGCGCGACCCAGCTTGGTGTAGTTCACCACATACATCAGCACCGCCAGCGACACGGCGGTCATGGCCAGGATCAGCACCTGGGTCGGCGTGATCACGGCGCCGCCGATCTCGATCGGTGTGCGCGCCAGCAAGGTGGGATAGGGCTTGTAGTTGGGCTTCCAGATGATCATGGCCAGCGTCTGCAGCAGGATCGACATGCCGATGGCGGTGATCAGCGGCGCCAGCTTGGGACTGTTGCGCAGCGGCCGATAAGCCACTTTTTCAATCACAAAGTTCAGCGTTGCCGATACCACACAGGCAATGAGCAAGGCAATCAGGAGAATCAGCCAGCCCGGCGTGCCCGGCATGGACTCCTGCATCAGACCGATGATGGTCCAGCTGGTCAAGGCTCCGACCATCAAGACCTCGCCGTGGGCAAAGTTGATCAGGCCGATGATGCCGTACACCATGGTGTAGCCCAGCGCTACCAGGGCATACATGCTGCCCAACACCAGACCATTGATGATCTGCTGTATGAAAGTATCCATAAACTTCTCCGATTTTTGGCCGGCGCTTGGAAATCAGCGATTTGATGACAAGCGGTGCGGCCTTGTGAGCTCTACCATTTCTGTAGCAATAAACCTGCCAGGGCAGCGCTCGGGGCGACACTGGCGGATGGGTGGACGAGATTGTAGCGACGGCACACCGGATGCTGGCCCGGCCTCGGACGGGGTTTACCCTTGCGCGCGGCCACTATCAGCAAGAGTTAACGGGCATCAGCCACCGTGATTGTTCAGCTTTTTAAGCGTGCGCAGCTTATCCGCAATCCTGATCTCAAGCCCACGCTCGACCGGACGGTAAAAACCGGGTGATGCCATGCCATCGGGCAGGTAGCGCTCCCCCGCCGCAAAGCCACCTGCTTCGTCGTGCGCGTAGCGATAGCCCTTGCCGTAGTCCAGCTCTTTCATCAACTTGGTGGGTGCGTTGCGCAAGTGCATCGGCACTGGGCGCGTGCCGTCTTGTTTGACGAAGGCTTTAGCTTCATTGAAGGCTTTGTAAATCGCATTCGATTTAGCCGCCACGGCCAGATACACCACGCACTCGGCCAGCGCCAGCTCGCCTTCAGGCGTGCCCAAGCGCTCGTAGACCTCGGACGCATCCAGCGCCAGGCGCAAGGCCCGTGGGTCCGCCAGCCCGATGTCTTCACTGGCCATGCGGATCAGGCGGCGCGCCAGATAGCGTGGGTCGGCACCGCCATCGAGCATGCGCACGAACCAATACAGGGCGGCATCGGGGTCGGAGCCGCGCACGGATTTGTGCAGCGCACTGATGGTGTCGTAAAACTGCTCGCCACCCTTGTCATAGCGACGCATGCGCTCGCCCAGTACCTTGAGCAGCCAGACGTCGGTGATCTCCGTCAGCTTTTCCTGCGTGGCGGCCACGGCCAGCGTTTCCAACGTATTCAGCAAGCGCCGGGCGTCACCATCCGCATAGGCGATCAAACGCTCAATCGCTATCTTTTCAATAGCTGGTACCGCACCAATGTCGCGGGCTCGGGCCACAATTCGTTCAAGATCCTCGGGCGCCAGCGGTTGCAGCACATACACCGCCGCGCGTGACAGCAAGGCGGAGTTGACTTCGAACGAGGGGTTCTCGGTGGTGGCGCCGATAAAAGTGAACAATCCGCTCTCGACATGCGGCAAAAAGGCGTCCTGCTGGCTTTTGTTGAAGCGGTGCACCTCGTCAACAAACACAATCGTGCGCCGGCCCTGCCCCAGCGCAATCTGCGCCTGTTCCACCGCCTCGCGAATATCCTTGACGCCGCCCAGCACCGCGCTGATGGTGATGAACTGCGCTTCAAACGCATGGGCCATCAGCCGCGCGATGGTGGTTTTGCCGGTGCCCGGTGGTCCCCACAGAATGCAGCTGTGCGGCTGGCCGGATTCGAACGCAATGCGCAGTGCCATGCCCTCGCCCAGCAGTTGCTGCTGGCCAATGACCTCACCCAGCGACTGGGGTCGCAGGCGCTCGGCCAGGGGCGGGTTCACGAGAGTCGGCGCCTGGGCGCGAGAAGATACAGTCATAAATAGTCAATCAACGAATTCGTCACGCCACGCCCAGCCCCCGCTGACTGGACTCATGTCTGTTGTAATCAGCCACTTCTGACATTGAATTTACCTTATCCGGGAAATTCATGAAAAGGGCCTCTCAAAATGAAAATTCGCACGCTACTCTTGCTTCTGGTCCTGGTCGCCATTGCCGCGTTCGCTGCGCTCAACTGGGGCGCGTTCA
Organism: Rhodoferax ferrireducens; assembly: GCF_003347515.1. GTDB lineage: Bacteria > Pseudomonadota > Gammaproteobacteria > Burkholderiales > Burkholderiaceae_C > Rhodoferax. The sequence goes on along the minus strand of NZ_QEII01000324.1, from coordinate 272,917 downwards.
TGGCAACGACAACCCTATCCCTGGGCGTTGCCGAAATTCAGGCGCCATTGGGATTGGTCATGCTGGGCATGATCATCTTTATGAGCGCGGTGTTTCTCGTGTTTTTGGTCTACTTGCAGGCCTCCATGCTTCTCGAAACTCGGCGTTACGCGCGTGAGTTGCAGGCCAATCGAGGGCTGGCGGACAAGGCGGAGGCATCGCGTTTCACCGAACTGCACGGCTTCCTGGACGGGGAGCTGAAGCGCCTGGCAACCCTGGATGCGGAATCGAGAGCGGTCGTGTTGACCCGGCTGGATGCCCTCGATCAGGGACTTCGCCTGGCGATGGAACAATCGGAAAACACGCTCAGCGCCTGCCTGGGTGAGCTGGAAGACCGACTCGAAAATGCGGGCTTCAGACCTGGCACCCAGCCGCCGACCTGACATCGCGCTGCGCCCGGGTGCGCAACCAGCATCGCGCCGGTGAGCGCCAACATCTGGGATTGCAAAAAAATGGCCGCCACCGGCCGCCCTTCCGATGGCGCTATGGTTAGCAATCCTTAAATTACATTCGTACAAATAATATTTGCACAAACGTAAACTTTAAATAAAATGGGGTGTGTCTTGGAATGGATGTGGAAAGCCGACACCCTTTGCCCCCGACATCCAGACCTGTAGTCTTAGCCACACCACCCACGCCTGCCTGATTGACCGCCTCACCGCTGCGTCAACAGGAACCAAATCGCTGGGGCCGTTAAACGGCTTCCCGCCAGCGCCCACCCAAACCCCGACGGGCCAGGACGACCTGCCCGACACGACCCACGGACAACCATGTTTCGCCAGCTCATTGCCAACAACAGCCCCCAGGACTGGGCCTTCGCCCTGCTCGCGGCCACCGCGTTCATGATCATGCTCCACACGCTGCGGCGCTTGGTCCTGCACCGCTTGGCGCGCGCTTCCAGGACCACGGATACGGTGGTCTACGGCTTCTTTGTCGATGTCCTGTCGGCCACGCGCATTCTGCTTGCGGCGGCCGTCGGCCTCTATGTCGCGACGCACTTCCTGACACTGCCCGCAGCCTTGGAGAAATTCGTTGACCGGGCCTTCATCGGCTTGCTCATTCTGCAGTCCGGTTTCTGGGCCAATCGTGGCCTCGTTTTCTGGTTGAACCATAAGTTCGCGCAGGGCGAGGATGTCGACGCCGGGGCCCGTGCGATGACCTTGTCGCTGCTGTCCTTTCTGGGGCGCGTGGCGCTGTGGGCGCTGGTCGCGCTGCTCATCCTCGACAACATGGGCCTGAACGTCACGGCGCTGGTCGCCAGCCTGGGCATCGGAGGCATTGCCGTCGCGCTCGCGGCGCAAAACATCCTCGGTGACCTGTTCGCCTCGCTGTCGATCGCCATCGACAAGCCCTTTGTCATTGGCGATTTCATCATCGTGGACGAGCACATGGGCAGCATCGAGCATGTGGGTCTCAAGACCACGCGCGTGCGCAGTCTGGGTGGCGAGCAGATCATCTTCTCCAACAACGACCTGCTCAAGAGCCGCATCCGCAATTACAAGCGCATGCAGGAGCGGCGCGCCGTTTTTGCCATAGGTGTCACTTACGACACCGCAGTGGAGCAACTCGAAAGCATTCCCGGCCTGATTCAGGAGGCGATCAAATCCCATGAAGGCACCCGTTTTGACCGCGCGCACTTCAAGGGTTTCGGCCCCTCCTCGCTCGACTTCGAGGCGGTCTATTACATGCTGCAGCCCGACTTCAACCTGTATATGGATGTCCAGCAGGCCATCAACCTGCAACTCGTGCGCGAGTTTGGCGCGCGTGGCATCCAATTCGCCTTTCCGACCCACACCCTGCACATTGCGAGTGGACTGCAACTGGCCGAACGTCCAGCGCCATCCGACAAGCCCGCAACCCGAATTGCGCCCGGTCGCGGCTCTACTGGCGAATCACGTCCGCTCCAGCCGGCGTCTTGAACTGGAAGGTATCGGCGGACAGGCGCGGGTTGACCTCGACCTTGCTGAAGCTCAGCAGCGAGCGCTGGCCAAAACTGTCAAGGATTTCCAGTGCCGCCAGCTCGGCGCTTTTCTCGCCCGCGCGAAATCCGACACGAACCGTCTGCAACTGACCTTCTTTGGATTTCGGCGTGGCAGCCACCCATTGCAAGCCGTCCTGATCAGGCGCATCGGCCAGCGTGAAGTCGGCCTGCAGGGCGCGCAGGTCGGGCGCGGCGGCGATCAGGGCAGCGGGCGTTGACCCCAGCACTTTCGACTGTTTGCTTGCCGTGACCTGGTTCAGGTCCGCGTCATACAGCCACAAAGTCTGGCCGTCAGCCACGATGCTTTGCTCAAACGGCTTCTTGTAGATGAACTTGAAACGACTGGGCCGGGAAAATTCGAAGGTGCCGTTCGAGGTTTTGACGCGAGGCGCCTGTCCGTCCTTGGCGGGCGCGGTGACCACCTGGGTGAAGTCGGCGCGGCCGGTCTTCACCGTCTTCACAAAGACTTCAAGGCTTTCCAAGCCTCCAGCCCCCGCCCATCCTGCGTAAGCAGCTACGCAAACAATAGCAATTCGTTTCATCATCATATTCACTCCGCCCGTGTAGGCACCAATATTTCACGCTGCCCGCTGCTGCTCATGGAGCTCACCAGGCCGGCTTTTTCCATGTCTTCCACCAAGCGTGCGGCGCGGTTGTAGCCGATCTTCAAGTGGCGTTGCACCAGCGAGATGCTGGCCTTGCGGTTTTTCAAGACCACCTCCACCGCCTGGTCGTACATCGGGTCTTTCTCACCGCTGCTGCCGCCCTCGCCCATCAAATCACCCACACTGTCATCGGTACCGCCTTCCAGCACGCCCTCAATATAGTTGGGCTCGCCCTGGGACTTGAGGTAGCTGACCACGCGGTGCACCTCTTCGTCGCTGACAAAGGCGCCGTGCACACGGGTTGGCAAGCCGCTGCCGGGCATGTAGAGCATGTCACCCAGGCCCAGCAGGGCCTCGGCCCCCATCTGGTCGAGGATGGTGCGGCTGTCGATCTTGCTGCTGACCTTGAATGAAATGCGGGTCGGAATATTGGCCTTGATCAGGCCTGTGATCACGTCCACGCTCGGGCGCTGAGTCGCCAAGATCAGGTGAATACCGGCTGCACGCGCCTTCTGCGCCAGGCGGGCAATCAGCTCTTCAATCTTCTTGCCGATGACCATCATCAAATCGGCCAACTCGTCGATCACCACCACGATGTGCGGCAGGCGCTCCAGCGGCTCGGGTTGCTCGGGTGTCAGGCTGAAGGGATTGCCAATATGTTCGCCACGCGCCTTGGCCTCGTCAATCTTGACGTTGTAACCAGCGAGATTACGCACCCCCAGCTTGCTCAGCAGCTTGTAACGGCGTTCCATCTCATTGACGCACCAGGTCAGGCCGTAAGCCGCCTGCTTCATGTCGGTCACCACCGGCGCCAGCAAATGCGGAATGCCCTCGTATACCGACATTTCCAGCATCTTGGGATCAATCATCAGCAGGCGCACATCGCGCGCCTCGGCCTTGTACAGCAGGCTCAAAATCATGGCGTTGATTCCCACCGATTTGCCCGAACCGGTGGTACCCGCCACCAGCACATGGGGCATCTTGGCCAGATCGACCACCACCGGGTTGCCGATGATGTCTTTCCCCAGTCCCATGGTGAGCATGGACTTGGCTTCATGGTAAACAGATGAGCCCAGAATCTCGGACAACTTGATGGACTGGCGTTTGGCATTGGGCAGCTCCAGCGCCATGTAGTTTTTTCCCGGAATGGTCTCCACCACGCGAATCGAGACCAGACTCAGGGATCGCGCCAGATCCTTGGCCAGGCCTACGATTTGCGACCCCTTGACGCCAGTGGCCGGTTCGATCTCATAGCGCGTGATCACCGGCCCGGGCTGGGCCAGCACCACACGCACATCCACACCGAAGTCCTTGAGTTTTTTCTCGATCATGCGGCTGGTCATCTCCAGCGTCTCCGGGGCGACCGTCTCTTGCCGCAACAGCGCTTCGTCCAGCAAATCGACCTGCGGCAGCTTGTTGTCAGGCATGTCCTTGAACAGGGGTTTTTGCCGCTCCTTGACCACCCGATCGCTCTTGGGCACCGCCGCCAGCACCGGTTCAATCATGATGGGTCGGGGGTGATGCACAGCTATGTCCTGTCGCTCTTCAATCACCACCTCTTCGCGCTCGCGTGCGGCCTGCTGGCCCATCGCGATATCCTGCGCCACTTCACGCTTGTCACGCCGCGATTCAACCTGGAAATAGAGCCAGGCGCCTAGGCGCTCCGCCACACGACCCCAGGAAAAGCGGAACACCAGGGCCGCTCCCACGACACCCAGGGCGATTGCCACCAGACCGGCACCGGCGAAGCCCAGCCACGTGACACTCAAAGGCCCCAGCAAATAGCCCAAAATACCGCCACCGGACCCCGGCAGATACGCTTCCAGACTGTAAAAACGGGACCATTCCAGGGTTGTGCTGGCACATAGCAGCAGGGCCAGCCCGCACCAGAATGCCACCCGACCCGACGCAAACCTTGACGCCAGCGACGTAGCGGGTTCGTCCTGCGGCGTCAGCAGTTCGCGCCCACGCAACCACCGGGCCAGACCGGAAAGCCAGACCCGAATGCCCGCCGCCAGACACCACCAGACAGAAAACCCCAGTAGAAAATAGCTGCCATCGGCCAGCCAGGCGCCCAAGCGCCCAGCCCGATTGAGCAGCGGACCGCCGCTCCCGGAGGTCGACCAGGCCGCATCTTGTGTTGAGTAAGTCAAAAGCGCAAGCAGCCAGAAAATCAACAGCACCAACCCGGCCAGCAGACCAATTTCGTCGGCAAAACGCACCCAGCCCGAGCGGGCCGCTACACCCGCAGAGCGGGGGGAATTCAAGGTATTGAGGGAATAAGTCATACTATCCAGCACTGTACACGGCGAATCAAATTTTTCTGAAAAGGCTTACATAATGTCAACTACAAGACATGCACAGGTATTGATTTTGGGCTCTGGGCCTGCAGGCTACACCGCAGCCGTTTATGCGGCGCGCGCCAATCTCAGCCCCCTGCTGATCACCGGCATTGCCCAGGGCGGCCAATTGATGACCACCACCGATGTGGACAACTGGCCGGCCGACGTTCACGGCGTGCAAGGGCCGGACCTGATGCAGCGCTTTCAGGAACATGCCGAACGTTTCAAGACCGAAATCGTGTTTGACCATATCAACGCGGTGGATTTCAGCAAGCGTCCCTTCACCCTCAAAGGTGACAGTGGCGAATACACCTGCGACTCGCTCGTCATCGCCACCGGTGCATCGGCCAAATACCTGGGACTGCCATCCGAGACGGCTTTCATGGGCCGGGGTGTCTCGGGCTGCGCCACCTGTGACGGATTTTTCTACCGCGGCGAGATCTGCTGCGTGGTGGGCGGCGGCAATACCGCCGTGGAAGAGGCCCTGTATCTGTCCAACATAGCGACCAAGGTTTATCTGGTGCACCGTCGTGACAAGTTCAAGGCCGAGCCCATCCTGATCGACAAATTGATGGAAAAGGTTGCGGCGGGCAAGATTGAACTCAAAACATTCTGTACCCTCGACGAAGTGCTGGGCGACCAGAGCGGCGTGACCGGTGTTCGCCTGAAACATGTCACCTCCGGCAGCACGGAAGACCTGACGCTCAAAGGCTGCTTTATTGCCATTGGCCATTCGCCCAACACCGAGATATTCCAAGGTCAGCTGGAAATGGCGGGGGGTTACATCATTACCCAGGGCGGACTCAAGGGTTTCGCCACCATGACGAGTGTTCCAGGCGTTTTTGCCGCCGGCGACGTGCAGGATCACGTCTACCGCCAGGCCATTACCAGTGCGGGCACCGGCTGCATGGCAGCCCTGGATGCGCAGCGCTTTCTTGAGCAGGACTGAAATAGCTATAATCGAAAGCTTTTCCGGAATCCGTCAATCCTCTCCATGCGGGGCAAGACAATCCGGCGAATCTCTTTACCGCCACATCACGATGTGGCGAGGTGCGGCGAAAGCTGTTAACGAGTGAACTGATGAAGTTCACGTCTTCTGGAGTGTCCAAATGGCACGCGTATGTGAAGTCACGGGCAAAGGCCCGATGGTTGGGAACAAAGTTTCCCACGCCAACAACAAAACCAAGCGCCGGTTCCTGCCGAACCTGCAATACCGCCGTTTCTGGGTCGAGACTGAAAACCGTTGGATTCGCTTGCGAATTTCCAACGCAGGTCTGCGTTTGATCGACAAAAACGGTATTGATGTTGTGCTCGCAGACTTGCGCGCACGTGGTCAGGCATAAGGAGCAGCACCATGGCAACTAAAGGCGGACGCGAAAAAATCAAGCTGGAATCTACAGCTGGCACCGGTCACTTCTACACCACCAGCAAGAACAAGAAAACCATGCCCGAGAAGATGCTGATCAAGAAATTTGATCCAAAAGCTCGCAAGCATGTGGATTACAAGGAAATGAAGCTGAAGTAATTCAGGTTTGTTTTCCCACAAAAAAGCCCGCTTCATGCGGGCTTTTTTGTGGCCAAAGGCCAGAAGCTCAAATCAGGCTTGCGCCGCCCGCAGCCGCAGGGAAAACGCGTGCAAGGCCGCAATGCCACTGGCCTCGGCACGGTGACACCACGCCTGCAGGTCAGCGGCCAGCTGTTCACGGGTATGCGAACGGTTGAGCCAAAGCTGGCGCAATTCCTCGCGCATGATCACCATTTTGTCCAGCACAGGCGATGCGGCACGGGCCAGAACCAATTGGGAAATAGCGGCTGCCGGCACCCGCTCGGTATCCCGGTGCATCCAGCGCTGAGCGGCCTTGATGACGCCGGCATCTGCGCTGCGCAATTTCATGGCGTCGAGTTCGTCCTTGAAGGCACGACGCATGTCTTTCGCGTAACTCGCCATGATTTCGTAACGATTGGAAATCAGCGCTTCCAGGGTCTTCTCATCCGCCACTGGGCGCACATGACCAAAGGCCAGTTTGGGCGGGGTCTTCTTGACGGTCGCCAAGCCAACACTTTGCATCAGGCAGATGTACATCCAGCCGATGTCAAACTCGTAGGGTTTGACTGACAGCTTGGCGGAGGTGGGATAGGTGTGATGATTGTTATGCAACTCTTCACCGGCAATGAGGATGCCCCACGGTGAAATATTGGTGCTGGCATCGGGCGCCTCGAAGTTGCGATAGCCCCAATAGTGCGCGGCGCCATTGATGATGCCAGCCGCCATGATGGGGGTCCAGGCCATCTGTACAGCCCACACCGCTAAGCCGGCCGCACCGAACAGGGCCAGATCGATGATTAGCATCAGGCCCACGCCCTGCCACGAAAAGCGGGTGTACAGATTGCGTTCCAGCCAGTCACTGGGCGTGCCGTGACCATAGCGAAGCATGGTTTCCTTGTTTTTGGACTCGGCACGGTACAACTCGGCGCCCTGTAACAACACGGTTTTGATGCCATACACATGCGGGCTGTGCGGGTCTTCCGCCTGCTCGCATTTCGCATGGTGCTTGCGGTGAATGGCGGTCCACTCTTTGGTGACCTGGCCCGTGGTCAGCCAGAGCCAGAACCGGAAAAAATGGGAGGCAATGGGGTGCAAGTCCAGCGCGCGGTGCGCTTGATGCCGGTGCAAAAATACTGTCACACTGATCATGGTGACATGCGTCACAGCCAGCGTAAACAACGCGATTTGCCACCAAGCCAAATGCAGAAACCCGTACGCCAACCACTCCAAGGCCACGTTCAAGGCAGCCCAATCAGGTAACAACATGTTTGTATAGTCTCTCAACAAGAATTTTGATATTTATCAGCACCGGCTCATGCATGGCCTGTCACGGGTTGATTTTAATGCCTACAGGGGAAAACTGGATGTGTGATGACAAAGACCGGAATAAGCGATCAAAGCCGGCTGAAGTCAGCAGAATAGTTAATTTTTCTGCCAGACGGCCGCAAAAAAACCATCTGTCTGGTGCCGATGTGGCCATAAACGCAGGTAACGCTGGCCATTTTCGCCACCGCTACACAGTTTTTCCGCATTTTCAACCTTCAAGTCTGTAAGGACTTCACCTACATCCAGGGCAGTAAATTCCGGGTTGGCTTCGCTAAAGGCCCGCGCAATGGCCTCGTTTTCCTGGATCATCGTGCTGCAGGTGGCGTACACCAGCCGCCCACCGGGTTTCAACAGTCGCGCGGCACTTTGCAGAATGGCGGTTTGTGTCACGGCCATTTGTTCGACCAGTGCCAGGGTTTGCCGCCATTTCAGGTCGGGGTTACGCCGCAGCGTCCCCAGCCCAGAGCAAGGCGCGTCCACCAGAACCCGGTCAATCTTGCCGGACAGGCGCTTGACGCGTTCGTCGCGCTCATGAGCGATGGCGGCCGGATGCACATTGGACAAACCGCTGCGGGCCAGGCGCGGCTTGAGCGCATCCAGGCGATGGGGCGAGGTATCAAACGCGTACAGACGACCGGTGCTGCGCATGCCAGCACCAATGGCCAGGGTCTTGCCGCCGGCGCCGGCACAAAAATCCACCACCATCTCGCCGCGCTTGGCGTCAAGCAACATGGCCAGCAATTGCGAGCCTTCGTCCTGCACCTCAAAAGCACCGCGGGTAAACGCGTCCAGCTTGTTCAGGGTCGGCTTGCCTGCAATGCGCAGGCCCCAGGGTGAGTACGGCGTGGGCACGGCCTTGATACCCAGCTGGGCCAGCTCTTTTTGCACGTCGGTGCGTTTGGCGTTGAGGGCATTCACGCGTAAATCCAGCCCAGCGCCTTGATTCAGGCTCTCGGCCAGCTGCCAGAATTCATCCCCCAACTGGTCTTTCAGCGGCTGCACCAGCCACTCGGGCAGGTTGTGGCGGTGGCGCTCCATCAAATCGGCCACATTGATTTTTTCGCACTGGTCGATCCAGTTGGTTTCCTGCTCGGTCAAGGCGCTGCGCAGAAAATCGCCGGGGCCGTAAAACCCCAGAATCGCCAGGCGCCGCTCTTTGGGGCCACTGCCGGACGGCGCATAGTGATCAAACAGCAGTTTCTTGCGCAGAACGGTGTAAACCGTCCCGGACAACGTAGCGCGTTCGCGTGGCCCGAGACCCCTGTTGTCACGGAAAAATTTCGAGACAATGGCGTCGGTGGGGTGGTCAAATTTGAGAGTGAGGCGGACGAGTTCAGAACAGACGTCAAGCAGGGCTTTTGGATGCATAGCCTACGATTGTCCCATGATTGACGAAAAACTTCCCCCATTGACCCCGACCCGCAAGGGCCAGTACCGCCATTACAAGGGTCTGCGCTATGAAGTGATCGCGACGGCGCGCCATAGTGAAACGCTGGAACCGATGACGCTTTACCGCGCCCTTTATGGTGAGCAGGGACTTTGGGTCCGCCCGGCGGCCATGTTCAAGGAAGAGGTGGTGATTGACGGGGTGCGTCAGCCCCGATTCACCTGGCTCTGCGACTAGCGCTTGCGAGTGGTTCGCACCTACCTTTTCAACAATCTGATGAAGGAATCTGCCGGTATCGCTTCGCTGTAATAGAAGCCTTGCGCGATCTGGCAGCCATGGGACAGCAGGAAGTCAGCTTGCTGTTTCGTTTCCACGCCTTCTGCCAATACGTTCAGGTCCAGGCTGTTGGCCATGGCAATGATCGCGGTGACCAGCGCGGTGGCATTGCGATCATGGCCTATCTTGCGCACAAACGACTGGTCGATTTTGAGCGCATGCACTGGAAAACGCTGCAAGTACGCCAGACTGGAATAGCCGGTTCCGAAGTCATCCACGGTCAGTTGTACACCCATCCGGCTTAGCCGATTCAGTATGTCAACAACATCATCGCTATGCTGCAGCAGAAGGCTTTCCGTAATTTCCAGTTCAAGGCTGGTCGCGGCCAACCCGGTTTCCTTGAGAATCGCGACGACCATGTCGTGAAAGTGCGGCTGGTAAAACTGGCGTGCTGACAAATTGACCGCGATGCGCAGTTCAGGGTGGCCGGCATCCTGCCATTGCTTAAGCTGACGACACGCCTCGCGCAAGAGCCACTCGCCGAGTGGCAGGATCAAGCCAGACTCTTCGGCAATCGAAATGAAGTCCGGACACGAAATCGGCGCCGCGCCCTGTTGCCGCCAGCGCAGCAAAGCTTCGCATGAAAATATGGTGCCGTTTGCCATATCCACCTGCGGCTGATAGTGCAACACGAATTCGCTTTTCGCCAACGCCTGCCGAAATTTGTTCTCCAGCGCCAGGCGCTGTTGCGCGGCCCGGTTGAGTGCTTGCGTAAAGAAATGGTAGCGTCCACGCTCGTGTTCCTTGGCATGATTCATCGCAGTATCGGCAGCGCGCATCAAGGCTTCGACATCGGCGCCATCGTCAGGGTAAAGACTGATGCCGATGCTGGCGCTCGCATGCAATTCATTCCCGTCCACCAGAAAAGTTCGGTTCAAGGCGTCCAGCGCTTGTTGCGCCACGATAGCGGCATCGCCAACACCGGCCAACAAGGGAAGACACAACACGTACACGTCGTCGCCGGAACGGGCGACGCTGTCTCCTTCGCGCAGGCATTCCTGCAAGCGGGTCGCGACCATCTGCAAGAGGCGATCGCCAATCTTGTGCCCCAGTGAATCGTTGATGTGCTTGAAATAATCCAGGCCAATGAAGAGTACCGCCACCTGTGCGCGATTTCGATGCGCAAATGCGATCGCCTGGGTCAGTCGGTCCTGCAACAACTCACGATTGGGCAAGCCGGTCAGTGCGTCGTGGTTCGCCATGTAGCGAATTCGTTCTTCGGCTTGCTTGCGTTCCGCGATTTCGGCATGCAAGGCAACAATCGTGTTTGCCAATTCGGCCGTGCGCTCCACCACCCGACGCTCCAACTCGTCATTGGCTTGGCGCAGCGCCTGTTTGGCCTGGCTGCGCTCGATGGCGTAGCGGATCGAGCGCACCAGCAGTGCCGTGTCGACATGCCCTTTAACCAGATAATCCTGCGCACCGGACTGCACCGCTTGAACGGCAATATTTTCATCACTCAGGCCACTCAACACGACCAGGGTCGGTACCCCCGGCACGCGTTCCAACAATAATTGCAAGGTCTTCAACCCACTACTTTCCGGCAAACCCAGATCGAGCAACAGCACATCCGTCGACTTGGCCTGAAGGTGCACTATCCCGTCGGTCAAATTGTCGACCCATGTCAACTCATACACAAACCCTTGCGCCTGCTCCAGCATGCGCTCGATCAAACGCGCATCACCCGGATTGTCCTCAATCAACAAGATCCTGATTCGGGCATCGTTCATCACATTACTTTGGCGGCAGCGTCACGATGCTGAGCCAAAAATCCTCAATAGTGCGTACGATCTTGGTGAATTGCGTGAAATCAACCGGCTTGCTGATGTAACAGTTCGCATGCAGGCTGTAGGCGCGCAAGACGTCTTCTTCGGCCTGTGACGTGGTCAGGATGACCACCGGTATCGTTTTCAGCTGCGCATCCTGCTTGATGACTTCCAGCACTTCGCGCCCGTTCTTCTTCGGCAGGTTCAGGTCCAATAAAATCAGGTCGGGACGGGGGGCATCGGCATAGTCACCGCGTCGATACAGAAAATCCAGCGCCGCCGCGCCATCTTCCACCACCCGCAAGGTGTTCGATACCTTCGCACCCTTCAAGGCTTCCTGGGTCAACCGCACGTCACCCGGGTTGTCTTCCACCATCAAGATCTCGATCGGGCGAACAATTCGCATTTCATTCGTCATGGGGCCTCTCCTGCTTCATGTGTTTCCTGCGGCAAGGTGAATTTGAATACAGTGCCCTGCCCCGGCGCCGACTCGACCCAGATTCGTCCGCCGTGTTGCTCAACAATTTTCTTGCAAATCGCAAGTCCAATGCCCGTGCCCGGATACTTGCTGCGGTTGTGCAGGCGCTGGAACATCACAAAGATCCGTTCAAAATAATCCGGCGCAATACCAATGCCGTTGTCCCTCACCTCGAAACGCCAGAATCCATCCTCCCGTTCAGTCCGGATGTCAATCCGAGGCACCCCCTCACCGCGAAACTTGATGGCATTCGCGACGAGGTTCTGGAACAACTGGGTCAGTTGCGCCGCATCGCCCAGCACCCTCGGCAAGCCAGCCCACTGGATTTGCGCGCCGCTTTCCTCCATCGCCATGAGCAGGGACTGCAAGGCCGTTTTCATCACCGCCTCACAGTCAGTCGGCTGCAAGGGCTTGGCCTTGGTGCCGACCCGCGAGTAGCTCAGCAAGTCGTCGATCAAGGCCTGCATGCGCTTGGCGCCGTCAACGGCGAATTCAATGAAGTCATGCGCATCGGCATCCAATTGGCGGCCATAGCGCTGCTCCAGCAGTTGGAGATAGCTGGTCACCATGCGCAAGGGCTCCTGCAGATCATGCGACGCCACATAGGCCATCTGCTCCAGCTCTGCATTCGAGCGCGCCAGTTCTTGCGAGCGCTGCGCCACGACGACCTCGGCTTTCTGACGCTCCGCCATTTCTTGTTGCAGCTGCCGGTTTTGCGCCACCAGTTGCCGCCGCATGGCCTGCAAACTCAAATGCGTGTTGATGCGCGCCAGCACTTCTTCCGTGTGAAATGGCTTGGTGACGTAATCGACACCGCCCACCTGGTAACCGGTTATCTTGTCGTCGATGCCAGACAGGGCCGTCATGAAGATCACCGGGATATCTTTCGTGACTTCATGGGACTTCAATCGCCGACAAGTTTCAAAGCCCCCTATGCCAGGCATCATCACATCAAGCAGGATCAGATCCGGCGGTGCGAACTGCGCGCGTTCAATGCCTTCTTCGCCATCTTGCGCAACCATTACTGAAAACCCATGGCTGACGAGATGCTCCGCCAGTACGGCCACGTTAACCGGCGTGTCATCCACGATCAGAACGGTGGACCCTGTCGATTCAGAATTGGTACTGGTATTCACAACGCATCCGCCTAAGAAGCAAACCTCTGTCAAAAAGAAGTATAGGACTGCGCCCCTTATTTGCAATTAGCCCAGGCGCATTCATAGTATTTCTTGACGCTTCAAATAACGCTTCGCGAGATTCAAGATGGCCTTGGACTGGTATCCCTTGGCCAAGACACGCAACTGATTGGCAAACGGCCGATGGCGCTCATCAAGCGCTTCCAGACGGCTTGCCCAGCGCAGAATGTCGTGCATGTTTCCCAGGCGCGCCAAGCGATACAGCTCTTCGGCCTCAAACAGATTGGAAATTTGCGCCAGCAGAGACGGCCACGCTCGATCGGTTTCGCCACAAAGGCGTTCGCACCGGACAACAGGCTTTTATACTGATCGTCGGCAGAAGCGCTGGACGAAAGCACGATGATAGGCATGTCCTTGAAGGTTGGCAGTTCACGCAAGCGGCGCATGGCGTCCAGCCCATCCATGCCCGGAATGACCAGGTCCATCAGGATCAGATCCGGCTGCAAGGCTTGCGCCTTTTCCAGTCCATCCGTCCCGTTGCTTCGCTCATGGCCTGCTCCTACCCGTCTTCGGGCATCTGCCAATCTCACCCAAATAACACTATACGCGCCTGGAATCCACATGGCGAGAGGTCGGAATATCGGTTTCGTTTCACCTATCGGCTGCAAGTCGGCGCGGCAAGGTCAGCGTAACGATGAGACCGGCCAACGCCCCGTTGCGCAGGCGCAGTTGGCCCTGATGCCGGCGTGTAATGTTGTGTGCAATCGACAAGCCCAGGCCCACGCCGCCGCTGTTGCGGTTGCGTGAGGCCTCGACCCGGTAAAACGGCGCCAGCACCCGGTCCAGCTCGTCTTCAGGGATGCCCGGTCCTTCATCGCTGACTTCAATGCAAACATGTTCGGGGTGGTCTGTCAGGCTGATGCGGGCTACGTGGCCATAACGCACGGCATTCGCCACCAGGTTGTCGATGCAGCGGCGAAGCGAGGATGCTTGTGCCCGCAGCGGTTCGGCGTAGCCTGTCACCGTCACATCGTGCCCGCACGCCTGCTGGTCATCGGCCAGACTTTCCAGCAAAGACATCACATCCAGCAACACCAAGGGTTCGGGGTCGGCCGCACCGCGCAAATAGTCCAGCGTGGCGGTGATCATGTTGTTCATTTCCACGATGTCCTTCCCAAATTGCTGGCGCTGGAGCGTATCGCTCAAACCTTCGGCCCGCAGGGCCAGACGCGTCAAGGGTGTGCGCAGATCGTGCGACACCGCCGCCACAAAACGGTCACGCTCGCTCAACTGCTGGCAGATCTGCGCCTGCATCTGGTTAAAAACGCGGGTCGCGGCGCGGCACTCCTCGGTGCCTTCCTCTGCCAGCGGCGACCGATGGACATCCAGCCCGATCTCACGCGCAGCACTGGCGAGACGCCTGATGGGCTGCGACAACCAGCGCGCACCAATCCAGGCCGCCAGCATCAGGGCAGAAAGCCGCACACCGATGTCCAGCAACAGCCCCGGATGCAGCAGGGGCGGCGGGCCGGGAGGCGGATGACCGGGGCCGAAGTCGGGCGTCATGCCGGGGCCGGGGTTCGGCATGGGGGGACGCAACTCGAACATGAGGGTCAAGGCCAGGGCGTGGCTGGCCAGCACCGCCACAAACAGTAGCAGTGCCAGCCGACCAAACAAGGTGCTGGGCAGAAGGCGAAGCGGGAAGCGCGCGATCAGTTGAGCCACACCGCACCGCCCTGCACCGACTGGACGTTGAACATGTAGCCCGCGCCCCTAACTGTCTTGATCATGTTGGGCTCACGCGGATCATCGGCCAATTTCTGGCGCAGGCGCGACACCAGCAGGTCAATGCTGCGCTCGAAAGAATCCATGGTTCGCCCGCGCGCCTGCTCCATCAGCTGATCGCGGCTGAACAGCCGGCGCGGCATTTGCAGAAAGGTGGACAGCAGGCGAAATTCGGCATTGGACAAGGCCACCACCAAGCCCGCCGGTGACGTGAGGCAGCGGTCTTCGCGGTGCAGCTCCCAGCCGTCAAAGCGGATCACGTCGCTGCGTGTGTGGTCACAGGCGCCGTCACGCGGGCGACCGGCACGACGCAACACGGTCTGGATGCGGGCGACCAACTCGCGTGGCTCGAAAGGCTTGCTCATATAGTCGTCCGCGCCGGATTCCAGCCCGAGCACCCGGTCATAGGGGTTGGAGCGAGCCGTCAGCATGATGATCGGCAAGGTTGAATGCTGGCGCACTTCGCGCGCCAGCATCAGCCCGTCCTCGCCTGGCAACATCAGGTCCAGCACCACCAGGTCGATGCGGTGCGCCGCCAGCTGCTCGCGCATGGTGACGCCATCGCCGGCCACATGAGACTCCAGCCCGAAGCGGGCCAGGTACTCGCGCAACAAGGTAGTGATGCCTTCGTCGTCGTCAACGATCAGGATCTGCGAACGGGGCTGCATGGTGTGCTCATGGAAACTTAAAGTGTAGAGACGGACCACCCGGCAATAAAGCGCAAACAAGTGGGTCAATTCCCTCTTGTTCCCAAGCTAGGACGGCGCTTTGTATCAGCTTCGGTACAAAGCGGACAAACGCGGTTTACGGGGACCCGCAAGAATCATCGGGTCGCCATTCGCTTGTTCCCGCGAGGGTGACATTTCACTCAACTTTGGAAACAAAAGGAAAAACTATGAGCACCATCAGCGGGGTCAGTGGCTCAGGCGATGCCTGGGCCGCCATGAAAGCCCAACGAAGTCAGATGCAGGCCAAAATGTTCGCCAAGGTCGATACGGACAGCAGTGGCGGCGTCGACAAAACCGAATTGCAGGGTCTGCTGACCGACGTGGCCCAGAAAACCGGCGTCACCAACGACAGCAGCAGCAGTGACGAACTGTTCAGCAAAATGGACAGCAACAGCGACGGCAGCCTGTCCAGTGACGAGCTCGACCAGGGCATGCAAAGCCTCATGCCACCGCCGCCCTCCACCATGGATTTCGCCCAATCGCGTTCGGACAGCACCAGCAACGAGGAGACCCGCGGCGCCGACGGCACACCACCGCCCCCGCCTCCCGGCGGCGCTGGTGGCAGCGCCAGCGCCGGCAGCACCACGTATGACCCGCTGGACACCAACGAGGACGGCACGGTATCTGCCCAGGAGCGTCTTGCTGGCAGCTCGTCCAGTTCTTCAACCGATGCGGTTCAGACCTTGCTCAAGGCCATTGACACCAACGATGACAAGCAAATCAGCAGCGACGAGACTGACGCGTTCATGGAGAAGCTGACTGCGCAGCTTGAGGGCACTGATAGCAGCGCCACGTCAACACAGAACAGCGTCGACCTGGCTGAACTGGTCAAGCAGGCCTACGAACAGATCATGACCCAGCAAACCAAAGGCGGCACGCTAAGCGCATTGGCCTGAGCCATCCAGACCTGTGGCCCGCCACAGCTTTACAAGACTTCACGGAGGGGAAACCGTTACCGCATGTGGCTCCTGCACAATGGGAAACTTCAACGCACCCCAGCTTGCAGGAACAGATGCCCTCACAAAAATTCCCCTCCCCATGGTCTCGCCACCGCCTGTCCAGCCCCCTGCCGCTGGTTTTGTCGCTGGCCATGGCGCTCAGCGGCTGCTCATCGTGGTCACCGCAGGCCCGGGGTGTACCTGACCCGGGTGTCGCCACGACCAACGCCGGCACGAGCTCGTTGGCACAGTGGTGGCAGAGATTCAACGACCCGCTGCTGAGCACCCTGGTCACGCAGGCTTTGCAGGCCAACACCAGCATCCACTCCTCCCAGGCCGCGCTGCAACAATCGCGCGCCTTGCGTGACGTTCAAGGTGCGGGCCTGCTGCCCGGCCTGTCGGCTGGCGCGTCGGCACAGCGCAGCAAGTCCGGCGACCTTGACGCCGGCAACAGTTTCAAGGTGGGTCTGGATGCCAGCTGGGAGCCGGATATCTTTGGCGGCAAACGCAGCGCCTTGAACGCCAGCGAGGCCGATGCCCTGGCGGCCGGCGCCACGCTAGCCGATGTGCAGGTGTCGGTGGCGGCCGAGGTGGCGCTGGCCTACATCCAGCTGCGCGGCCAGCAGACGCAGCTGATGATCGCCCGCAACAACCTGAAAAGCCAGCAGGAAACCCTGCAAATCACCGACTGGCGCGTGCAGGCCGGGCTGACCACCTCGCTTGAGCTGGAGCAGGCCCGCACCGCCAGCGAACAGACCGCAGCCCAGATTCCCACCCTGGAAGCCAGCATTGCCCAGACCCAGCACAGCCTGGCCGTCCTGACCGGACAAACACCGCTGGCCTTGCAGGCGCAATTGACGCCTGCGCTGGCCATCCCGCAGGCCGCCGATGACCTGGCACTGAGCATTCCGGCGCAAACCCTGCGCCAGCGTCCCGACGTTCGCGCCGCCGAACACCGCATCAGTGCCGCCCTGGCACGGGTGTCGGCGGCGGATGCGGCGCGCTACCCCAGTTTTTCCATCAGCGGCTCGCTGGGCCTGAGTGCGCTAACCCTTGGCGGCCTCACCAGCGGCGCGTCCGTGGCCAGCGCCTTGCTCGGCGGCATCTCCGTTCCCCTGTTTGATGGTGGCGCTGCCAGGGCGCAGGTACAGGCGCAGGAAGCCGCGCTGGAGCAGACCCGCGCCGGTTATCAGGCGGTGGTGCTGACAGCCTTGAAAGATGTTGAAGACGCATTGGTGGCCCTGGCCGGAGATCGCGCACGCCTGGTCCGCCTGCAAAATGCCGCCATCGCGGCCGACAATGCGGCGCTGCTGGCGCAACAGCGCTATGCCAGTGGCCTGATTGACTTCCAGATCGTGTTGCAGACACAGCGCACGCTGCTGACGACCCAGGACAGTGTGGCCAGCACCAGCGCCGACATCAGCGCCGACCATGTGCGCCTGTACAAGGCCCTGGGCGGCGGCTGGAACTGAATACAACCGAAACTTACAAGAACACACCATGACCAAGCAAGCGACCTCCCCCGAACCCCTTTCAACCAAGGACCTGCAGACCATGCTGGACGACGCGCCCAAGCGTGCGTGGTGGCGCCGAACCATGGTCTGGCTGGTGGTCGGTCTGGTGTTGCTGGCTGGCGCAGGTTTCTATTTCTGGCAAGCCAACGCCACCCGCAATGCGGCGCCGGTCTTTGTCACCGAAGCTGCGAGTCGCGGCAATCTGACCCTGACCGTGGCCGCGAACGGCACGCTGCAGCCAACGCGCTCGGTCAGCATTGGCAGCGAACTGTCAGGCACCGTGAAACGCGTGCTGGTGGATGTGAATGACAAGGTCAAAAAGGGCCAGATCCTGGTCGAACTTGACACCGCCAAGCTCAGCGACCAGGTGGCGCGCTCCCGCGCCGCGCTCGCGGCGGCGAACGCCAAGGTGGCCCAAGTCGTCGCCACCGTCAAGGAAGCACAGGGCAACCTGGCGCGGCTCGAAGAAGTGGCGCGCTTGTCGGGTGGCAAGGTGCCGTCCCAGGCTGAACTCGACACCGGCCGCGCCACCCTGGAACGCGCCCGGGCCGACGAGGTCAGTGCCCGTGCCAACGTGACCGAGGCCAAGGCAACCGCATCCACCGACGAAACCAACCTCTCCAAAGCCTCGATCCGCTCGCCCATTGACGGTGTGGTCTTGACCCGAACGGTGGACCCCGGCAATGCAGTGGCGGCCTCGCTGCAGGCCGTCACCTTGTTTACCGTGGCCGAGGACCTGTCCAAACTCAGGCTGCAGGTCAATGTGGACGAAGCCGATGTGGGCTCGGTCACAGTGGGTCAGAAAGCCAGTTTCACCGTCAGCGCCTACCCGTCGCGCAAATACCCGGCCATCATCACCCGCGTGGCTTTTGGTTCCACCACCACCGAAAACGTGGTCACCTATATCACCTACCTCGAAGTGGACAACGCCGACCTGTCGCTGCGCCCCGGCATGACGGCATCAAGCACCATTACCTCCACCGAACGGCGCAACGTCCTGCTGGTGCCCAACACGGCCTTGCGCTTCACGCCGGCAATGGCAGGCGCCACCTCGGGCGCGGCCAAAGCCAGCGGCGGCATTGTGTCCAGTTTGCTGCCGCGCATGCCGCGCAGCGGCGCGCGCAAGTCGGCGGGAGGCAATGGCAACGCCAATGCCAAACAGATTTGGGTGCTGCAAGGCGGCAAGGCAGAAGCTATCGCCGTGACGCCGGGCATCAGCGACGGCCGCATGACCGAGATCACGGGCGGCGAGTTGCAGCCCGGCATGCAGGTCATCACCGACCAGCGCACCGGTGGGGCGGCATCATGATCGAGCCCCCGCTCATCCAGCTCAAACGGGTGACCAAGGTCTATGGCGAGGGCGCCACCGCCTTAGCTGCCCTCAAAGGGGTGGACCTGACCATCCGGGCCGGCGACTTTGTCGCCATCATGGGCCCCAGCGGTTCAGGCAAGTCCACCGCCATGAACACGCTGGGCTGTCTGGACACACCCACCACCGGCGAGTATTTGTTCAACGGCGTGCACGTCGAGACGCTGTCGCGCGACCAGCGCGCCCGCCTGCGCCGGCGCTTTCTGGGTTTTGTGTTTCAGGGCTTTAACCTGCTGGCGCGCACCTCGGCCCAGGAAAACGTCGAACTGCCGCTGCTGTACCGTGGCGAGACAGCCAAAACGCGCCACGCGCTGGCCACCCAAGCGCTGGCCTCGGTCGGCTTGAGCGGCTGGGAACATCACACACCGGCCGAGTTGTCGGGCGGGCAACAGCAGCGCGTGGCGATTGCCCGCGCCATCGTCACCGAACCGGCCGTGCTGCTGGCGGACGAACCCACCGGCAATCTGGACACCCAGCGCAGCAAGGAGATCATGGAACTGTTGTGGAGCCTGAACGTCAAACACGGCATTACCGTGCTGATGGTCACGCACGAAGCCGACATGGCGGCTTACGCCAAACGCATCGTGCATTTTGTGGACGGCGTGGTGGAAAGCGACACGCTCAATCCGCACCCCGCCGGGCTGCACGAAGCAGCAGTCCAACGGCCGATGACCCCACCCGCCACTGAGGTCCACTGATGCTGCTCAATACCCTGCTGCTCGCCCTGCGCTCCATCCGGCGCAACCTGATGCGCTCCTTCCTGACCATCCTGGGCATCGTGATCGGCGTGAGTGCCGTCATCACCATGGTCACCTTGGGCAACGGCGCGACCATGGCCGTGCAGAACCAGATTTCCGGTCTTGGCACCAATTTGCTGCAAGTTCGCCCCGGCCAGCGCATGGGCCCCGGCTCCGGCGGCGGCCCGTCGTTCAAGGAGGTGGACGCCGACGCCATCGCCAGCCAGATCGGCGGCATCGCCGCCGTGGCACCCGAGGCCCGCAGCAGTGCCACCCTGGTGGCCTACGGCCGCAACTGGACCAGCAGCATCATCGGCAGCACCAATGCCTGGCTGGTCACGGGCAACTGGAAGCTACGCGACGGGCGCGAGTTCTCCGACGACGAGCTGCGCGGCGGTGCCGCCGTGTGCATGATTGGCGAAACCGTGCGGCGCGAGCTTTATGGCACGCGGATCGCAGTCGGCGAGCAGTTGCGCGTGAAACAGATCTCCTGCGAGGTCGTGGGCGTATTGAACTCCAAGGGCCAGGGCGCCTTCGGCAACGACCAGGACGATGTGGTGCTGGTGCCGCTCAAGACGCTGCAGCGCCGCATCACCGGCAACACCCGCGTCAACACCATCCTGGTGTCCATGCAGGACGGCAGTGACGCCACCCGCGTCAAGGCCAGCCTGACCCAGCTGCTGCGCGAGCGCCGCAAACTGGCCGAGGCGGATGAAGACAACTTCAACGTGCTGGACACCAAACAACTGGCCGACACCCTCTCCGGCACCACCAAGGTGATGACCATGCTGCTGGGTGCGGTGGCGGCGGTGAGCCTGCTGGTGGGCGGCATCGGCATCATGAACATCATGCTGGTGAGCGTGACCGAGCGCACCCGCGAGATTGGCCTAAGGCTGGCGATTGGCGCGCTGGAGCGCGAGGTGCTGCTGCAGTTTTTGATCGAGGCGGTGGTGCTGGCCTCGCTGGGCGGCGTGATTGGCATCGTGCTGGCCACCGGCGCATCGATTCTGCTGGCGAGTGTGATGGAGGTTCCGTATCTGTTCAACCCCGGCGTGAACCTGCTGTCCTTCCTGTTCTCGGCCGGCATTGGCGTACTGTTCGGCTACTTCCCGGCGCGCCGGGCGGCCCGGCTGGACCCGATCGAAGCGCTGCGGCATGAATGATCACATCGGCGCCATCAATGACTGCTTGTCCGTCATTGCGAGCGCAGCGCGGCAATCCATGCCACACCAAAATTTACAAGCCTTTTAGCCATCTAGCCCCCGTGAAATAAGCGTAAGAAGCTATCATTTAAATAGCAAAATAGCCCGTCATTTTTGGAGCCGCATAATCCGAAGCAGCGAATCCAAACCAATCGAACCGGGAAACTGCCACGGCATGCTTGACGACATCAAAAAGACACTCTGGGCCACCGCCGACAAACTGCGCGCCAACATGGACGCAGCCGAATACAAGCACCTGGTGCTCGGCCTCATCTTCGTCAAATACATCTCCGACACCTTTGCCGCCCGCCGCGCCGAGCTCTCCCACCGCCTGAGCACCCCACAAGACGAGTACTACTTTGCCGACGCCAGCCCGCAAGACCTGGCGGCCGAACTGGAAGACCGCGACTATTACACAGCGGTCAACGTGTTCTGGGTGCCCGAGGTGGCCCGCTGGGAGAGCCTGCGCTCCGCCGCCAAACAAAGCGACATCGGCAAACGCGTCGACGAAGCCCTGACCCTCATTGAGACTGAAAACCCCAAGCTCAAAGGCATTCTGGACAAGCGCTACGCCCGCGCCCAGTTGCCCGACGGCAAGCTCGGCGAGCTGGTCGATCTGGTCTCCACCATCGGTTTTGGCGATAACCCCTCGGTCGCCCGCGATGTGCTGGGCCAGGTCTACGAATACTTTCTGGGTATGTTCGCCAGCGCCGAAGGTAAACGCGGCGGGCAGTTTTACACCCCGGCGAGCATCGTCAAAACCCTGGTCGCCATCCTCAGCCCGCACAGCGGCCAGGTCTACGACCCGTGCTGCGGCTCGGGCGGCATGTTTGTGCAGTCGGAGAAATTCATCGAAGCGCACGGCGGCAAGCTGGGCGACGTGTCCATCTACGGCCAGGAGGCCAACCCCACCACCTGGCGCCTGGCGGCCATGAACCTCGCCATTCGCGGCATCGACTTCAACCTGGGCCGCGAACCGGGCGACACTTTCACCCGCAACCAGCACCCCGACCTGCGCGCCGATTTCATTTTGGCGAATCCGCCGTTCAACATCAGCGACTGGTGGCACGGCAGCCTGATGGGCGATGCGCGCTGGGTCTATGGCGACCCGCCACAAGGCAACGCCAATTACGCCTGGCTGCAGCACATGCTGCACCATCTCAAAGCGACCGGCCGCGCCGGCATTGTGCTGGCCAACGGCTCCATGAGCTCCAGCCAGAACAGCGAAGGCCAGATCCGCGCCGCCATGGTCGAGGCCGACGTGGTGGAGGTGATGGTGGCGCTGCCGGGCCAGTTGTTCTTCAATACCCAGATACCGGCGTGTTTGTGGTTTTTAGTCAAGCAGAAAACCCAGCGCAAGGGCGAAGTGCTGTTCATCGACGCCCGCAAACAAGCCACCATGATCAGCCGGGTGCAGAGCGAGTTCACGGATGAGGTGATTGAGCGCATTGCGGGCACGGTGGCGGCTTGGCGTGGTGAAGCGAATGCCGGTGAATACGCCGACGTCGCTGGCTTCTGCCGCAGCGTCCAGCTGGCAGAAATCGCCCAACACGGCCACGTCCTCACGCCCGGCCGCTACGTGGGCGCGGAAGCAGTCGAGGACAACGACGAAGACTTCACCACCAAGATGCAGCAGCTCACCGAAAAGCTGGGTGAGCAGATGGCCAAAGGGGCGGAGCTGGACCAGTTGATTCGGCTGAAGTTGGGAGGGCTGGGGTATGAGTTCTGACGACAACTTTCAGCTGATGGGCCAACAGTTGACGGCCCTGTTCCGCCAGGCCATACAAGCCGCGAATGTAGAAGTTGACGACATCATTCAACGCGGCGAGCGTGACAGCGCCCGCATCGACCATCAGCTTGACCACATGCTCGGGTTTTGTTGCGACCCGGACATGCTGCTGGCGTTCAAGCGACTGTGCCGCTATTACTTCGATATCGACCCGGTGGCTACGGCTGAGCACATCAATGCGTACCGGGAGATGTGGGATACGCCGGATGAAGCGGTTTCGGAGGGCCGATTGTGAATTTTGACCTGCCAGCTTTGCCGAATGAAATTTCATTGAAGGACGCAGTTGAATTCATTGTTGACAACAGAGGAAAGACAGCACCAACAGCTCCTAAAGGTATCGCTTTGATCGCCACGAACTGTGTGAACAATGTTGACCTGTATCCCCTGAAACTGAATTTGCGATACGTATCCCAAGAGACGCACAACACTTGGTTTCGGTCACACCCCGCTCCGGGCGACATTTTGCTAACCAACAAAGGTAGTCAGAACGGTGCCATATGCTTGGTTCCTAACCCAATAGATTTTTGTATCGCGCAAGACATGGTTGCGTTGAGAGCTGATCCGAAAAAAATCAGCCCACTGTACCTTTTTGCTGCGCTACGCTCCGACCTAGTTCAGAAGAGGATAAAGGCGTTGAATGTCGATGCGGTGATCCCGCACCTTAAAAAAACCGATTTCAACAAACTGCTGATTCCCCTGCCAGATAGAGAAGTGCAGGAATCCGTCGGTGAGCTTTACTTCGAGCTTTCGAGTCAGATTGAATTACTGCGCGAAACCAATGCCACGCTCGAAGCCATCGCCCGGGCGCTGTTCAAGTCGTGGTTTGTCGATTTCGATCCGGTGCGCGCCAAGCTGGAAGGCCGCGCGCCCGAAGGCATGGACGAGGCCACCGCCCAACTGTTTCCTAATGGCTTCGAGGAGTCGGAACTGGGCTTGGTGCCGAAGGGGTGGCAGGTTGGAACGCTGGGTGAACACACAAGCTACCTAAGCCGTGGAATTTCACCCAAATATATCGAGGATGGCGGCGTTATTGTCATTAACCAAAAGTGCATTCGAGACTTCTCTCTGGACTTGAGCAAAGCTCGCCGTCACGATCCAGCACAGAGAAAAATTGATGGCCGAGAGTTGTTAAAAGGCGATATTTTGGTGAATTCGACTGGCGTTGGAACGCTTGGCCGTGTCGCGCAAGTTCTGTCTTTAGATAACCCCGCCATCGTTGATTCGCATGTCACGGTGATGCGTGCAGATTCCTCGCTTACGTGGAATTACCTTGGGCTATCAATAATGCGCAGGCAGGCTGAGATTGAAGGCATGGGCGAAGGCTCAACAGGGCAGACCGAGTTAAGTCGAGGAAAGCTGGCCACGCTCAAATTGCTTGTTCCTCCGGTTGCGGTGCTTCAGAATTTTGATGACGTTGTGTTGCCATTGCGTGAACGTTTCTCGGCCAACCAGACGCAAGCCCAAACCCTAGCCACCCTGCGCGACACCCTGCTGCCGCGCCTGATCTCGGGTCAGTTGCGGCTGCCGCAGGCGCAAACCCACCTTGAGGAGACGGCCGCATGAGCGAACTCATCCACGTTTATTGCGACGAATCTTGCCACCTTGAAAACGACCAGATGCGGGCCATGGTGCTGGGCGCGGTGTGGTGCCCCGCCACGCACCGGGCCATGCTGGCGCGCAAGATCAAGGCGCTGAAGAAGCAATATGGGTTGCCGCCGCAGTTTGAAATCAAGTGGGTCAAGGTATCGCCGGGTCAGTTGGCCTTTTATCGGGCCTTGTTGGATCTGTTTTTTGACGAACCCCTGCTGCATTTTCGGGGACTGGTGGTGCCGAACAAGCAGGCGCTAAACCACGGACGTTTTGCGCAAAACCACGACGATTTTTATTACAAGATGTGGTACTTGGTGCTCAATCGCCTGATTGACCCGAGCCAGCATTACCGCATTTTCCTGGACATCAAAGACACGCAGGGGCAAGCCAAAGTGACCAAGTTGCACGATGTGCTGTGCAGCGCCAACTACGATTTTGACCGCAGCGTGATCGAAAAAATTGAGCTGGTGCATTCACATGATGTGCTGTTGCTACAGCTGGCGGATTTGTTGATTGGCGCGGTTGGCTACGTTCACCGTGGCTTGCAAGAGAGTCCGGCCAAGTTGGCGTTGGTGAGCTATTTGCGCCATCGTTCTGGCTTGCGACTGGAGCAAAGCTCGCTTTTGAAGGCGGAAAAATTCAATCTCTTTGTCTGGAGGCCCCAAACGTGAGCCTGCCCCCAGCGCTCATGCATTTCAACGATTACGCTGATTGGGCTGCGTATGAAGATGCCATCTATGCCGAGTATTTGACCTTGGTGGCCCACGCCAGGCTACAGCTTTGGGGTGCCCCGGTGAAGGTTCGGTTCAACCCGACTAGCAGGCACAAAGGTTATGGTTTCTGGCACCTGATTTCAGAAGCACCCAGCCAGAACAACCGCAATGAAGATGACCGTATTCCCGACCTTGAACGCTGTGCCCGTGTGCGCTGGGTGGCCTGGTGTATTCAGAATGTAGGGACTGCGGACTTTTCATGGTGGGAAAACAAACGTGGCACTGAGGCGCATGTGGTGATCTGGGCAGAGCAGCACGATTTTGCTGTGGTGCTGGCCAAACGCGACACTCAGGAGGGTCCCCGCTACTACCTGCTGAAGACTGCGTATTGCCTCAGAAGTCACACCATTCGCAAATTTGCCAAAGAGCGTGATGCGTATTGGGCAGCCCAGAAAGACTGAAGCCCCGACACATTGCTGTGTAAGGGCCCCTGATACTCCTTCTACACGTGGTAGATGAGCTGAGGCCAATTATACCGATATCGAGAAAATATGGTGCTGTCCTGACGAACATTTGCTGCAAATAATATAGCTATATGTGCTTTATGGACATGGGCTAGAGGCCTATTTAGGCATTTATTGAGTTTTGATATCGGTTGCGCAATTGAGACTACCCACCTTCATGACTCACCATGACACGTATAGAAATACGCATTTTCTATACACATCGCGACTAACATGTAAAGAAGACTTGAATATCTATACACGTCGCTCCCTTTCAAGGCTCGCCCATGTCCGCACTCACGCCGCTTGAACAGCTCAACCCCGCCCGGTTCGAGACGACTGCCATCCTCAAAAAGCTGGCCAGCAGCAGCCGCAAGCTGGCGGAGCTGAAGGGCATGGCGGCCTCCATTCCCAACCAGGGCATTCTGATCAACACGCTGGGCTTGCAAGAGGCCAAGGACAGTTCCGAGATCGAGAACATCGTCACCACGCATGATGAGCTGTTCAAGGACGACGTGCTGCCCGAAGCCTTTGCCAACCCCGCCGCCAAAGAAGTTTTGCGCTACCGCCAAGCCTTGCTGGTGGGGTTTGAGCAGGTGCGCACCAGCGGCTTGTTGACGGCGAACCACATCATCGAAATTCAGGGCGAACTGGAACGCAACAACGCCGGTTTTCGCAAGCTGCCGGGCACGGCGCTCAAAGACAGCAATGGGCAAACCATTTACACGCCGCCGCAAGACCCGGCTGAGATTGTGGCGCTGATGAGTGGTCTGGAGCGGTTCATGAACGACGCTGATTTGTTCGATGCCGACCCGTTGATCAAGATGGCGTTGATGCACCACCAGTTCGAAAGCATTCACCCGTTTTACGATGGCAATGGCCGCACCGGGCGCATTGTGAATGTGCTGTATCTGGTCAAAGAGGGCTTGCTGGACATTCCGGTGCTGTACCTGAGCAACCATATCGTGCGCAATAAGTCGGACTACTACCACCTGCTGCAAACCGTGCGTGAGGACGATACCTGGGAAGACTGGGTGCTGTACATGCTGACGGCGGTGGAGCAGACCGCCGGGCAAACCATCACCACCGTCCAGGCCATCAAGGCGGCGCTGTTTGACTACAAGCACCGCATCCGCACGGGCTACAAGTTTTATAGCCAGGACTTGATCAACCACCTGTTCACCCACCCCTATACCAAGATCGAGTTTGTGCAGCGTGACCTGCAGGTGTCACGCATCACCGCCACCAAATACATGGATGCCTTGGCCGACGGCGGGTTTGTGGAAAAACAAAAAATAGGGCGCGGCAATTACTACATCAATCTGGCTTTGAACACGGTTTTGCAAGGCGCATTGGGGACCGCGCCATGACCGAAGACCAACTCGAACGCGAAACCCTGGCCTGGCTGGCGGACGTGGGCTACAGCCACGTCTACGGCCCCGACATGGCCCCCGACGGCCCGGCGCCCGAGCGGGCGAACTTCCGCCAGGTGCTGCTGCCCTTTCGTCTGCGCGAGGCCATCCACAAGCTCAACCCCGCCATCCCTACCGCCGCCCGCGAAGACGCACTCAAGCAGGTGCTGGACTTGGGGCACCCGGCGTTGTTGTCGGCCAATCGGCATTTCCACCGCCTGCTGGTGGCGGGCGTGCCGGTGCAGTACCAGAAGGACGGCGAAACGCGGGGCGACTTTGTGCGCTTGATCGACTGGGCCCAAGCAGAAAAAAACGACTGGCTGGCGGTGAACCAGTTTTCCATCAAAGGCCCGCACCACACGCGTCGGCCCGACATCGTTCTGTTCGTCAACGGCCTGCCGCTGGTGCTGCTGGAGCTGAAAAACCCGGCTGACCTCAACGCCGATGTGTGGAAGGCCTACGAGCAGATCCAGACCTACAAGGAACAGATTCCCGAGGTGTTCCAGACCAACGAGATGCTGGTCATCTCGGACGGCACCGAGGCGCTGCTGGGCTCGCTGTCCGCCGACCCGGAGCGCTTCATGGCCTGGCGCACCATCGACGGCGTGACGCTGGACCCGCTGGGTGAATTCAACGAGTTGCAAACGCTGGTGCGCGGTGTGCTGGCGCCCACCTATTTCCTGGATTACCTGCGCTACTTTGTACTGTTTGAGGACGATGGCGGCATCGTTAAAAAAATCGCGGGCTACCACCAATTTCACGCCGTGCGTTTGGCGATCGGGCAGGTCGTGGCGGCGTCCAGGCCCGGTGGCGGTCAGAAAGGCGGCGTGGTCTGGCACACGCAGGGCAGCGGCAAGAGCATCACCATGACCTGCTTTGCCGCCCGCGTGATGCAGGAGCCGGCGATGGAGAACCCGACCATCGTGGTGATCACCGACCGCAACGACCTGGACGGACAGTTGTTTGGCGTGTTCAGCCTGGCGCAGGATTTGTTGCGCGAGCAGCCGGTGCAGGCACGCACGCGGCAGGCGTTGCGGGCGCTGTTGGCGAACCGGCCCTCGGGCGGCATTGTGTTTGCCACCATCCAGAAATTCATGCCGGGCGAGGACGAAGACAGCTACCCCGTGCTGTCGAACCGGCACAACATCGTGGTGATTGCCGACGAGGCGCACCGCACGCAATACGGCTTCGAGGCCAAGCTCAAGACGCGCAAGGCAAGTTACATGGCGACTGGCGACGGCGAAGTCACCCCGCACCGGGCCGAGTTTGCGCCGCCCACGTATGCCGCCCTGGGTGCAAGCGAGCGTTACCAGGTTGGCTACGCCCAGCACCTGCGCGACGCCCTGCCCCACGCCACTTTCGTCGCCTTCACCGGCACACCCGTCAGCAGCACCGACCGCGACACCCGCGCCGTGTTTGGTGATTACATCCATGTCTATGACATGCAGCAGGCCAAGGAAGACGGCGCCACGGTCGCCATTTATTACGAGTCACGCCTGGCCAAGCTCAGTTTGAACGAGGCCGACCTGAGCCAGATGGATGAGGAGGTGGACGAGCTGGCCGAAGACGAAGAGGAAAGCACGCAATCGCAACTCAAAAGCCGCTGGGCCGCACTGGAAAAGGTCGTCGGCGCGGAACCGCGTGTCGCCAGTGTGGCGGCTGATCTGGTGGCGCACTTTGAGGAGCGCAACAAGGCGCAGACCGGCAAAGCCATGGTCGTCGCCATGAGCCGCGACATCTGCGCGCATCTGTACAACGAAATCGTCCGGCTGCGCCCCGACTGGCACGACGCAGACCCGGAGCGCGGTGCCATCAAGATTGTGATGACCGGATCCAGCAGTGACAAAGCCTTGTTGCGCCCGCACATCTACAGCGCCCAGACCAAGAAGCGCCTGGAAAAACGCTTCAAAGACCCCGCCGACCCGCTCAAACTGGTGATCGTGCGCGATATGTGGCTGACCGGCTTTGACGCCCCCTGCGTGCATACCCTGTACGTGGACAAGCCCATGAAGGGGCACAACCTGATGCAGGCGATTGCCCGCGTCAACCGGGTCTTCAAGGACAAGCAGGGTGGCCTGGTGGTGGACTACATCGGCATCGGCAATGAGCTGAAGGCCGCCATGAAGGAGTACACCCAAGCCAAAGGCCGAGGCCGCCCCACCGTGGACGCGCACGAAGCCTTCAGCGTGTTGACCGAAAAGCTGGACGTGCTGCAGGCCATGCTGCATGGCTTTGATTACAGCGGCTTTTTGACCAGCGGCCACAAGGCGCTGGCCGGTGCCGCCAACCATGTGCTGGGTCTCAAAACGGGTCATCCAGGCGCGGGACAGCGCGATGGCAAAAAGCGCTTTGCCGACACCGCACTGGCCATGAGCCAGGCCTTTACCCTGTGCTGCACCCTGGATGAGGCCAAGGCGGTGCGCGAGGAGGTTGCCTTCATGCAGGGCGTCAAAGTCATCCTGACCAAGAAGGAAACATCCGCCCAAAAGCGCACCGATGAAGTCCGCGAGCTGGCGATTCGGAAAATCATCAGCCAGGCGATCGTGTCCGAGAGCGTGGTGGACATCTTTGACGCCGTGGGCCTGGACAAGCCCAACATCGGCCTGCTGGACGACGGGTTTCTGGCCCAGGTGCGCAACCTGCCCGAAAAAAACCTGGCGGTGGAGCTACTGGAACGGCTGCTGGAGGGCGAAATCAAGAGCCGCTTTGCCAGCAACGTGGTGCAAAACCGCAAGTTCTCGGAGCTATTGAGCAGTGTCATCACCCGCTACCAAAACCGATCCATCGAGACCGCGCAGGTGATGGAAGAGTTGGTGGACATGGCCAGGAAGTTCCGCGAGGCGGCCTCACGCGGTGAAACACTGGGGCTGACCGAGGACGAGGTGCGTTTCTATGACGCGCTGGCGAACAACGAATCCGCCGTGCGCGAGCTGACGGATGAGACCCTCAAGAAGATCGCCCACGAGCTCACCGAGAACTTGCGCCAGAACCTGACGGTGGACTGGTCAGAGCGCGAGAGTGTGCGCGCCAAACTGCGCCTGATGGTCAAGCGGATCTTGCGCAAATACAAATACCCGCCGGACCTGCAGGACGCCGCCGTGGAGCTGGTGTTGCAGCAGGCGCAAGCGCTGGGGGAGAGTTGGGTACTTACCGCCTGAAGACACACAGGTAAACCACAAATACGGCGGCCAGCCACAGGGTCTCTATCAACATCAGGGCCATCGGCCGCCAGCCCAGCTTCACCAGGTCTTCGAACGAAGTTTTGATGCCCAATGCCGCAATGGCAATCACCAGGCAAACGCGGGAAATCTGGCTCACGCCCTCTACGAGCCGGGGCGTGATGACGCCACTGCTATTGATCAGCACCAGCGCCATGAAACCGATCAGGAAGAAGGGCAACAGCGGCCCCGGCTTGCCCGCATGACTGGGGCTGTCGATGCGGCGCTGTCGCCAGTAGTAAGCCAGCACCGCCACCACCGGCACCAGCAGCGTGACCCGAAAGAGTTTCACGATCACGGCGACGTCACCCGTTTCATGGGAAATCAACAAGCCGGCGCCTATGACCTGCGCCACGTCATGAATGGTGCCGCCCAGGAAGATGCCGGCACTGGTGTCGCTCAACAACAGCATCTTGACCAGCAGCGGATAGAAAATCATGGCCAGGGTGGACAGCCCGGTCACACCGACCACCGTCAGCAGGGTGTGGCGTTCGTTCTCCTGCGTTTTGGGCATGACGGCCGACACCGCCAGCGCCGCCGACGCGCCGCAGATGGACACCGCTGCGCCACACAGCAGGCCAAAGTCGGTCGTCAGGCCAAAGCGCCGCGCCAGCCACGCCCCCAGGGCAATGGTGCTGACGATGCTCAGGGCCGCCGTTGCCAGCGGCCCGATGCCCAGCTGCCCGATTTGCGACAGCGTGATGCGCGCGCCCAGCAGGGCCACGCCAATGCGCAACAAGGTCTTGGCACAAAACTCAATGCCAGGCCGGCAACGCGCGTCCTGGTACAGGAAGTGAAAAGCCACACCGAACAACAAAGCGTAGAGAAGTTGCGGGCCGCCGTAGTGTTCGGAAATAAAGGTGGCGCCGAGCATGATGAGCAGAGGCAGTGCAAGGCCGGGCCATAAGCCACGGGTGTGCAGAATCCAGGGACGTGCAGAGCTGAGCATGGCTGTCAAAAACCTCGGGAAAAGCAGACGATGAGTGAAGCGGCGAACGGCGCCGCCGGGGAACTGGCTCAGCTGGCCAACGTGGCAAACCCCTGTATCAGGTCACAAATCAGGTCTGCCGGATCTTCCAGCCCGACATGCAGGCGGATCACCTGCCCGCGATCAGACCAGTCGCTCACACTGCGGGCGCGGCGCATGTCGGCCAGTGTGACCAGGCTTTCATAGCCGCCCCATGAGGCGCCAATGCCAAACAGCGCCAGGCTGTCGATCAGGCGCTCGGCAGCGGCCTGATCGAACGCGGATTGAAGCTCAAAAGAAACCAGGCCATTGCTTCCCTTGCAGTCCCGCGCCCACAGCGCATGACCGGGGTGCTCAGGCAAGGCCGGGCAAAACACGGTGGCCACTTCAGGGCGTGATTGCAGCCAATGCGCCACCTGCAAACCGCCGCGTTCGTGCATGGCCAGGCGCGCCGCCAGCGTGCGCGCGCCGCGCATCACCAGATAAGCGTCGTCGGGGCTGACCGTCATGCCGAAAGCGTCACTGCGTTCGGCCAGCGGCTGCCAGGTTTCTTGGGTGGTGGCCACCGTGCCCATCATCACGTCGGAGTGGCCGCTGAGGTATTTGGTGGCGGCCATGATGGAAATATCGGCCCCCAGAGCCAGCGGGCGGTACTGGCAGCCGGAACCCCAGGTGTTGTCCGCGGCAAGCAGCAGGCCGCGCGCGTGGGCCATCTCGGCCAACTGCGGCAAGTCACACATCTCATACACCAGCGAGCCCGGGCACTCGGCATAAATCATGCGCGTGCTGGTTTCGATTTTTTCCTCCACATCGCTGCCGTCGGCCGCAAAGAAAGTGCAGCGGATGTTGTACGGGGTAAGGAATGAATCCACCAGCTTGCGGGCCGGCTCATACACGCTGTCCGACATCAGCACATGGTCACCAGGCTTCAGGTAGGACAGCAGCGTCATGGCGATGGCCGCCAGGCCGGTGGGAAACAGCCGCGTGCGGTAGGCCCCTTCGAGTTCGCTGACCAGGTCTTCGAGCGCGAAATTGGTCGGGTTGCCGCGCGCGCCGTAGGTGAACAGGCGCTCGTCCCCGCGCCGCATCCGCATGTCGCGCTGCTGCGCCACGCTGTCAAACAGCACGGTACTGGCGCGCACCACCGGCGGATTGACGGGGCTTCCGCCCTCAAAGACCGGGGCCTTGCCGGCATGGACCAAGCGGGTGGGCAGCGACGCGGCGGGCGGAGGTTTCTTGTTCATGGCGGCAGACAGGGCGTGGTGGGTAGACGGCTCAATCAATCGCGGCGCCCGAGAGTTTGACGACGCGCGACCAGCGGGCGATGTCTTCCCTGAGCTGGGCGGCGAAAGCGGCCGAGGTATTGCCGACCACCGCGCTGCCACCTTCGGTAATGAGCTTGCTCACCTCCGGCGTTTTGAGCGCCCGCACGATGCTGTCGTGCAAGTAGGCCACGCGCTCCGGTGGCGTACCCGCGGGGGCAAAGAAGCCATACCAGTCTTCAAAATTCATGTTGTTCAAGCCCAGTTCTTCCAGGGTGGGGACTTTGGTGAATACACCGATGCGGCGCGGACTGGTCACCGCGAGGGCGCGCATCTTGCCATTCTGGATGAAACCGGCCGCTGAAGCGGTCGAGGTGATGAGCAGATCCACCTGGCCGCCCAGCAAGTCAGTGATGGCCGGGGCCGCGCCTTTGTAGGGCACATGCGTCATGCTCAAGGCGCTGTCTTTTTCCAGCACCACGCCCACCAAATGCGAGAGCGTGCCGTTGCCGGGTGTGGCATAGGTCACTTTGCCGGGCTGGGCCTTGATCTGCGCGGTCAGGTCGGCGAAGCTTTTCAGGGGCGAGTTGCTGGCCACGACCAGAACCAGAGGCGCGGCATTGATCTGGGTGATGGGGATGAAATTTTTCAGCGGATCAAAACCCGGCACCCGGTAAAGCGTGGGATTCACCGCCATCAGCGAAACCTGGCCGGTCAATACGGTGTAGCCGTCGGGCTTGGCATCGGCCACCACCTTGGCGCCAATGTTGCCGCCCGCGCCGCCGCGGTTGTCGACCACCGCGCTCTGGCCCGTGATGTCGGACAAACGGCTGGTCACGATCCGGGTCGTGCCGTCATTGCCCCCGCCGGCC
This sequence comes from Rhodoferax ferrireducens, assembly GCF_003347515.1. GTDB lineage: Bacteria > Pseudomonadota > Gammaproteobacteria > Burkholderiales > Burkholderiaceae_C > Rhodoferax. Next base: position 239,376 of record NZ_QEII01000324.1, on the reverse strand, counting down.
GGAAAGGGTGACAAGAACTTGATCGTCTGATTGGGAAAACCACCGACCTGCGGCATGGGTTGTGCGAGCGCCGCCTGCCCCGCCAACAGGGCGCAGCAGAGGGCAGCAGCATTGAATTTGAGCGTGGTCAACATGATGGATTCCTGAAGTAAGAAGTGGTTGGGGAGACGGAGACTGACGAGACGGGGGAATCAATGACGTAGTACCGGTAGACGGAACGAGGCCAGCTCCAGCGCATCCAGCTGCGCCAACAGGTTGACTTCCCAGGCCAGGTACTGGCGGGCCGCTTCCTTGTTGCCGTCGTGCCGGTCGTGCACGAAGAATAAAAAGTCGATGCAATCGCTGTTGGAGGGCGTGTTGCCGCTGGCCTGCACGGGCAATCCAGCGGCACGCCAGGCGGCCATGCCCCCTTCGAGCAGACTGACGGACAAGCCCAGTGCCTGCACGTCGAGGGCTGCCCAGGCAGCCAGCGCAGAGTCATCGGCGATCAGCACCACCGGGCGGCGCTCGCCGGCCAGCATGGCTGCAAGACGCGGGCGAATCGACCAGCGTGCACCCGGCAAGTGGCCTTGGCGAAACTGCATGCTGGGGCACAGATCGATGGCGAGAACCTCCTCACTGGCCAAGCGGTGGGCCAGTGATTGGGCGCTGATGACCGGCAAAGCCGGCACAGAGGGCGCGGGCACTTCCGGCAAGGCCAGGTCGCTGGCCAGCCCGTCATCTAGCACGCTGGCGTCGTGGCCCATCTGGCACAGCCAGCCGGCCACGGTGAGCGCACGGATGCCGTCTGAATCAAACAGCACCAACCGGGCCTGGCGCACGCCGACATACTGGTCGTTGGCCTGTATCAACTGGCCGCCCGGTGTGTGCTGGGCGCCGGGCAGTGTGCCGCGCGCATATTCCTCCGGGGTACGGACATCGCACAAAAATAAGCTGCGCTGCGGATCGGTGGCCCAGCGGCGCACGGTTGACGCATCGACCACCGGCACCTCCAGGCGCTGGGCCAGCGCTTGTGCCGCGGCGCGCATGCCGCTTTGCGCCACGGACTCCCCTGCCTCCTCGACTTCCGGGTAACGATGCGTGCCGCCGTGTTCCAGTTCCAGGTCGGCCAGAGTCCAGCCTTGGGTGCCGTTTTCCAGCGCATACACCGGGTTGCGCACTCCCAAATTAATCAGCGTCTGGGCGCCGATGATGCTGCGTGTGCGCCCGGCGCAATTGATCACGATGCGCGTCTGCACGCTGGGCACCAGCTGACCAATGCGCAAGGCCAGCTCGCCATTCGGGCAACTGGTGGCACCCGGAATGTTCATCTTCTGGAACTCCGAGAAAGGCCGGCCATCGAGCACCATGACGTCGTCCTGGCGCGCCAGCATGGCGGCCAGCTCGGTGGCGCTGATGCGGGGCGTATGGTAGACCTGCTCGGCCAGTTCACCGAAGGTCTTGGACGGCACGTTGACGCCAGCAAACAGCGGAAATCCGGCAGCCCGCCAGCCGGCCGTGCCATCGCGCAGCACATGCACATCGGTATAGCCCAGCGCCGCCAGACGAAGCGCCGCCCAGGTGGCCACGCTGTGGCCCTCGTCGTAGACCACCAGGCGGACGCTTCTGCGCGGCGCCAGGCGCGGCGCGTCCAACTCCAGGCGACTGTACGGCAGCGTGACACCATAGAACAAATGGGCCTGGCCGTACTGCCCGTGTTCGCGCACATCGAACAGGGCAATTTCGTGTCCGTCATGCAGCCAGGACTTCAGCGTTGGCGCGTCGACAAAGCGTGTCATGGGGACTTGAGCCAGGGAATATGGGGGCAGGTGCGGCGCAGTCATCAGCGGCGGGTCTGAACGCCGATGGCCATGATTTCGCAAGTGCCTTTTTCCATGTCGTACCCGGTACGCGTGGTCAGGGTTTCGAGCGCGCGGCCATACATGTGCAAATGCCGAATGACTTGCCCCACCGGAATTTCGACCGAGTGAATATCGTCCGGCATCAGCGCCACGCCCGTGCCCGGCTCCACCACAAGGCGGCTGACTTCCTTGAGCTGGGCCTGGCCCGGCGCCGATCCGTCATCCTGGCGCTCATACAGGCGGTTGATCTCGGTCCCTTCCACGGCACTGATACAGGCCCAGGTGGTGTGGTTGTGCGGCACGATGCGTTTGCCGGGGCGCATCACGTTCAGGTAAAGCGCAAAGCTCTGGTCGGCGTCTTCGGCAATCATGTAGCGCGCCTGCAGCTCATCGCCTTCAGGCGCGGCGAACTCACTGGCGCCCCACAGCGCGGTGCGTCCAGCCAGTTGCTGAAGCACCGCCAGTACCCCGGCCAGCGATTGACGCGTGGCGTCACCATTCCCAACAATTTGTTTAATGTTTTTAATGCTGTCATCCACCGCTTGGATGCGTTGTGCTGCTGTATTCATGGTATTTTTCCTCAATGAAAATTTCTGCTTGATGGGTTTAATATAGTCAAACCCGATTTTCCAAACAAGCCGGAATCAGAGAAAAATACATTAGCATTCGTAATATATGAGCACACTGGATCTGGCGTTGTTAAGGGCCTTGGTGGCCATTCAGGAGCAAGACAGTTTTGCCGGCGCCGCCGTTCATCTCGGCAAAACGCAATCGGCGGTGACCCAGCAAATGCAGCGTCTGGAAGACCAGATTGGCCATGCGCTTTTCGAGAAACAGGGGCGCCACAAACGGCTGACGCCGCATGGGCAGAAGCTGCTGGACTACGCCCGCCATTTGCTGGCCATCAATGACGAAGCTTTGCTCAGCCTGCAACAAGGCAACCTGGAAGGCGTGCTGCGCATTGGCGCACCGCACGATGTGGCGGACACCATGCTGCCGCCCCTGCTGGCGCAGGTGGCACGCTTCTCACCGCTGCTGCAGCTCGATATTCACGTCGGGCGCAGTCCTTTTCTGATGGAATCGCTCAAGCGGGGCGAGATCGACATGACGATCTCCAACCGCAACGACGCCACCCTGGACGGCGTCGTCTTGCGCACCTCGCCCACGGTCTGGCTGTGTTCCGCCAGCTATGTGCATGATCGCGCCAAGCCGGTGCCGCTGGTGCTGGCGGACGGCCCCAGCCTGTTTCGCCGCCTGGCGCTGGAAGCGCTCGATGGCGCGGGCATTCGCTGGTCGCCCAACTACACCTCGTCCAGCCTGATTGGCATCAGGGCGGCGCTGCGCGCCGGACTGGGCGTGACCGCGCGCGGCGTCGAACTGGTCGGGGCCGACCTGCGGGTGCTGGGCGAGAACGATGGTTTGCCACGCCTGCCCGACGTGGCCTACTACCTGTTCATTCGCAAAAACGTCATCAATCCCTTGACGCACAAGGTGTTCGACATGCTCAAGGCCAACCTGGGCCTGATTCGCAATGCCACGCCGATGGCTTTGGACAGTGAAAGATAATAAAAAAGATCAACGCCCATTTTTTGATGGACCAGCGAAAGACCCTGGAGACCCTATGAACACACGCACCGAACACGACACTTTTGGCCCGATTGAAGTCCCCGCCGACCGCCTGTGGGGTGCGCAAACGCAGCGCTCGCTGCAGAACTTCGATATCTCCGGCGAACAGCAGCCGCGCGAGATCATCCGCGCGCTGGCGCAGGTCAAACGGGCATCGGCCACCGTCAATCTGGGCCTGGGACTGCTGGATGGCAACAAGGCGCAAGCCATCATGGCCGCGGCCGACGAAGTGATTGCCGGCCAGCACACGCCCGAGTTCCCGCTGGTGGTCTGGCAAACCGGCTCGGGCACGCAAACCAATATGAACGTCAACGAGGTTCTGGCCAACCGCGCCAGCGAGCTTCTCGGCGGCGCGCGCGGCGAAAGCCGGCTGGTGCACCCGAACGACGAGGTGAACCGCAGCCAGTCCTCCAACGACGTGTTCCCCACGGCCATGCACGTCGCGGCGGTGGACGCCATCACGCACAAGCTGCTGCCGGCGCTGGCCCAACTGCGTGCCACGCTGGCGCGCAAGGCGCAGGATTTTGACGGCATCGTGAAAATCGGTCGCACCCATTTGCAGGACGCCACGCCGCTGACGCTGGGGCAGGAATTCTCAGGCTATGTAGCGCAACTGGCGCACGGCGAGCAGCACCTGCGGGCGGCCTTGCCGCACCTGTGCGAACTGGCGCTGGGCGGCACCGCCGTCGGCACCGGGCTGAATGCGCCGGCCGGCTATGCCGAGCAGGCGGCGGCTGAATTGGCGCGGCTGACCGGCCTGCCGTTTGTGACGGCGCCCAACAAATTTGAAGCCATGGCCTCCTGCGATGCACTCGTGCATGCGCACGGCGCGCTCAAGACGCTGGCCGCCAGCCTGATGAAAATCGCCAACGACGTGCGCTGGCTGGCCAGCGGACCCCGCAGCGGCATTGGCGAGTTGTCGATCCCCGAAAACGAGCCGGGCTCGTCCATCATGCCCGGCAAGGTCAATCCCACGCAAAGCGAAGCGCTGACCATGCTGTGCTGCCAGGTGTTTGGCAACGACGTGGCCATCAACATGGGCGGCGCCTCGGGCAATTTCGAGCTCAATGTGTTCCGCCCCATGGTCGCCCATAACTTCCAGCAAAGCGTGCGCTTGCTGGCCGATGGCATGCGCAGTTTCAACGACCATTGCGCCGTCGGCATCGAGCCCAACCGTGCGCGCATCGCGGAACTGGTGAACCGCTCACTGATGCTGGTGACGGCGCTCAACACCCATATCGGTTACGACAAGGCCGCCTTCATTGCCAAGAAAGCGCACAAGGAAGGCAGCAGCCTGCGCGAAGCCGCCATTGCCTCCGGCCACGTAACGGCGGCACAGTTTGACGAATGGGTCAGGCCGGAAAAAATGATCGGCCGTTAGGCCGGGTGAGTGGTGGTCGCCATGCGGCTAGAGGATTTTTACAAGAGAAACAAGCCTCTAGCCCTCGTGCAATAAGCGTGGATAGCTACTATTTTTGTAGTAACTTGGCAATCGCCAGGGGATAGATCAGATGTTCCTGCGTGAGCACGCGCGCCGCCAGACTGTCGGCCGTGTCCTGCGCCAGCACCGGCACCACGGCCTGCGCCAGGATAGGGCCGTGGTCCAGTTCGACCGTGACCTGATGCACGGTGGCACCGGCGACTTGGCAGCCGGCGTCCAGCGCGCGCTGGTGCGTGTGCAAGCCCGGAAAGGCCGGCAACAAGGAAGGATGGATGTTGAGCAACCGCCCCGCGTAACGGCTCACAAAGCCCGGCGTCAGAATGCGCATGAAGCCCGCCAGCACCACCAGCGCGGGCTGCCCTGGCGTGTCGTACACATCGATCGCTTCAGACAGGGCTGTATCAAACGCCTCGCGCGTGACAAAGGCCTTGTGGTCCAGCACCTCGGTGGCGATACCGTGTTCGCGGGCAAAAACCAGGCCCTGCGCACTCGCCTTGTTACTGATGACGGCCGCCACGCGTGCCCCCCATTTCTCCTGCCAGCCGTCGCGCCGTGCGGTTTTAACGATGGCGGCCATGTTGGAGCCGCCGCCAGAGATCAAAATAACGATGTTTTTCATATAAGTTTCTATACCTGCTTAATTTTATGACGCTGACCACTCCCTCTTCGACGCCCACCCCGCCCACCGCTCCCCTCCTCACCCCCATCGAGGCGCGCGTGCTCGGCACCCTGATGGAAAAGGCCAGAACCGTGCCGGACAGCTACCCGCTGTCGCTCAACTCCCTGCTCATCGGCTGCAACCAGAAGACCACCCGCGACCCCATCATGGAGCTCAATGAAGCGCAAGTGGCCACGGCTCTGGACGAACTGAACTCGGCCGGACTGGTGCGAATCAACAGCAGCGGACGCACCACGCGCTACGAACACAACTTCCAGCGCGGCATCGGCGTGTTCGAGCAGGCGGCCGTGCTGCTGGGGCTTTTGATGCTGCGGGGTCCGCAAACCGCGGGCGAGTTGCGGCTGAATTCGGAGCGCTGGTACAAATTTGCCGACATCTCTTCGGTCGATGGTTTTCTGGAAGAGCTGCAGGAGCGCTCGGCCGCCAAGGGTGGCCCGCTGGTGGTCAAACTGGCACGCGGGCCAGGCACGCGCGAGCAGCGCTGGGCGCACCTGCTGTGCGGGCCGGTGGACGCCACGCAAACCGGCGCCGAACACGGGTCGCGTTCGGGGGACGGATCGGTCACCGGCAACATGGCCGCACGCATTGACCGGCTCGAAGCCGAAGTGGCCCAGTTGCGCGCCACGGTGCAAAAATTGTGTTCGGAATTGGGCGTGTCGCCGCCTGAACAGGCCTGATCAAGCAGGTAGGGCGCAGGTCGGCCCAACTTGCCGCGAGACTTGTATTTGTAGTTCCGGCGCAAAGCGCGTAATATTTCCCGAAACAAGCCAATCAACTCTCGGGAGCACCACGATGAGCAATCATGTCTACAAGCAGCTTGAACTGACCGGATCCTCCAGCGTCAGTATTGAAGATGCGGTGAGCGCCGCCATCGCCAAGGCGCACGAGACGGTGCGCAACATCCAGTGGTTCACCGTTACCGAGACCCGGGGCCATGTGGTCGATGGCAAGGTGGCACATTGGCAGGTGTCCCTGAAAATCGGCTTTACGCTGGAATAGCCGCCCGCACCAGGGCTTGGAGGTGTGCCATGTACAAATGCATCCTGCTGGCTTACGACGGCTCCGCGACCGGACAACAGGCCTTGCTGGCCAGCCACGAAATCGCGCAGTGGAGCCATGCCGAGCTGATGCTCATCGCCGTGATGCCGCTGCCCCTGGTCGCCCTCGGATCCGAGAGCGGTGTCCACAACCCGACGCTGCAGGAAAACGAGGAAATGCGTTACCAAGCCATCCTTGATTCGGGCGTGCGCCAACTGAGCGAGGGCGGGTTGAATGCACGCGGCGAGGTGGTGACCGGGGACCCGGTGCATGAAATCGTGCGTTGTGCCCATCGCATCGAGGCCGACCTGATCGTGGTGGGTCACCAACATCTGGATGGTTGGGCCGCCCGCTGGTGGCGAGGATCCGTCTCCAAGTCCTTGATCGAGCACGCGCCCTGCAGCGTGCTGGTGGTCATCACGCACTGATCGGGTCTTTGCCGGACTCGATTCAGTTGTTTGCAGGCGCCATGCCATGAGCGTCGTCAAACCATTAGTTTCAAGCCTGGCGGCAGGGATTCGCCCAGCACGCGGCGCTCGGTGGCCGCATCCAGCTCGACCCTTTGGCGCACCATCCCGGCCCAGATCGGCGGTGCATGGATAGCCAGCAGCTTCTGAATAATCTGCTCGCGCAGCGCCAACGGCAGGTCGCGAGCACGGTCATCGGTCGCCCGCGCCAGATGGGTGGCGGCAAAGGCCGCCGGCTCGATGCGCTTCCAGTCCAGCGCCAGCAGGCTGTCTATCCAGACGGCCGCAGTCTCGGCCGGCACCACATCGTGAGTGTTGCCGTAGAACGGCTGGCGGGCACCGATGCGGCCCAGCGCCCACAGCGTGTGGCCGTCGCTGGCCGGGTCATCGCTGCCACGCTTCTTCGCTGCAGCAGCCGATTTTTCCAGGCGACCCAGCAACCACTCGCCAATTTCGACCTTATAGGCCACCGGAATGCGCTCCAGTGACGCGCCCAGGCGCAGCATGTCTTCATCGCTGCCCTTGACCGGCCTGGTTTCGCTAATCTGCGTGCCCAGCTCGTTGGCCTGCAGGTTGTAGGCGAAGTCATCCAGCAGGCGCAGCTGCTCGGGGGCACCCAAACCGCCGGCAACCCTGCGCCACAGCGTCCACCATTCGGCGCACACCTGCTTGTCTTTGCCAAACTGAACGCCGGACGGAAACAGGGTCCAGAGTTGCTGCATCCGCCACTCGTCCAGCGCATAACCAAAACCCGGGCGCAGGCAATAGCCGGCCAGGTTGAGCCACACCCGTTCATGCTCGGCCGAGCGGCGCCGACCCCGTGCGCGCGCCCACAAGGCATCGAACAGCTGGCGCAACTCGGGCGTGGCCCAACGCTCCCGCTCACCGAGGATGTGTTCCAAATGCGCGCGCAGTTGCTTCACTTCTTTGGCGGCCACGGGCTGGGTGCCGGGGCCAAAAATGCGGTTTATTTTTTCGATCGCTTCGGCCAGGCGAACGGAGGCCATGCGGTCTGCGCCGCCGCTGTTGCGGCCACTGTCGTCGGTCGGGTTGGACGGGGTGTCTTGCTGGCGCAAGTCAAACTCCAGCCGCCAGCGCTGGCTGGTGTCGCTCAAGCTGACGCAGTGCATCTCAAGGGTGCCGACTTCGGTGAGCGCGGTGAGCAGCTGCACCGGCATGTCTTTTATGCCATTTAGGGCTCCAGCCCTTGTACCACCTGCGGTAGTAGCTTTCAAAACAATAGCAATCGGTGGCAATCGAACAAACTTTTCATCATCCAGCCTGAGTAACTCCCCGAGTTCAAACGGCCTGTGGTCGGCCGCGTCGGCCACCGAACTGAACAGGTGAAAACGCACCGGCTGGCCCAGGCGCAGGGCAAAGCTTCGCCCGGCCAGCAGGACCTCCTGGCCGGCTTTGCTGCAGCGCGGCAGGATACAAATGCCGCGTGGCGAAGGCGCAGCGGCACCAGGGTCGCGTTTTTTGACGCTGTCACTCGCATCCTCCAGCAGCAGGAAATAACTGCGCGCCGAGCCGCCGCCAATTTTGGGCGCCAGCCCGTGTTGCGACAAGGCATAGGCCACGGCGCCGCGCGCCACCGCCACGTCGGGGTTGTCGTTGTGCAGCAGGCGCAAGGGGGCGCCGCACCAGGCGCTCAGCGTCTGTTCCAGCCGTTTGACCAGGGCGTCGGCGCGAAACACGCCGCCGTTGAGCAACAAGGTGTCGGGCATGGCCTGCGCGTGCTGGCGCAGGAAGTCGGCGATATGGCGGGTGATGGCCGGGTCGCGGGCGTACGGCAAGCCAAACGCCACGATGCCGCTGCGGGCCTGTTGCGCTTGGGCGCTGGCCTCGACCCGCGGGAAAAAACCGTCCACGATGAGGTGCTCGACCTCCGCGCGTGTCAAGGTGACCGAGCGGCTGCCGCCGACCAAACGCGAGCCTTCGCCCAGCAGCGTGACCGGCACCTGTTCAGGCGCATCAGCGGCCAGCAATAACTCTTTGGCGACGCGGCAACGGTCCATCAATTGGGCCAGCTGGCTGGCCGACAGCCGGGGCACGGCTTGCGCGGTCGCGGTCGCCGTCGCGGGCGCGGGCGCAGACGCTGCCATGCGGGTCTCGACGACATGCGCCAGGGCCAGGTCCATGTTGTCGCCGCCGAGCATCAAATGGTTGCCGACCCCGATGCGCGTCAACTGCGGCTGACCCTCAAGCAGCTCCACCTTGATCAGGCTGAGGTCGGTGGTACCGCCGCCCACATCACAGACCAGCACCAGCCGGGTCTGCGCCAATTCCGTCGCGAGCCGGTCGCGGTGGCGCGACAGCCAGTCGTAAAACACCGCCTGCGGTTCTTCCAGCAGGCGCAGCTGGGTCAGCCCGGCCTGGCGCGCGGCGCTCAAGGTCAGGGCGCGGGCGCCTTCGTCGAATGAGGCGGGCACTGTGAGCACCAGTTCCTGCTGCACCAGCGGACTGCCGGGGAACTTCCAGTCCCAGGCCGCCCGCACGTAGCGCAGATAGCTAGCGCTGGCGGCCACCGGCGAGACCTTGGGCACATCGGCCGGCGCGCCCCAGGGCAGGATAGCCGCCAGGCGGTCCACGGTGGGGTGGGACAGCCAGCTCTTGGCGCTGCTCACCAGCCGGCCCGGCACTTGCGCGCCCAGCTGGCGCGCCCATTGCCCGAACACAATATGTGCCGGCCCGGCCGCTTCCGCTTCCACATCGGCATCGGCATCGGCATCAGCGACCACATCCGTATCCGCCTGCGGCCAGGGCAATTGCAGTTCGCCGGGTGCCAGTTCGCCCGCGCCTGCGTGGTAGCGCACCGAGGGCAGCAGGGGCAAGGCCGCCCATTGACCGGGCGAGACCAGTTGCTCAATTTCGAACAACTGGATCGCGCCGGGTGCAGCCCCCTTGGCGCCCCCCGCCGGTCCAGCCTGGGCGTTCAACTGCGCATAAGCGACGACGGTATGGGTGGTGCCGAGATCAATGCCGACGATGTAATGGCGCATCAATCCGCGTTCTAGCCGTTGTCGCGCACGTCGAACTCGACCTTCCAGTGTTCATCGCTGCTGGTGGCCACGGCGGTCAGCTCCAGTGTGCCGGTTTCGGTGGCAATGGCGCGCAGTTTGACCTGCACCACCTCGCCCGCTTGCCGCCCTTCGGCGGGCAAGGTGGCCTGGATTTCACCCAACTCCTGCAGTTCGTCCGGCTGCCAGAAGTCGAGCAAGGTACCAATCTGGTCTTGCCGGCGTACCGACGAGCCGAAGAAGCGAAGATGCACCGGCGCGCCCACGATCAGGCCGAATTCCTGCATCTGCAGATCCGCCTCGGTTCCCTCCTCCATGCCAAAAGGTGCAACGCACAGGGCCTGGACCGGCGGTTCCACGCCGGGAATCGCCGGCATCGACGACTCCACTGCAACGTAATAAGCGCGCGCCGTGCCGCCCCGGATGCGCACGCCCTGGCCGCGCCGCACGTAGCCGTAATAGGCGGCACCGCGCGCCACCGCCAGGTCCAGGTCGGCACCGGTAAGCATGCGGGCGGGCTCGGCATTTTCAGACGCGAGCCAGCCATTGAGCGTATTCAGCGTGCGCTCGGCCAGGATGTCGGATTTGAAAACACCACCGTTGAACAACACGGCAGTGGGATGGAGAAAGCTCGCGTCCGCATCGATCTGACCGGCAAAACCTTCCAGCTCCGAGGTCGCGCCCACCTGACGCCCCAAAAGCGCTGCCAGATGGCGGGTCACGCCAGCGTCCTGCGCATAAGGCAAGCCCAGTTGCGTCAAGCCGCCGCGCGTGCGGCTGGTCGGGCGAATCGCGGCGTCCACCTCGGGGAAAAAGCCTTCCAGGATGGTGGTGCGCACCTCATCCTGGGTGAGTTCGGTTCGCACCGAACCGCCGATCAATTTCGAGCCGCGACTGGGCACCACAATCGGCTGCGTCGCAAGACTGGAGTCCGTCAACAGGTTTTCCTTGGCGGCGCGGCAGGCATAGGTGAGCGCCCGCATTTGCCAGGGATCGAGTTGCTTGCCTTCGGCAGCCAGCTTACGGGCCACCACATGGGCCAGTGTCAGGTCCATGTTGTCGCCGCCGAGCAGGATATGGTCGCCCACTGCCACCCGGTGCAGTTCCAGATTACCGTCGCGCTCCAGCACCGCGATCAGCGAGAAGTCGCTGGTGCCGCCGCCGACGTCGATCACCAGGATGATGTCGCCCGGCTTGACGTCTTTGCGCCAGCGGCCCGCGCTGGTCTGGATCCAGTTGTACAGCGCGGCCTGCGGTTCTTCCAGCAAAGTCAATGACGCATAACCTGCGGCGCGGGCGGCTTCGGCTGTCAGTTCCCGCGCGGCCGGATCGAACGATGCTGGAATGGTGACCGTCACGTCCTGCTCCACAAACGGGGCCTCGGGATGGGCATCGTCCCAGGCCTGACGCAGGTGCGCCAGATAACGCGTGGAGGCTTCCAGCGGCGAAACCCGCGCCACTTCCGCTGGGGCATCGTTGGGCAGAATCGCCGCCCGCCGGTCAACACCAGCGTGACACAGCCAGCTCTTGGCACTCGACACCAAGCGGATCGGCGTCAGCGCGCCGCGCGCCCGTGCGAACTCGCCGACGGCGTAGTCCTGATCGCTGGACCACGGCAGGGCCAGGTCCCCAGCGGCCAGTTCATCGGCATGCGGCAGGTACAAAAATGACGGCAGCAAGGAAGAGGGCTCGACGGTGCCGGGTGCCGTCAACTGGGGAATATCGAGCACGCCATAACTGGTTTTTTCACCGTCGCTGGCGCTGATGTCGACATAAGCCAGCGCGCAATGGGTCGTGCCCAGGTCGATCCCGATGGAAAATTTGACGTCGCTCATAGCTCCACCTCGGCCTGCGCCAACACGGTCAAGTCATGGCTTTCGGCGAGCCGGGGCAGCCGCACCTCGCTGGCGCGCCAGCCGCGATGACTGAGACTGCCTTGAAACGGCGCCTGGCCGACCACATTGCCGGTCAGGCGGATCAAACGCGCATCGAATCCGTCGTCCAGGGTGATGCGGCTGCCCTCGGTCTCGGAGCGCACCGGCGTGATGGTGAAGTGTTCGCGCAACACCTTGCAACAGCCTTCATGCACCACGCGGGCCGCGCCGCCGATGTCGGCGTCGGAGTAGCTGCCCAAATTCTCCTGGGTGAAGTCAATCAGACGCGCTTCCCGCTGCAATAAGCCCAAGAGCTGCAGAGCGGCGTCCTGGTTGGCTTCTCGCAAAGGGCTTGGCGCGACGGCTGCCGGCGCAGATGCCTGGGCTGGCGCCTCCGCCTGGCCTTGCTGCAAGCCATGAACGCGGGCGGCAAATCCGGGATTGCTCAAAATCTGCATGAAGGCACCGAACGCAATCGGAATTCGGCGCAGAAACGAAGGCTCCGGCATTTTTGGCAAGGGCGTATTGGTGTTGTTCGTAGGTTGAGTCATGTGTTGTTCCTGATGAGTCCGGCTTTAAGCCGGAGATGGGGCGCTATGCCCCGTATGTCGACAAAAATGCGGCAGTATCCGGCAGTTCATGCCGATGGGTATTGAGAAATTCGAATGCGCGTCCAAAACAGCAGTTTCAGCATTCAAAAGCGTTCAAAACAGCTGATTCATGGTAGCTTACCCGGCGCTCGACCGGCAGCGGGCGAACTGCTAGAATTTTTCTTGCGGCCGCGTTCCAAAGCGCCGGGCGCGCCGCCAATAAACCACTGGCGCCAAAGGAGTCATCATGTCTTTACGCATCAACGACACCGCCCCTGATTTCACCGCCGACACCACCCAGGGCAAGATCCAGTTTCACCCATGGATCGGAGACGGTTGGGCCATCCTGTTCTCGCATCCGAAGGATTTCACGCCGGTCTGCACCACGGAGCTCGGCTACATGGCGAAGATTGAGCCCGAGTTCACGCGCCGCAACTGCAAGCTGATCGGCCTGTCCATCGACCCGATCGACAACCACACGCGCTGGGCCAAGGACATTGAGGAAACACAAGGCCATCTGCCGAAGTACCCGATGATTGGCGACACCGATTTGCAAGTGGCCAAGCTCTACAACATGCTGCCCGCCGAGGAGACTGGCACGGCCGAGGGTCGTACGGCAGCCACCAACGCCACGGTGCGCTCGGTATTTGTCATCGGCCCCGACAAGAAAATCAAGCTGATGATGACCTACCCGATGACGACGGGGCGCAACTTCGACGAGATCCTGCGCGCGCTGGATTCGATGCAGATGACGGCCAAATACAAGGTCGCCACGCCGGTGAACTGGAAGCAGGGCGAGGACGTGATCATCGCCGGCTCCGTGTCCGACGAGGACGCCAAGGCCCTGTTCCCTCAGGGTTGGAAGTCACCCAAACCCTACCTGCGCATCGTCAAGCAGCCGGGCTGAATTTCATAAGTAAGCAGCCTACTCGACACCCACATTGACCGCTTTGTAGTCGCTGGCGAGCTGCTGTTGCGTGTTGCCCGGAACCTGAGCGTAATGCGAGAACGCAATGCTATATGACCCCACGCCGCCCGTCAGCGACTTCAGGCGGCCCTGGTAATCGCCGAGTTCGGCCAGCGGGATCTGGCCACTGATGGCAGCGCTGCCAGCCGGACGCGGCTGCGTGCCGGTGACGTGGCCGCGCTTGGCAGCCAGATCACCGGTCAGGTCGCCAATGGCGTTCTCGGGGCCAAGCACCTCGATGTTGACCAGCGGCTCCAGCACGATCGGACTGGCCTTGCGTACCGCATCGAGGGTGGCCTTGCGCCCGGCGGCAATAAAGGCCACCTCCTTGCCGTCCACCGCATGGGTCTTGCCGTCATAGACCGTGACGCGCAGGTCGTGCAGCGGAAAACCCGCCACCGCACCTTCGGCCAATGCCAGACGAACCCCTTTTTCCACCGCCGCCATAAACACCCCGGGGATGGCGCCGCCTTTGACAACGTCCACAAACTCGATGCCCGCACCGCGCTCCAGCGGTTCGACGCGCAACATCACCTCGCCAAACTGGCCGGCGCCGCCGCTTTGTTTTTTGTGGCGACAGTGGCCCTCGGCGCCGGCGGTGATGGTCTCGCGGTAGGCAATCTGCGGCGGGCTGGTATCAAGTTCCAGTTTGTACTGCTGTTGCATGCGCAACAGCTTGGCGCGCAAATGTGTTTCGCCCAGGCCGCGGATCACGGTCTCGTTGGTCACGGGATGGCGCTCCACCTTGAAGCAGGGATCTTCCAGCTCCAGCTTGTGGAGTATCTCGAACAGGCGCTGCTCGTCCCCCTTGCGCCGTGGCTGCACCGCCAGCCCGTGCATCGGCAAGGGAAACACCATCGGTTTGAGGTGGATGTGGTCTTCGTCGTGGGAATCGTGCAGCACGCTGTCGAAATCGATGTCATCGACCTTGGCCACGGCCCCGATGTCACCCGGCACCAGCGCGGGCACTTCAACATAGTCCTTGCCTTGCAGGCGGTACAGGTGGGCCACCTTGAAGGCGCGTTTGGACGATCCGACGAACAGTTGGGCGTCTTTTCTGACCGTTCCCTGATGCACCCGGAACACGCCCAGTTTGCCGATGAAGGGGTCAACCACCACCTTGAACACATGGGCCAGGACGTGCAAATCGGCGTCGGGTTGTGCCTCAAACGCCACTGGCGTCTGTCCCGGCTCGCCCCGATAGAACGCCGGCGGATTGCCCTCGGCCGGGCTGGGGGCCAGCTTGGCGAGGACATCCAGCAATTGCGCAATGCCAGCGCCGGTCCTGGACGAGACGAACAGGATCGGGATCAGGTGGCCGGCCCGCAAGGCCCGCTCGAAGGGCGCATGCAATTCCTCCTGGGCGGGGTCAGTGCCCTCTTCCAGGTAGCGCGCCATCAGGCTGTCGTCTTCTTCGATGATCTGGTCAATCAGGCTGCGGTGCGCCGCGGCCACCGAGGCAAAATCGCTCTCGCCGCTGTCATGCCCGAGCACTTCCACCACCTCTTTCCCCCGCAGCGCCGGCAAGTCCAGCAGCAGGCATTGCTTGCCGAAGCGTTCGCGGATCTCGTCCACCAGCGCCGGCAAGTCGACATTGTCAGCATCGATCTTGTTGACGACGAGCATGCGGCACAGGCCGCGCTCGCCGGCCAGGGTGAACATGTGCTCCGTCATGAGTTCGATGCCGGTCTGGGCATTGATCACGACCAGCGCCGTATCGGCCGCGGCCAGCGCGCCCATCGCCTGCCCGGCAAAGTCGGGGTAGCCGGGGGTGTCGATCAGGTGGATGTGGGTGCCGTCCCAGCGCAGACTGACCAAGGCGGATTGCAGCGAGTGGCCAAGCTCTTTCTCCAGCGGGTCGAAGTCGCAAACGGTGTTGCCTTTTTCCACCGCCCCCCGGCTATCGATGGCCCCGGCCGCGGCCAGCAAGCTCTCGATCAGGGTGGTTTTGCCGGCGGCACCATGGCCGACGAGGGCAACAGTGCGAATGTGGGCGCTGGGGTTCTGGCTCATGAAAGTCCCTTCGGGTGTGGTTAACGGTCGAAATGGGGCAACGCCAGCGGCCCCGGGCTGGCAGCATTTTGCGCTGGTCTTTGACCGTTTGCATTGATCTTTCGTAGTGATTTGATGCCGACAGCAGGGGCGTGTCACGCCCCGGACAGACACCATCGAACGATCGTGCTAAAAATGCGCTTCATTTGGAGACCGCTTTATGGATTTGGCATTTACCCCTGACGAACAGAAGTTTCGCGAAGACATTCGCGCCTGGGTGAGCGAGAACCTGCCCGCCGACATCTCGCACAAGGTGCACAACGCCCTGCGCCTGAGCCGTGACGACATGCAGCGCTGGGCCAAAATTCTGGGCAAAAAAGGCTGGCTCGGCCACGGCTGGCCCAAGGAATTCGGCGGCCCGGGCTGGAACTCGATCCAGAAGCATCTGTTTGAAGAAGAATGCGCCCTGGCCGGCGCGCCGCGCGTGGTGCCCTTTGGCCCGGTGATGGTGGCGCCGGTGATCATGGCCTTTGGTAATGCGGAACAGCAGCAGCGCTTTTTGCCCGGCATCGCCAGTGGCGAGGTGTGGTGGAGCCAGGGTTACAGCGAGCCGGGCGCCGGCTCCGACCTGGCCTCGGTCAAAACCCGGGCCGAGCGCCGGGGCAACAACTACATCGTCAATGGCCAGAAAACCTGGACCACGCTCGGCCAGTACGGTGAATGGATTTTTTGCCTGGTGCGCACCAGCACCGAGGGCAAGCCGCAGACCGGCATCAGCTTCCTGCTGATCGACATGACATCGCCCGGCGTCACCGTGCGCCCCATCGTGCTGCTGGACGGCGAGGCCGAGGTCAATGAAGTCTTTTTTGACAACGTCGAAGTGCCGGTGGAAAACCTGATTGGCGAAGAGAACAAGGGCTGGACCTACGCCAAGCACTTGCTGAGCCACGAACGCACCAATATTGCCGACGTGAACCGCGCCAAACGCGAGCTGGAACGCCTCAAGCGCATTGCCAAGGCCGAGGGGGTTTACGACCCCGCCACGGGAGGCCCCGCCGCCAGCCGCTTCCGTGACGAAATCGCCAAGCTCGAAGTGGACGTGGTGGCGCTGGAGATGATGGTGCTGCGCGTGCTGGCCGCCGAAAAATCCGGCAAGCAATCGCTCGACATTGCCGGCCTGCTGAAGATTCGCGGCAGCGAAATCCAGCAGCGCTACAGCGAGTTGATGATGCTGGCGGCCGGGCCGTACGCCCTGCCGCTCATTCATGAAGCGATGGAAGCGGGCTGGCAGGGTGACGCCATTGGCGCGGCCTGGTGCGCGCCCCTGGCCTCCACCTACTTCAATCTGCGCAAGACCACGATTTACGGTGGCAGCAATGAAGTGCAACGCAATATCGTGGCGCAAGTCGTACTCGGTTAAAAGGACTCACATCATGGATTTTGATTTCTCTGACGACCAGGAACAGCTGCGTGACGCGGTGCGCAAGTGGGTGGACAAGGGCTACAGCTTCGAGCGCCGCCGTGCCGCCGTCAAAGCCGGTGGTTTTTCCCGCGAGGCTTTTAACGAGATGGCCGAACTCGGCCTGTGCGGCCTGTACGTCCCGGAGGCCCACGACGGCATGGGCATGGGCCCGGTCGAGGCCATGGTGGTCATGGAGGAACTGGGGCGCGGCCTGGTGCTGGAGCCCTTGGCCCAGAGCCTGATCGCCGGTGGCGTGCTGAGCGGCTACGCCCCCGAAACACTCAAGTCCGCCTGGCTGCCCAAGATTGCCAGCGGCGAGGCCCTGGTGGTGCTGGCCTACCAGGAACGTCCGGCGCGCTACCAGCTCGATATTTGTGAGTCAAAAGCGACTCCAGCCGCCGTCGGATATGCGCTGACAGCTACAAAAAGCATAGTTCCAGCCGGTGACCAGGCCGATGCCTTCATCGTGCCGGCCACGGTCAATGGCCAACTGGCTTTGTTCCTGGTGGAGCGCACGGCCAGCGGCGTCAGCACCCGTGGCTACGGCACGCAGGACGGCAGCCGGGCGGCGGAACTCGTCTTGAAGGATGCGCCCGCCACCCTGATCACCCTGGACGGATTGACGGCGCTGGAACACGCGGTGGACATCGGCATTGCCGCCACCTGCGCCGAAGCGGTGGGCGTGATGGACAAGACCCTGGCCGTCACCGCCGACTACCTCAACACCCGCAAACAGTTTGGCGTGGTCATCGGCAGCTTTCAGGCTTTGCGCCATCGCGCCGCCGATATGAAGATGCAACTCGAACTGGCCCGCTCCATGAGCTACTACGCCAGTTTGAAACTCAACGCGCCGGCGCCTGAGCGCCGAGCCGCGATGGCTCGCGCCAAATACCAGCTGGGCAATTCCATGCGTTTTGTCGGCCAGCAGGCGGTGCAGTTACATGGCGGCATCGGCGTGACCGACGAATACATCGTCAGCCACTATTTCAAGAAGCTCACCCAGCTGGAGATGAGCTTTGGCGACAGCCTGCACCACCTGGGTGAAGTGTCGATGCGGATGCAGGACACGGCGGGCGTGTTTGCCTGAGGCCTACGCCCGCATGGGCGGCTACTCGGCCTCGCGCACCCGCAGAAAACTCGCAAAGCGCGGCAGTCCGTTTGGTGTGCGGTCCCGGTAGCGATAAGTGACGAACGAACCCACCGGCGGCGGTGTGTCGCGCTGGACATCGTTAAAGCCGGTGCCAAGCGCAAAGCGCTGGCCATTCGCCATCTCCAGCATCAAGGCGCCCATGCGGCCCGCGTGCCGGCCCTTGCCTGGCAGGTAGGCCATCACCCGCGCGTCCTCGTCCGGCAGCGGTTTGAGTTTGCGCAAGGCATCGCTGCGCCCCGGCGTCCATTCGGCATCGGCCCGGTGCAGCACCAGGCCTTCTGCGCCATCGCGGGTGAGTTGCAGCAGTTGGCGCTGCAGCGTGGCGCGATCCGGCACATGGGCTTGTTCAATCGCCTGCAACCACGGCACGCCGGCGGTGCCTACCACGGACACGACACGGGCAGCGCGTTCGCCAAACCGGCCACTAGAACCTGGCAAGTCAAAAATCATGTAGCGCAGTTCGCGCCATTCGGCCTCAACGGGGATGCTGCGGCGCACGATGCCGGAGAGGCGATCAAAGCGACCGCGCCCCAGCCACAGCTCACCATCGAGTGGCGTAGCCGGCAAGGCGGCGGTGAACCAGTCGGGCGCCGCGATACGCCGACCGCTGCGAAAGCGCAGTGTGTGGCCATCCCAGAACGCGCGCACGCCATCGAGCTTTTCGCTGACGAGGAAGGCGGCGGGATCAAGCCCGGCCTGCCAGTTCTTTCCCAGCATGAGCGCCGGTGGCAGAACGGGGGGTGCCTGAACGGCGACCGTCTCCGTCGCGGCCGCAGGTGCCACAACCGTGAAAAACGCGCTGCCCAAGAGCAGCGCCAAATGTGTCGCTTGCCTGCCGACGGGTCGATATGCCATTATTTTTTCTCCCTGATTTTGTGTCAGGGAAAGTGTAGCGGCTGGGCCCGTGAATCAGCCCCCACAGGACACGAGAATGGGTCAGGCCAGCAGCCGGGACGACTTCGGCACGTGGGCCATCAAGAACTCCATCTGGTCGGCCAGAATGCGGCGATTGCGCAAAATGAAGTCTTCCCACAGGCTGGGCACATAGGGGGCATACAGCAGCGGCATGTGCGCCTGCTCGGGCGTGCGATGGCTTTTGCGATGGTTGCAGGGGCGGCAGGCGGTGACCACGTTCATCCAAATATCGATGCCGTTCTGGGCGAACGGGATGATGTGCTCGCGCGTGAGCGCTTCCTCGTGAAAATGGTCGCCACAATAGGCGCAAATGTTGCGGTCACGGGCGAACAATTTGCTGTTGGTCAGCCCCGGCTTCAGATTGAAAGGATTGATGTTGGGCACGCCCCGGGTGCCGATGATGCTGTTGACGGTGATGATGGACTGCTCGCCGGTGATGGCGTTGTGTCCGCCATGAAACACGGCGACTTGCGCACCCATCTCCCAGCGCACTTCCTCGGCGGCGTAATGAATCACCGCCTGCTCAAGCGAAATCCACGATTGGGGCAGCCCTTGGGCTGACAGCTTCAAGACCTTCAAAACACGCCTCCTGGAACAAAATGAACCACTGACACGAAATGCAATTGTCTCTGCCAGCGGGGTAAAAACGTCTTGCCCCGCCGCTAGGACACAATATACCCTGTTTTTGTGACAATCTGACTTCAAGTGCTAGAGTCAACAGCGCAGTCTGCTATCAAAAAGATAACAATCCAATGAAGGTTTTTCGCGGCTTCAACCACCCTGGCATTGCGCAGTCCTGCGCGCTGACGATCGGCAATTTTGATGGTGTGCACCGGGGCCACCAGGCCATGCTGGCGCTCTTGCGCAGTGAGGCCCAGCAGCGTGGCGTCCACAGCTGCGTCATGACGTTCGAGCCACATCCGCGCGACTACTTTGCCGCAGCGACCCATCGCCCTGAACTCGCGCCGGCCCGCGTTGGCACCCTGCGCGACAAGCTGACCGATCTGGCCCAGTGCGGGGTGGATCAGACCGTGGTCTTGCCTTTTGACGCGCGGCTGGCATCGCAGACGCCACAGGCCTTTATCAGCGAGGTCCTGGTCAAGGGACTGGGCACCCAATATGTGCTGGTGGGGGATGATTTCCGCTTTGGCGCCAAACGGGCGGGTGATTACGCGCTGCTCGATGCCGCCGGCATGGCGCAGGGCTTTGACGTGGCGCGCATGAACAGCTACGAGGTGCATGGTCTCAGAGTCTCCAGCTCGGCCGTACGCGATGCCTTGTCGCAAGGCCGCATGGAGGATGCGGAACGGCTGCTGGGGCGGCCCTATCGCATCTCGGGGCACGTGGTGCACGGCCGAAAACTGGGGCGCGAACTGGGCTTCAAAACCCTCAACCTGCGTTTTGCCCACTGGAACCCCGCCGCCAGCGGCATCTTTGTCGTGCTGGTGCATGGCCTGGCGGCAACGCCGCTGGCGGGCGTGGCGAATCTGGGGATTCGTCCTTCGCTGGACCCCGCTGACGTGAACGGTGGCCGGGTGTTGCTGGAAACCCATTGCCTGGACTGGCCTAAGAGTCTGGGGGCTGAAGGGGCGTACGGTAAAATCATTCGCGTGGAACTGCTACACAAACTGCACGGCGAGCTCAAATACGACAGCCTGGATTCCCTTAAACAGGGCATCTCGAAAGACTGCGATGACGCGCGCGCTTACCTGGCTTCACTGCACGCCCAGACCCATCGCCAAACAACGCGCGACCGAATTTAGAAGGCGACAAGTTTCGCCCGCCCCGCCCTGCTCCGACTTTTGAGCCCGGCTCCACCGATATGACAAACGCTGCATTGCGGCGAACCAGTTTCACCAGCATCATGACCGAATCAAGTACCCCCAACACCAAGACCGATTACCGCAGCACCCTCAATCTGCCCGACACCCCCTTCCCGATGCGCGGCGATCTGCCCAAGCGCGAGCCGGGCTGGGTCAAGGACTGGGAGGACAAAGGCATTTACAAGAAATTGCGTGATGCCCGCGTCAACGCACCTAAATTTGTACTGCACGACGGCCCGCCCTACGCCAATGGCCAGATTCACATGGGGCACGCGGTCAACAAAATCCTCAAGGACATGATCGTCAAGGCGCGCCAGCTCAAGGGCATGGACGCCGCCTACATCCCGGGCTGGGACTGCCACGGCCTGCCGATCGAAAACGCGATTGAAAAGAAGTTCGGCCGCAAGCTGCCGCGCGACGAGATGCAGGCCAAGAGCCGTGCCTACGCCACCGAGCAGATCGACCTGCAGCGCACCGACTTCAAACGCCTGGGCGTGCTGGGCGACTGGGACCACCCCTACCGCACCATGGATTTCAGCAACGAAGCCGATGAAATCCGCGCCTTCAAACGCGTGGTGGAACGCGGCTTTGTCTACCGGGGCCTGAAGCCCGTGTACTGGTGTTTTGACTGCGGCTCCTCGCTGGCCGAGTTTGAAATTGAATACGCCGACAAGAAGTCGCAAACGCTGGATGTCGCGTTTTTGTGCGCGGAGCCGGCCAAACTGGCGGCCGCCTTTGGCCTGGACGCCCTCGCCAAAGACGCGTTTGCCGTGATCTGGACCACCACCGCGTGGACCATCCCAGCCAATCAGGCGCTCAACCTGAACCCGGAACTGACCTACGCGCTGGTGGACACCGAACGCGGTCTGCTGCTGCTGGCCGAGAGCCTGGTGGAGAAATGCCTGGAGCGCTACCAACTCACCGGCACCATCGTCGCCACGACGCAAGGCAAGGCGCTGGCAGGCATCAACTTCAAGCACCCCTTGGCCCATGTGGACGCGGGTTATGACCGTTTCAGCCCGATCTACCTGGCCGACTACGCCACGGCCGACGACGGCACCGGCATCGTGCATTCCTCGCCCGCTTACGGCGTAGAGGATTTCAACTCCTGCGTCGCGCACGGCATGGCCTATGACGACATCCTCAATCCGGTGCAGGGCAACGGCGCCTATGCGCCCGAACTGCCGCTGTTTGGTGGCCAGCACATCTGGAAAGCCTGCCCGGTCATCATCGACACACTGCGCGCGGCCGGTCGCCTGTTTGCCACGTCCGACATTGTTCACAGCTATCCGCATTGCTGGCGCCACAAAACGCCGGTCATCTACCGCGCCGCCGCCCAGTGGTTCATCCGCATGGACGAGGGCGAAGGCGTGTTCACCAAGGACAAAGCGCCCAAATCGCTGCGCCAACTGGCACTGGACGCGATCGAAGAGACCTCGTTTTACCCCGAGAACGGCAAGACCCGCCTGCGCGACATGATTGCCGGCCGACCCGACTGGTGCATCTCTAGACAGCGCAGCTGGGGCGTGCCCCTGCCCTTCTTCCTGCACAAGGACAGCGGCGAGCTGCATCCGCGCACCATGGAAATTCTGGACCTTGCCGCCGACATGGTGGCGCAGGGTGGCATCGAGGCCTGGAGCAAGGCCACGACCGAATCCATCTTCGCCCTCGTCGGCGCGCAGGATGCGGAGTTCTATACCAAGAGCAGTGACATTCTGGAAGTCTGGTTTGACTCCGGCACCACGCACACCACGGTGCTCAAGGGCTCGCACCCCGGCAGCGGCCACGACAGCGGCCCAGAGGCCGACCTGTATCTGGAAGGCCATGACCAGCACCGCGGCTGGTTCCACTCGTCCCTGCTGACAGCGTGCGCCATGTACGGCCGCGCGCCCTACAAAGGCATCTTGACCCACGGTTTCACGGTGGACAGCAAGGGCCACAAGATGAGCAAGAGCGCGGGCAATGGCGTGGACCCGCAGGAGACCTCGAAGAAGCTCGGCGCCGAAATCATCCGCTTGTGGGTGGCGGCCAGCGACTACTCGGGCGACATTGCCGGGGATGAAAAAATCCTGGCCCGCGTGGTGGACACCTACCGCCGCGTGCGCAACACCCTCAAATTCCTGCTGGCCAATGTGAGCGACTTTGACCCGGCCGTGGATACCGTGCCGCTGGAGCAGATGCTGGAGATTGACCGCTACGCCCTGAGCCGCACCGCGCAGCTGCAGGCCGACATCCTGGCGCACTACGAGGTCTATGAATTTCACCCGGTGGTGGCCAAGCTGCAGATTTACTGCTCGGAAGACCTGGGTTCTTTCTACCTCGATATTCTGAAAGACCGGCTCTACACCACGGCGCCAAAATCGCTGGCACGACGCAGCGCGCAGACCGCGCTGTGGCAGATCACGCAAGCCATGCTGCGCTGGATGGCACCGTTCCTGAGCTTCACTTCGGAGGAAGCGTGGGCGGTGCTGGGGGCTGCGGGTAAAACACCGGTTGACACGAAGGAATCCATCTTCCTGGATACCTACGTGCCGCTGAATGCGGCCGACCCAGCCCTGCTGGCCAAGTGGGTCCGCATCCGCGACATCCGCGATGCCGTGAACAAAGACATCGAGGTGCTGCGCGCCGAAGGCAAAGTGGGTTCCTCGCTGCAGGCCAATGTGGCACTTACCGTGAACACCGACGACCACGCACTGCTGGCCAGCCTGGGCAACGACCTGAAGTTCATCTTCATCACATCCGCTATTGAATTAGTAGCTGGTAGCGCACTATCCATAAGGGCTAGCACCTCAAATGCCATTAAATGCGAGCGCTGCTGGCATTACCGCGACGATATCGGCGTTGATCCGGCCCACCCCACGTTGTGTGGCCGCTGCACCAGCAACCTGTTTGGTGCCGGTGAAGCCAGGGCGTTTGCCTGATGGCGCGCAAGTCTTTCTCCAGCGTGAGCTCTGGCGCCGGCATGCTGCAGTGGCTGGGCCTGGCCTTCATCATTCTGATCGCGGACCAGTTCACCAAGGTCCTGATCGTGGGCTATTACCACCTGGGGGACAGTACCCACGTCACCAGCTTCTTCAATGTGGTTCGCGCGCACAACACTGGCGCGGCGTTCTCGTTCCTGGCCGGGGCATCGGGCTGGCAACGCTGGTTCTTCACCATCATCGGTACGCTGGCCGCCGTGTTGATTTTGTGGCTGCTCAAATCGCATGCTGGGCAAAAACTGTTTGCTTTTGCGCTGGCCTGTATTCTGGGCGGCGCCATTGGCAACGTGATTGACCGAGTCATGTATGGCTACGTGGTTGACTTCCTGGACTTTCACTGGCGCGGCTGGCATTTCCCGGCTTTCAATATCGCCGATAGCGCCATCACCATTGGCGCAGCCTGCCTGATCCTGGACGAATTGCTGCGCGTGCGGCGCACGCACTAAGCCAGGCCGCTCAAAAGGAACACGTTGACGCATCTGCTGAACCTCCTGGCCGCCATTGCCCTTCTGGTCTGGGGCACGCATCTGGTGCGCACCGGCATCCTGCGCGTGCTGGGCGCCAATTTGCGCAACGTGCTCGCCAGCAGCGTCAGCAACCACTTCAAGGCGATGGCCTCGGGTGTCGGTGTCACTGCCCTGGTGCAATCCAGCACGGCCACGGCGCTGATCGTCTCGGCCTTTGTCGGCCAGGGATTGATGGCCTTGCCCTCGGCACTGGCGGTGATGCTGGGCGCCGACATTGGCACCAGCCTGATGGCCGTGCTGTTCTCCCGCGATCTGTCGTGGCTGTCGCCGCTGTTCATTTTTGTCGGCGTGGTGCTGTTTATCGCGCGCCAGTCGACCACGGTCGGCCGGGTCGGGCGCATTTTCATTGGCCTGGGGCTGATGCTGCTGGCCCTGAGCCTGATCAAGGAATCGGCCAATGTCCTGACGCAGGCCCCGGCCGTCAAAGCCTTGCTGGCTTCTTTGAGCAGTGATTTGCTGCTGGAGATCACCATGGGGGCCCTGTTGGCCGTCTTGAGCTATTCCAGCCTGGCGATTGTGCTGCTCACGGCCACGCTCGCCACCACCCATGTGATACCAGTGGACGTGGCGCTCGGCCTGGTACTGGGCGCCAACCTGGGCAGCGGCCTGCTGGCAGTGTTGACCACATTGCGCGCCAATGTGGAGACGCGCCAGGTCCCGCTGGGTCACCTGCTTTTCAAGATGCTGGGCGTCGCCTTGGCCGCCCCGTTTGTCAACCTGTGGTTGCAGCATGCCCCCCCGCTACTGGGCGACGCAGCGACCGTCGTCGTGCTGTTTCACCTGGGCTTTAATCTGATGGCGGGCACGCTGTTTATCGGCCTGACCCGGATCGTTGCCCGCTGCACCGAATACTGGCTACCCAAGGCACAAACAAACCTGGTCGCAGGGCGCCAACGACACCTGGACCCCTCGGCACTGGCCACGCCTTCCCTGGCCCTGTCGTGCGCGGTGCGCGAGGCCATGCACCAGGCGGACGTGGTGGAAACCATGCTGCTGGGCGTGCTGGAGGTGATCAAGAAAAATGACGAGAAATTGGCCCAGCAGTTGCAGAAAATGGACGACACGGTGGACGAGCTGTATTCGGCCATCAAGTACTACCTGACCAAAATTTCACGCGAAGCCCTGAGCGAAAACGAGGGCCGCCGCTGGACCGACATCATCAGCTTCACCATCAACATGGAGCAGATCGGCGACATCATCGAACGGGTGCTGATGGACGTCGACGACAAGAAAATCAGACATGGGCGGGAGTTTTCGGAAGCGGGCTTGATGGAAATTACCGAGTTGCACACCCGACTGATTAACAACCTGCGGCTGGGCATGGCGGTCTTCCTCAACGGCAATGTGCACGATGCGCAAAAACTGCTCGAAGAAAAAACCCGCTTTCGCAATCTGGAACATACCTACGCCACCAACCACCTGAATCGACTGTCCGACAACACGCTGCCCAGCATTGAAACCAGCTCGCTGCACCTGGACCTGATCAGCGATCTCAAGCGCATCAACTCGCTGATCTGCTCAATCGCCTATCCGATTCTGGACTCGGCCGGCGTCCTGGCCCCCAACCGCTTGCGTGAACCCGTGCTGGACGCCAAGCTCCAGGTTACAGCGTCAAAATAGTGCAGCCGGTGGTCTTGCGCGCTTCAAGGTCGCGGTGGGCTTGCTGCACGTCTTCCAGTTTGTAACGCTGGTCGATGCGAATCGTGACCTTGCCGCTGGTCACCGCCTCAAACAAATCATCTGCCATGGCCTGTGTGCTCTCGCGCGTGGCAATGTGGGTGAACAAGGTCTGGCGCGTGACGTAAAGCGAGCCTTTGGCCGCCAGGATTCCGGGAGAAAACGGTGCCACCGGGCCCGAGGCATTGCCAAAGCTGGCCATCAGGCCAAAGGGCGCCAAACAGTCCAGTGATTTCTCCCAGGTATCCTTGCCGATCGAGTCGTACACCACCTTCACACCTTTGCCGCCCGTGATTTCTTTCACCCGCGCCAAAAAGTCTTCTGTTGAATAGTTGATGACGAAGGCCGCGCCGTGCTCTTTGGCCAGCGCGCATTTGGCGTCCGACCCGGCCGTGCCAATCAATTGCAGGCCCATGGCCCGGGCCCACTGGCAGGCAATCAGGCCCACGCCACCGGCGGCTGCATGAAACAGCACGAAGTCACCGGCCTGCAAACCGCCCTGCGGCTGGGTGCGTTTGAGCAAATATTGGGCGGTCAGGCCCTTGAGCATCATCGCGGCACCGGTGTCGAATGAAATGGCATCGGGCAACTTGCAGACGCACTTGGCGGGCATCACCCGCAGTTCGCAATAGCTGCCCGGAGGCTGGCTGGCATAGGCCGCGCGGTCACCGGCTCGCAGGTGCGTGACGCCCTCGCCCACCGCCTCCACAACACCGGCGGCCTCCATGCCCAGTTGCAGCGGCATCGGCAAGGCGTAAAGGCCGCTACGCTGGTACACGTCAATAAAGTTCAAGCCCACGGCATGGTGGCGAATGCGGATTTCGCCGGGCCCGGGCTCACCCACCGTGACCTGCACCAGTTTGAGTTGCTCGGGACCACCGTGTTGATCAATGCGAATGGCGCGTGAAGGGAGGGATGTCATGTCGGGTGTCCTGTATTTTGAAGGGTCCAGCATAGTGCCATGAAACGATTCGCGCAAAAGGGCTGCTGCTCTCTGCCAGAATGAGCGCCATTGCCCTCCCGCCATGCGGAGCCCACACCTGCCCGCTAGGGTTCTGCACCCAATCGATGTCAACAAACTCCCCCAGCGCTCCCCTGCCAGCATCCCTGGACCCACAGGGTCATGCATCAACTTTGCAGACCGCCGAGCTTTGCGATGCCGTACCCCGGCCATGGGCGCTCAGGCGCGGTCTCGCAACTTTTGAGGCCTTGAGATCCCCTCGGCCCATGTCCACCTTGTTACGCGGTGCGATGCTATTTCTGACGGCTGACATCTTCTACACGGGATTTGGCTCGGCCTATGCCTATGCGCACCGGGGCGTGCAGGGTGTTTTGATCTTTCTGGCGCTAAGCCAGCTCATGTCCACCTTCGCCTATGTCGCCAATGTTTACCGCATGCAGGGCCATAACCGCACGGCGCTACAAGGCTATCGCGCGGGTATTGCGGGCATGTTT
This sequence comes from Rhodoferax ferrireducens, assembly GCF_003347515.1. Classification (GTDB taxonomy): domain Bacteria; phylum Pseudomonadota; class Gammaproteobacteria; order Burkholderiales; family Burkholderiaceae_C; genus Rhodoferax. Next base: position 211,851 of record NZ_QEII01000324.1, on the reverse strand, counting down.
GCGAGTCTCCTGATCGCCAGTTTTCTGGTCCGCGATCTGGCGGTGCTGGGCAGCCTCGCCCTTCTGGGTGGCGCTGCCCGGGGCGTCGCATTCAGTTCCCGTACCTGGCTTGAGCTGAGTCACACGCGCACGGCCATGCGTGAGCGTTATCTCGGTATCTCGGAGGCGCTCGGGGCCTTGCTGCGCCTGGCGGGGCCGTTGTTGTCGGGCGCCTTGTTGTTTTGGCTGAATGACAATTTTCACGTCTTGTTTGGCATCGTCGGCGCGGCGGGGCTGGCATTGGTCGTGCCGGTCTTTTGTGCCAAGCTGGCCACCGCCCCGCCGGGGAAACTGCAGCCGGTAAAGACCCTGCTGAGCAAGAAGTTCTGGCGCACTTCGCCTTTTTACATCATGGATGGCGCCGGACATGCGTTGCGCACGGCGCTCTTTGTCTCAGGAGCCATGGCCATTGTCGGCTCCGCAGCAGGCTACAGCCTGGTCGAGGCGCTTGCCTCCTTTTTCGCCGCGGGACTGCTATGGTGGCACTCTCAGCGACCGGCTCACCAGCCCAGCCTGGCGCGCCTGCGCAATAGCGTCTTCTTGCTGGCGCTCGGGTGGCTTTGCCTGATGCTTGCGCTGGTTCAGCCTCTGGCGCTCCCGGTATTTGTGGCAGCTTATGCGATTGGCAATCCGCTGGTGACCATGGTCAAAAGTGGGCTTACGCTCAAGGGCTTGACGACAGCCGGAACGGCGCCTCAGGACAACCTGATTGCCCGGATGGTGCTGCTGACCCTGGGACGATTCTCCGCCCTGGGGCTGGCTTTTGCGTTGACAAGCTGGACCGTGTCAGCGCGCGCGAATATCGTCATCGTTGCGGCGCTGGCTCTGCTCTTGCTCCCCCTTGAATACCATTACGCGCGCAAATTGAGCAGGCTTTAAGTCAAGCGCCGCACGCGCATGGCCTCAACTGTTTTATGAGCCTAGCGCCTGTGGTTATCTGCCAGAATAGGCGTCATTGCCCCACTATGCAGAATTCGCTCATGCCCCGCTCCCATTTGTCATGGACCATGTTTCTGCGTCGCGCAGTGATAGCGCTTTGCGGCCTGCTGATGGTGTGCGCGGGCCAGGCAGCGCCGGCACAGAAGCTGCGCATCGTCGGCGGTTTGGCGAACCTGAACCAGTACCTGCGCAACGAGGAACCATTCTGGACCAAGGAATTGTCCCGGCTTAGCGCGGGCAAGTTCGAGGCCGATATCGTCCCCTTCGACCGCGCGGGAGTGCCCGGGAGCGACATGCTGCGGCTGATCCAGTTGGGCGTCATACCCTTTGGTACGACGTTGATGAGTTCACTGTCTGCGCAATACCCCGAATATGGCGCTCCTGATCTGGCCGGACTCAATCCGGACATTGCCAGCCTGAAGAAGACGGTGGCGGCCTTTCGGCCCTACCTGGAAAAAACACTTCGCACACGTCATGGCGTCGAGGCACTGGCGCTCTATGTGTACCCCGCCCAAGTGGTTTTTTGCAAGAAACCTCTGGCCAGTCTGGCCGATCTGGCGGGGCGGCGCATCCGTGTGTCCTCGGCCACGCAATCGGACTTCGTAAGCGCGCTGGGCGGCGTGCCGGTGCTGACCGGGTTTGCCCAGATCATGACCAGCATGGCCTCCGGCAACGTCGAGTGCGCGATCACCGGCAGCATGTCGGGCAACACGCTGGGGCTGCATGAAGTGACCACGCATGTGCACACCCTGCCTGTGAATTGGGGCTTGGCCATCTTCGGCGCCAATTTGACCGCATGGGAGGCCCTGCCGCCAGACCTGAAGGCCCTGCTGCGCCGCGAACTGCCCAAGCTGGAAGCGGCAATCTGGAGCGAAAGCGAACGTGAAACCACCGAGGGCCTGGCCTGCAACAGGGGAGCGTCCAGTTGCAGCAACGGACGCCAGGGGCACATGGTGGAAGTGGGTGTGTCGGCGCAAGACGAGCGGCGACGTCAGGAAATATTGACCTCCGTGGTGCTGACACACTGGCTACAGCGCTGCAATGCACCCTGCGCCGAGATCTGGAACCAGACCATCGGACCGGTGCACGGCATCACCGCGCCTCTTGCCAAATGACGCGGTTGAAACCCGCCCGGGTGACGGCCTATGTTCTCGGCTCGGTGGGGGTATTTCTGCTGGCGCTGGCGCTGACGGCGGCGAGCCTGATCTGGAATACCCGGCAAGCGGCCCTGGACGAGAGTGAAGCCAGGGCGGTACGCTTTGTCAGCGGCGCCGAAACGGCACTCAACCGAAGCTTGCTGAGCGTGGATATCTTGTTGGCGAGCATGGACGAACTGCTGGCGCTGTCGGGACTGGTGGAGGAATGGATCGAGGCCGGGACGGCCAGCCGGCTGATGAATGGCGCCGTGCAACAAAACATGATGGTGGGCTATGTCGCGCTGATGAATGCGCAGGGGCAGATCCTGGCCTCGTCCGATCCCAGCGGTGCGCGGCTTGCCGTGAGCTTGCCGGCAGGCTTTGCGGACGAGGCACTGGCCGAGTCGGTCTCCACCCTGATCGTCAGCCCGCCCGTGGTGAGTTTTGCCAGTTCCGAGCGGGTGCTGTACTTTGGACGCTACATCAAACTGGCGGACGGCTCCAAAGTGCTGGCGGTGGCGGAGGTGCAGGTCTCACTCTTGACCGCCATCATGATCCAGGGGGTGGACATCAGTGGGCTGGAAGTCACATTAGAGCGTGGCAATGGGCAGTTGCTTGCCAGCGTACCGACTCAGGAACAGCTTTCGGGCACGCAGCTCGCTCCCGCCCTGGGGCAGCAACAGGCCTCAGCCACTGCGCTGCACATGGCGGCACGGCTCAGTGGTGTCCCGGCCATTGTGGTGACCCGGCCCATTCTGTACCGCGACGTGCTGATTGCAGCCAGCATCCCGATGGACGCCGCCATGGCCAACTGGCGCATGCAGCGCAACTTCATCCTGGGTGTGACCCTCGCGTTTGCCTTGACGATTCTGACGGCTGGTGGCTTTGCCATCTGGTATCTTGACCGCCTGGCGCAGGCGCGCCGTGCCATTACGCAGTCCAAGGCGACCCTGGACCAGGCGCTGGAGTCCATGGTCAGCGGCTTTGTTTTGCTCGATGCCGAGTATCACGTGCTGCAATGGAATCGCCGCTACGTCGAGATATTTCCATGGCAGGCCGGCAACATGACGCCCTCGATGCCATTTCGCCAGGTGCAGGAACTGGCCGCAAGACACCGCCTGCCCGACGCAAGCGAGGCCGAGCGTCAGGCCTGGGTTGAACAGCGCATGGCTTTGCTGGTGGACCCACAGGTCCCCCATGAGCGGATTTTGCCTGACGGCGAAGTGATCCAGGTCACGGAGAGGCGCACCCCCGAGGGGGGCTTGGTGATCGTCTATCAGGATGTCAGCGAGTTGCGCCAGGCCACGGCCGCCATCGAACAACTGGCCTTCTATGACCCACTGACCGGGCTACCCAACCGGCGCCTGCTGATGGACCGGCTGCAGCATGCCCTGGCCGCGAGTGCCCGTAGCGAACGCTATGGCGCGCTGCTGTTCCTGGACCTGGACCATTTCAAGACCCTGAACGACACCTTGGGCCATGACGTCGGTGACTTGCTGCTGCAACAGGTCGCCCAGCGCCTCAAGGCCTGCGTGCGCGGGGAAGACACGGTGGCGCGGCTCGGCGGTGACGAATTCGTGGTCATGCTGGAGGACCTCGCCGGACACGCCCATGACGCGGCCACATTGGCCCGGCGCATCGGTGAAAAGATTCTTGACCGGCTTAACTATCCCTACCAGTTGGCCGCACATTCGTACCACAACACGCCCAGTGTCGGGGCCGCGTTGATCGGCGGCGCCAATCTGAGCGCGGCCGATTTGCTCAAGCAGGCCGACATTGCCATGTACCAGGTCAAATCTCACGGGCGCAACGCCCTGTGCTTTTTTGACCCGCACATGCAGGCCGCCATCACGGCACGGGCTCAGCTGGAGGAGGACCTGTATGCGGCGCTGGCGGAGGAGCAGTTCGAGCTGTATTACCAGCCCCAGCTCAGACTGGACGGCGGCGTGATGGGCGCCGAGGTGCTCATCCGCTGGAAGCACCCACGGCGCGGCATGGTGCCACCCGTCGAATTCATTCCAGTGGCTGAAGAGAGCGAATTGATCTTGCCCATCGGTCTGTGGGTCCTGCGCACGGCCTGCCGGCAACTGGCCGACTGGCAGACGAATGCGCGTGGCCGCGAATTGCACCTTTCCGTCAACGTGAGTGCACGCCAGTTCCATCAACCGGCTTTTGTGGCGGAGGTGGCCGAAGTGATGCGTGAAACTGGCATTAACCCGCACCTGCTCAAGCTTGAACTGACCGAGTCGCTGGTGCTTGACAATGTGGACGACACCATTGTCAAGATGACGGCGCTCAAGGCGCTAGGGGTGAGATTCTCGGTGGATGACTTCGGCACCGGGCAATCCTCGCTGGCCTACCTGACCCATCTGCCGCTGGACCAGCTCAAGATCGACCAGTCTTTTGTGCGCAATATCGGTATCAAGAACTCCGACGGTGTCATTGTGCAAACCATCATTGGCATGGCGCGCAATCTGGGGCTGGAGGTCATTGCCGAAGGTGTGGAGACACTGGCGCAACAGGAGTTCCTGGCCCACCATGGCTGTACCTTGTACCAAGGCTACCTGTATGGCAAACCGACGCCGCTGGCAGAGTTCGAAGCCATGCTGGCAACCGTCGTGCCATGCACGCCAGACTGACGCCCACGGCGGCCCTGCTGCTGACCCTGCCGCCCTTGCTGTGGGCGGGCAACGCCGTGGTGGGCCGACTGCTCAGCGAACTGGTGTCACCGATGACGCTGAACTTTCTGCGCTGGCTACTGGCGCTTGCCTTGCTGTTGCCGCTGGCGGGTGCGGTGCTGCGACCCAGCAGTCTGCTCTGGCCCCACTGGCGGCGCTTTTCGATGCTGGGCCTGCTCAGCGTCGGTGCCTACAACGCTCTGCTGTACCTGGCGCTCACCACCTCCACCCCCATCAACGTCACGCTGGTCGGGTCGAGCATGCCGGTCTGGATGCTGCTGATTGGACGCCTGTTTTTTGCTGTCCCCATCTCCCGGCGTCAGTGGCTGGGGGCTGCGCTGTCGATCACCGGCGTCATGCTGGTGCTGTGCCGCGGGCAGCTGGATCTGTTGCTGCAGGTGCGCCTGGTGCCCGGCGACGTGTACATCTTGATGGCGTCGGCGGGCTGGGCCTATTACAGCTGGATGCTGGCGCGCCCGACCACGGAGCCCGAAAGCATCCGCTCGGACTGGTCGGCTTTTCTGCTGGCGCAAATGGCCTTTGGTCTGGTTTGGTCAGCGCTGTTCGCTGGCGGCGAATGGGCACTCGACAAAGCCCACATCCGTTGGGGCTGGCCCCTGGCCACGGCCCTGATCTTCATCGCCGTGGGCCCCGCGCTGATCGCCTACCGGGCCTGGGGTGCTGGCGTCGCGCGGGCGGGGCCTGCCGCAGCCGGCTTCTTCATCAACCTCACACCCCTGTTCACCGCCCTGCTCTCCAGCGCCTTCCTGGGCGAGACGCCCCGGCTGTACCACATACTGGCCTTTGTCCTGATCGTCGGCGGCATCGTCGTGTCGTCACGCAGATAGGTACACCCCCACGCTTGTCACTGCGTGTACTGCGCTGCCCCCCGAGGGGGCTGGCCTTGCTTGGGGCGGCCCGGCGCGGCGGCCGTCCACACGACCCACCCCGAGGCAGCCTTATTGAGCTTGAAAGCCGCTGGCCTTGATGATGCGGGCCCAGGTTTGCGCATAGGCGCGTTCACGGCTGGCCAGTTGCTGCGGCGACATATAACCCACGGTCAGCCCCATGGCGGTCAGGCGCTCATGGACCTCTGGCAGCGCAATCACCTTGGCGACGGCCTCGGAGAAACGGTCAATCGTGGCCTTGGGCGTGCCGGTGGGCGCGAAAATTCCGTAGTACGGCACATCCTCGAAACCCGCCAACCCCAGCTCGGCAAAGGTCGGCACATCCGGCAGGGCCGCCTGGCGCGCGCCGCCCAGCACGGCGACCACCCGGATTTTCCCGGCCTTGTGGTTCTCGATGAAATCGGGGACGGAGCCCACACCGGCGCTGATCTGGTTGCCCAGCATGTCGCCCATCATGGGCGCGCTGCCCCGGTACGGCGCGGCCTGCAGGTCCAGGGCGTACTTCTGGCCAATCAGCTTGACCAGAAACTCGGGCACCGAGGCGGGTGCGGGAACCCCCACCGTGCCCTTGCCCGCGCCCTGGCTGCGCACCCAGGCCACATACTCATTCATGGACTTCGCGGGCGTGCCGCCGGACACGGCCAGCGCATTGACAAAGGTCGCGAAACCGGCCACCGCCACAAAATCGTGCGCGGAATCGAAGCCGGGGTTTTTCACCACCAGCGGCAGAATGGAGATGGTGTGGTCATGCGAGAGGAAAAAGGTGCGGCCGTCAGGCGGTGCCGCCTTCAGGGTCTGCGCAGCCAGCTGACCGCCTGCGCCCGCTCGGTTCTCGACGATCACCGGGGTGCCCAGCTGATCCTTCAGCTTGTCCGCCAGCGTGCGGGCAATGGCATCGGTGCCACCACCCGGCGGAAAACCGACCAGCAAGCGGATGGTGTCCGGTTGCGCCTGCACCAGACCTGCCAGTAAAAAAGCGCCCAGCGCGAAGGTGTTGCGAAGTGCGCGGGAAAAGCGCTGCACAGGTGATCTGACCATGGAAGACTCCGTTTAAAAAAAGCAAAAACAAGGCGACTGGAAAGGCTCAAAACGCCCCGGGGTAAGCGCCGCCATCAGCCAGTACATTCTGGCCGTTGATGTAGCCGGCCTGCTGGCTGCACAGGAAGGCACAGATCGCGCCAAACTCCTCCACACCACCAAAGCGTTGCGCCGGAATGGTTTTACGCCGCACATCCATGATGGCGTCCACCGGCTGGCCGGTTTTTTGCGCCGCGCCCTGCAGGGTGGCCTTGAGCCGGTCGGTGTCAAACGCACCGGGCAGCAGGTTGTTGATGGTCACACCGCGGGCGGCGAGCTTGCTGCGCGAGACGCCCGCCACAAAGCCGGTCAGACCGCTGCGCGCACCGTTGGACAGCCCCAAGATGTCGATCGGCGCCTTCACCGCGCTGGAGGTGATGTTGATGATGCGCCCGAAGCCCCGCGCCGCCATGCCGTCCACCGTGGCCTTGATCAACTCAATCGGGGTCAGCATATTGGCGTCCAGGGCCTTGATCCAGGCATCCCGGTCCCAATCGCGAAAATCGCCCGTGGGTGGGCCACCGGCGTTGGTGACCACGATGTCAAAGTCGGACCGAACCGCGAACACCGCCTGGCGGCCCTCCGGCGTTGTGATGTCTGCAGCAACAAACTCCACTGCAGCCCCCGTCGGACGGGCGCTATCAGCTATTAATTTCGCAGCGGATGCCTGCAACACATCGGCGCCACGGGCGACGATCAGCACGTTCACCCCTTCATGCAGCAGCGCCTCGGCACAGCCAAAACCCAATCCTTTGCTGGCGCCGCACACCAGAGCCCATTTGCCGGCAATACCTAAATCCATCGTCATCACTCCATCAATTGCAAAATCGTTTGCCATGATAGTGGCGAAATCCAGCCTCGTTTGAGGCACCCCGAATGGCCTGAAACCTCAAGGCGCACTTGCACGTGCACTGCGGGTAAAGACAAAAATCCCCGCAATCACCAGCAGCGTGCCGGCCGCCACCCAAGCGGTGAAGGGCTCGCCCAGAATCACAACGCCCATCAAAATGGTCGACATCGGACCGACCAGGCCGGTCTGCGCGGCCATGCTAGCGCCGATGCGTTCAATCGCCATCATCACCATCAACACCGGTACCGCCGTGCACAGCGTCGCGTTCAGCACCGAGAGCCAGATCACCTCCGGCGCCACGACTGCCGCACTCCAGGGGCGCAGCAACACAAACTGGGCGATACACAAGAGGCAGGCAACCGTGGTCGCCAGGCCGACCAGGCGCAATGACCCCAGCCGCCGCACCAGTTCGCCGCTGAAACTCAGGTACACCGCGTAGCTGATGGCACTGAGAAACACCAGCAGCGCCCCCAGGGCAGCATCGGCCCCTTGCAGATTGATCTCATGGCCAAACACCAGCACCACGCCGCAATAACTGATCAGCATGCCCAAGGCCTGCTGGCGATGGATTTTCCGCTTGTAAAGCACCAGGCCCAGCAACAAAACCAGCGTCGGGTTGAGGTACAAAATGAGCCGCTCCAGCGAGGCGCTGATGTAGGACAAACCGGCAAAGTCCAGGTAACTGGCGAGGTAATAACCGGTCACGCCCAGGCCCACCACGCCCCACCAGTCACGGCGCGTCAAGGGCGGCTTGCCCCGGCTGGCCCACCAGGCCATCAGCGCAAAAATTGGCAGCGCAAACAGCATGCGGTACATGATGAGCGTGACCGCATCAACCCCATGGCGGTAGGCCAGCTTGACGATGATGGCCTTGCCGCTGAAGGCGATGGCACCGACGGTGGCCAGCAGCAGTCCAGTTGCTATACTTTTATGAGCTACCTGCGCTTTATCCACGGGTGCTAGAGGCTGTTTTCTCTTAAAAACATCAGAGGGCTTGCTCAAAACCCGACCGCCTGGCCGTCACGCCGGGCGTCGCTGGCCGCCACATAACCTTCCACTTTCGGGTCGCCCGCGCGGCAGATGAACTGCCCGGCGCCAAAGTCCTGGTACGAATCGTTGATCACAGCCATGTGGTGGCCGCGCTGGGACAAACCCTGCACCGTGGCCGGGTTCATCGTCGCCTCGACATTGATTTCCAGCCCGGTGTTGAAGCGCCAGCGCGGCGCGTCACACGCCGCCTGCGGATTCTGGCCATGGTCGAGCATGCGCACCAGGGTCTGCATGTGGCCCTGCGGCTGCATGTTGGCGCCCATCACGCCAAAGCTCATGACGGGCTGGCCGTCTTTGGTGAGAAAGGCCGGGATGATGGTGTGAAACGGCCGCTTGCCCGGCGCCACGACGTTGGGGCTGGCCGGGTCCAGGCTGAAGCCATGGCCGCGGTTCTGCAGGCTGATGCCAAAGCCGGGCTCGACACAACCCGAGCCGAAACCCATGTAATTGCTCTGGATGAAGCTGACCATCATGCCGTTCTCGTCGGCCGCGCTCAGGTAAATCGTGCCGCCCTTGCGGTGCGGATCGTTCGGGCTGCCGGCCTTGAAGTCTTGCGCCCGGCCCATGTCGATCAGCTTGGCGCGCGAGGCCAGGTAGCTGTCGTCCAGCATCTGCTCCGCCGTCACTTCCATGCTGGCCGGTTCGGCCACAAACCGGTACACATCGGCAAACGCCAGCTTCATGGCCTCGATCTGCAGGTGCTGGGAATCGACGCCATCCACCGGCAGGCTGCCCAAGTCAAACTGGTCCAGAATGCCCAGCGCCATCAGGGCGGCGATGCCCTGACCGTTAGGTGGAATTTCGTGCACGGTGTAGCCGCGGTAGTTTTTGGCGATGGGCGTGACCCACTCGGGCCGGTGGCGGCTAAGATCGTGCAGGCTCAGGCTGCCGCCGTGCTGGGCCGAGAATTGGGCCAGCGCCTGGGCAATCTCGCCGGTGTAAAACGCTTCGCCTTTGGTGGCCGCTATCGCACGCAGGGCGCGGGCGGCCGCAGGAAACTGAAACAATTCACCGACAACCGGGGCGCGTCCGCGCGGCAAAAAAGCGCCGGCAAAACCGGGCAAGGCTTTTAACTCGTCCACCGGCGCCGCCCATTTTTGCTGTACCACCGGCGGCACCAGGTAGCCGCGCTCCGCCAACTCGATGGCGGGGACCATCAGCTCGGCAAACGGCAGCTTGCCAAAGCGCTCGCTCAAAGCGACCCAGGCGCTGACCGCCCCCGGCACGGTGACCGAATCGATGCCGCGTTTCGGCGGCGTCCTGGCACTGGCGCCATAACGACTTTTGAAATAATCCGGCGTCCAGGCTTGCGGCGCGCGCCCGGAGGCGTTGAGGCCATGCAAGGCCTGGCCGTCCCACAGAATACAAAACGCATCGCTGCCCAGGCCATTGCTGACGGGCTCCAAAATCGTCATGGCGGCGGCGCTTGCCACGGCGGCATCGACCGCATTGCCGCCCTGCAGCATCATGCGCAGGCCGGCCTGGGCCCCCAGCGGATGCGAGGTCGCCACCACGTTGCGGGCAAACAGCGGCAGGCGGATGGAGGTGTAGGGGTTGCTGTAGTTGAAGTTCATCATGGTCTCAGCCTTTAAACAGTTTGTGGTGCAGCCGGCGCAAGGACCACCAGACGCTGAACGCCACGAGTGGAATGGTCACCGCAGCCGTGCTTTCGGCACTCCAGGGCCAGCCCAGCGCATGGGCGCCCTTGGCCAGATAACTCACCAGACCGACGATGTAATAGGTGATGGCCGCCACCGACAAGCCCTCCACGGTGGACTGCAGCTTGAGTTGAATGTCCTGGCGCGAGTTCATGGTGGCCAGCAGCGCCTGGCTGCTTTGCTGCTGTTCGATCTCGACCCGCGTGCGCAATAAATTGCTGATGCGCGACACCCGTTGCGACAGCGCGTCTTGCCGGCGCGTGGCCCACTCGCAGGTGCTGCGCGCGGGCGTCAGGCGACGCTCCATGAATTCGCCGATGGTCTGCATACCGGGCAAGGCCGACTCGTGGATGTCGCTGATGCGTTTGTCCACCAGCTCAAAATAGGCGGCGCTGGCCGAGAAGCGGGAGTGGGTGGCCGCATGCTGGCTCTCCACCTGACCCGCCAACTTGGTAAGCCGGTCCAGCAGCATCGGCTCGTCGTCACGGGTGGCGCTGCGAATGGCGCTGGCGAGCTCGGCCAGCTCCAGTTCGGCACTCGACAAAATATGGGACGCCTCGCGCGCGGCCGGCAGACCCAGTAAGGCGGCCATGCGGTAGGTCTCGATCTCCAGCAGACGTTGCACCAGGCGGCCCAGACGGCGCGGCGACATATTCCCGGCCAGCAGCACCATGCGCGAAAAACCATCGGCGTGCATGGCGAAGTCGGTATAGACCTCAGCCACGCCACCGGCCACGCTGGACGCGAGCAGCGTGTCTTCCAGCAGCACATGCTTGACCAGCGTCGCGGCATCCAGCCCATCGGCCGGCAGCACCCACAGGTGAATACCCGACAAACACTGGCCGGGAAGTCCGGCAAACCAGTCTTGTGGCACGGCGTCCAGCGCGCGTTCGGGCTCGATCTCGCCAAAGCGCTCGGTGGACAGGGGACACATGAAGGTCCAGGTGACAAATTCCGTGTGCAGCTCCCAGCGAATATGGAACTGCCCCAGGTCCATCCGGAAGTGGCTGGACTGCGTATCTGGCAACGGCAGGTGATGGTCGCGCAGCAAGGCCGCCACATGCGCCCGGCTGGCTTCGCGCTGCGTCGCATCACACACCATGACCACATGCGAGATGGCCAGCGGCGCGGCCAGGGCCTGCGGCGGGCGGGCGTGGATTTCGTTGTGCAGGGCGGCGCGTTGCGGATGCTGCTGCAGATGGTGCTTGAGTGACATGAGGATTCCTTGACTGGCCATTGTGCCGCACAGACACCAAAAAAAACGGCACCCGAAGGTGCCGTTTTTTTCGTGGTGCCGGAAGGGATCAATCCTCGACGAAAGCCTCTTCGCGTTTCTTCTTGATCGATGGCAACAGCACGATCACCAGCAACAAGGCCGCCACCGCCAACAGGCTGGCCGACAGGCCACGCGTGACAAACACGCTCCAGTCACCGCGCGACAGCAGCAGGGCCCGGCGCAGATTCTCTTCCATCATTGGCCCCAGGATGAAGCCCAGCAGCAGGGGTGCCGGCTCGGCGCCGAGCTTGATGAAGATGTAACCAATGATGCCGAATAGCGCCACCATCCAGATGTCCCAGGTGTTGTTGTTGGTGGAGTACACGCCGATGGCGCAGAACAGCACAATCGCCGGGAACAGCCAGCGATAGGGCACGCTAAGCAGCTTGATCCAGATACCGATCAAAGGCAGGTTCAGGATGATCAGCATGGCGTTGCCGATCCACATCGAGGCAATCAGACCCCAGAACAACTCAGGGTTGCTGGTCATCACCTGCGGGCCGGGCTGGATGTTGTGGATGGTCATGGCACCCACCATCAAGGCCATCACCGCATTGGGCGGAATGCCCAGTGTCAGCAAGGGAATGAAGGAGGTTTGCGATGCCGCGTTGTTGGCCGCTTCAGGGGCGGCCACACCGCGGATATTGCCCTTGCCAAACGCCACTTCACCTGCATGAAGCTTGGTTTTCTTCTCGATCGTGTAGGCCGCAAAAGCCGCCATCACGGCGCCACCGCCGGGCAAAATGCCCAGCACGGAACCCAATGCGGTACCGCGCAAAACCGCCGGTACCATGCGCTTGAAGTCTTGCTTGTTGGGCAACAGTCCTTTCACATTGGCCGTGAACACCTCGCGCTCACTCTCGTGCTTGCCCAGGTTGCTGATGATCTCGCCGTAGCCAAACACGCCCATGGCGATCACGATGAAGCCGATGCCATCGGTGAGTTCGGGAATGTCAAAGCTGAAACGGGCCACGCCTGAGTTCACATCGGTCCCCACCATGCCCAGCAACAAGCCCAGCAAAATCATGCCAAAGGCCTTGAGCAAGGAGCCCGAGGCCAGCACCACCGCGCCGATCAAGCCCAGAATCATCAGGGAGAAATACTCGGCCGGGCCGAACTTGAAGGCCACTTCAGTCAGCGGCACCGCAAAAGCCGCGAGGACCAGCGTACCGACGCAACCAGCGAAAAACGAACCCAGGCCCGCCGCCGCCAGCGCCGGCCCCGCTCGCCCCTGCCTTGCCATCTGGTAGCCGTCAATCACAGTCACCACCGAGGACGATTCACCTGGCAGATTGACCAAAATGGCCGTGGTGGAGCCGCCATACTGCGCACCGTAATAGATGCCGGCCAGCATGATCAGGGCCGAGACCGGTGGCAAGGCGTAGGTGGCGGGCAGCAGCATGGCAATCGTGGCCAGTGGGCCAATGCCGGGCAACACGCCAATCAGCGTGCCCAGCAGGCAGCCGACAAACGCATACATCAGGTTGATCGGCGTGAAGGCCACGCCAAAACCGATCGACAAGTTGGTAAAGAGATCCATTTGTCAGTTCCTTAACCTGTAATGAAGGTTGGCCACACCGGAAACTGCAGTTTGAGCAGCACGATGAACGCCAGGTAACTCATGATCGCCAACACGGTGGCCAAAATCACGACTGCTTTGAGATTGAACTCTTCGCCCGCCAGGCTGGCAATGAAGGTCAAGGCATAAATACCGGCGATCAACCCCATGGCCGGAATCCCCAAATTGGGCAGGCCGCCGAGCATCAGGCCAAAAACCAGATTGGCGGAAATGATGAAGAACAGGGGCTTCCACGCCCATTTGCCAATCTTTTCACCGTCCTCGGTCTCCACCACCATGGACTCAAAGACGATAGCCGCGCCCAAAATCGCCAGCAAGACGCCCAGCATCAGCGGAAAGTAGCCGGGTCCCATGCGGGCGCCCGTGCCCACGTTGTAGGTCGAGGCACCCCAGGCGAAGGCCACACCGACGGCCATGAACATGAGGCCCGAGAAAAAGTCTTTTTGACTCTTGATATTCATTAATTAGTCTCCTCGAAGGATTCGAAAAGCTGATTTTGCATGGGAAAGCCATGCCGGGGCATGTGGATTTCACCTATGCCGCGGTAACCCGGATCAGGACAAAGGCGGCGTGGAGGACAACACCTCTTCCAGCACCGTCAGCCCCTCGGCCACGCGCAGGGCGCCGGCCAGCCGCAGGGGCCGCATGCCGTCGCTCACCGCCTGGCGCTTGAGCGCATCGCTGTTGGGCTCGCGGTTGATCTTGTCCTTGAAGGCCTCGGACACGACCAGCAACTCGTACAGGCCCATGCGGCCCATGAAACCGGTCATGCGGCAGTCCACACAGCCGACCGGCTTGAAGGGTTTGTAAGCCCCATTGAGCTGCCAGGGCTTGACCACTTCGGCCAGCGCCTCGCGCGTGGCCGCCGCATCGGGCACCTTGCAATGCTTGCACAAGGTACGCACCAGCCGCTGCGCCAGCACGCCGAGCAGGGTGGCATTGATCAGGTAGGACGGCACGCCCAACTCCATCAAGCGCGTCACCGCCGAAGGCGCGTCGTTGGTGTGCAGGGTGGAGAACACCAGATGCCCGGTGAGCGCGGCCTGCACCGCCATCTCGGCGGTTTGCTGGTCGCGGATTTCGCCCACCATGATGATGTCCGGGTCTTGTCGCATCAGGGCGCGCAACCCTTCCGGAAAACCAAAATCGAGCTGCGTCTGCACCTGGGTCTGGTTGAACGAGGGTTCGATCATTTCGATCGGGTCCTCCACGGTGCTGACATTCACCTCTTCGGTGGCGATGCGCTTGAGCGTGGAGTACAGGGTGGTGGTTTTGCCCGAACCGGTCGGGCCGGTCACAAGAATAATGCCGGTGGGGCGTTTGACCAGCGCCTCCCAGCGCTGCGCGTCGTGCGCGGAAAAGCCCAGGGCATCCAGGTCCTTGACCGTGGTGTCCGGGTCGAAGATCCGCATCACCATCTTCTCGCCAAAGGCGGTGGGCAGCGTCGAGATACGCATTTCGATCTCGTCGCCGCGTGGGTTGCGTGTCTTGATGCGGCCATCCTGCGGGCGGCGCTTTTCCACCACGTCCATGCGGCCCAGCAGCTTGATGCGCGCGGTCATGGCGGTGAGCACGCCCATCGGCATCTGGTAAACCGGGTGCAGCACGCCGTCGATGCGAAAGCGGATCACGCCCTGCTCGCGGCGTGGCTCCAGATGAATGTCGCTGGCGCGCTGGTCAAACGCGTACTGCCAGAGCCAGTCCACCACCTGCACCACGCCCTGGTCGTTGGCATCGAGCTGCTTGTTGGTCTTGCCCAGCTCCACCAGCTGCTCGAAGCTGGCACCGCCGCTGTTGCCACCGGCCTTGTTGGCGGCTTTCACCGACTTGGCGAGGGCAAAAAACTCCACCGTGTAGCGGTGAATTTCCTGCGGACTGGCCACCACCCGACGCACGCTGCGGCGCGACTGCCGTTCCACCTCGGCCACCCAGTCCGTGATGAAGGGCTCGGTGGTCGCCACGACGATTTCGCTGGGGGTGACCTGCACCGGCAAAATCTTGTGGCGCTCGGCATAGGCCGCGCTCATGGTGTCGGCCACCTTGCCCACATCGACCTTGAGCGGATCAATGCGCAAATAGGCAAGCCCCGCGCGTGTCGCCACCCACTGCGTCAGCAACTCGATGTCCATCGCCTTGGCGTCGCTGGCGCGCCGCACCGACACGCTGGCCAAGCGCACCAGCGGGTGCTGCACGCTCTCGGCCTGGGCGCAGCGCCCGGTGACGCGCTGGGCTTCCTCGGCGCTGATGACGCCATCGCTGCACAGCCACTCCACCAGTCGACGCCAATCGAGTGGCCCGCGATGGGCCGTGCGGGCGAGCGCCTTGGCGTTGACGGGTGCAGCGGCGTTGTTCATTTCAGCATCGGCTTGAAGACGCGCACCCATTTGGCGGCGGGCAGGCCCCATTGGGTCTGAATGATTTCGGCGCGAGCCTCCAGCACCTCGCGCTTGGGCCGGTTGGGCGTGCACTGGGCCAGCACCACGGTGTTGCCCTCACGCGTGGGTTTGAAGGCCCACACGGCGTCGGCGCCGAACGCTGCCGAGATTTTCTCGACACTGCGGGCAAAGCTCGATGCCCGGCCAAACAAATTGACCGTCATGCAGCCTTCTGGCGTCAGCAGGCGCTTGCAGTGGTTGTAAAACGGCAGGCTGTCGAGCACCGGGGCAGCGGCCTCGTGGTCGTACAAATCAACCTGCAGCGCATCGATCGTGCCCCACCATTTGGAGTTCTGAATTTCCAGCGCCGCGTCATTCAGCACCACCTGCATGCGGGTGTTGTCGGCCGGCAGTTTGAACCAGCCTCGGCACGCCGCCAACACCTGCGGGTTGAGCTCGATGGCGACGGTTTTCATGCGCACTTCCTTGTGGCAGAACTTGGTGAGTGAGCCGGCGCCCAGACCGAGCTGCATGGCCTGGCGTTTGGTCACGGAGTCGGGTTCCACAAACAGCAGCCAGGCCATCATGCGCTGGATATATTCATGGAACAGCACGGTCGGGGCGTCCATCAGCATGGTGCCCTGGATCCATTCGGTGCCTAGATGCAGGTGACGAAGCGGACCTTCGTCGGAGAAATTGACTTCGGGGAGAGAGTGGGTACGTTTTTTCAAGATAAGGGGATTATCGTCAAACGCCGGGTGTGGATGTCATTGGCCGCCGCGTTTTTCAGAAAGCGGGCACACTTCGGGCTGTACAGGAGGCAGCCGTGACAGACCCAACTTTAGTGCGACCAGACGACGCGGGCACCGAACCGGCGACCTTGACAACGCAGCCGGACGAGCCGCCCCGTGTGTTGCTGTACATGCCCGTGGATGTGCGCAGCATTTCCCTGGTGCTGCTGGCCACGCTGGCCAGCATCTTCATGTTGCGTTGGGCCAAAGACGTCTTTATTCCGGTGATGGTCGGGGTGCTTTTCAGTTATGCCCTGTCGCCGGTGGTGGACTGGCTGCAGTTGCGCCGGATTCCACGGGCCTTGAGCGCCGCCCTGCTGATTCTGGGCATCTTGAGCGGCGTTGGCGCGTCCGCTTATTCACTGAGTGAAGACGCGAGCCAGCTGATCGAGTCGCTGCCGGCTGCCGCGCAAAAGCTGCGCGACTCGGTTCGCGCCCTGACCGGCAAGCGGGACAGCGCGCTGGCAACGGTACAAAAGGCCGCCACCCAGATTGAGCAAGCGGCTGAAGAATCGACTCAAGCCGCACCGCTCGGCCGTGGCGTGCAACGGGTGCAGATCGAAAAGCCCAAGTTCAACATCAGGGACCACCTTTGGACCGGCACTTTGGGGCTGATGGGCATGCTGGGCCAGATCGGCGTGATGGCGCTGATTACCTTTTTCCTGATGGCTTCGGGCGACAGCTTCAGGCGCAAATTGGTCAAGCTGGCCGGCCCCACGCTGAGCAAGAAAAGGGTCACGCTGGAGGCGCTCAATCAGATCCACGACCAGATTCAACGCTACATGCTGGTGCGGCTTTTCACCAGCGCCCTGGTGGGCGTGGCCACCTGGTTGTGCTTTCTGGCGATTGGTCTGGAGAATGCGGCGGTATGGGGCGTGGCCGCGGGCGTGCTCGACCTGGTTCCCTACATTGGCAGTGCAGTCATCACGGCCGGCTCGACACTGGTGAGCTTCCTGCAGTTCGACTCGCTGGAGATGGCGCTGCTGGTGGGGTTTATTTCCATAATGATCCATTTCATTGAAGCCTTTCTGCTCACACCCTGGCTGACCAGCCGCGCCAACAAGATGAATGCGGTTGCTATTTTCATCGGCCTGCTGGCCTGGGGCTGGCTCTGGGGCCTATGGGGGCTGTTGCTCGGGGTGCCGATTCTGGTGGTCATCAAGGTCATTTGCGACCGGGTTGACGACCTGAAGTCGGTGGGTGAATTTCTCGGTACCTGATTTGCGCGTGAGTTTTACTTTCCCTCCCCTCCGCGCTTTGGCCGTGGTTGCTGGCTTGGCAACAGTGGCACTGGGGATGCTGGTGATGGTTGGCTGGCATCTGCGGCTGCCCGCACTCATCCAGATCCATCCCGATCTGGTGCCCATGCAATACAACACAGCCATGGGCTTTCTGCTGTCCGGCATCGGGCTTTTGCTCGCCAGCGGCAACTATTGGCGCGGCACGCTTGTGTTTGGCAGCGCTGTCGGACTCATCGGTGGCCTCACATTGGCCCAGCTCATCCTGGGTGTCGATCTCGGCCTGGACCAGATGTTCATGCAACATTACATCACCGTCGCCACGTCACAACCGGGGCGAATGGCGCCCAACACGGCGTTGTGCTTCGCACTGGCTGGCGTCGCACTTTTGATCGCCGGACTTGAACGGTGCGGAAGAAGACGCTGGCAGGCCGTCAGCCTGCTCTGCGCGCTGATGGTCGGCTTGGGCTTTGTGGCCCTGATCGGCTACCTGCTGGACATCCCAACCGCCTATGGCTGGGGCAACCTGACCCGCATGGCGGTCCATACCGCCCTCGGCTTCATGGTGTTGGGAGGCGGTTTGATGGCCCTGAGCTGGCAGTCCGAGATGGCCGAGCGCGATTGGCGGCCGTGGGGCATCGGCGTCATCACGGCCACCATCACGATCACCTTGTGGCAAGCGCTGCATGCGGCGAACGCCCGATCGACGGGGCTGGCCGAAGAACTTATGCTGGTGTTTGGTTTGATCATGGCCTTTGCCCTGGCCCATTCCGTGGCCGACTCGCAGAAGCTACGCCGTGCTGCCGACGCAACGCGAAGTGCCCTGGCGCTCCTGAGCCAGGAAATTGCAGAGCGAAAAAAGGCCGAAGAACAAGTTCGCAAAATGGCCTTCCACGACGCCCTCACCCAACTGCCCAACCGCCGTCTTCTCAACGAACGTTTAAGCCAGGCCCTGGTTGCCAGCAAACGCAGTGCCTGCTTTGGTGCCGTGATGTTCCTTGATCTGGACAACTTCAAGCCACTCAACGACACCCATGGCCATGGGATTGGCGATTTACTTTTGATAGAAGTGGCGACCCGACTTACTGGCTGTGTGCGCGAGATAGACACCGTGGCACGGTTCGGTGGCGATGAATTTGTGGTCTTGCTCAATGAACTGGAAATGGATTGCGCTGAATCCACCGCCCAAGCCGGCCTCGTTGCCAGCAAAATCTGCGCGGCCCTGTCAGAGCCCTATCACTTGACCGTTTGCGACACGGTAGAAGCCGGCACCACGGTCGCCCATCGCTGCACCGCCAGCATTGGCATTGCCTTGTTTACCCAACAGGAAGTCAGTCAGGACGAGATCCTGAAACGGGCCGATGCAGCCATGTACCAAGCCAAAGCCTCAGGCCGCAATCAGGTTCTGTTTTACGAGCCTTCTCACTGATTCAGCCGCTGCCTTCACAGCAATCCGGCGGCGGCCATCACCTCGCGCCACGCGGCCAGCTTGCGCTCGAAGCTCCAGCTGGCGTTGGCCGGGCTACTTGAAGGCAGCTTGTACACCGGCAGGCCAAGCGCGGCGGTGTATTTGGCGTGGCGAAAGCTTTCGCCGCCGTTGTGGGCGATGCCCCTGAGCTGCGGGCAGCGGCGGGCGAGGCCAGCGAAATCATTGACTTGCGCCTTGCGAATGGCCGAATCCAGGCTGCCCTCGCGCTCGCAGGCGGCGTAAACGTCCCACACGCCCAGCCCCCGATCCAGCAACCATTCGCTACGCTTTTCATAGCTATCTGCGCTTATTATACGGGGGCTAGAGGGCCAAATGGCTTGAAGAATCTTCCAAAAGTGGTTTTGCGGATGGGCGTAGTACTGCTGGCGCGCCAGCGAGGCCGCGCCCGGAAAGCTGCCCAGCACCAGCAGCCGGGTGCTGGCACAGACGATGGGCGGCAGGCCGAGCAAGCGTTGTGACGGGATCGGGGGGCTGTCCATGCGCATTCAGGCGGAGGGCAGCAAGGCACGCAGGCGCGGCAAGGCGCCCAGCGCGTTACCTGTGGTGGCAAGGGCCAAATCAGCGGCATTCATGCCGCGCAAGGCCGCCAGTTCGGCCCCAATGCGCGGCAACTCGCCCGGCTCGTTGCGCCCCTGCGGCTCACCGCTGGCACGCTGCTCGGCCGTCCTGTACAACCAGTGCGGCGGTATGTCGGGCGCATCCGTCTCCATCACGAGGGATTCCAGCGGCAGGCTGGCGGCCAGCCGGCGCAGCTGCAGGGCGCGCTCATAGGTCAGCGCACCGCCAAAGCCGAGCTTGAAGCCGAGCGCGATAAAGGCCTCGGCCTGTTGTTGGCTGCCATTGAAGGCATGGGCAATGCCGTGCCAGGCGGCTCCGTCCGGCCCGCCACGAGGCGCCGCCTTCGCAAGCGCACGCAGCCCCTTGAGCACCCGGTCAACTGAGCGGCGCACATGCAGCAGCACCGGCAAATCATGCTTGCGTGCCAGCTTGAGCTGCTCCACATAAAAGTATTCCTGACGCTCGCGCAAGGGGCTGGTCAGCAACTCCGGCACAAAGTAGTCGAGCCCGATCTCGCCCACCGCCACCAGCCGTGGATCGTCACGGTAACGCAGCAAGTGCGCGTCCAGCGTCGCCAGATCCGCCTCCTGTGCCTGTTTCACACACAGCGGGTGAATGCCCAGCGCATAGCTGTCGCCGCCTGCCTGGGCGAGTTGGCGCACGGCATCGAAATTGGCGACCTCGACGGCGGGCAACACGCAATGCGCTACGTTATTCATAGCTGCTCGGGCCCGTACCGCTTGCGTATCAGGCGAAAACTCTGCTGCATCCAGGTGGCAATGGGTATCGATCCAGTAGCTCATGCAGGGAAAATACCATATATTGGTCACCCGATTGACACCAAAATGTCACGAGCCTGCGCTAGCCTTTGCAGACTTCTGGTCCTGATCAGGCCACAAGAACCCGATTACTGCTGTCACAACATCAAAAAAGGAATCATGCATGAAAGCTCACTACACCCTCGTCGCCACCGCCACCCTGCTCGCGCTCGGCGCTACCGGCTCTGCCTTCGCGCAGGAAAAAACACTGCGCCTGCTGACCTGGGCCGACTACGCGCCGGCCGACGTTGTGACCCAGTTCGAGAAAGAAAGCGGCTACAAGGTTGAACTCACGCTGTCGAACAACGAAGAAATGATCTCCAAACTGCGCGCCACTGGCGGCGCCGGCTTTGATCTGTCCCAACCCTCGCAGGACCGCATCACCGGGCCGCAGCAAGAATTCGGCATCTACAAACCCATGGATTTGAGCAAGCTCAAGGCGGAGTTGTTCATCCCCTCCATGCTGGAAGCCACCAAGAGAAACACCACACTCGCGGGCAAAGTGTACGGACTGCCCCACATCTGGGGAACCGACGGCTTGGTGGTCAACACCAAGCTCACCAAGATGACGGACTACCCGGACCTGTGCCGCGCCGACGTCAAGGGCAAAACAGCCGTGCGCCTGAAACGCCCGACCTTGCTCGCCTTTGCCTTCGCCTCGGGCAAGGACCCGTTTGCGCTGTACAACAACCCCAAGGCCTACGGCGCGCTGATGGATGAAGTTGGCAAGACCATGATCGCCTGCAAAAGCAACCTCAAGCTGTTCTGGGACAACAAGGACCAGCTGCTCAACGGCATGCGCACCGGCGAGATCGTCGGCGCCATGATGTGGGACACCGGCGGCTGGAAACTCAACGGCGAAAAGGCCGAGATCCAGTTCATCGCTCCCAAGTCAGGTGCACTGGGCTGGATTGACACCTTTGCCATTCCCGCCAAAGGCAAGAACGACGCCGCCGCCTATGCGTGGATCAATTTCAACATGCGCCCCGAGATTGCTGCCCGCGTCGCCAAATCGGCCGGCAACTTCACCGCCGCAAAGGACGCGGAACAGTTGATGGACGCCACACTCAAGGCCCAGTTTGCCGCCAGCTTCCCTGAAGCCGCGTTGAAAAACGTGAAGTGGTATCCGGCCGTCCCGGCTGGCATTGAAGACATCGAAGGCCGTGTGCTGGACCGTATCAAAGCGGCGAACTGAAACTGTGGCGCCGGCTGATCTGGAGGCCGTTCGCGTCAGCAAGCGCTACGGCGGTTTTCTCGCCGTGGACGAGTTGTCGTTCAGCGTGGCGCGCGGCAGCTTCTTCTCCATCCTGGGCCCCTCGGGCTGCGGCAAGACCACACTGCTGCGCATGATCGCCGGCTTCCTGAGTCCGGACACGGGCGACATCCAGATTGGCGGCAAAGCCATGACCGGCGTGCCGCCGAATCGCCGTCCGGTCAACATGGTGTTTCAGCACCTCGCGCTGTTTCCGATGATGTCGGTGGGCGAGAACGTGGGCTATGGCCTGGCGCGCCGTGGCGTGGTCCGGGCCGAGATCACACGGCGCGTGGGCGAGATGCTGGAGCGCGTCAGCCTGCCCGGCGCGCAGGACAAGCGGGTTGACCAGCTCTCGGGCGGGCAAAAGCAGCGCGTGGCCATCGCCCGCAGCCTGGTGCTGGAGCCCACGCTGCTGCTACTGGATGAACCCCTGGGGGCGCTGGACCTGAAGTTGCGCGAGCACATGAAGATCGAGCTCAAGCAATTGCAGGCCGCCTTCGGCACCACCTTTGTCTACATCACGCACGACCAGTCGGAAGCCCTGGTGCTGTCTGACCATGTAGCGGTCATGAACCATGGCCGCTTCGAGCAGGTGGGAACACCGCAGGCGCTCTACTACCAGCCGCAGACGCCTTTTGTGGCCGGCTTTGTCGGCGCCAATAATTGCGTGAAAGGCCGGGCGACGCAGATCAACGGCAACGCCGTGACCGTGACCAGCGCGCAGGGCCTGGTGATGTCGGCCCGCGCCATGGGAACAGTGCACCGGGGCGATACGGTCGAGGCCTTTGTGCGCCCCGAGGTTGCCAGCCTGTCACGCAGCGCCGCTATCTTCTCGCAAGCCGGTTTGCCCCATTACCGTGCCCAGATCGACAGCCTGCTGTTCGATGGCGCCAACTCGGCGGTGCTGCTGCACGAGGAAAGCTCGCGCACGGAATTCCGCATTGCGCTGCCCCAGACCGGGCACCTGTCTGACTTGAAAGTCGGCGAGACCGTGAGCTTCGGCTTTGACCCGCAACGGGCGGTGTGCTTTGCCAGCTGATTCCACCGAGACTGCATCACCCGCGTCATCGCGAGGCCGCAGGCCGTGGCGATCCATGGTGGCTGGATTGCCGCGCTACGCTCGCAATGACGAACCCAGCCAGCTGCACGCGCGGCTGATGCTCATGCTGCTGCTGGCACCGGCCCTGTTGTGGCTGCTGGGGCTGATTGTGTTGCCGCACATTGAACTCGGCATTCTGTCGCTGCGCGCCCGTGTCGCGCCTCGGGTGTACGAGGTCAGCCTGGCGCAGTACCGCACCTTCATTGAAGAGCCGTTGTATTGGCACACCTTTGTGCGCACGGCGCTGATGTCGATCCTGGCCACCGCCCTGACCTTGCTGATGGCCTTTCCGATTGCCTGGATGATTGCGAAAGTGGCCCGCGGCCGCAACAAATCCATGCTGTTTGTCTTGTGCCTGATCCCGTTCTGGGTCAGCGAGACCGTGCGCACCCTGGGCTGGATGATTTTGCTGCGCGAGTCGGGCGTGTTGCCGCAGCTGATGATGACACTGGGCCTGACGCCCGCGCCGGTGGACCTGCTCTACCACGACGCCACCATTCTGGTCGGCCTGGTCTACACCTCGATGTTGTTCATGGTGGTGCCGCTGATCGGCGCGCTGGAGAGCCTGGACGACTCGCTGATCGAAGCCGCCTACGACCTGGGCGGCAACGGCTGGTCGATCCTGCGCCAGATCGTCATCCCGCACGCCGCGCCCGGCATTGTGGCGGGCTGCATCGTGGTGTTCATGCTGACGCTGGGCAACTACCTGACGCCCACGCTGCTGGGCGGCAAAAACTCGCAGTGGTTCACCGAGCAGATCTACACCCAGTTCATCACCCGCTTCAACTGGGAACAGGGCGCGGCTTTTGGCTTTTTGCTGCTGGGCTTGAGCACCGCCATCGTCTGGCTGGGCTTGCGCCTGAGCGGGCAAAAATTTGGCGAAGTGATGCGACGCTCATGATTCCCTCCCTGCCCCGCCCAGCCTGGTTGCGCGCCAGCACGGTGATCTACGCGCTGGTCTTTTTCGCCTTCTTGTTTTTGCCACTGCTCGTCGTGGCGGTGTTTGCCTTCAACGACGCACCCTATCCCGCGCCGCCCTGGCGCGGGGCGACGCTGGACTGGTTTCTGGGTAGCGCCGGCACGGGTAAAGCGCTGGGACGTCAAGGTCTGTTTGCCGACCAGGCCCTGCTGGGCAGCTTGTGGACCAGCGTGGTGGTGGCGGGCTGGGTGACGGTCTTGTCCGTGTTGGTGGGCACAGCCAATGCCTTTCTGATTGAGCGCACGCAGTTTCGCGGCAAGCAGGCGCTCTCGCTGCTGATGCTGGCGCCCCTGGTTATCCCCGGTGTGATTCTGGGCATCTCGATTCTGGCCTTCACCAGCCGTATTGCGAATCTGGCCGATGACTTGTACGGACTGGAGCTGGAGTTTTTGCGGCCCGGCTTGCCTCTTGTCGTACTGGGGCAGTTCTCCTACATCGTGTCGATCGCTACCCTGACCATCACGGCGCGCCTTAAACGCTTCGACGTGACACTGGAGGATGCCGCCTACAACCTGGGCGCATCACGCGCGGCGGTGTTCACCACCATCACCCTGCCCTATTTGCAGCCCGCCCTGATCGGCACGGCCGCCATCTCATTCCTCATGTCGTTCGAGAACTTCAACACCACGCTGATGCTGGTGGGGTCGGACGCACCGCTCACCGTCATGATGTATGGCCGCATGCGGGAGGGTGCCACGCCGGTGCTCAATGCGGTGAGTCTGTTTCTGATGGGGGCTTCGGCGCTGCTGGCCCTCACGCTGTTGCGTGGTGCCAAGGCAGCGAACTCACACCCCAAGCCCTGACCGCGAATACAAAGTCAGCCCAGTGACTCGGGCGTCAGCGTTTGCGCTGCACAAACAAATTGCGGGTTCTGTCATCCGGGTAGGCAAACGTCACCGCACCATTTTTCACCATGCCCATCACGAGCATGTTGCTGGTCACGGCATCCTTGTCGTTTTTGCTGAACGGGTGCTCATGGGTGGCGGTCACGCCATAGTAGACGCGGGGCATGTTCTCCAGCGCCGCCTTGACGGCAGGCCCCGAGAGGTCGCCATTGCGTATGGCCAAAATGGCATAGGTCAGCAAATACACCGTGTCGTAGGCTTGCGCCGCCGCCATGGGCACGCTGATCTTGGTGGTCTTGTACTTGCGGGCGTAGGCGCTGAGAAACGCGCTGCGGCGCTCGTTGCTGGGCTCGGCAATAAAGGTCTGGGCCATCAGCGCGCCGTCTGCGGCTTCCTTGGCACCCTCAATAAAGAACGGGAACGACAGAGGCCAAGCGCCCACTTGGGGAACCTTCCAGTTCAGGGACTGGCGTCCGCGGGCGATGACGGCATTTTCGGGCCCGACGGTGTAGCTGAAAACCACATTGGCACCGGCCGCCTGCGCCGCCTTGAGCTCTGCCTGCAAGTCTTTCACGCCAAGCTCAAAGCGGGCCACATGGACCGGCTTGAGCTTTTTGGCCGCCAGGGCCTTGATCACGTCCTGCAAGCCGGCCTCACCGTAGCCGGTGTTGTCGGCAAACACGGCAACCCGGGTCCAGCCGCGCACGACGATGTCGTCCACCACGAAAGGCGCCTGGATGGCATCACGCGCCGAGGTTCGAAAAATGTAGCTGTCCGGCGCCGGGTATTGGGTGGTAATCGGTGTTCCGGTCGCGCACGGCACGATCAAAGGCGACTTGGCCGTCTGGAAAACGTGCAGTGACTTCAGCGCCACACCGGTATTGCAAAAGCCGATCGTGGCGACCACGTTTTCCCGCATCATTTCCTGCGAGCGCTGCAAGCCGACCTCCGGGTTGGCCGTGTCGTCCTTGATCACCAGCTCCAGCGGACGCCCCAGGTAGCCGCCGGCGGCATTGATTTCGTCCATCGCCAGCTTGGCCCCGTTGATCAGGGGTATGCCGAAATCAGCGGATGGGCCGGTGAAAGGACCAATAAAACCCACACGCAGGGGTTTGACCGTCTGGCCCAGTGCGATTCCCATGACACCCATCAAGGCCAGCAGACACGCCCCTTGTTTGTACCCACGTATGTTCATTCTTGTACCGGCCTAAAGTGTTGAGCCTACAGCATAGAACACGGCGCGCCGTCCCACATCCCTGCAAACCCTTGACCTGCGTCCAGTCGGCAGGGACTGTCAGCAAATCGACAGTCTCGACTGCCGCATTGGGCGCAGATTCAAGCTGCAGAAAAACGTGAACCGTGATACTGTTGAGTCGGCGTTTCGAATGAAAACCCCAAAAGGTGAACGCATGCGCAGGTCAGCCCTTTACAGCAGCTCCAGCCATTCCCCTCGGGTACCCGATGCGCAGCCGGCTGTGCTGCCTACGCAGCCCGCGCAACGGCCCCGCTTTGCGGCCCTGCGCAGAATTTCTCCCCACGATCCCCGCTTGCTCTGGTCGGCCATCGCGCTGTTGACCGTACTGCTGGCGCTCAGCCTGGGTCTGGCTTTGCGCCCTGGCCCTCCCCGGCTGACACAAGTTGCCATTGACCGCGCGGTGCTTAAAACCCTGGAAACAGCCAGCCTGCCCTCACCGGCCGCCAAGGCCTACGAGGCCATTTTTCCCTCTGTGGTGCGGGTGGTCGGCTATGTCAAGAGCAAAGATGGCAAAGAAGACATGGCGCACGACGTGGGAACGGGCGTCGTGATTGTGGACAAAGGCATCATCCTGACCAATCTGCATGTGGTGCAGGGGGCGCAAACCATCAAGGTGATCTTTTCCGATGGATTGGAAACAACCGCGTCGGTCACCGGCGTGCAGCCTGAAAACGATCTGGCGGTGTTGCAGGCGCACAAGATCCCCGACGACATGATCGCAGCCACCCTGCGCTCCACCGCAGATTTACGCCCTGGCGACCAGGTGCTCGCGGTGGGCTTTCCATTTGGCATCGGGCCCTCGGCCTCAAGCGGCGTGGTGTCGGGCCTGAGACGCACATTTCGATCGCCCGAGGGTCAGCAGGAGATGAGCAACCTGATCCAGTTTGACGCCGCCGCCAACCCCGGCAATTCGGGTGGCCCGCTGGTCACCATGGACGGCGAGGTGGTGGGCATCGTCACCGCCATCCTCAACCCGTCCCGGCAGCGCACCTTCATCGGCATCGGTTTTGCCGTGCCGATTGAAAACGCCGCCATGGCGGTCGGCATGCCACCCTTCTGACCCCCCCAATTCTGAAAGGCCCACCCATGGACGCACACACCACCAGCACCGAGACGGCCCAGCTCATGGAGCAGATTCTGTACGAGGTCAAACGCGTCGTGGTCGGTCAGGACCGCTTTCTGGAGCGGGTGATGGTCGCCCTGCTGGCGCAGGGCCATTTGCTGGTGGAAGGCGTGCCCGGGCTGGCCAAAACGCTCACCATCAAAACCCTGGCCAACACCGTGCGCGGCAATTTCAAGCGCATCCAGTTCACCCCCGATCTGGTGCCCGCCGACTTGGTGGGCACGCGCATCTATAACCAGAAGACCGGCGAATTCAGCACCTCGCTGGGGCCGGTGTTCACCAATCTGCTGCTGGCCGACGAAATCAACCGCGCGCCCGCCAAAGTGCAAAGCGCCTTGCTGGAGGTCATGCAGGAACGCCAGGTGACCATCGCCGGGGTTTCCCACAAGGTACCCGAGCCCTTTTTGGTGATGGCCACGCAAAACCCGATCGAAACCGAGGGTACCTACCCGCTGCCGGAGGCGCAGGTGGACCGCTTCATGATGAAGGTTCTGGTGGATTACCCGACCGACGAAGAAGAATTCGTCATCGTCCAACGGGTGACCGGCCCGGCGGTCAGTGTCAGCGCCGTCGCCACCACGGAGCAGCTGGGGGCACTGCAAAGTGAGTGTCGCCGGGTGTATGTGGACCCCAGCCTGATCCAATATGCCGTGCACTTGGTATCCGCCACACGCACACCTGATAAACATGGCTTGAAGGATCTCGCGCGCTTCATCACCTTTGGCGCCAGCCCGCGCGCCACCATCAACCTGACCGAAGGCGCCCGCGCGCTGGCCATGCTGCGTGGGCGCAGTTATGCCCTGCCGGAAGACATGACGGATCTGGTCCCGGATGTGCTGCGCCACCGCCTGGTGCTGTCATACGAGGCGCTCTCCGAGGGGCTGACGGCAGACGCCATCACCGCCCGGATCATGGCCAAGGTGGTGGCGCCAGCCAAACCGCTGGCACACGAGCAGCTCGCGGCCTGAAGCCAGCGGACACAAGCGCATCGCGGGGAAAGCACCATGTTTGGCCTGTTCAAGCCCAAGGCAGCGCCCGCTCAGGCCAGTACGGGCCCAGCGCCCGGTGAGGCGGAACACGTTTTGCGCCATCTGGAATGGACGGTCATTCGCCGTCTTGACGGACTGCTGCAAGGCGACTACCGCACGCTGTTGCGTGGCACCGGCATTGACTTGGCGGACCTGCGCGAATACCAGCACCACGACGACGTGCGCCATATCGACTGGAATGTCACCGCCCGCCTGCAAATTCCCCATGTGCGGGTGTTCACCGAGGACAGGGAGATGGCGGCGTGGTTTTTGCTGGATTTGAGCCCCTCGGTTGATTTCGGCTCGGGCGAACAGCGCAAGCACCATGTGTCGGCCGGCTTTGTGGCCGTGCTGGCGCGCCTGCTCACGCGCCATGGCAACCGCGTCGGTGCACTCTTGTATGGCGCGGGCGTGGACACCGTGATTCCAGCCGGCAGTGGCCGACGCCATGTGCTGCGGCTGATGCACGCCATGCTGCAGCGACCCCGGCACGCCGAGGTTGGCACGACGCGCCTGCATGAGCTGCTGCAATCTGCGGCCGGCATCGTGCATCGCCGTTCCACTATTTTTGTCGTGTCAGACTTCATCAGTGAGGCCGGCTGGGAGAAGCCTTTGGGCCTGCTGGCGCAAAGGCACGAGGTGGTCGCCGTGCGCCTGATGGACCCGCTGGAACGTGAGCTGCCCGACCTGGGCCTGATCACCATGCGCGACGCGGAGAGCGGCGAGCAATTGCTGGTGGACACCCACGACCCCAGGTTTCGCCAGCGCTTCAGCCAGATTGCGGCGCAGCGCGAAGCACAACTGCGCCAGACGCTGGCACGCGCCGGGGTGGATACGCTGGAACTGTCGACCAGCGACGACCTGGTGCAGGCCATTCTGCGTTTCACTGATTTGCGCAAACGCCGCAGCCGTGTGGTGGCAGGCGCGAAACTGCCGACGCACCTCGAAGTAGTCGCCTGAAATCCATGCACGCACCCGCCGCACAGGAGACATGACCATGAACTTTTCCAGCCTGCTCCCGACACTGTGGCCCAAGACGTTGCCCGTGACATTCCTGTGGCCCCAGCTGTTGTGGCTGCTGCTGGCCGTCCCCTTGCTGGTGTTGGCCTACGTCTGGTTGTTGCGCCGCAAGAAAAAACTGGCGCTGCGTTACGCCAGCCTGCTCGTCGTGCGCGAAGCCATGGGCAGTGGCCGCCAGTTGCGCCGCCATATTCCGCCCTTGCTGTTCCTGTTTTCCATCGCCGCCATGCTGCTGGCGGCATCGCGGCCTTTTGCCGTGGTGACCTTGCCCATGCAGCAGGAAACCATCATGTTGGCTATCGACGTCTCTGGCAGCATGCGCGCCACTGACGTGTTGCCGAACCGCCTAGTGGCAGCGCAAAATGCCGCCAAGGCGTTCCTGGCCGAATTGCCGCGCGGCGTGAAGGTCGGCATTGTGGCCTTTGCTGGCTCGGCCCAGGTGGCCCAGATTCCGACCATCAACCGCGAAGATCTGGTGTCGGCGATTGACAGTTTTCAGTTGCAGCGCGGCACGGCCATCGGCAACGGCATCGTGCTCTCGCTGGCCACCCTATTCCCCAATGCTGGCATTGACTTGGGTGACATGGGCTATGGCCGAGATCGTTCACGAGGTGTTGCGATTGACGAGGAAGCCAAACCAGAAAAGAAACCATTTGTGCCCGTAGCCCCCGGATCATATAGCTCAGGCGCTATCATTTTACTGACCGATGGGCAGCGCACCACCGGCGTGGACTCGCTCGAGGCAGCCAAGCTGGCCTCGGAGTACGGTGTGCGCGTCTACACCGTGGGCGTGGGCACGGTGAACGGCGAAACCATAGGCTTTGAAGGCTGGTCGATGCGCGTCCGGCTGGACGAAGAAACGCTCAAAGCCATCGCTGGCAAAACCCAGGCCGATTACTTTTACGCCGGCACCGCCGCCGACTTGAAAAAAGTCTACGAGACCTTGAGTTCGCGCCTGACGGTGGAGAAGAAGGAAACCGAAATCTCGGGTTTGCTGGCGCTGGCGGCGGCCCTGCTGGCCATCGTATCGGCTGGCTTGTCACTGCTTTGGTTTAACCGGATTTTGTAGCGGCCAATGCTGAGCTGGTGGAAGTGGAGGTAGCTGAGCTGCACACCCTAAGATTTG
This sequence comes from Rhodoferax ferrireducens, assembly GCF_003347515.1. Classification (GTDB taxonomy): domain Bacteria; phylum Pseudomonadota; class Gammaproteobacteria; order Burkholderiales; family Burkholderiaceae_C; genus Rhodoferax. The sequence continues at coordinate 181,662 of NZ_QEII01000324.1, read as the reverse complement.
CCTCTGCCCCCATTTTTCAAACAACTTCCCATCCCCAAGGAGACAAACCATGGCCAACATTTCCCTGCTCATCAACGGCGAACAAACTGCCGCCCGCAACGGTGCCACCTTTGAACGCCGCAATCCGCTCGACGGCACGGTAGCCACGGTCGCGCCGGCGGCCACCGTGCAAGATGCAGTGGCAGCCGTGGAGGCCGCCGCCAAGGCGTTTCCCGCCTGGTCGGCCACGGGACCCGGCACACGCCGCGCCCTGTTAACCAAAGCAGCGCACGCGCTGGAAGCGAAAGCACCTGCCTTCATCGCCGCGATGGCCGCGGAAACCGGCGCCTCGGGACTGTGGGCCGGCTTCAACGTGCACCTGGCGGCCGGCACCTTGCTGGAGGCTGCGTCGCTCACCACCCAGATCAGTGGCGAGGTGATTCCCTCGGACGTGCCGGGCAGCCTGTCGATGGGGCTGCGCCAGGCCGCAGGCGTGGTCATAGGTATCGCACCCTGGAACGCGCCCATCATCCTGGGTGTGCGCGCCCTTGCCGTACCGCTGGCCTGTGGCAACACCGTGGTGTTCAAAGGCTCGGAACTGTGTCCCGCCACCCACGGCCTGATCGTCGAGGCCCTGCAGGAAGCCGAACTCCCCCCGGGCGTGGTCAACTTCATCACCAACGCGCCAGCCGACGCCGCCATTGTGGTGGAGGCCCTGATCGCGCATCCGGCGGTGCGCCGCGTGAACTTCACCGGCTCCACCCATGTCGGCAAGATCATCGCCGGCACCTGCGCCAAATACCTCAAACCGGTCGTGTTGGAGTTGGGCGGCAAAGCCCCGCTGGTGGTGCTGGACGATGCCGATCTGGACGCCGCCGTCAACGCCGCGGCCTTTGGTGCTTTTGCCAACTCCGGGCAAATCTGCATGTCCACCGAACGCATCATCGTGGACGAAAAAATCGCCGATGAATTTGTCGCCAAACTCGCGGCCAAGGCGGTCAGCCTGCCGCTGGGGGATCCGCGCGAGGGGCCGGTGGTGCTGGGTTCGGTGGTGGACATGAGCACCGTGCACCGCTGCAACGCGATGATCGACGATGCCCTGGCCCTGGGCGCCACCCTGCTGTGCGGCGGCAAGGCCGACAGCACATTGATGCCGGCCACGCTGCTGGACCATGTCACGCCCGCCATGAAAATTTACAGCGACGAATCGTTTGGCCCGGTGAAAGGCATTGTGCGAGTCAGCGGTGTCGAAGAAGCCGTGGCCTGCGCCAATGACAACGCCTACGGTCTGTCCAGCGCTGTATTTGGCCGCGATATTGCGCGCGCATTGCAAGTGGCGGGGCGCATCCAGTCGGGCATCTGCCATGTCAACGGCCCCACCGTACATGACGAGCCGCAGATGCCATTTGGCGGCGTCAAGGGCAGTGGCATCGGCAGCTTCGGCGGCAAGGCCGGCATCGAAGCCTTTACCGATTTGCGCTGGGTCACGGTGCAAACGACGCCGCGCCACTACCCGTTCTAAACCCGCGGATCAAACCAACGGAAGGAGACAAGCATGACTCAACAATTTATCCGCGAGCGGCAGATCATAGGCGATTGATGAAAAAGAACCGAGGCGTATCAGGCTTTGGTTTGCCCAAGCGCCTGCTCGAAATCGCTGAGCAAATCCGCACTGTCTTCCAGCCCCACCGACAGGCGAATCAAACCGTCCGCAATGCCCATGTCGGCGCGCACCTGCGCACCGGCTTCCCAGAATATGGTTGGTGCCACGGGAATGATCAGGGTGCGGGTGTCGCCCAGGCCGGTGGCAATCACCGGCAGGCGCAGCCGGTTGATGAACGCCAGGCACGCCGCCACATCGCGCAGCTCAAATGACAGCAACCACGAGCCAGCGCTGAAATGCGCTTTGGCGAGGGCGTGTTGCGGGTGCGATTCCAGCATGGGGTAATGCACGCGATTCACCGCCGGGTGCCCTTCCAGGAAACGCGCCAGTGTCAAGGCCGTGGCACTGGATTGCGCCACCCGCAAGGCCAGTGTCTCGGCGCCGACGCTGATCTTGTGCGCGTGCTCGCTAGAGAGCGTGCCACCCATGTCGCGCAGGCCTTTTTTGCGAATTTGCTGCAGCCCCCAATGGCGTGCATCGCCCTGGCGATAGCTGGCAAAGATGTTGGGATAGGCCTGCCAGTCGAACAGGCCGGTGTCGGTCACCGCGCCACCGAGCGCCGTGCCGTGGCCGGCAATGGTCTTGGTCAGCGAATTGACGACCAGGCCAGCCCCCACCGTGCTTGGGCGAAACAAGAGGGGCGAGGTGATGGTGTTGTCCACCACATAAAGCAGGCGGTGATCCACGCACAATTTTCCGATGGCCGCCAAGTCGGGGATTTGCGTGCCGGGATTGGCGATGGTTTCCACGAACACCATGCGCGTGTTGGGCTGGATCGCCGCCGCCACGTTGGAGGCCTGCGTCGCATCGACCGTGGTGACCTGGATGCCCAGGTCGGCCAGGGTACCGAACAAGCTGTTGGTGTTGCCGAACACAAAGCGGCTGGCCACCAGGTGGTCGCCCGCTTTGAGCAGGGTCAGGAACACGGCGGTGATGGCCGCCATGCCGGTGGCAAAACTGACCGTGCCCAGGCCCTGCTCCATCTGCGTGATCTTGGCTTCCAGCGCCGCCGTGGTCGGCGTGCCTTGGCGCGCGTAGTTGTAGCCGCCCTTGATCGTGCCCTGGAACACGCCAATCAGGTCTTCTACCCGCTCGAAGCCGTATTGCACCGAGGTGTGAATGGGTTTGTGAATGGCACCATGCTCGGCACCGAAGTGCCGATCGGCGTGCAGTATGTTGGTGGTGAAGCCGGTGTCTTTCATAAGATTTCCATCAATAACAATAGCGTGTGAATCTGCTTAAATAGTTTCCGACAGCTTGCCCTGAACCAGGCGCAGCTGGCGCTGGCAGCAAGAGGCCAGCGCGTGGTCATGGGTGACCAGAATAAACGCCGTGCCGTGGGTGCGGGCTAGGTCCAGCATCAATTCGAACACACCATCGGCCGTGTTGCGATCCAGGTTGCCAGTCGGCTCGTCGGCCAGCACGCAGGCGGGACGCGTCACCAGGGCACGGGCGATGGCCACGCGCTGGCGCTCACCGCCGGAAAGCTCCGAGGGGCGATGGTGCAGGCGGTCCAGCAGGCCGACATTGGCCAGCATCTTGGTCGCCTCCTTCGCGCATTCCGCTGGTGGCAGACGCCGAATCCACAAAGGCATGGCGACGTTGTCCAGCGCGCTGAACTCTGGCAGCAGGTGGTGAAACTGGTAGACAAAACCGAGGTGCTGGTTGCGCAAACGGCCCTGCGCGGCGGCGCTCTGGTGTGCCAGGTCCTGGCCTTTCAGCCAGACCGAGCCGCTGGTGGGGGCCTCCAGCCCGCCCATCACATGCAGGAGCGTGCTTTTGCCGGAGCCCGACGCGCCCACGATGGCCAGCGTTTCGCCGGCGCGCACGTCCAGGTCCACGCCTTGCAGCACGGTCACATCAAGCCGGCCTTCGGTGAAGCGCTTGGTAAGTCCTCGGGCGCTCAAAACAACGGGTCCGTCGACACCGGGTCGACCCGAACTGGTAGCGGCCCTGTCGGTTGGCAGCGCAGCACGCGAAGCGGCAAGCGTGGGGGTGATATCACTCATAACGAAGGGCCTCCGCCGGGTTCACCCGGCTGGCGCGCCAGCTCGGGTAGAGCGTGGCGAGAAAAGACAGTACCAAAGAAATAATGGCAATGGGCAAAATGTCCGACTGCTGCGGGTCGCTCGGCATGCGGCTGATCAGGTAAATATCCTTGGGCAGGAAGCTGGCATCCAGCAAGCGTTCCAGCGCGGGCACCAGCACGTCGATGTTGAAGGCGACGCCAAGCCCCAGCGCCAAACCGGCCAGCGTGCCGATCACCCCGACCATGGCGCCCTGCACCACAAAAATACCCATGATGCTTTGCGGACTGGCACCGAGCGTGCGCAGGATGGCGATGTCGGCGCGCTTGTCGGTCACCGTCATCACCAGCGTTGACACCAGGTTGAAGGCCGCCACCGCCACGATCAGGGTCAGGATGATGAACATCATGCGTTTTTCCAGCTGCACGGCGGAGAACCAGGTGCGGTTCTGGCGCGTCCAGTCGCGGATCAAGAGGTCGCCAGTCAAGCTGCCCGCCAGCTGCGCGCCCACCTCGCGCGCCTGATGCAGGTCGCGCAGCTTGAGCCGCACGCCGGTCGGACCTTCGAGGCGGAAAATCCGGGCCGCATCGTCCATGTGCATCAGCACCAGCGCGGAGTCGTATTCAAAATGGCCCGAGTCAAAAGTGCCCACCACCGTCATCTGCTTCAGGCGCGGCACGATACCGGCGGGCGTCACCTGCCCGCTGGGTGCCACCAGCGTGACCTTGTCGCCCTCGCGCACGCCCAGACTGCGGGCCAGCTCGCCGCCCAGCACGACGCCAAACTCGCCCGGAATCAGGCGGCTCAGGCCGGTGTTTTTCAGCTCGACGGCCAGGTCGGTGACCTCCGGCTCGCGGGCCGGGTCAATGCCCCGAACCATCGTGCCTTTCATGTCCTCACCCCTCGCCAACAATGCCTGGGTGGCTATAAAAGGTGCAGCACCGATGACCTGCGGGTTGGCCCGTACTTCGGTCAGGGTGCGCGCCAGATCGGGCAAGGCAGCGCCATTGGGCGCGAAAATTTCGATGTGCGATACCACGCCCAGCATGCGGTCGCGCACTTCTTTCTGAAAGCCGTTCATCACGCTCAGCACGATGATGAGCGCCGCCACGCCCAGGGCGATGCCGAGCATGGACACACCCGAAATAAAGGAGATAAAGCCGTTGCGCCGGGTGGCGCGGCCGGCCCGGGTGTAGCGCCAGCCAAGAATGAGTTCGTAGGGGAGTTGCATCGGCCGACCGTGTTTTGAACAGGCGCCATTGTGGCATTGCCCACAAAAGTGATGTGATCGGCACCATGCGCCGATCCCGGCTAGAACTTGAGCACCACCTTGCCGAAGGGGCCGCGCGCCAAATGATCAAAGGCGGCCGCAAGTTCCGCCGCCGGGTATTCGGCCGCGACCACGGGCTGTAGCGCATTGGCCTCGATGGCACGCATCAGCTGCTCCAACGCGTGGCGGTGGCCCACGCTGACCCCTTTCACCACGGCCCGCCGCCAAATCAGGTCGAAGCCGGAACCGGCGAGTTCGCCGCCGTCCAGCACCCCGATAAACGCCACATGGCCGCCCATTGCCAGGGCCTGCAGCGAACGCCCGAGATTGGCACCGCCGACGGTCTCCAGCACCAGATCGGCACCACGCCCCCCGGTCAGTTCCAGCACTGCGGACGGCCAGTCGCTGGCGCGATCGAGCGCCTGGCTGGCACCCAGCGCCAGGACCCGTGCGCGCTTGTCGGCGTCGCCCGACACCACGATCACCCGTGCGCCGTGCAGGCGGGCAATCTGCAGGCCGAACAATGCCACGCCGCCGGTGCCGTGAATCAGCACGGTCTGACCGGCGCGCAGCCCGCCGTCTTGCACCAGTCCGACCCAAGCCGTCAGCGCCGCGCACGGCAGCGTGCTGGCCGCTGCGGCGTTGAGCGTCGTCGGCGCTGCGCTCAGCCACTGCGCATCGAGCACCACATGCGACGCCAGCATGCCCGGGCCGGGGCCGCCCAGTGGAAAAGCCGACGCCGGCGCGGCACCGTCCAGCCAGCCGGCCACAAAGGTGCTGATGACACGCTCGCCACCACGCCAGCGTGTGACCTCCGGGCCGACTTCGAGCACCGTGCCCGCCATGTCCGAACCCGGCGTGAACGGCAACGTGGGCGTCATGCCGTAGCGGTTTTCGACCAGCATCAAATCACGGTAGTTGAGTGCAACGGCCTCCACCCGTACCAGAACCTGATGGGGCGCCAGCGGTGGCAGTGTGGCTTCAACATAGCGCAGGTTTTGTTGCCCGAATGCGCTGAGCTGCCATTGGTGAGAAAGTGCAAGAGTCATGGGAAATCCTTGTTTGAAAGTGAGGGAAACACCATGCTACTGTCGCAAAGTAATCCCATGTGGCATCATTAATTCCCATCAATGTAGATATAAAGTCCCCAATGAGTGAACGTTTACAAGGCATCGCCACCTTTGTGGCCACCGTCGAGGCAGAAAGCTTCTCGGCCGCGGGCGAGCGCCTGCAACTCAGTCGCTCGGCGGTGGGCAAGGCCATCGCGCGGCTGGAGGCCCGGCTCGGCGTGCGCCTGTTCCACCGCACCACCCGCAGTCAGCGGCTGACCGAAGACGGCCAGCTCTACTATGAACGTTGCCGCCGCGCGCTGGCAGAACTGGACGAGGCCAGCGTCTCGCTGGAGGCCGGTCGCAACGAGCCGGTCGGGCGGCTGCGCCTGTCAATGCCGGAGCTGCTGGGCCGACGCTGCGTCGCGCCGCTGCTGCTGGAGTTGGGTCGCGAACATGCGGGGCTGTCGCTCGACGTCTCATTCACCGACCGCCGTGTCGACCTGCTCGAAGAGCGAATTGACTTGGCCTTACGCAGCGGCCCGCTGGCCAATAGCGCCTTGCTGGCCGCGCGGCCGCTGTGCCGCCAATGGGTCGCGGTCTATGCGGCGCCGGACTACCTGGGCGCGCATCCGCAGCCGCGCAGCCTCGACGAGTTAGTGGCGCAGCGCGACCAGCACAGCTTCATCGCCTACGCACGCAGCGGCAAGGTCCAGCCCTGGCTGTTTAACGACGCGAACGGCCACGTCGTCCCCTTCGACGTGAGCAGTCGCTTCGCCTTCGACAGCCTGGAGGTCGTGGCCGACGCTGGCGTGGCCGGACTGGGACTGGTGCGCCTGCCGACCTGGCTGGCCGCCCCGTCGCTGGGCAGCGGCGCCCTGGTGCGCGTATTTGACGAGCCGCAACCCTACGGCTACGAACTCAACGCCATCTGGCCCCAAACCCGTGTCATGCCGCTGCGCCTGCGAGTGGTGATCGACCGCCTGGTGCAACGGCTGCCGGCGCTACTGGAACGCCACTGAACACCCCGGCTGGCGCGCAGACACCGTGGCATCCAAACAGGCGCAAGACGGCACGGGGTTTTGCATGGCGCCAAAATGGCACGCCAGCCTGCCTGCGACAAAGCCACAACCATTTGGTTTAATGACGAACAACTTTTCTGAGCCTCGTCGTGCCGCGCAACCTGCTCTACCTCATCGTTTTCATCGAAGGCTTCTGCTCGCTGGGGGCAGAGGTCATCGCCCTGCGCCGCCTGGTGCCGCATGTTGGCAGTGCCATCGTGGTCACGGCGCCGACCATCGGTTTATTCCTGCTGGCGCTGGCGCTCGGTTACGGCTCGGGGGCCAGGGTGACGACGCGTTTCACGGCCGTGGTGGCGCGCAATTTCCAGATCTCGGCCCTGCTCGCGGGCGTGGGGCTGGCGCGGATCACGGTCGATGGCCTGTTTGCCCTGGTGCAGCCGACCGGGCTGGCCTACCTGATATTCATCGGCGGCGTGCTGTGCCCGCTGGCCTGGCTGCTGGGGCAAACCGTACCGGTGCTCACCAACCTGATGAAACACGCGCGCGCCGGCGAGGCCAGCGGCTACGCCCTGTACTGGTCCACGCTCGGCTCGTTTCTGGGGTCCGTCAGCCTGTCGCTGGTGGTGATGCAATGGCTGGGGGTATCCGTGGCGGTGCTGGTGTGCACCCTCCTGCTGGCGCTGGGCAGTCTACTGCTCGCCGCGCGCAGCCGCCAGAACTGGGCTGCCGGGTTGATGATTAGCGTGGTGGCCAGCGCCATCAACCTGCGCCCGGCCCAGGACGTGGTGGACACGGCTTATGCCGATTACGCGGTCAAGAACATCGTGCGGCCGCAGGACAACTATCCGCGCGCCTTCTTCATCAACAATTCCCTGGCCTCCCTGATGGACGACAGTGAGCCACCGAAATACGCGCGCTACGTGCAGCATCTGCGCCACATCATTCTGGATGAACTCGGCCTGTATGACCGGGACATCCTGGTGCTTGGGGCGGGCGGATTCACCCTGTCGCACCGCGAGCTGAGCAACCGCTACACCTATGTGGACATCGACCCCAAAATCCGCGCGATTGCCGAGCAACGTTTCTTGAAGGGTCCGATGCACGGCAGCTTCATCGTCGACGATGCCCGCCGCTTCGTGCGCAGCACCGACAGGAAGTTTGAGGCCGTGGTGGTGGATGTGTTCAGCAGCCACACCTCCATTCCCGGCCACCTGGTGACGCGCGAGTTCTGGCAAGACACCCGGCGCATCTTGACCCCGCAGGGCGTTTTGCTGATCAACCTGATTCTGGACGGGCGACTGGAAACACCTTACGCCCGCAACCTGCTGGCGACCATAGAGAGCGTCTACGGCCGCTGCGCGGTGGAGGTGCTGCACAAAACACAGCCCCAAAGCAACGTGATCGTCAGCTGCTACAACAGCAGTCGTCCCGGTCAGGGCGCACCCTATACGGACGAGCGCAACGGGGCCGATGTGGATAGGGCGCTGTCGAACTAAGGGCATTTAGATTGCCGCCATCCATAACGGCGCATAGCGAGGAATAGAGAAGGTACCGGTCTTGCGGTGGGATCATGGGTGAGTCCCCGCTTCGGAATTTGGTAAATCAAAGTGTCGTGCTCCGGGAACAAAAACCATTTTCAATGACTCAAAAAACCATACAAAGAACAAAAATCAAATCGAGAGCGCCAGGGTGCGCGTCGACCAGAGGTGCCAGAACCAAGTCGCGGCATACCAGGCGTAAGTTTCATAACTGGAGTGTGAAAAAGAGGTACTGTCATGAAAACAATGCAACGATTTTGGGTAAGTACCGTGGTCATGGCACTGCTGTTCGGCCTGAGCGCATGTGACAGCATGTCCAAGCGCGACAAGAATATCGCGATTGGCGCGGGTGTCGGCGGCGTGGCCGGGTCTGTGCTGACCGGTGGCAGCGCGGTCGGAACCGTGGGTGGCGCGGCGGTGGGTGGCGTCATCGGCAACGAGGTCAGCAAAGACAAAAAATAAGAGCCCGCAAAAAGGGCCGGTGTTGAGGCCCTGTTGGCGAGACAGGCGGTCTATTGGCAGGGGCCTGCCGATGGGCGGGAAAATTGTGGGTTCATGCATTTCCCGGACAATCGCCGCATGCACCTCCTGATCCCGTTCGCGTATTGCACCTCTGAAGGCTGCGCCGCTGCGCTACCCACCCTGAAACTGCCCCACCTTGAAAAACTGCTGGCCCGCCTGACGCCGGAGCCACCGGACGTGGGCGACGAGTTCAGCCTTTCTCCGCCGCATGAACGGGCTTTGGCGCGGACTTTGGGCCTGCCCGTCACGGACGGCCTGATTCCCTGGGCTGCGTTGCAAGACCGGTCGTCGGAAAGCGGCTGGGGTTTCATCACGCCCTGCCACTGGCAAATCGGCACCAACCACATCGCCATGAGCGGGCAAGAACTGCCGGATTTCCCGGCGCAGGAGTCGCAAGCCTTGCTGGCCGCCATGCAGCCTTATTTTGAAGAAGATGGCATCACACTGCAATACGACCAACCCAGTCGCTGGCTGGCCAGCGGTGAGGTGTTCAGGGAACTGGCCACCGCCTCGCTGGACCGCGTGGTAGGGCGCAACCTGGAGAACTGGATGCCGCGCAGTGCCAGCGCCGCCCATCTGCGCCGTCTGCAGAACGAAATGCAGATGCTGCTCTACACCCACCCGGTGAATGACGCCCGGGCCGCACGAGGGGCGCTGCCGGTCAACTCGTTCTGGCTCAGCGGCACCGGCGCCTTGCCGCAAACACGGCAAAAACCAGTCAGTGAGCCGCCCCCGCTCGTGCTCACGCCCCTGCGCGACGCGGCTTTGAATGAAGACTGGGCCGCCTGGGCGCAGGCTTGGGCCACACTGGACGCCACCGAATGCGCCGCCCTGCTGGCCGCGCTGGAGCAAGGTGAACCCGGCCAACTCACACTCTGCGGCGAACGCCACGCACAGACTTTTTACCCCCGCACCCAAACCTTTGTGAAACGTTTTATGAACATTTTTGGCACCCAGCCCCCGTCCACTGTGCTGGAGAAGCTATGAAAATAGTAGCACGCACCATTCCGCCACGAACTCAATGGACACTGGAGCAGGCCGGCATCCATCCGCTGCTGGCCCAGCTCTACGCAGCCCGCGGCGTGCAAAGCGCGCAGGAACTCGATGACGGCCTGGCGCGCCTGATTCCACCGGGCGATATGCTGGGTCTGGATGCCGCCGCCAAGCTGCTGGCCGACGCCATTGCCCTGGACAAAAAACTCTGCATCGTGGCCGACTACGACTGTGACGGCGCCACCGCCTGCGCCGTCGGCATTCGCGGCCTGCGCCTGCTGGGCGCCAAGCATGTGGACTACATCGTGCCCGACCGCGTGGTCGATGGCTACGGCCTGACCTCACCGATCTCGCAACGCGTCAAGGACAGCGGCGCCGACATGTTGATCACGGTGGACAACGGCATCGCCAGCTTTGACGGCGTCGCCACCGCCAAGGCGCTGGGCCTGCAGGTGCTGGTGACGGACCACCACTTGCCCGCCTCGATCAACGGCCAGATCGTGCTGCCCGACGCCGATGTCATCGTGAATCCGAACCAGCCGGGCTGCAGCTTCGAGAGCAAATCGATTGCCGGGGTCGGCGTGATGTTTTATGTGCTGCTGGCGCTGCGCGCCGAGTTGCGCCAGCGCGGCGTGTTCGACGCCGCCAGCCAGCCCAAACTCGATGCCTTGCTGCCGCTGGTCGCTTTAGGCACCGTGGCCGATGTGGTCAAACTCGACGCCAACAACCGCCGTCTCGTCGCCCAAGGGTTAAAACGGGTCAGAGCCCTTGCCCTGCCTGCGGGACTAGCTTCTCTTTTTGTAGCAGCCGGGCGCAGCGCGCCGGTCGCCACCACCTTCGACTTCGGCTTTGCGCTGGGCCCGCGCATCAACGCGGCGGGGCGCCTGTCCGACATGACGCTGGGCATCGAGTGCCTGCTCACCGACGATGCCGCGCGCGGTGACGAACTGGCCAAAACCCTCGACGGCATCAACCGCGAACGACGCGAGATTGAAGGCAGCATGCGCGAGCAGGCCTTTGTCATTGCCGAATCACTGTTTGATGAAGAGGATGAGCCGCCGCCGGCGATCTGCGTCTTCGATCCCGATTTTCATGAAGGCGTGGTCGGCATCGTGGCTTCGCGTATCAAGGACAAGCTGCACCGCCCCACTTTTGTTTTTGCCGCCAGCGCCGCGCCGGGCCGCGAGCACGAGCTCAAGGGCTCGGGCCGCTCCATCCCCGGTTTTCACCTGCGCGATGCGCTGGACCTGGTGGCCAAGCGCTACCCCGGTGTGCTCTTGCGCTTTGGCGGCCACGCCATGGCGGCGGGCTGCACGATTGCCGAAGAAAATTTTGATGCCTTCGAGCAGGGCCTGAACGAAGTGGCGCAGGAGTGGCTGGACGCCGCCACATTGACCCGCCGCCTCGACACCGACGGCCCGCTCAAGCCCGAGTACCGCCGGATCGAACTGGTGGACGTGCTGCACAAAGAGGTGTGGGGCCAGGGTTTTGCGCCGCCCACTTTCAGCGAAGAGGTCGAGGTGGTGTCGCAGCGCCTGGTGGGCGAGAAACACCTGGCGCTCAAACTCAAGCACCAGGGCGAGCCGGTGGACGGCATCTGGTTCGGCCGCACCGAGCCCCTGCCCGCCCGCGTCAAACTCGCGTTTCGCCTGGACGCCGACGCCTGGAATGGCGTGCGGCGGGTGCGCTTTCTGGTGGAGGCGGCGGAACTTTAGGCGCCGGGTCCGGTGCGCTTCAGCCCAACAAATCCGCGTCGCTCTGGGGCGCGCGGTCCAGGTGGTAGAGGAAAAAGATGAGCAGCACCGTCGCTCCCAGCAGGAACAGCGGCCCCATCAGCCAGAACAGTAGCGGCACGGTGAAATAGTAGGCGCGCATGCCAATGCGATAAAACACGCCGGCGCGGTTCATCTGCGCCGTCACATGCCGGGTTTGGGTTCGTTCGAGCGGCGGGTCCAGCGGCACGTTGATCAAATAACCGATGTGATGGAACAGGCGCACCGACATGGAGAAGGCGAAAAACACAAGCAGCAGGTCCAACAGAATCACCAGCAGCTTGAACAGCCACATCTCGGCGCTGACGCGACCCAGAAAATTGAGTGCATGCCAGGTGCCGGAGAGCCGGTCGCCCTGGGCGCTCAGGGTCAGTACGCCAATGATCAGCAGGATCGCCGTCGAGGCCATGAAGCTGGCCGCCATGGTGGAATTGCGCAGGGTCTGCACCGCCAGGATGTCCCGGCGCTCCCGCATCACACTGTCGACCCAAGCCTCGCGGGCCACCAGCATGATGTCCTGCGCGCTGGACGCCGGGTCGCGGTGCGTGCGCCAGCGCAAATAGACCTGGTAGACAAAGATTGCCGCAACGCTGAGGACAAAGCTGAAGAGATCGATGGCGTGGGTGGCAATGAAATCGGACATGTGCCAATTCTGCCAGTTCGCCGAGGACCGTGACCGGGCAGTCCAATGCGCTCCCATTGGCCATGACCTGGTCAAGGTCGATCGACCGGGCTTGAGTCGATGCCCTTGACAAGGCCTAAAATCAATAAGTGACTTCCATCCTCAATGCCGACCTCCACTGCCACTCCGTCGTCTCCGACGGCACCCTGACGCCGGAGGCGCTGGCAGCACGCGCTAAGGCCAACGGCGTCGAGTTGTGGGCCCTGACCGACCATGACGAAATTGGCGGACAGCAGCGTGCCGCCGCAGCGGCCAAGACCGTGGGGCTGCAGTACCTCACCGGCGTCGAGATTTCGGTCACCTTCATCGGCCAGACAGTGCATATCGTGGGCCTGGGATTTGATCCGGAAAATGCGGCCCTCCAACTCGGCCTCAGACAGACGCGTGGCGGGCGTGCGCAACGGGCCAGGGAAATGTCCGATGGTCTGGCCAAGGCAGGCATCCAGGGGGCTTTTGAAGGGGCGTGGAAGTTTGCCGGCAACCACGACCTGATTTCCCGTACCCACTTTGCCCGTTTTCTGGTGGAAAGCGGTGTCTGCCGGGATACCAATGAAGTGTTCCGCAAATACCTGACCGAGGGCAAGCCCGGCTATGTCGAGCACCGCTGGGCCAGCCTGAAAGACGCGGTGACCTGGATCCGGGACGCCGGTGGCATGGCGGTCATTGCGCATCCGGCACGTTACAAATTCACCGCCAACCAGGAATTCGCCTTGTTTACCGAATTCAAGGGGCATGGCGGGCAAGGCGTGGAAGTCGTCACGGGCAGCCATACCCCGGCTGAATACCTGACCTACGCCGACACCGCCCGCGAATTCGGCCTGGCCGCCAGCCGGGGCAGCGACTTTCACAGCCCCGCTGAATCTCACACCGAACTGGGCACGTTGCCCTACCTGCCGGGCCGACTGACACCGGTATGGGAACTGCTGGCTGACCGGATTCAAAGAACATTCGACACAAGCCCGGAGGTCGCGGCCTCCATGGGCCGCTGATCTTCGATGTCGTTCTTGCGAACGCGCCAGGGCTCTGGCGTTTTGTTCATTGTGCTGGCAACATTCTGCTTCGCGGCACTCGACACCACCACCAAATACGCGGTCACGCTGGCGCCGGTACTGATGCTGCTCTGGTTCCGCTATGCGTTTCAGGCGGTCGTGACCTTTGCCCTGCGGTTTCCAGTGCAAGGCATGCGCCTGCTGTCCACGCCCAACCCGCGCTTTCAGGTCTTGCGCGGCGTACTGCTGCTGATCACCAGTGTCTGCTCATTTTTCGGCTTGCAATACCTCCCGGTGGGCGAGTTCACGGCCATGGTGATGCTGGCGCCAGCGGTGGCGACCGCGCTGGCCGCCTGGGTGCTGAAAGACCATGTCTCGCTGCAGCGCTGGATGCTGATGGCGGCAGGCCTGGTCGGGGTGCTGCTGGTCGTGCGCCCCGGTGGCCAGGTCTTCAGCTGGGCCATCTTATTTCCGGTCTTGCTGGTGACCACCTATGGCTGGTTTCAGGTGCTGACCAGCCGCTTGAGTGGCGACGAAGACCCCTACACCACCCATTTCTACACCGGCCTGGTGGGCGCCCTGGTGATGAGCCCGATCGTGGTTTTCAGCTGGGACACGGCCGCCCTGTTGGCGCACTGGCCCTGGTTCATGGGGGTCGGCTTTTTGGGAACCTTTGGCCACCTGATGTTGATTCGGGCCTATATGCGCGCATCTGCCCCGGTGTTGACGCCTTTTCTCTACAGCCAAATCGCGTTTGCAACCTTGGGCGGCTGGCTGGTGTTCAAGCATATTCCCGACACCCTGGCCTGGCTCGGCATCGCCGTGATTGCGTTCAGTGGCGTTGGCAACGCCTTGCTGACGGCCCACGAGTTGGCCATTCGACGACGCGCCATCGCGGCAGTCACCGCCAACCAGGTTCCACCGGCCATCCCGCCGTCCCACTGATTCATCGCCCTTCACCGACAATACGCCCATGCCCCAGTTTTTTGAAGTTCACCCCGACAATCCGCAACCCAGGCTGCTCAAGCAGGCCGTCGCCCTGCTGGAAAAAGGCGATATCCTGGCTGTGCCCACCGACTCCAGCTACGCCCTGGTCTGCCACCTGGACGACAAAGCGGCTGCCGACAAGCTGCGCCGCGTCCGCGGGGTGGACGACAAGCACCACCTCACCCTGTTGTGCCGCGACCTGAGTGAACTGGCCAACTACGCCAAGGTAGACAACCAGCAGTTTCGCTTGCTCAAGTCGGCCACCCCTGGGCCTTACACCTTTATTCTGGAAGCCAGCAAGGAAGTGCCGCGCCGCCTGAGCCACCCCTCGCGCAAGACCATTGGCCTGCGGGTGCCTGAACACAAGGTGCTGCAGGCATTGCTGGCCTTGCACAGCGGGCCCCTGCTGGCGACCACCTTGATTCCCCCGGGCGAGACCGACCCCCTCAACGACGCCGCGGAAATCCGCGAGCGTTACAAAAAGCAGATTGCCGCCGTCATCGACGCCGGCGCCTGCACCCGGGAGGCCACCACGGTGGTCGATCTGACGGGCGAAGAGCCGGAGCTGATTCGCCAGGGACGCGGCACGCTGGCGGCCCTCGGTTTATGAGTTGTCTGTCCAAATTCCTCTGAGACAATGACCTGATGGATATTGCACACCTCATTCAGACCGTCGCCTTGTACGCGCTGCCGGTTCTTTTCGCGATCACGATTCACGAGGCCGCGCACGGCTACGTGGCCCGGCATTTTGGCGACAACACGGCCTATATGATGGGACGCGTCACGCTCAATCCGCTCAAGCACATTGACCCGGTGGGCACTATTTTGATGCCCCTGCTGCTGTACTTTGCGACCTCGGGCGCCTTTTTGTTCGGTTATGCCAAACCTGTACCGGTACGCTTTGGCAACCTGCGCAACCCCAAACGCCACATGATCTGGGTGGCACTGGCCGGGCCAGGTGTCAATTTCATCCAGGCATTTTTCTGGGGTGCGCTGTTTTTCATTTTGCGCGGGAGTGGCGTGACGGAGCCCTTTTTCCTCAAGATGGCGCAAGGCGGCATTCTGGTCAATCTGGTGATGTTTGCCTTCAACCTGTTCCCGTTGCCGCCACTGGATGGCGGGCGAATTCTGGTTGGCCTGTTGCCTTACCGGCAGGCTGAACTGGTCTCGCGGGTGGAGCCCTGGGGCTTCTTCATCGTGATGGCGCTGGTGATTTCAGGGGTCGTGAGCACACTGTGGCTGCAGCCCTTGATGGCCCTTAGCTATGGCCTGCTGGATATTTTGCTGACTCCGATTGCCCTGATTTTTGGCTAGCCTTTCATTACTCCGCACAAGAAATTTTCTCTCATGAGTTCCACGCGCTTCCTGACCGGCATCACCACCTCCGGCACGCCCCATCTGGGTAACTATGTCGGCTCCATCCGGCCCTCGGTGCGGCACAGCCTGCGGGCTGACGTCGAGAGTTTCTACTTTCTGGCCGACTACCACGCCCTGATCAAGATCGACGAGCCCTCGCGCATCCAGCGCTCCACGCTGGAGATTGCGGCCAGCTGGCTGGCGGCCGGGCTCGACCCCGAACGCGTCATCTTCTACCGCCAGTCCGACATCCCGGAAATTCCGGAACTCACCTGGTTCCTCACCTGCGTCACCGGCAAAGGCGTCCTGAACCGGGCCCATGCCTACAAGGCCTCGGTGGATAAAAACATCAACGCCGGCGATGACCCCGACTCGGATGTGAGTGCCGGCCTGTTCATGTACCCGGTGCTAATGGGGGCGGACATTTTGATGTTCAACGCCCACAAGGTGCCGGTGGGGCGCGACCAGATCCAGCACATCGAGATGGCGCGCGACATGGCGCACAGCTTCAACCACCGCTACGGCGAGCACTTTGTGCCGCCCGAAGCCGAGATTGAAGACGACGTCGCCACCCTGCCCGGCCTGGATGGCCGCAAGATGAGCAAGAGCTACGACAACACCATCCCGCTGTTTGCGCCGCGCGAACAGTTGAAGAAACTCATCGCCAGCATCGTGACCGACTCCAGCGCGCCGGGCGAACCTAAAACCGTCGAAGGCTCGGCCCTGTTCCAGATCTACCAGGCTTTTGCCACGCCAGAGGAAACCGCCGACTTGCGCCAGGCCTACGCTGACGGCATCGCCTGGGGGGACGCCAAGCAGTTGGTGTTCGAGCGCATCGACCGCGAGATCGCGCCCATGCGCGAAGCCTATCTGGCGCTCATGAACGACCCGGCCAAAATCGAAACCATCCTGCTCGCGGGCGCAGCCAAGGCGCGCCAGATCGCCACCCCGTTCATGGGCCGCCTGCGCTCGGCTGTTGGCCTGCGCGACCTGCGGGCGCAGGTCAGCAACAGAGCCACCAAAACCACCAAGATCGCCAAGCCGGTGTACAAACAGTACCGCGAACGCGATGGCAAGTTCTACTTCAAACTCGTGGACACCGATGGCCGCCTGCTGTTGCAAAGCATGGGCTTCGACTCGCCAAAGGATGCGGGGCAGTCCATTGCCTTGCTGCAGACGCAAGGCGCCAGCGCCCTGCCGGCACTTGCTGACAAATTGCAGGCCAGCAGCGACGTTGACGCGCAGGACATCCATGCGGCCTTGCAGCTGATGCTGGACGCCGATTAGCTAAAACGCAGCGTGCTTGTCTCGCCAGGCACGGCGCCGCTGATACAATGGCGCCTGATTTAGATTGGAGAAGTGGCAGAGTGGCCGAATGTACCTGACTCGAAATCAGGCGTACCGAAAGGTACCGTGGGTTCGAATCCCACCTTCTCCTCCAAAAATAAAGCGCTTTCACTATTTTCATGGTGAAAGCGCTTTTTCATTGGCGGGTCCAAAGTTTTTCTCAAGCCCCAAAAAGCCTGACACGGTTACCGCCGCTTTCCTTGGCCAGGTACATGGCGGCATCGGCACTGCGCGAGAGCGTCAACTCGTCGCTGCCATGCGCCGGAAAGATAGCCACGCCGATGCTGGACGAAATATCCATGTGTCGGCCGTCAAGGTCAAATGGCTGATTGAGCGCCAGGCAAATTTTTTCCGCCACCAGCAAGGCATCCACGTCTTTCTCGACGTGGTTTAGCAACACGACGAACTCATCACCGCCCAGCCGGCCCACCGTATCGACATTGCGCACGCACGTTTGC
The DNA here is from genome assembly GCF_003347515.1 of Rhodoferax ferrireducens. GTDB lineage: Bacteria > Pseudomonadota > Gammaproteobacteria > Burkholderiales > Burkholderiaceae_C > Rhodoferax. Next base: position 164,008 of record NZ_QEII01000324.1, on the reverse strand, counting down.
ATCCGCTGCGCAGCCGCAATCAGCAAACAATCGCCAACATGATGGCCATAGGTATCGTTGACTGCCTTGAATCCATCCAGATCGACAAACATCAAGGCCATGCGTGTTTGATCGCGCCGGGCCTGCGAGACCGCCTGACCCAGCCGGTCATCAAACAGGGCGCGGTTGGGCAGACCAGTCAGGGAATCATGTTGTGCCAGGTGCTTGAGCGCTTGCCGGCTTTCATTCAATTCATGCAGGTTCGCCACAATGGTGGTCTGCATGTCGTTCAGGCTGCGCGCCAGCAGCCCGATTTCGTCGCTATTGGTAGAGGGCAGTTCCCTGACCACCTGCTCTTTTGAAAACAATCCCACCGCGTCAACCATGTTCCTCAAGGGGCCGGTCACGGCACGCGAGACCAGCGCGGCAAGAACAACGGCCAGCACGCCCAGCGCCAGCGTCATTTGTACGGTGGTCCATCCCAGTCGTTTGATTTCCCGCACCACATTCTCCAGCGGTTGCGACAAGCCGAGAATGACAAAATGCTTGTCGGCTGATCCACCAAATGGAAGCCGGACAAAAGCAGCCACCAGCCCATCATGAGACTGTTCCGCGCCTTCGATACTGGTCACCACACTGGCGCTCTGGCCATTGATCAAGGATGCAACAGGCTCGAAAAACTCCTGAATGAAGATCCTGCGGCCCTGGTCAAAACCAAAGGCCTGGGCGGGGTTGGGGTGAATCAGATAGTCACCCCAATGATTGCTGAGATACAACTGGTAGGCATTCGGCAGATCCGATTTCAGGCGGGCAAACAGGCTGTTCAGATCCAGGTTGATCACGATCAGCCCCAGCACTTTCCCGTCGCCTGCGACGACTGGCGTGGCCACCCGCACGGTTGGCTTGTGCAATCCGGAATGCACGCCCTCCTCGTGGTTGATGGTGATGTCTGACAAATAGACCCGGCCCCGGCCCAGCAATAAGGTGTTGAAGACGTAGGGGTAATGGGCCTTTTCCTGCAAATCGGTTGCAGGCACGTGTGCCAGCTGGTCTGCATCACGGTCAACGCGAACCAATTCCAGACCATGATCACCCGCGCCTATCAGCCGGATCTGGAAATACTCGGGATGCAAGGCCATCATGGCTGCAAAGGTCTCGCCCAGTACCTCTTTCTCACGGTCTGCGGTGACTGCGTTATGGGCACTAACAATAGCCGGGGTTGTCGGGAGGCTGGCCAACAGCCTTGCATCGTCGGCAATTCCGTCAATGCTCGCCTTGAAATTGCGGCCCAGCACCTGGGTCGCCGTGAGCAAGTCGCGCTGCGCCGCGCTCAGCAACGTGGCACGACTGCCGGCGTAGGAGTAGTAGCCCACGATACCCATCGCCACAACGCCGAAGGTGGCTAGCAACAGCCCCAGTTTGAAGGCAATGCCGTAGCGCATGGGTTAGAACCGCCCCGGCAGATCGCCGGAAATAATGCGCCCCCACAGCGCCGCTCTACGCTTGTCGTCTTCCACGGGCTCCAGCCAGATGATCTTGTCGGTCTCCTGGGTGGCTGTGTCGACATCCAGCGTATTGGACAAACCCTGCCGCCGGGTCAACTCACGGCTCACATGTTTGTCCAGCATGTAGTTGATCCAGCTTTCAGCCAGATTTTTGTTTTTGCCCCCTCGCGTCACGGCCCAGCAATCCAGCCAGGCCAGTGCGCCTTCCACCGGGATGACATAGCCGACATCCGCGCCCGCATCACGCAAGAGTTTGAGTTGCTGGCTCCCGTAATTGGCAAACATGACGGCCACCGCGTGATTACGGAACAGTTCGACCGATTCTTCCGGCAAGGTGTAGAAGGTCAGCACATTGCGGCGCAAAGCGATGAGGTGATCCACCACGGCTTTGAACTTGGCTTCTTCAATCCGGAACGGCTTGTCCCCCAGTGCCAGCGCGGCGATCGAGAAGTTGTGGCTGCTGGTGTCGTAAGCCAGGACTCGCCCCCGGTACTTCGGGTCCCACAGCACGGACAGCGAGGTGGGTGCTTGCTCGAACTGCTTGCGGTCATAAATCAGCCCCATCTCCGAATAGGTATAGGGCACGGCATAGACCTCGCCCAGCTGCGTGATGCCAGGAATGCTGCGCGCATCACGAAATCGGGGCAACTGCTGCGCCGTATTGGGAATGTTCGACAGGCGCAAGGGCACCACGAGCTTCTGGTCAATGTAATGCTGCATCTCCGCTGTATTGGCGGCAAAGACATCGAAGTCACCACCCTGGTTCGCGCCTATTTTTTCCCGCAGCACTTCATCAGAACTGACAAAGCTGACCTCGACCCGCGCATCGTATTTTTTCTCAAATGCCTTGACCAGATCGCTGTCGGCGTAGCCTGGCCAGGTCAGCACGCGCAAGGTTTCCACCGCCTGGCTTGGCAAACTCAGCGCCAGACCGGCGACAAGTATTGTCAATAGACGGGGAATCATGGCACGCTACATACCGATGTCGTTCACGGTCGTGGTGCCCAGCACCGTCAGGCCGCCCAAGTAGGGGCGCAAGACCAGCGGCACGGTGACCGACCCATCGGCATTCTGGTAGTTTTCCAGCACCGCCACCAGCGTGCGCCCGACCGCCAGGCCGGAGCCGTTGAGGGTGTGCACCAGCTCGTTCTTGCCCTGCACGTTCTTGAAGCGGGCTTGCAGGCGGCGCGCCTGGAAGGCTTCGCAATTCGAGATCGAGCTGATTTCGCGGAAAGTGTCTTGCGCCGGCAGCCAGACTTCCAGGTCGTAGGTCTTGCTGGCGCCAAAACCCATGTCGCCGGTGCACAAGGACATCACCCGGTACGGCAGGCCCAGCTTTTGCAGAATGGCTTCGGCGTGGCCGACCATCTCTTCCAGCACGTCGTAGCTCGTGTCGGGGTGCACGATCTGCACCATCTCGACCTTGTCGAACTGGTGCTGGCGGATCAGGCCGCGTGTGTCGCGCCCGGCACTGCCGGCTTCGGAGCGAAAACACGGCGTGTGCGCGGTGAGCTTGATCGGTAAGGTAGCCTCGGCCACGACTTCATCACGCACAAAGTTGGTTAAGGGGACTTCACTGGTCGGGATCAGATAGAGGTTTTTTCTCGACAACTCAGCGAGGCTCGCATCAAACTGGGATGCAAGACCAGACCCTGCCCCAACGTGGAACAAATCATCTTCGAATTTGGGTAGCTGACCGGTGCCGCGCAGACTGTCGCCATTCACGATGTAAGGCGTGTAGCACTCGGTGTAGCCATGCTCTTCGGTCTGCACATCCAGCATGAACTGCGACAGGGCGCGGTGCAGCCGGGCAATCGGACCCTTCATCACGGTAAAGCGGGCGCCGGTCAGCTTGACGCCCATCTCGAAGTCCAGCCCCAGCGGCGTGCCCAGGTCCACATGGTCTTTGACCGGGAAGTCAAACGCCTTGGGGCCCTTGCCGTCAGGACTCCAGCTGCGCACCACCACGTTGCCATGCTCGTCCGCGCCCACCGGCACGCTCTCGTGCGGCAGATTCGGCACGGCCAGCAGCAGGGCCTGCAACTCGATTTGAATCTGGTCCAGCCGGGTGGCCGATGCTTCCAGCTCGGACTTGAGGCCGGCGACTTCGGCCATGACGGCGTCCACCTCGCTTTGGCCGGCCGGGCCTTTGGCCTTGAGCTGGCCAATCTGCTTGCTCAAGGTGTTGCGCTTGCTCTGCAACTCCTCGGTGCGCATCTGGATGGTCTTGCGCTCGGCCTCCAGGGTGCGGAAGGCCTCCACATTGAGAAAAGCTTGCGGCTTTTTACGCGTCTCAAGGCGCGCCACGGCGGAGTCGAGGTCTTTTCGGAGCAGGGTAATGTCGAGCATGGGGCAATTGTAATTTTTTGAAACTTGACGCTATCAGGATAGGGTGGCGGGGTCAAGGTTAGCGCCGCACAGGACCAGGCACACCTTTTCATCGGTACGCGGCACGTAGGCGCCACACTGCAAGGCGGCCAGACCCAGCGCGGCGGCGGGCTCCACGGCCAGCTTGAGCTCCCGCCAGAGCCACAGCTGCGCCGCGCGGATGGCGTCTTCAGGAAGCAGCAGTGCGTCTTTGACATGGCGCTGGGTCACCTGCCAGGCGATGTCGCCGATGCGCTTGGCGCCCAGCGAATCCGCCGCGATACCGCTCACCGCCACGTCCACCGGCTGCCCGGCCTGACGCGCCTGGTACAAAGTGGGTGCCAGTACCGGCTCCAGCGCCACCACGCGAACGCGGTTTTCAAACCAGGCAGAGATGCCGGCAATCAAACCGCCACCACCCACGCTGACCAGCAGGCTGTCGGGCAGACCCGCCTGGGCCTCGATCTCGGCCGCCAGGGTACCGGCGCCGGCGACCACTTCGACCTGGTCATAGGCGTGCATCAGCAAGGCGCCGCTGAGGCGCTGGCGCGCCAGGCAAGCCTCAAAGGCCTGCGAATACGCCGCGCCGGTGACCACCACCTCGGCCCCCAGCTCGCGCAAGCGGGCGCGCTTGGCCTCGCTGGAAACCTCGGGTACGAACACCTCGCACGACACACCCAGCGCCTGGGCTGCAGCCGCCGTGGCAATGCCGGCATTGCCGCCGGACGCGATGATCACGCCGCTGGCAGGAATATCGTGCGCCAGCATGCGGTTCAGCATGCCGCGGGCCTTGAAGCTGCCGCCTACCTGCAGCTGTTCCAGCTTGAGCCAGACTTCGGCGCAGTTCAGGCCAAAGGCCTTGCCCGGCAGGGTCCAGATCGGTGTTTTACGTAAAAAATGGCTGTAGCCCTCGTCCAGCCTGCGCAAGGCACTATCAATATCAGAGCGACTGATGTCCGGCTTATTCATGGAGCTTGAGTCCCTTGGGCAGCGGAAACTTCACCGTCTCTTCAATCCCGTCCATCTTTCGCACCGACACGGCGCCCAGCGCCTTGATGCGGTCGATCACCTGGCGCACCAGGATCTCGGGGGCGGAGGCGCCGGCGGTCAGGCCCACGCGCTGGCGGCCCTCGAACCAGGGCGCCTGCAATTCGTCGGCGCTGTCCACCATATAACTCTCGGTGCCGAGCTTGCGCGCCAGTTCGGCCAGGCGGTTGCTATTGGAACTGGTCGGGCTGCCCACGACGATCAGCACATCGACCTGCGGACTCATGACTTTCACGGCGTCCTGGCGGTTTTGCGTGGCGTAGCAGATGTCTTGTTGCTTGGGTTGGCGTGCGTTCGGGAAGCGCGCCTTGATGGCGGCGGCAATATCGGCCGCGTCGTCCACGCTGAGCGTGGTCTGCGTCACCACCGCCAGCAGCGCGGTCTGGGCCGGCTGCACGCGCGCCACATCGGCCACGTCTTCCACCAGGTGAATGCCGCTGTCCAGCTGGCCCATGGTGCCCTCGACCTCGGGGTGCCCCTTGTGGCCGATCATGATGAATTCATAGCCCTCTTTGTGCAGCTTGGCGACTTCCACATGCACCTTGGTGACCAGCGGACAGGTGGCGTCAAAAATCTGGAAACCCCGCGCGGCCGCTTCGGCCTGCACCGCCCGGCTCACGCCATGGGCTGAAAAAATGAGCGTAGCCCCCGCCGGCACATCGTCAAGCGCTTCTATAAAGATAGCGCCCTTGGCCTTGAGGTCGTTCACCACATAGGTGTTGTGCACGATTTCGTGGCGTACATAAATCGGCGCGCCGAACTTCTGCAGCGCCCGCTCGACGATCTCGATGGCCCGGTCCACGCCGGCGCAAAAGCCGCGCGGCTCCGCCAGCAAAATTTCCTGCGGCGGCGTGGAGACAGAGGCTGCGTTCACAGAATGCCGATCACATGCACTTCAAACGTCACCGGCTGGCCGGCCAGCGGGTGGTTGAAGTCAAACAGCACAGCATCACCTTTCTCGTCGCTGCGGAACTGCTGCACGGAGCCGGCAAATTGACCCTGGCCGTCGGGCGTGGGGAACTGCACCACGTCGCCGACCTGGTACTGCGCATCGGCGTCGCCCATGTCGATCAGCACCTGGCGCGCCAGCCACTGACGCATCTCCGGGTTGCGCTCGCCAAAGGCCGCGCCCGCTGGCAGCTCGAAGGTGCTGCGGCTGCCCTCGGCCAGGCCCAGCAAATAGGCTTCCACCGCGGGTGACAGCTCGCCGTTGCCCAGGGTGAGGGTAGCGGGTTTGCCCTCAAAGGTGTTGATCACGTCCCCGGCCGGCCCGGCCATGCGGTAGTGCAGCGTGAGGAAGGAACCCGGTTGAACAGAGGCAGGTGTGGTGGTCATGAGAGTCCCGGATGAAAGTCTGAAAAGACAGGGTTTTGACGAATAAACTGGCCCCTATTCTAAAAGCCCGACCAATGCCCCTCAAAGACCTTCCCCTTGACGCCCGCCCCCGCGAAAAGCTGCTGGCACGCGGACCCGGCGCCCTGAGCGACGTCGAGCTGCTGGCCATCCTGCTGCGCACCGGCATCCAGGGCAAGGGCGTGCTGCAAATGGCGCAGGAGCTGCTGCTACTCAAGACCAGCACCAACGGCTGTGATGGTTTTGACGGCATTGCCGGCCTGCTGCACGCCACCACGGACGATCTCAAACGCATCAAAGGCCTGGGGCCGGCCAAACGCGCCGAAATCGTGGCCGTGCTGGAGTTATCGCGCCGGGCGCTGGCGCAGCAGCTCAAGGAACGCACGGTGTTTGCCACGCCGGACGCCGTCAAGCACTACCTGCAACTGCACTTGGCGGCCAAGCCGCATGAGGTCTTTGCCGTGCTGTTTCTGGACGTCCAGAATAGACTATTGGCCATGGAAGAACTGTTTCGCGGCACGCTCACGCAAACCTCGGTTTACCCCAGAGAGGTGGTGCTGCGCGCCCTGCACCACCAGGCCGCCGCCGTGGTGCTGGCGCACAACCACCCCAGCGGCACGGTGCAGCCCTCGCGCGCCGACGAGGCCTTGACGCAAACGCTGAAAACCACGCTGGCGCTGATTGATGTGCGGGTGCTGGACCATGTGATCGTGGCACCGGGTGAAGCGCTGTCCATGGCGGAGCGGGGGTTACTGTGAAGATTGTGAAGATGCCGACAAGCAAGCGGCCCACCAAGTTCAACGCCTTGGCGGATTTGAAACTGGTCAAGCGCGAGATTGAAGCGCAGGCCCTGCGGCGGACACAACTGGCCGCCGAACTGGCCCTGGCCAAGCATCAGGCGGCAAGCGAAAAAAATCTGTTTATTCTGGCCGCGGGTACCGTCAAGCCCTTGCCGGACAAGCGCCGGGCGCTCCTGAAAAAAGAGCCCACTGCGCCCCGGCCGATGCAATACGAGCAGGATGAAAAAGCGGTGCTGATCGAGGCCATCAGCGACGAATTCGACGTCGGCACCCTGCTCGATGTTGATGATTTATTGAGTTTTCGCCGCCCCGGCATCGGGCCCGATGTCACCCGCAAGCTGCGCCGCGGCGACTGGTCGATCCAGCGTCAGCTGGATCTGCATGGCCTGCGCCGTGACGAGGCGCGCGAGCAATTGAGCTTCTTCATCCGCGAGGCGCACAAACACGGCATTCGCTGCGTGCGCGTGGTCCATGGCAAAGGCCTGGGCTCGCCGGGCAAAGCGCCGGTACTCAAGAGCCGGGTGCACAGCTGGCTGGTGCAAAAACAGGAGGTGCTGGCCTTTGTGCAGGCCAAGCCGGCCGATGGCGGCGGCGGCGCGTTGGTGGTGCTGCTGATGGCGTCGCGACGCTGAACCCGCCCCAGTCCATCGCCTGGAGGCCATCCATGCCCAATTCGCATCCGCCGCGGGACCTCGCGCCCTCGCCTACCCACCGGGTTCGTCTGACGCTGCGCACCCTGGGGCGTGGTGATGGCCTGCTGGGCATGATGGGTTTTGCGCCAGCGTCTGAAAAATCCAGGCCGGCCGCGGTGGCGTTTGGCCCCCGCGGTGAGCGCGTGACCGTGGCCTCCCTGGACTGGGCCAGCGCCGCCCCGGCCAGCTTGCGGCCAGGCGACGGGGCGACACCGGCCGAGGTCCAGGCGCAGGCCCGCGACACCTTGCGCGCCCTGGGCCTGCAAGCCCTGCCGCCCGGCGTCTTGCAGTGGCGCGGCGATGATTTGACGCTGGGCACGGAAACCACGGCGCCCCTGTGGCCGCTGTGGACGCTGCCGCAGGAAGACCAGTTTGCCGACTTCTGGGCCGAGCAGGTGCCGCTGTTGCAGAGCTGGGGCTGGTCCATCGTGGTCACGCCCGGCTTTGCACATTTGAGTGTGCCGGTGCAAGCCTGGCAGCTGGTGCTGAGTCCGCCAGCCGGTGCCATGGCGGGCGAAGAAGGGGCCAAGGAAGTCGCCGGACCGCGGCTGCATCCGCCCCCGGCGGTGGCTGCCTTGACCCTGGCCCGGCGCGAGGGCTCCTGGCTGCTAAGCCTGGGCGTAGAGGTCGAGGGGCAGACTCTGGACCTGGCGCCGCTGCTGGCCGACCTGCTCAAGCGCGACCGCCGCTGGCTCGATCTGCGTCAGCTGCATGCGATTGAGGACGATGCCGTCATCACCCTGCGCGCGCCCGGCGGCAAGCGCATTGACGCGCCCGCCGCACCGCTGAAAAAAATAGTCGGCGCGATGCTGGACTTGCTGACCGAGCCACGGCGCAAGGAAGGGCCCCTGCAACTATCGCCCTGGGATGCGTTCCGGCTGGACGCGCTGCGCCAGGATTTGATCAACGACCAAGCCGCGCGCGCCGGTCCGCACGGGGGCTGGCAGCTGCAGGGGGAAGACGGCTTGCTCGCACTGACCCGGCAGCTGCGCGGCAGCGGTAGCCCGCAAGCCATCCAGGCGCCACACGGCCTGGGCATCACGCTGCGGCCCTACCAATTGCAGGGCGTGGCCTGGTTGCAATACCTGCGCCAGAACCACTTGGCCGGCATCCTGGCCGACGACATGGGCCTGGGCAAAACCGCGCAGACGCTGGCGCATCTGCTGATTGAAAAACAGGCTGGGCGGCTGGACTTGCCAGCACTCGTGGTGCTGCCCACCTCCTTGGTATTCAACTGGCAGGCGGAAGCCGCGCGCATGGCGCCGGCTTTGCGTGTGCTGACCCTGCAAGGCCCGCAGCGCGCGCAAGACTTCGGCCGCATGGCCGACTGCGATGTGGTGCTGACGACCTTTCCCCTGCTGTGGCGCGACGTTCGCGCACTGGCGGCCCAGCCCTTTCATTTGCTGATTCTGGACGAAGCCCAATCCGTCAAGAATGCGGCCGGCCGCAGCGCGCGGGCCGTGCGTCGGCTGCAGGCGCGGCACCGCCTGTGCCTGACCGGCACGCCGCTGGAAAACCACCTGGGCGAGTTGTGGGCGCAGTTCGATTTTTTGATGCCGGGTTTTTTGGGCGACGCACGGAGTTTTCAGCGCCTGTGGCGCAAGCCGATTGAAGTCAACGGCGAGACCGTGCGCGCCCAACTGCTGGCGCAGCGGGTTCGCCCCTTCATCCTGCGCCGCCGCAAGGAAGACGTGGCCACCGAACTCAAGCCCCTGACCGAAATCATCAAGCGCGTCCAGCTCCAGGGCCAGCAACGCGACCTGTACGAGAGCGTTCGCGTGGCGGCGGATAAACAGGTGCGGCGGGTGCTGGCGCGCGCCCACTTTGCCGGGGCGCAAATCAGCATTCTGGATGCGCTGCTCAAGCTGCGCCAGGTGTGCTGCGACCCGTATTTACTCAAAGGTGTGAGTACTCCAACCAGCATGGAGCGCGCCAAGCTGGACCTGCTCATGACGATGCTACCGGCGCTGGTCAAAGAGGGTCGGCGCATCCTGGTGTTTTCACAGTTCACCGAAATGCTGAGCCTGATCGAACCCATGCTGGACGCGCTGCAGCTGCCGTGGCTGGCGCTGACCGGCAAAACGCCACCCGCCAAGCGCGGCGACGTGGTGGCCCAGTTTCAGGCGGGTGATGTGCCGGTATTTCTGGTCAGCCTCAAAGCCGGTGGCCTGGGCCTGAACCTCACCGCCGCCGACACCGTGATCCATGTCGACCCGTGGTGGAACCCGGCCGTCGAGCAGCAAGCCACCGCCCGCGCCCACCGCATCGGCCAGGAGCAGCCGGTGTTTGTCTACAAGCTGGTCGTGCAGGGCAGCATTGAAGACCGCATGCTCGAACTCCAGGCGCGCAAAAGTGCGCTGGTCGAGGGTGTGCTGGGCGTGGATGGAGCGAGCGCCGTCAAATTCAGCGAAGCCGATTTGCAGGGGCTGCTGGCGCCGATGGAGAGCTGATGCTTATAAACCGACCGTCAGCGTGGCCGCATAACCACTGCTGACATTGCCGGTCAGGGTGGGCATCTGCAGGGCGGCGCTGTCGTCACTGAACACGTTGTCGCTGGCCAGCGAAATGGCCGCCAGATTGGACACACTGGCGCTGTAGCCGGTGCTCGCATACACCGCGTCGCACGCGGTCTTGGGCAAGGCCAGCTGGGAGGTGCGCACCTGGTCGCTGGCGGGCGTCGTGGTGGCGGCGGCCAGACTGGCATAGACCTCAAAGTGGATATGCGGCCAGCGGCCCGAATAGCAGCCGGGAAAGACGGTGCTGAAGGTAACTTCACCGTTGCTGTCGGTCACTTGCACGCCGCGCAGATAGTTCTCGCCGGTGATGCCACTGGAATACATGGAATAGCCCCCATCCCGGGTGCAGTGCCACAGGTAGATCGCGTAACCCGCCAGCGAGGCACAACTGGCCCCGGTGTTGACGAGTTTGAGCGTGACGCTCAGGGGCACGCCAGGCGCGGTGGTGCTGGAGCCTGCGATGCTGGAACGAATGTCGGAGCGCACGATGCCCGACAGGGTGAGCGCATTGGCAATGCCGCTGCTATTGCTGTTGGAGCCATCACCGGGATACGGTCCAGCCGTCTCGGAGGGGATCACCGAACATGAGCCCGAGCTTGCCGTTGTGCTTGCTGTTGTCGTGGTTGTGGTTCCCGTGGCCGTCGTGGCGGCGCTTGTGCCGCCGTCGTCCCCACCGCCGCCGCAACCGATCAGCGGTAGCGCCGCAGCACCGCCGACGGACAGCCAGCGCAAGACGCGGCGCCGGTCTGGGGCGGTTTGGATGAGGGTTTCAAGGTCATGGGTAAGTCCGTGTTTATGCGCCATCATGGAGTTGTTTTTAATGTGGTGAGTCATTTCGACACTATCGCAAACACTTGTACCAACACGATCAACGCTTTGTAAAGAAACGTGAACGCACGGGGGACTGACGACAATTATTACGCGGGCGTGTTGCGCATGAAGTCTGCCGTCTTGAAAAACGAGTCACGCAGATGGGCGCGCAAATCCTCCGGCACACCGGTCTCGCCCATCGCCTGGTCCATGCAGGCCACCCACTGGTCGCGCTCGGTGATACCAATCTTGAACGGCGCGTGGCGCGCTCGCAGGCGCGGGTGGCCGAATCGTTCCGTGTAATGCTGCGGGCCGCCCAGCCAGCCGCACAAAAACCAGAACAGGCGCTGCCTGGCGTTGTCCAGTTCCTGGCCGTGCGCGGCCCGCAAGACGCTGTAGCCCGGCTCCAGATCCATCAAGTCGTAAAAACGCTCGGTCAGCGCCTGCACGCGGGCTTCGCCGCCAATCCATTCGAACGGCGTGTCAAAAAGCGGTTTTTCCTGAATTTTCATAGTCAAATCGGGCTATAGCCCTCGTGTAATATGCGCAGGTAGCTATTATATTTATAGTAAATCGACGCTTGGTAAAGATCGGCTACTGCGCCGCCCGCCGCAGTGTCTCCACCACCGGGCGTCGCAAGACCTCGCGCAAGCCCCACCAGCCTGCCGCCAGTGCCAGCAGCGCGCCGCTGATCGAGCCGAACAAGGGCACCCACAGCGAGACCGTCCACTCGAACTCGAAAACATACTTGGCCAGCGCCCAGCCGACCGCCGTGGCGACCACGGAGGCCAGGAAGCCGGCGAGCAGGCCCACGCCCATCAGCTCGGCGCGCTGCACCTGGCGCAGCAAACTGCTTTGCGCCCCGACCGCGCGCATGATGGCAAATTCGCGCGCCCGCTCCTCCCGCGTTGCCGTCACGGCGGCAAACAACACCACCAGCCCGGCGGCCAGGGTGAAGCCAAACAAAAACTCCACCGCACGAATGACCTGGTCCAGCACGCGTTGAATCTGGGCGATGGTGGCGGTCATGTCCACGCTCGTGATGTTGGGAAAACTCCGAACCAGGGCATTGTCAAATCCAGGGGTCGCGGGCGCCTTGAAGGCGCTCATGTAGGTCGTCGGCACATTGGCCAGCTTGGCCACCGGGTACATGACAAAGAAATTGGCCCGCATTGAGCCCCAATCCACCTTGCGCAGCGAGGTGATTTTGGACTCGGTCTGCGCGCCCCCCACGTCAAAACTCAGGCTATCGCCGAGCTTGAGATTGAGCGTCTTGGCAATGCCCTCCTCGACGCTGATCGCGCCCGGCTCGTCCTCGGTCCAGCGCCCGGCCACCACTTCGTTTTGCGCCGGTTTTTTGGCGCTGTGCGACAGGTTGAATTCCCGGTCCACCAGCCGCTTGGCCCGGTCTTCCACGTAGTCATCCGGCGTCACCGCCTTGCCGTTGACGGCCACCAGCCGCCCGCGAATCATGGGGTACCAGTCAAATTGGCGCACCCCCCCGTCGCGCAAGGCCTGGCCGAACGCATCGCCCTGCTCGGGCATGACGTTGATGACAAAACGGTTCGGCGCATCCGCCGGGCTGGCTTTGCGCCAGCTGCTGATGAGGTCGGTGCGCAAGAGCACCAGCAGCACCAGCGCCAGCAAACCCACCGCCAGGGCGCTGACCTGCACCACGGCAAAAGCCGGGCGCGCCGAAATCTGCCGCGTGGCCAGCACCAGCCAGCGCGGCGCCGTGCCCTCGTTCACGCTCCAGCGCAGCAGCTTGACGGCCAGCCAGCTCAATGCGGCAAACACCAGAACCGCCGCCGCGAAGCCGCCGACCGCGATCAGGCCCAGTTTCACATCGCTGCTGGCGGCCAGCAGCAAGGCAGCAAAGCCGGCCACCCCCAGGCCCAGCACGCCGATGGACACGGGCTTGAGGTTGCCCACATCGCGGCGGATCACGCGCAGCGGCGGCACCTGGGCCAGCTGCAGCACGGGCGGCAGGCCAAATGCCAACAGCAGCGTCATCCCCATGCCCAGGCCAAAGAGGACCGGCCAGATGCCCGGTGGCGGGAGCGCCCCGTCCACCAAACCGGCCAGCAGCAACACAAACACATAGTGCACGGCGTAGCCGGCCAGCACGCCCAGGGTGCTGGCCAGCAGACCGATGATGCTGAACTCAAAGGCGTAGCTTGAGGCAATGGTGCGCTGGCTCAAGCCCAGCACGCGCAGCATGGCGCAGTCGTCCAGGTGGTTGGCGGCAAATCCGCGGGCCGCCAGCGCCACCGCCACCGCGCTCAGGAGGGCCGAAAGCAAGGCGATGAGATTGAGAAACTTCTCGGCCCGCTCCAGCGTCTGCCCGACCTCCGGCCGCCCGCCCTGCAGCGACTCCACCCGCAGACCGCGCACCTCCGGCTTTTTGGCTTCGGCCTGCGCCCAGGCCACAAAGGCGGCCACCGGCTTGTCGGCCCCCGCGACCGCCGCGCGATAGGTCAGGCGGCTCGCCGGCTGGATCAGTTTGGTGGCCTCCACATCAGCCCGGTTGATCATGACGCGCGGGGCGAAGTTCATGAAACCCGCGCCCCGGTCCGGCTCGTTGACAATGATTTTGGCGACGCGCAGGCTGGCATCGCCCAACAGCAAGGCGTCGCCCATCTGCAGGCCGATGGCATCCAGCAAGGCCGCTTCGACCCAGGCTTCACCGGCTGCGGGAATGGCGCGCGTGAGGTCGCCCGGCGCACCCGGCTGGTTCGCCACCTTCAGGTTGCCGCGCAGCGGGTAACCCGGCTCGACCACCTTCAGCGCCACCAGTTTGGTGCCACCGCCCTTGGCGTCGCTGGCGCGGCCCATGGTGGGAAAGCCCAGCGTTTGCACCAGTTCCAGGCCCAGGGAACGGGCCTTCTCGGCAAACGCGGCGGGCGTCGGGTTGTCGCTGGAAATCACGGCGTCGCCGCCGAGCAACTGCCGCGCATCGCGCTGCAAGCCGCCTTTGAGCCGGTCGGCAAAGAAACCAACCGCCGTCAAGGCCGCCACCGCCAAGGTGACGGCAACGATGAGCAAACGCAGTTCGCCGGAGCGCAGATCGCGCCACAAAGAGCGCCAGCCCAGGCGCCAAAAAGAGATATTCATGGCGCTACCTTAGCGCAGTCAGCGACCGGGCGCCGTCCCGAGGGGGTATTGGCCTGCGGCGCGCACAGGACGGCGGCCGCAGGGTGTGATTTACCGCGGAATGAGGAACACCGATTTTTCAGTCAAATGAGCGGGTGAGTCCAGGGCCTCAATTTCAAACTGTATGGGGTGTGAGCCCGGTGCCGCCGCATCAAAAGGCACCTGCACCCGCACCGCCAGCCAACGCGCCGCGGTGGACTCCACCTGCACGGTGTTTTCAGACGTCACCAGCAAACCGGGGATGCCAGAGGCGGTGATTTTGTAATTTTGGGGTGTTTCGGTGGCGTTCATCACCTGCAACTGATACAAGTTTTCTATTTTCCCGCCGGACACGACGCGCGCCATGACGCCGCGATCGCGCACCACGTTCACCTTGAAGGGCGTGCGCAGCGACAGACTGACCACCATGGCCAGCACCATGGCGCCGAGCACGGCGGCATAGACAAGCACGCGCGGCCTGAGCACATGGCGCAAGGTTTGCGATCGGCTCCAGTGCTGTACCACGGCGTTCTCCGTCGCGTACTTGATTAGGCCACGCGCATAGCCCATTTTGTCCATCACCGTGTCGCACACGTCGACGCAGGCGCCGCAGCCAATGCAGTCGTGCTGCAGGCCGTTGCGAATATCGATACCGGTCGGGCAGACTTGAACACACAGCGTGCAGTCCACACAGGCGCCCAAATTCAAGACGGCGAGGTCCGCCGTGCGTGAGCGGTTGCCCCGGGGCTCGCCACGCGCCGTGTCGTAGGTCACGATCAAGGTGTCCTTGTCGAACATGACGCTTTGAAATTGCGCATACGGACACATGTGTTTGCAGATCTGCTCACGCATGAAGCCGGCGTTGCCGTAGGTGGCAAAGCCGTAGAAGAAAACCCAGAAGATTTCCCACGAATTCATGCTCATTTGAAGAAACTCGACACCCAGTTCCTTGATGGGCGTGAAATAGCCAACAAAGGTGAAACCGGTCCACAGTGCCACGGCCAGCCACAACACGTGTTTGGCAGTTTTGCGCATCACCTTGTTCGCGGACAGCGGCTGGGCATCGCGGCGCATGCGGGCCGAGCGCTCGCCTTCCACCTTCTTTTCAATCCAGAGAAAGATTTCGGTGTACACCGTTTGCGGGCAGGCATAGCCGCACCACAGGCGACCGGCCACGGCCGTGAACAGAAACAGCGACAGCGCGGAGATCACCAGAATCCCCGCGAGATAAATGAAGTCCTGCGGGTACAGCACCAGGCCAAAAATGTAGAAACGCCGGGTACCCAGATCAAACAACACCGCCTGGCGCTGGCCCCACTCCAGCCACGGGATGCCGTAAAACACCAGCTGGGTCAGCCAGACCATCCCCCAGCGCCAGCGCGCGAACAGGCCCGAGACACTGCGGGGGTAGATCTTCTTGTCGGACGCATACAGAGAGAGCAAATCATCGTCACCTTCGAGCGCCTGGCCAGGTGCCTGGTAGCCCTCTTGCGGGATGATGGGTATGACTTTTCGGGTCATGGTGTCCTTGTGGTTCAAAGGGGGGATTGAATGGGCGGCCAATGTATCACGACATGATATATTTCCGCATCAAGACGCCCAGAGACCCCACGACCCATGAACCCATCGACTTCAACACCATTGAAGAAATCGCAGTACGAGGCGCTCTCGGAGTTTCGCTATCAGTTGCGACGCTTTCTGCATTTCAGTGAGACGGCGGCCAAAAATGCCGGACTGACACCCCTGCAATACCAATTGATGCTGCATGTGCGTGGATTCCCGGGCCGCGATTGGGCCACGGTCAACGAGCTGGCGGACCGCCTGCAAATGAAGCACCACGGCGTGGTAGCTTTGCTGACGCGCTGTGAAGAGGCGGGACTGGTGCGGCGGCAGAAAAGCACGACGGATCGCCGCCTGGTCGAGATTCACCTGCAGGACAAAGGCGCGGCCCAACTGGAACGACTCGCGGCGCTGCACGACACCGAGCTGCGCTCCTTGCGCGATACGTTTCAGGTGGCGCGCATCACCGCGTTCAATGATGCAGACGCCTTGCCCGCCCAAGGACGTCGCGAATGAGGCGTGCCGGAAGGCCCGCGGTGCAATGCCATTGCAGTTCAGATCCGCATGCTGGAGAATGCTAAACACCATGAATAAACTGACACTCAGCAAGTTGAACGACGGCGTTTATCGCGTCCTGAGGGACCAGGATGAGCATGTGGGTTACCTGAAGCTCATTAACGGCGTATGGAAGTTCAAGGCGATTGGCTACGACGAGCACGGCGACGCCATTCCCGGCGGTGGCCCGCTCACGGACCGCCACAACACCACTTTCTCCGACCTCGACGAGGCCGTGATCAACGCCAAACTGGCCCCAACCTGAGACACCGCGGACTTGATCGCTACCGCCCGCGCGGGCTAATTTAGGGGTGTTCGCCTGCCGTCGGATGCGGTCGAGTTGCGTTTGCCATTAGCCACGCCTTCCAGCCGCCGTGCTGCGTAATGTCCTGCGCCCCCGCAACACCCAAGGCATCGCAGACGAAGCCGCAAACCAACGCTCCATCCGCCAACAGCACTTTGCCAATCGCCAGCGGGGCCGGAATGGCCGCCACGAAACTACCGAAGTGCTCGGCGGGCAACTCCCAAACCTCCAGTGCAATGGCAGCGCCGCCTTTGGCCACGCGGACCATGCCCGGCCGCTGGGGTGGACCGCCGGCAAGAGCGAACAAACGGTATTCAGGGGCCGAATGCGTCGTGGCAAGCAAGCGTGCCCCGCGGTCGGTCAGTTGGGGGTTGAGCGGCAAACCCGACAGGTGCGCGCCACATACCGCCAGCTGCACCGTGCCGGATTTCAGCGACCCTTGTGGCGCGCCAGTGCCAACCGGCGTGCCGGCAAGTGCGCTGGCCGTCGCGCCCAGATTCCCGCCCAGGGTCCGATGCGCCCGGTCGGCCAGCCGCAGCAAGGGAACATCACGATGGGCGGGCGCGACCAGCGTCACCCCCCAGGGCAGCGCGGTAGCCGCGCCACGCTCAATCAAACCGGCCGGCAGCGCTACGGCGCTGTAGTCGAGCAGATTGACGAAGTTGGTGTAGTAGCCCAGATTCGAGTTGAGCCGGACCGGATCGGCCTGCATCTCGGCAATGCGGTAGATCGTGCCAGCAGTCGGCGTCAGCAGGCAGTCGATGTGTGACCACACGGCATCGCAGCTGCGCTTGAGTGCCTTGAGCCGGTAAGCCGCCGCAAAGGCGTCCGGCGCCGATTTATCACGGCCGCTCGCGATGATGCTGCGCACGGGCTCGATCACCGCCTGCGGCTGCGCATCAATGAAGTCACGGATCGCGACGTAACGTTCAGCCACCCACGGCCCTTCGTACAACAGACGCGCCACCTCCAGAAAAGGGGCAAAGTCGATCTCGACCGGGGTTCCGCCCAGTTTTTTCAATCGCGCCACGGCTGTTTCAAATAGAGCCACGGCGCCAACATCGCCGAAAAACGCCAACTGGTCTTGCCCTGGCACGCCAAAACGAAACGGCCCGGCTGAGAAATCGACGCCAAAGGGTTCGGCGCGGCGGCTGAAGGGATCCGCCGCGTCAAAAGCCGCCGCCACGTTGAGGATCGCTTGCGCGTCCCCCGCGGTCAGGGCGAAGATGGACACCGTGTCCAGCGACCGGCAGGCCGGCACGACGCCGGTGGACGACAGCAAACCACAGGTCGGCTTCAAGCCGATGAGGTTGTTGAACGACGCGGGCACGCGGCCCGAGCCGGCGGTGTCGGTGCCGAGCGAGAAGCTCACCCAGCCCTTGGCGACAGTCACGGATGACCCGGAACTGGAGCCACCCGATATGTAGTCCGGATCAAATGCGTTGCGGCAGGCACCATACGGCGAGCGCGTGCCATTAAGACCGGTGGCGAACTGATCCAGGTTGGTCTTGCCAATGGGCACCGCGCCGGCGGCAATCAATTGCTCGACCACAAAAGCATGTTCGGTCGGGGTGTAGGCGAATTCCGGGCACCCGGCGGTGGTGGGCACGCCGGCCAGATCGATGTTGTCCTTGATGGCGAAGGGAATGCCATACAGGGGCAGGCTCGCCGGATCAAGTGTTTCAAGACGTGCGAGGTAGGGCTCGATTTCCGTCAGCGACAGGCGGTGAATAAAGGCCCGGTGGCTCAGGTCATCACAGCGGCGCATCGCCTCGCCGATGATCTGGCGCAGCGTCACGCCACCGGCATAGGCGGCCCGGAGGGCGGCCAGGTCGAAGGAAAGTTCGTTCAGGTTCGGATTCATGTTGCTTGTCCTTAATGCGTTTTTTCGAGAATGACCACCACGTCCTGGCCCGCCGCCACCGGGGCACCTTCACGGCAATAGAGCTGGTGCACCGTGCCGGCGCTGGGCGCCAGCACGCTGAATTCCATCTTCATCGACTCGATCACCAGCAACAGATCGCCGGCCTGCACCTCATCGCCGACCGCGACCTCAATCTTCCAGACATTGCCCGGCACAGTGGTCGCCACCGCGCGGCCGCCCTCGGGCAGGTCAAGCTCGCTGTCGGGTCCGGCCTCGGCCACATCCGCGTCACTGGCGTATTCGGCCTGCCCGCTGGCCTTCCAGCGCTCGCGTTCAGCCTCGAATTCAGACTGCTGCGTGGCCTTGAAGGTGCCAATGCTGGCGGCGTTGTCGTCGAGGAACCGCCGGTAGTCCTTGAGGCTGAAGGTGGTTTCCTCTATGCGCAGCGGGTAGCCGCCGTTGGGGAAATCGGCGCGGATCTGGAGCAGCTCCGCCTCCGACACTTTGTAGAAGCGGATCTGGTCGAAAAAGCGCAGCAGCCAGGGCTGGCTGAACTCCGGGCTGCCCGTTTCACCGTGGCGCCAGCGGTTCCACATCTGCAGCGTGCGGCCGACGAACTGGTAGCCGCCCGGGCCTTCCATGCCGTACACGCACAGGTAGGCGCCGCCGATGCCGACGGCATTTTCCGGCGTCCAGGTGCGGGCCGGGTTGTATTTGGTGGTGACCAGGCGATGGCGCGGATCGACCGGCGTCGCCACCGGGGCGCCCAGGTAAACATCCCCCAGCCCCAGCACCAGGTAACTGGCCTGAAAAACGATATCGAACACTTCATCGAGGCTGCCCAGACCATTGATGCGGCGGATGAACTCGATGTTGCTCGGGCACCAGGGGGCGTCCTTGCGCACCGACTGCATGTATTTTTCGATGGCGAGGCGGGTCTGAGCGTCGTCCCATGACAGCGGCAGGTGCACCACGCGGCTCGGCACCACCATGTCGTCAACCGCTGGCAGGCCGTCCTCGGCCGCTTGTAGCGTTGCCAGCAATGCTGCGCGCGGCAGCTGCGCCGGATCGAAATGAACCTGCAGCGAGCGGATGCCGGGCGTGAGGTCAACAATGCCGTTCAAGCCGGCACCGCCGTTCTGGGCCTTGAGCCACTCCATCAGCGCGTGGACGCGCAAACGCAGTTCAATGTCCAGCACCAGCGGACCGTATTCCACCAGCAAATAGCGGTCGCCGGCCTGGCGGTAGGTCACGGTTGGCGCGCCGCCCTGCCCTGCGCGTTCAAACAGGACGGGCGTCGCGCAAGCCGCTGCATCATCCTGTGGCGCGTCGGGTAGCGAGGCGGCCAGACTGGCCAGACTGGCTTCCAGGGCGGCCTCACGGTCGCTGGCTTGCGCCAAAGACAGCCTGTGAAAGCGCACGGTGTCGCCGGGACGCAATTGGCCAATCTTCCACAGTTCGGCATGGACGACCACGGCCGGGCAAACAAAGCCGCCCAGGCTGGGACCATCCGGCCCCAAGATCACCGGCATATCGCCGGTGAAGTCAATGGCCCCGATGGCGTAGGCGTTGTCGTGGATGTTGGAAGGATGCAAGCCGGCCTCGCCGCCATCGGTGCGGGCCCAGGTCGGCTTGGGTCCGATCAGGCGCACCCCGGTGCGGCTGGAGTTGTAGTGCACCGCCCAGTCGGTGGCGAAGAAGCTGGCGATGTCCTCGTCCAGGAAGAAATCGGGCGCGCCGTGCGGGCCATACAGCACCCCCACGTCCCACTGCTTGCCGTAGACGGGAATCGTGGCGGGCGCGCTGGCCAGACCCGCGCTGCCGCTGGCCGGGGCCAGCAGATGCAGCACGTCGCCCAAGCGCAGGTTGCGCCCGGCGTGTCCGCCGAACTGGCCCAGGGTAAAGGTGGAGCAGCTGCCCAGATAGGTCGGCACATCCAGCCCGCCACCGACGGCCAGATAAAAACGACAGCCAGCGTCAGCGCGGCCGATGGCCAAGAGCGCGCCCGCCGACACGCGGTGCGACTGCCACATGGCAAGCGGCACGCCGTCGAGCGTCACCGGCACCGGAGCGCCCGTCACGGCTATCACCGTCTCAACATTGAAGCGCAGCGTGGGTCCAGCCAGCGTACATTCCAGCCCCGCCGCCTCGGCCGCGTTGCCCACCAGCCGGTTGGCCATGCGGTGGGCGTAGGCATCCATGGGGCCAGAGGGCGGCACCCCAACGTTCCAGTAGCCGATGCGCCCCGGCCAGTCCTGCACCGAGGTTTGGACACCGGCTTCCATGACATCGATCGTCGCCGGCCGGTACTGGAAGTCGTTGAGGAAGCGGGTGACCTGCCTGCCTTCACGGAACACCGGGTCGCGGATGACCTGGCGCAGGTAGTCGAGGTTGGTCTCGATCCCGGCGATGCGGGTAGCGTCCAGCGCGGCTTCCAGCTTGGTCAGCGCCGCGACCCGATCGTCGGCCGTGACAATGATTTTGGCCAGCATCGGGTCGTACCAGGCGGGCACCTCGGTACCCCGCTCGACCCAGTCGTCAACACGCGCCTCGGCGGGCCACTGCACTTCGGTGAGCAGACCCGCGCACGGCTGAAAGTTCTTGCCCGGGTCTTCGGCGTAGAGACGCACCTGGATCGAGGCACCTTGCGGGCTTGGGGTCAAACCGAGCAAGGGCGGCAACTCGCCCGCTGCGAGCAACACCATCCACTCGACCAGATCGACCTGGCACACCTGTTCGGTCACACCGTGCTCGACCTGCAGGCGGGTGTTGACTTCAAGAAAATAAAACTGGGCGTTGGTTGCGTCGTAGACAAACTCCACGGTGCCGGCAGAGCGGTAGTTCACGGCCTTGGCCAGCCGCACCGCCGTCGCGTGCAGCGAACTCCGTTGGGCATCCGTCAAGCCCGGCGCTGGCGTTTCCTCGATCACCTTCTGATTGCGCCGCTGCACCGAGCAGTCACGCTCACCGAGTGCAATCACTTCACCGCGGCCATCGCCGAACACCTGGACCTCGATGTGGCGAGCCTGCTCCACATACTTTTCGAGAAACAGCCCGGCATCTTTGAAGTTCGCACGCGCCAGGCGCTCGACGGCCGCAAAAGCGTCCGCCAGTTCGGCTTCGCGCCAGACCAGCCGCATGCCGATACCGCCACCACCGGCCGTGCTCTTGAGCATCACCGGGTAGCCGATGCGCAGCGCCTCGGTGCGGGCATGATCGAGATCGCCCAGCAAGCCGGAACCGGGTAGCAGCGGCACCGCGTGGGCTTCGGCCAGCGCGCGGGCGGTGTGCTTGAGACCAAAGGCGCGCATCTGCCCGGCGCTGGGACCGATGAAGGCGATACCCGCCAACTCGCAGGCTTCGGAAAATCCGGGGTTTTCTGACAGGAAGCCATAACCCGGGTGGATCGCCTGGGCGCCACATTCCAGAGCTACCTCAAGGATGCGTTCAGCGCGCAAATAGCTTTGTGCCGCCGGGACCGGCCCGATGCAATACGCTTCATCCGCCTCGCGCACATGTCGGGATTGCGCATCGGCCTCGGAATAAACCGCCACGCTGCGCACACCCAGTTTCTTCAACGTGCGGATGATGCGGCAGGCGATGGCGCCGCGATTGGCAATGAGAACCTTGTTGAACATGAGGTCACCGTGGCGAGTCGTCCCGCTATAAGTTTGCTAGCGCATCGGGTCGTCCCGGCGCGGGGTTGAAGGCAAAAATGCCAAATATTTTTGAGGCTTCGACCGCTTGTCAGGCCGGGTCCCAGATCAGCAGGCGGGTCGGCGTCGGGTTGTAGGCGTTGCACGGGTTGTTGAGCTGCGGGCAGTTGGAGATCAGCACCCACAAGTCCATCGCCGCCTGCATCTCCACGTACTTGCCGGGACCGGACACGCCGTCGGCGAAGGTGAGGTCGCCCTCCGCCGTGACGGGTACGTTCATGAAGAAATTGATGTTGGGCACCAGGTCGCGCTTGGTCAGGCCGATGTCGGCGTGTTGCAGCGCAATAAGGTAGTTGTCCCGGCAGCTGTGCATGTATTTCTTCTGCAGCGCGTAACGCACGGTGTTGCTCTCGGCCGCGCAGGCGCCACCCAGCGTGTCGTGGCGACCGCAGGTGTCGGCGACGATGGTGAGCATGGCTCGGCCATCGTTGCTGTACAGCACGGACCCCGTGGTGAGGTAGATGCCGCCTTGGCGCAGCATGGTCTCGGTCGCGCTGTAATGCTCGGCGTTGTCGTGGCGGTTGTAAAAAATGACGTCAGCCGCCTGGTTGCCCTCCAGATCGACGATGCGCAGGGTCTGGCCCGCCTTGAGCTCGAACAGAATAGGTTCGCCAGCGGGGTGGCGCAGGTCTTGCGCCGCATCGGCAGGGTCCAGGACGCTGTCCTGGAGGCGGATGGCGGCGGCTTTAGGAGTGCTTGCAATCGGGTTCATGTGAGTGTCCTCAGAGGTACAGCATGTCGCTGTTGTGCAGGGCCCGTGCGTTCTCGGGGCGGAAGGCGCGGCAATAGTCGTCGGCTGGCGCGGCACCGCAGCGCCAGGCCACCAGGCCGAGCTTCTTGGGGGCATAGCCGGGCGTGGGGTCAAGCGGATGCGGGGCCGTTGAGATCGCCAGGATCACATCCATGTCGAATCGCAACTCAACAAAATCACCAGTCTTGGCGTGATCTGCGGCGTAGGCAAATTGACCCTCGGTATCGATACTGACTTTGGAAAACAGATTGACCGGCGCGATCAGGTCGCGCCGGGTCAAGCCGTACTTGCCGATCTCGATCAGCAGACCATCCTTGCCCGAGCGGTACATGGTGTTGCGATGCTCCGCGAAGCGACGCTCGCCGTATTTTTTGGCGAGCAGCTCGGCGTCCAGCAAACCACCGAGCGGATCGTGCCAGCCCAGGCTGTCGGCCGTGAAACTCGCCATGGCGCGGCCCATGTCGCTCATGAGCACATGGCCGCGTTGGTAGTGCGCGGTGTGCTGGGCCTTGAGCGAGTCGGGCATGTTGTAACGCTCCAACTTTTCCTGGGCGGCGTAGAGCACGATGCTGGCGTTGGCGCCGGGCTCCAGCGCGATGAATCGCAGGGCGGTGCCGCGCGGCAAACGCCACGACCAGTGGCCACCGCCGGGCATCACTTCGGACCACATCACGCAGTCTGTCGTCACGCCCGCCATGGCGGCGTCAGGGAAACGTTGCCAGAAGCTGGGCGCGTCCACCGGGGCCGTGCTCAATGGATTCGCGGGAATGACCTTCAGCGGGTCGTCAAGAATTTCGGCTGGGTTCATGGGGTTTCCTTTTCGGTTCAGACGGGCTGCGCCGAGAGGCGCTGCAGTTGTTCAAGATCGGTCTTCATGCCGGAGGTATCGCGGATGCGGTCCAGAATTTCCCGCTTCAGGCGCAGAAATTCCGGCGCATGTTTGAGGTCCTGGGTGCGCGCCTCGCCAAAGGGAATTTCAAAGATGGTGTCGATGCGGCCGGGACGCGGGGCCATCAGCACCACGCGGCTGCCCAGATAGATGGCCTCCTCCACATCGTGGGTGACGAAGATGACGGTTGCCTTCTCCAGCCGGTGAACATGGCGAATGAGGTCGTGCATGACTTCACGGGTCTGGGCATCGAGTGCGCCGAAGGGCTCGTCCATCAAGAGGACCTCGGGACGACCCATCAGGGCGCGTGCAATGGCCACCCGTTGCTGCATGCCGCCCGAGAGCTGGTTGGGCCAGGCATGGGCTGCTGGCGTGAGCCCCATGAGGTTCAGCAGCGCATCGGCGCGACCTGCGGCCGCTTCGACATCGCCGGATGTGCGCTCGCGCGTGTGGGCTTCGAGCTGGCGGCAAAACTTGATGTTGCCCTGCACCGTCATCCAGGGATAGAGGCTGTAGTGCTGGAACACCATCGCGCGGTCGATGCCGGGGCCGTCAACCGGTTGGCCATCGACCAGCAAGGTTCCGGAGGTATGCGTTTCCAGACCAGCGATGGTGCGCAGCAAGGTGGACTTGCCGCAGCCCGAAGCACCGACAAAGGTCACGAACTCGTTTTCTGCAATGTCGAGTTCAATGTTTTCAAGCGCATTGACGGTGGCACCCTCAAAGCGTTTGTACAGGTCACGGATCTGAATTTTGGCTTGCATCATGCGTTTCACCCCTTCAAATAAAGCCAGGGAAACGCGCGGCGATGAAGCCAGCGAAAAGCCTGGTCGGTCACCAGTCCAATGACGCCGATCATCATGATGCCGGCGAAGATCTTGTCGGTCTGCAGGAAGCGCTGCGCCTTCAGAATGGCGTAGCCCAGACCTGAACTCGCGGCCACGAGTTCGGCCACCACCAGATAGGTCCAGGCCCAGCCCATCGTCACGCGCAGAGTGTCGAGCAGTGCGGGCTTGGCACTGGGAAGGATGACTTTCTCAATCAGCTCACGGCGGCTGGCACCCATGGTCTGCGCCGCCTCCACCTGCGCACTGGGCACACGGCGCACATCTTCCGCCACCATCAGCACCATCTGGAAAAAAGTGCCGATGAAAATGATGGCCACCTTGGAGCCCTCATCAATGCCCACCCACAACATGACCAGCGGAATGAACGCGACGGCGGGCATGTAGCGGATGAAATCAGTGAGCGGCTCCAGCAACGCTTGCACCGAGCGAAAGGAGCCGATCAACAGGCCGAGCGGCAGGGCAATCAGTGCCGATAGCAGGAAACCACCAACCACCCGGCCGAAGCTGATGCCGATGTCGCCCAGCAAATCTGCATCGATTCCCCAATCAATGGCGCGGCTGAGCACTTGGGCGGGTGAGGGCATGAACACCTGGTTCATGCCGCCGTAAGCCGCCAGCAAAGTCCACATTCCCAGCGGCACAACAAGCCCCATCAGGGCCAAAGCCCAGTACTGCTTGCGCGTGATGGGCGTACGAACCGACCAGAGACCCTGACGCACGCGACGGGACGAATGAGGCTTGTTCTGCATGAGAAAACTCTCTTGTGTGAGGTTGGTGGACACCCGCCCCGGCCGGTCATTTGACTCGGCGCAAAGGGGCGAATTCGCGCCGTCAAGGTTTCAGGGCTTCGGCCAGCAAGGAGCTGTCGATACCGCGTGCGATGTCCGGCTTGCCTTCAATCAGCTTGTTGTCCACCAGGAACTTCTCGATCGTGGGCGCGGCGCCGATCAATGACACCGGGCTGGTAGCCGGGCCGAAGGCTTCCTGATTCAGCTTGGCGTCGAAGAAACGGGTGCCCGGCAAAAACACCTGATATTCCTTGGCCGACATACCGACCACCTTGGCCATGATTTTGGAGGCTTCGGCCGGATTTTTCTCAATGAAGGCCATGGTGTCAAACCAGGCGCGGATCATGCCGACCAGTTCCTTGCGCTTGGTCTGGATGGCCTTGTCCTGCGCTACCAGCAAGTCGGGTACCAGACCGGGCATGTCTTTGGAGGTGAAGATGGCGCGCCCTTTGCCGCTGGCTTCAATCTGGCTGATCCAGGGGTTCCAGACCACGGCGGCGTCCACCCGGCCGGTCATGAAGGCGGCGGCCGCATCACCGGCGGCCAGATTGACGATCTTCACATCGTCTTGCTTCATGCCATTTTTGGCCAGGGCATTCACGAGCACAAAATGCGAAACGCTGAACTGCTCGAGCGCGACGCTTTTCCCCTTCAGCTCCTTGACGGACTTGATGCCTGGTTTAACCACCAGCGCATCGTTGCCGGCCGAGTTGTCGTTGGCCAGCACCGCCTTCACAGGAATGCCTTTGGCCAGCGGCCCCATGGTGTCCGACCAGGTCTGGGAATTGGCATCCAGCTGCCCCGAAGACAGCGCCGAAATAGAGTCGGTGTAGTTGGCAAACCAGACCAGCTTGACGTCGGCCTTGTGCTTTTTGAAAAAGCCTTTTTCTTGCGCCACATACCACGCGACCCAACCGGGCCAATCAGAAACACCGACCTTGATCTCGGCCCGGGCTGGGGTAGTGGCCATCAGCAAGGCCGCACTCGTCACGATGAAGGCAACGATGCGCTTGAATGCACCGATTCGGGGCTGAGTTCCGCTTTTTGTGGTTTGCAGATTGAATTGCGCACAAAGTGTGTGCATGTTGCGACGTCCAGTGACGGCTTCGCAGGTTGTAAATTTGGAATAGTTCAGGGGCATGAGAGACTCCATAGTGGTGGGAACGGCGAGAGACGCCTGCGCTACAGCAAGCTTCTCCCGGGCTTTTGTCCCTCCGTGGAGCCCTCCAATACGGAGTGCCGAAAACTCTCGGACCAGACACCACTTGCGTGGCCGGAACCCTAGTTTTCTTTGTGATGCGGCGTAAACGCCTCTCCCGAATAGCTATGCAATAGCCGTGCCAACATCCAACACATTCACCAACCTCGACGAGGCCGCGGTCAGCACCAGGCTGGTCCCGACCTGAGACACGGACTTCATCGCTACCGCCCGGCGGCCTGTAGCCGGGCACCCGCCAGTTCGGATTGCAGTCGCAAGCGTTCCGGCGCGCTGTAGCAAAGAAAGCGCTTGTTGGTGGCCCGCCCAATCGTGCACAGGCCTAGGCGCTGCGCCACCTCGTACCCCATCTGGGTGATACCGCTGCGCGACACCACAATGGGCACGCCCATTTGGGCTGATTTGATCACCATCTCGCTGGTCAGGCGACCCGTGGTGTAGAACACTTTGTCATGGCCTGACATGGCTTGCCTGCCTTGCAGCCACATCCAGCCGGCAATGGTATCGATGGCGTTGTGGCGACCGACATCCTCCACAAACACCAGCATTTCTTCGCCCTGGAACAAGGCGCAACCGTGCACCGAACCGGCTGATTTGTAGGTGGTCTCTTGCAAGCGGATGACGTTGACAATGCCATAAAGTTGCGACTGGGTGAGGCGCGCTTCGGGCAGCACCAGGCGGTCCACTTCCGCCATCAAGTCGCCAAACACGCTGCCCTGACCGCAGCCGGTGGTCACCACACGTTTAGAGGTACGCGCTTCAATATCGGAGATGCCTTGGCGCGTTTTCACAGCCGCCGCGCCCACTTCCCAGTCCACGGTGATGGACTCCACCTCGTCCACCGACTGCACCAGCCGCTGGTTGCGCAAAAAGCCCAGCACCAGCAATTCAGGCTGGGCACCCAAGGTCATCAGTGTCACCAGTTCGCGCTTGTCCACGTACACCGTGAGCGCGCGCTCGGCAGGAATCGAGATCTGTTGCGGCTCACCGTACTCGTTGACGGCATCGACCTCGCAGGTCAGCGGCGCACGGGCATGAGTCAGAAAAGGCAGGGGCACGGTGTCAAGGCTTGCTGGCAGGCGCTAAGGCCGCAGCCGGTGTTGTGCTACTGGGTGGGCTGGTTGCTGTAGGCGCTGGCGAATGCGCACCCGAGGCCTCCAGCGGCTTGGCCGCCTCAGGAGGGGTGTAGGAAAAAACGCCCGGATCGGCACAAGGCGGTGTTGCTGCCGCCGGCTTGGTGTCCTTGCTTTCGGCTTTGGCCGTCTTGTAATAGTGGGCAGCGACCTTGTCCTGCGATTTGCAACTCAGGTAAGCATCGACCTTGCCGCTCCAGGCGGTTTTGGCGGCCGCCTCGGCCGCTTTGGCTTTGGCTTCCTCCGACAAAGCCGGCAACTTGGCCATGACGGTAGTGCCGATCAAGAGCGCGCAACCCGCCAGCAAAATTTGTTTCAGAGCTTCTTTCATACGGGCTTTCTCAAACTTCTCAAACTTGCATGGACTGGCCGGATATCTGATAGCGGGGACTGCGAACGCTGCGCTGGAATCTTGCCGCTCTTGACGTCATCGAGCCAGAGTTCATGGTGCTCTTTGGCCCAGGTCTCGTCCACATAGCCGGTTCTCATGGCCTTGTAGGCGCCGTCCATGCCGATCGTGCCCATGTAGATATGTCCCAGGAACATCGCCATCATCAGCACCGTCGCCACGGCGTGAACCATGTGCGCCAGCTGCATGGTGCCGCGCTCATACACCAGCCCGGGAATCAGCTTGTCCAGCACCAGGCCCGAGCCCACCACGATCAGGCCCAGGAAGAACACACCGCCCCAGAACACCACTTTTTCACCGGCATTGAAGCGGTGCGAGGCCACCTCACGGTCTGACAAGAGACCGCCGCCATGCGCCAGCCAGGTGAGGTCTTCCTTGTGCGGCAGATTGTCCTTGATGAAAGTGCCGATCACCACCAGCAAGGACACGGCAAACACCGGCCCGGCAAAATTATGGGCGTTCTTGAGTGCGTAGGTCAGCCAGCCAAAGAGCGTGGTGCCCATCACGGGATACAGAAAGAACTTGCCAAAAGCCATCACCACCCCGGAAATCGCAAGAATGCTGAAGGCAATGGCATTGGCCCAGTGCGCCGAGCGCTCAAACGGCGTAAAGCGTTCAATCTTGCGCCCGGTCTCGGCGCCGTGCAGGGCGAGGCTACCCTTGCGCCAGTAGAACAAGGCAATGGCGCCCAGCACAATCAGCAGCAACGCGCCGCCATAAGGAAGGAGCCAGTTGTTGCGCACTTGTCGCCAGGCCTCGCCGGCATTGGTCAGGCGGGAGCCCGGGTATTGCACAAAGGGTTGAATCAGATTGCCCGCTTCGGGCGCCTGGGCTTTGGGCAGGCTGCTGTAGCCGGTGACGCCGGAACTCACCTGCCGCCACATGGGCGCGTTGTTGCCGGGCTGGACCTTGGCGCGTTCGCCGTTGGTTTGCGTGGCATAGCCGGCCTCGGCACTGGCATCCGGTTTTTTCATGTCCAGAATATTCTGGCTCTTGATGGCACCGGCATCAGACGGCGCGGACGCTGCCGCTGATGCTGCTACGGCTGTATCAGGCGCCGGTGAGGTGCTTTGCGCCATGGCGCTGCCCCACACCAGGGCTAACAACAGGGCAGCAGAAAAGGCTTTGTTCATCACGGCCTCCCGTCAGTTCATCCGGCTGTAGTCGTTCTGCCCCTGTTGGGTGCGGGCTTTCATGTGCGACTCCCAGCTGGCCTTGTCGCCCTGCTTCCAGCCGCCATCGGCAAAGGGCTTGCCTGTCCCGCTGGAAGGCGCCGCATCCTGCTTGACCGGGCCCAGCGTTTGCGGCCGTTCGCCACAAGCGAGCAGCGACGCGGCCAAGGCGACGATCCACCAAGCGTGTTTCATGATTTGCCTCCTTCAGGCTGCCCCGCCTGTTTGGAACCGTAAGCCGTGCCCCAGCCCCATACTTCGGCCCCTTTTCCGCGTCTGAGCACGCGGTTGCGAAAGATATCCGCCACCACATCGCCGTCACCGGCGATCAGGGCTTTGGTCGAGCACATTTCGGCGCAGGCCGGCAGCTTGCCTTCGGCCAGCCGGTTACGGCCGTATTTCTCGAACTCGGCCTGGCTGCCGTTGACCTCGGGGCCGCCGGCGCAGAAGGTGCACTTGTCCATCTTGCCACGCACGCCGAACGTACCCTCGGATGGAAACTGCGGCGCGCCAAAGGGACAGGCGTAGGAGCAATAACCGCAGCCGATGCAGACATCCTTGTCGTGCAAGACCACGCCTTCTTCAGTCTTATAGAAGCAGTTCACTGGACACACGGCCATGCAAGGCGCATCGCTGCAGTGCATGCAAGCCACCGAGATCGATTTTTCTCCGGGCACACCATCGTTCAGCGTCACCACGCGCCGACGGTTGACGCCCCAAGGCACCTCATGCTCATTTTTGCAGGCGGTGACGCAACCATTGCATTCAATGCAGCGCTCGGCGTCACAGACAAATTTCATGCGTGCCATATTGGTCTCCTTAGGCGCGTTCGATGTTGCAGACCGTGGTTTTGGTCTCTTGCATCATGGTCACGCTGTCGTAACCGTAAGTAGTCGCGGTATTGATGGCCTCGCCGCGCACGATCGGCGCGGCCCCATTGGGGTAATAAGCCAGCATGTCGGCGCCCTGCCAGCGGCCCGAGAAGTGGAAAGGCATGAACACCGTGTCCGGCCCGACGCGCTCGGTGACCAGCGCCTGCACGTTGAGACGCGCACCAGTGGGCGATGAGACCCAGGCCCGCTCGCCATTGCGAATGCCTTTGTCCGCCGCGACCTTCGGGTTGATCTCGATGAACATCTCCTGCTGCAACTCCGCCAGCCAGGGGTTGGAACGGGTTTCCTCGCCACCGCCTTCATATTCGACCAGGCGGCCCGAGGTCAGGATGAACGGGAACTTCTCATGGACTTTGTCCGCGATGTTTTTGTCCTGAATCGTCTTGTACAAGGTGGGCAAACGCCAGAAGGCTTTCTTGTCGTCGTGCGTCGGATATTTGGCCACGAGATCGGGCCGGATGCCGTACAGGGGTTCGCGGTGCTGCGGAATCGCGTCGGGAAAGTTCCACACCACGGCGCGCGCCTTGGCGTTGCCAAAAGGATGGCAGCCATGCACCTGCATCACCACGCGAATGATGCCGCCCGACATGTCGGTCTTCCAGTTCTTGCCTTCGGCGGCCGTCTTCTCAGCGTCGCTGAGGTCGTCCCACCAGCCCAGCTTTTTGAGCAAGACGTGATCAAACTCGGGGTAGCCGGTGGTGATGTCGGCGCCCTTGGAGTAGGAGCCGTCCTCGGCCAGCAGATTCTGGCCATCTCGCTCCACCCCGAAATTGGCGCGGAAATTACCGCCCCCCTCCATCACGTGTTTGGACGTGTCATAGAGGTTGGATGAACCCGGGTGCTTGAGCGCGGGCGTGCCGTAACAAGGCCAGGGCAAGCCAAAGTAGTCGCCCGTGAAGTCGTAGCCGGTTTCCTTGTCCTTGCCGCCTTTGGCCTTGAGCGTTTTGACATCGAACAGATGCATGTTGCGCATGTGCGCCTTGAGCCGCTCCGGGCTCTGGCCGGTGTAGCCGATGGTCCATACCGACCCGTTGATCTCGCGCAGGATGTCTTCCGGCATGGGCTCGTCCATGCCTTTGACTTTTTGCATTTTGTAGTTCTTGGACAGTTCTTTGCCAAAGCCCAGCTTGTCGGCAAACTGCTGCATGATCATGTGGTCGCTGCGGCTCTCCCACAAGGGCTCGATCACTTTTTCGCGCCACTGCAAGGAACGGTTGGACGCGGTGACCGAACCGCTGGTTTCAAACTGGGTGGCGGCCGGCAACAGGTACACCGCGCGATTCGGATTCAGATCCTCCGCCTTGCCCGGCATCGCCGCCATCGCCGCCGTGGCGGATGGATAGGGGTCCACCACCACCAGCAAATCGAGCTTGTCCATGGCGCGTTTCATCTCCAGACCGCGGGTCTGGGAATTCGGGGCATGGCCCCAATAGAACACGCCGCGCAAATTGGCGTCCTGGTCAATCAGCTCGTTCTTCTCCAGCACGCCGTCTATCCAGCGCGACACCGTAATGCCCGGCTTGGTCATCATGGCGGGCGATGAAAACCGGCCTTTGATCCATTCATAGTCAACGCCCCAGGCCTTGGCAAAGTGCCGCCAGGAACCTTCCACAATGCCGTAGTAGCCGGGCAGTGAATCAGGGTTGGGGCCGACGTCGGTGGCGCCCTGCACGTTGTCGTGCCCGCGGAAGATGTTGGTGCCGCCGCCCGACTTGCCCACATTGCCCAGGGCCAGTTGCAAAATGCACGACGCCCGCACGATGGCGTTGCCCGTGGTGTGCTGGGTTTGGCCCATGCACCACACGACCGTGCCGGGCCGGTTCTCATTGAGCCAGGTCGCCACCTTGAGCACTTGCGCCTCCGGCACGCCGCAGACCTCTTCCACCTTGTCCGGTGTCCACTTGGCCAGCACTTCCTCCTTGACCTTCTCCATGCCAAAGACCCGGTCGTTGAGGTACTGCTTGTCTTCCCAGCCGTTTTTGAAAATATGGTGCAGCAGGCCAAACAAAAAGGCAATGTCCGAGCCCGAGCGGATGCGCACGTACTCGTCAGCCTTGGCGGCCGTGCGGGTGAAGCGCGGGTCCACCACGATCATCTTGCAGCCCGTCTCCTTGGCGTGCAGCATGTGCAACATGCTTACCGGGTGCGCCTCGGCCGCGTTGGAGCCAATGTACATCGCGACCTTGCTGTTTTGCATGTCGTTGTACGAGTTGGTCATGGCCCCATAGCCCCAGGTGTTGGCCACCCCGGCCACCGTGGTGGAGTGGCAGATACGGGCCTGGTGGTCGCAGTTGTTGCTGCCCCAGAAACTGACGAACTTGCGCAGCAGATAGGCCTGCTCGTTGTTGTGCTTGGAGGAACCGATCCAGTAAATGGAATCCGGCCCGCTGGCCTTGCGCAAGTCCACTAATTTGGCGCTGATTTCGTTCAAAGCCGTGTCCCAGCTGATGCGCTCGTACTTGCCGTTGACCAGCTTCATAGGGTAGCGCAGCCGGAACTCGCCGTGCCCGTGCTCACGCAAGGCCGCCCCTTTGGCGCAATGGGCGCCCAGGTTGAGCGGGGAATCAAACACCGGCTCCTGGCGCACCCAGACCCCGTTCTCCACCACCGCATCGACCGCGCAGCCGACGGAGCAATGCGTGCAGACGGTACGCTTGACTTCTATCTTTCCTTCCCCAATCGCCGCTGCCCCTTGTGCGGCATTGGCCTTTTTCACCAGCGACAGTTGAGATGCCGCGATGCCTACGCCGACGCCCAGGCCGGAGCGACGCAAAAAGGCGCGCCGGTCCATGGTGGGCAAGGCCTGGGACAAACCGCGGCGCAAGCTGTGCACGAACGGGGAACGGGCAGTGGGGCCGAGTGACCCGGATTTTTTGGTTAGCAACATGGTGCTCTCCTGAGTCAGACGCGCGTCGTCTTGTAGTACTGCTTGACGTGATCGCTCAAGGAGTAGCCGCCGCCTTTTTCTGGCAAAGGCTTGCTCACCTCGGTCACCACCAAAGGCGCCTCGGTCTTGAGCAGAGTAGCCGACGCGACGGCCGCGCCTGCCACGGTGGCCGACAGGAAGAATCCTCGCCGCGAGGCTTGAGGCTGGCTATTCGACATGGTTGTCTCCCAGGGAATGCTGGCTGCTATGCAAGTTGTTACATAGTGTAAAGATCAATCGCTCAACCCACAATGATTCTTCTCAAGAGAATTGCCGTATCGGCCTAGGGTAAACGTGAACTCGCTGCAAAAAAAATAGCACTTAACCATCCGCATCAGCGCAATCACTCGCGTCAGTCCAGCATGTCAAAACCCTGCGCCTCAACGCCCATAAACGCGCGCGTGAGCTCGGCCAGCGCAGCATAGAAGCGGGCCTTGGGGTGTTTCTGCAGGTCGTCGCACATCATCAACACCCAGGGCTGAATGTGGGTGGCAAAGAACGCCTGCTGACGCGTGAGGTTGGCCACAGCCACGTCCTCACCGGCGATCAAATAGCGCATGACCTCGCACAAATAGGCAAAGTGGTCTTCGGTCTCGGACATGCCCTCGTCGCGCGCCAGACCGAGTTGGGCCAGCTCGGTGCGCAGCCGGGCCAGCGGCTTCTCGTTGAGGAAGCCGCTCAGGAAATGCGAGCCATAGAGATACACCTCGGGCTTGCCAATGCCGCCAAACAAGGTCTCGTATTCGCTTTGAATGGCTTCATCCGTCATGGCGCGCGCCTGACCCACCAGCGCGCGCCAGGGCTCCTCCAGAAAAGCGCCGGCGGCAGGCGCATCGGTCGCGGCGATGCGCAATTTTGCTATTAATTCAGTAGCTGGTTGCGCATAGTACAAGAGGGCTAGAAGCCCATAGAGCTCGGATCGTGCGGTTTCTTCGTCGAGCGCGCTGCTTGGCGCCAGTTCGGGCGTTGACATCATGTTCAGAGGTCCGTGATTTTGATTTCGTTCTGGGCCGAGTAAATATCAATGACCCGGCAGTCGCCGCACATTTTCAGGCGCTCCAGTGCCGCGCCCTGGAACATGCTGTGACCGCTGAGCTTGCCCAGCATGGCCTCGATCGCCTTGAGGGTGCCGAAAGGTTTGCTGCAGCGCACACAGGCGTAAGGCTTCATCTCGTTGATCACGACGGCCTCTTTGCGCAGGGGTGACAGGTTCAGCTGCGGCACCAGAGACAGCGATTTCTCCGGACAGGTGGTGACGCACAGGCCGCACTGCACACAATTCTTCTCGATGAACTTGAGCTGCGGCGCGTCCTGGTTGTCCTGCAGGGCACTGGCCGGGCAGGCGTTGACGCAGCTCAGGCACAGGGTACAGCTGTCCTTGTCGATGGCCAGCGCGCCCAGCGGCGAACCCGTAACCGGCAGCGCAATGACATCGGTTTTTACCGGCGCGTGCGCCATCAAATGATCCAGCGCCAGTTCCAGCGTGGCCCGCTTGTCGGACTGCACGGCGAACCCTGCAGGGCGACTGACACACTGGGCGGGCGCGGCCTGCAACTCGCGGTCCAGCGAAGCGAGGTCACGCGCATCCCGGGCCTGCAGCACGCGGAAATGTTCACCCTGGTAGCCCAGCCCCGTCAGAATGGCTTGCGCCACCGCCATCTGGCTGCGAATGGCGTCCAGGTACTGCGGCGCTTCCTCGTCGGTCATCAGCACCCAGACCTGCGAGGCGCCATAAGCGATGGCCGTCAGCCAGACCTCCAGCCCAAGCGAGGAGGTATGCCAGAGCGCAACGGGCAGCACACGCGCCGGCACGCCATGCGTGCCCTCGTGAAAATTGCCATGCGTGCCACGGTCCAATTGGGCCAGACGACCCAGATCGCCCAGCAAGCGCGTGCCCCCGTCCTGGCTGTGCAGCAGCAGGGCCGCATGGTTGCCGCCGCTGCGCGCATAGGTACCCAGCAGGGTCTTGAGCCTGACACCCTGGTCACTGGCGCGCGGATAGGCATAAGTCAGGGCGCCACTGGGGCAGACCGTGGTGCAGGTGCCGCAGCCCACGCACAGATGGGGATTGACTTTGATTTGCTGGCGACTGCGCTCGCTGCTGATGGCAGACGCCGAGCAGACGTCGATGCAGGCGGTGCAGCCGGTTTTTTCGTTGCGGCTGTGGGCGCAGAGTTTTTGTTTGTAGACAAAGAACCTGGGCTTTTCAAACTCGCCGACCAGGCCGCGCAGCTGCATCAGCGGTTTGGGATCGCGGCCGTCCCAGCGCAGGTAGCCTTGCGGCAGGGCATGCTGGGTGAACGCTGGCGTGGCGCGCAAATCCAGAACCAGATCAAAGGTTTCGCTCAAGGCCTCGGGTTCGCGACTGAAATCAATCGCGCCCGCGACCTGGCACGCCGTGACGCAGGCACGGTGCGATTGGCAGGCATTCAAGTCAATTTGATAGTCCAGGCCGATGGCATTTTCGGGACAGGCCGCCAGACAGGCGTTGCAGCGCGTGCACAGATCCAGATCAATCGGGTTGCTGCGCAGCCACTGGAGCTCGAAGGCGCCCAGCCAGCCGGTCAAAGACTGGATCTGGCCACCGAGCACCGGGTAGCGCCGCTCCTGCATGGCGCCGCCAAAGCCCAGGGTATCGCCCGCACCTTGCGTGAACAGCGTGATGTCAAGCTCCTCGCCCAGCAATTCGGCGGCATGCTCGGCAGCGCCCAGTTCGCCGATGATCAGCAGGCGCCCTGCACTCTTGTACGTGACGGTGGCGACCGGTTCCGGTTCAGGCAGATGGGCGGCGGCCAGGAGGGCCGCCATCTTGGGGCTGGCCTGGCTGGCATCCCTGCTCCAGCCCCCGGTTTCGCGGATGTTCACGAAGCGGATCGGCGCATACGTTGTTGCCCCGCGCCCGGCCCCGGCGGCCTGTTCGGCCAGTTCGGTGAACAGGCGTTTTTCCTGGGTGCAGGCAACTACCAATTCCTCACCCGTCTTGACGGCCGCCAGAAAAGCACCGGCCTCGCGCCGGCACAAGGTGGAGTGCAGTGTCAGGTTTTCATTCAGCGCTGCGCCCAGGCTCCGGGGGTCCAGCGGCATGGTTTGGTTGCAATCGCAAATCAGTGTGGTCATGGTCTGGGCCCGGCTCTTGGGAAAGGTTCTCGGTCAGGGGAACAGCGCCGGTTTGTGGCGCTTGCGCAGACTCTGCCATGGATTCGGCCGGCGGGCTATCGGCATCATCCCCTAGCCCGGTCCCTACCTTGTGCTCGTCCTCGCCCTCCTCCTCGAACAGCTTGAGAAACTTGGCGCTGGCCATCTGACGCAGCATGGATTCGGGCAGCGGGTCCGGCTTGGCGTAGTCGTCAATATAGGTGTCCAGACCGTCCATGACCTGGTAGTGAGGATCGGCAAACAGTTTCTTCATGGCGGCGTTGCGGACCTCGGGCGCAACATCACGCGCCACAAAAGGGGCGAAGTCGGACTCGGGCGTGAGGCGCTGCACGTCGTCCAGCGATGGCGGGGGAGGTGCTGGCGCCGGCGATGCCGGTGCCGTCTGCGGCGCGTCAGTCGATGCCGCCTGTGCCGGAACAAGGGCGGGCAAAGCCCCGGCAACCGGCGTTACTGGCGTTGCGGGCGGCTCGTCCGGCACCTTGCCTTCGCGCACCGCCTGCTTGCGCTGCGACCAGCGATCCAGAAAACCGTCAGCCATGAGCACCGCCGGTCTTCTTTTCGGTGCTGATCGACGCGGGATTGCCAAAGCGATCAGTCAGGGAACGAAAACTCTCCGGCCGCTTGCGGCGCTTGGGCTCCGGCACATGGTGTTCATCCACAAAGGCCTGCAGCCATTCCACGACCGACGCTGGCGCAGGCACTTGCTCCACCGTTTCCTGTGCATCCAGCCAGCGACCCGCGTCGTAATAGCTCAAGCTCACCATCACGGGTTTGGCAATGGGTTCCTCCGCAACACCGGCCTCGTCCTCCATGCGCCACAACACGAACCAGCAAGGTGCCTGCGTGGTGACGTTGAGGTAGTAGCCTTCGGCATCATCCTTGAACAATTCGACCTTATAGCCCGGGTGCAGCCAGCGCTCCTCGCTATCATTTTTATAAAGAAGGCGCGGCGCGGCGCCAAAGCCGGCTTCGTGCGGCACCACCTCCGCCAGCACCCAGCGCCACGTCTGCCAGCGGCTGGCAGGGCCGGTGATGCGTTCGCGCCGCATCACCACGGCAACTTCAATAGAGGGACGAATGTTGGGCATATGTCTTCATACTCTACTCCCATGTCTTTACACGCGTTGCGGACCCACGGAGATGACCGTGGGCTCTTCCTGTTCACGCCCCATGGCGAAAGCAAGCACAGACGCAATTTGGATTTGCAAAAGTGCCTTGGCCATGCTATTGTATCGTTCATCACATTTTGCGATATTTGCTACATGAACACCTGGCTTGTACTGACGGCAACCCTTCCGACCCATCCCAGCGCGCTGCGTGTGCGGGTGTGGCGGGCACTTAAAACGACGGGCGCCGGAACGCTGCGCGAGGGGGTTTACCTGCTTCCCTCCAGCGCACCCACGGCACAGGCGCTGTGGGATATTGAGCGGCTTATTCAGGAGAGCGGCGTTGACGCCCACATGCTCGTCGTCACGGCGCGCGACGACGTTCAGGAGAAGAATTTTCGCGGGCTATTCGACCGCACTGAGCTCTACACCGAGCTGCTTCAGTCCATCAAGGAAACCCGCAGCCGCATCAAAAAGGCCAGCGAAGCCGAGCTTCACAAGGTCTTGCGCGGGCTCGAACAGCAACTTCATGCCGTCCAGGCCAGTGACTTTTTCCCCGACCAGGCCCGCGACAAGGCCAGCGCTGCGTTGACCGCCTTGCGCGGCGAAATCGAGCGGCATTTGTCACCGGGCGAGCCCATCCCGCGTGCCGAGGCTATCCAGCGCCAGGCCCTTGAAGAATTCCAGGGCCGAACCTGGGCCACGCGCCAACGTCCGTGGGTCGACCGCCTCGCCAGTGCCTGGTTGATCCAGCGCTTCATCGACAAATCACCGAAGTTTATTTGGCTGAGAGACCCGAAAAAGTGTCCGAAAGCTGCGCTGGGTTTCGATTTCGACGACGCCAGATTCACCCACGTGGGCGACAAGGTGACGTTTGAAGTCCTGGCGCACACGTTTAGCCTGGAGGCCGATGTCGGACTCCAGCGCCTGGGTGAATTGGTGCATTACATCGACATCGGCGGCATCCCCGTTGACGAAGCCGCCGGCGTCGAGACCCTCGTGCGGGGACTCCAGGCGCAGCACGACAAGGACGACGCCTTGCTCTCTGCCTCGCTCTCCATTTTTGACGCCCTGTATACCGCCCTGAAGGTACGCCCATGAACTCGAACACCCTCACAGATACACCTCAAAGACTGAGCTTCGGCGAAGCTTTTTACTACTGGCTCAAACTGGGCTTCATCAGCTTTGGTGGCCCCGCCGGGCAGATCGCCATCATGCACGAGGACCTGGTTGAGCGAAAACGCTGGATATCCGAGAACCGCTTTCTGCATGCCTTGAATTACTGCATGCTGCTGCCTGGCCCCGAAGCCCAGCAATTGGCCATCTATATCGGATGGCTGATGCACCGGACCTGGGGCGGCATCGTCGCCGGCGTGCTGTTCGTGCTGCCCTCGCTGTTCATTCTCATCGGTCTGTCGTGGGTCTACATGGCTTATGGCAGCGTACCCGCCATTGCGGGCGTGTTCTATGGCATCAAGCCGGCGGTCACCGCCCTGGTGGCGCACGCGGCCTACCGGGTGGGCTCCCGGTCTTTGAAGAATGGCTGGCTAGGGGGTATCGCGGTGGCCGCATTTCTGGCCATCTTCGCCTTGCAAGTGCCCTTCCCTCTGATTGTGCTGGCCGCCGGCATCGTCGGCTACCTGGGTGGCCGATTTGCGCCGGCCAAGTTCACGGCAAGCGGTGGTCACGGCAAGGCAGTCAAGTCACTTGGCCCAGCCCTCATTGACGACCACACCCCGACGCCGGAGCATGCCCTGTTCAGCTGGCGGCGCTTCAGCCGGGTACTCGCCGTATGCCTGGCCCTGTGGCTGGCCGGCATCGGTGCTTTGACTGCGGCCTATGGATGGGATTCTGTCCTGACACAGATGGGCTGGTTCTTCACCAAGGCGGCGCTGATGACCTTTGGCGGCGCCTATGCCGTGTTGCCGTACGTGTTTCAGGGCGGGGTCGAACACTACCAGTGGTTGACGGCGCCGCAGATGATTGATGGCTTGGCCCTGGGCGAAACCACCCCCGGCCCGCTCATCATGGTGGTCTCGTTCGTGGGTTTTGTGGGCGGCTGGACCAAGGCCATTTTTGGCCCGGACGCGCTCTTGCTGTCAGGCGCCATCGCGGCCACGGTGGTGACCTTCTTCACCTTCCTGCCCTCCTTCCTCTTCATCTTTCTGGGCGCGCCCTTTATCGAGTCCACGCACGGCAAGCTGAAATTCACGGCGCCGCTCAGTGGCATCACGGCGGCCGTCGTCGGCGTCATCGTGAACCTGGCGGTGTTCTTCGCCTACCACGTGCTTTGGCCTCAGGGTCTGTCTGGTCATTTTGAATGGATGTCCGCGCTCATTGGCGTGTGCGCGGCCGTGGCCTTGTTTCGTTTCAAGGTCGGGGTCATTCCCGTCGTCTTGGCCTCCGGCCTGGCCGGCTTGGCCCTGACATTTCTGCCGCCCGTTTTAACCTGAGGAGATGCACATGGAAAATCGTATTCAAGACTTGCCTTTTGACCCTGCTGCATTGAGTGGTCTGTCCGAAAAACTACTGCGCAGCCATCACCAGAACAACTACGGTGGCGCCGTCAAACGGCTCAACGCCATTCGCACCCAGCTGACGGGGCTGTCGCCATCCGCTGCGCCCGGCTTCATGCTCAACGGACTCAAACGCGAAGAGCTCATGGCCACCAACTCCATGCTGCTGCACGAGCTGTATTTCGGCAGCCTCGGTGACGACGGCCGCACCATGGCGCCAGCCATGGCCTTGGCGCTGCAAGCCAGTTTCGGCAGCGTGGAGCGCTGGCGCGAAGAATTCATCGCCATGGGCAAGGCCTTGGGCGGCGGCTCGGGCTGGGTGCTGCTGGTATTCCAGCCACGGGACGGCTCGCTCGTGAACCAGTGGGCGGCTGACCACACGCATGCGCTGGCGGGTGGGGTGCCCCTGCTGGCGCTGGACATGTACGAGCACGCGTACCACATGGACTTTGGCGCAGCGGCGGGCAGCTACGTCGACGCCTTCATGGAGAACATCCAGTGGGACGCGGTCTATGAACGTTATCAGTCAGCCGTGCACGGGGCCAGTGAGCCCTATGGCGCGACGCAGGACGAGGTCGCCAGCGCCCTGGTGCTCGACGTGCGTCGTGCAGGCGTGTTCGAGGAGGCGACAACGCGGCTCGCCGGCGCCCACTGGCAGGACCCTGCCACTGTGGACAGTTGGGCCGGCACCTTGCCAGCCGACCGCGAGATCGTCGTCTACTGTGTCTACGGGCACGAAGTCGGGCGGGCCACGGCCATGAGATTGCGCGCGGCGGGCCTGCGTGCGCGCTATCTGCGCGGTGGCCTCGATGGTTGGCAAGCCGCCGGCCGTGCCGTCGAACCTAAAGGAGTTACATCATGAAATGGATCACGCGCGAGCGGCCCAAGATTGACCGCATTGCCTGCCCCTGGCTCATCAGCCGCTTCATCGACGACGCGCCGGAATTTTTGTACGTTCCCGCAAGCCGGGTACTGGAAATGGCCAGGCAGACGGGCGCCGTGCCCTACGACATCCCTGGCGTTGAAATGACGCACGTCGGGGACTTGTGCAGCTTCGATGCATTCCTCTTGAAATACGATCTGCGCGAGCCGGCGTTGCAGCAATTGGCGCTCATTGTTCGCGGCGCGGACACCTCACGGCTTGAGCTGACGCCACAGTCGGCTGGTCTTTACGCGCTATCGCTGGGTCTATCCCAAAATTTCAGTGATGACCATGAGATGCTCAAGCACGGCCTGGTGATGTATGACGCGCTCTATGCATGGTGCAAAGACTGCCAGGGTGAGGCTCACAATTGGCCTCCCA
Organism: Rhodoferax ferrireducens; assembly: GCF_003347515.1. Taxonomy (GTDB): domain Bacteria; phylum Pseudomonadota; class Gammaproteobacteria; order Burkholderiales; family Burkholderiaceae_C; genus Rhodoferax. The sequence goes on along the minus strand of NZ_QEII01000324.1, from coordinate 122,702 downwards.
AGATGTAAGGACCCGGCTTTCTTGTAAGTTTGAAGTAAGTCATGAGAGTAATGCTGCACTGCAACATGAGTGCATCTGATGTATCCCTACAGCTTGGATTGGAGGACCTCCTTGGAGACCTGCAGTTCGCGCGCAGAAATGGCGACCTGGGTCGGCTTGCCTTGCTGGCCTATTGCGAAGTTCGGCGTTGGGCTCGCATGGCGGGGGAGCAAGAGCTGGCCAAGCATTCAGTGGAAATAATCAACAATATTCCGCATGCCAGCCGCGAACAGTTCATGGCCCAGGTCGACGAACTTATTGTCGAGCTGGAGCAAGCTCACTTCCGCGTGACGGGCCGGGTTCCCGACCTGCCGGCGTGATGCACACCGCACAATATTTGAATTCCGGAATTTTGGCGAACGGATCGAGCGCGGCGTTGGTCAGCAAATTGGCCGCTGCCTCGCGGTAGGCAAAAGGCATGAACACGGTGCCATCAGGCGTGCCGTCATCGCGGCGCAAACACACCGTCACGGCGCCGCGGCGCGAACGCAAACTGACCATCGCACCCGCCTCCACGCCCAGACGCGCCAGTTCACGGCCATTGACCGAGGCGGTGGCGACGGGCTCCAGCGCATCCAGCACCTGCGAGCGCCGCGTCATGCTGCCGGTGTGCCAGTGTTCCAGTTGCCGTCCGGTGATCAGCACCAGTGGATAGTCCGCATCCGGTTTTTCATCGGCCGGGATCAGCGTGGTCGGCACCAGATAGGCACGACCGTCGGACGTGGGAAAGTGGTCGGTGAACACGGTCGGCTGCCCCGGGTCGTCGGCACTCAAACAGGGGTAAGTCACACTGCCCTCGCGCTGCAGCCGGTCCCAGCTGATGCCGCCGATGGCCGCGTGCATGGCCTGGCGCATTTCTTCATAAACGGAAGCCACGCCGCTGTGCTCACCGCGGTAGTTCCAGATCAAACCCATGCGCTGGGCGATCTGCTGAATGATCCAGAGGTCAGGTTTGGCGTTGCCTGGCGGGTCGATGGCCTGCCGGCCCAGTTGCACCATGCGGTCAGTGTTGCTGACCGTGCCGGTTTTCTCGGGCCAGGCGGTGGCGGGCAGCACGACATCGGCCAGCCACGCGGTCTCGGTCATGAAAATATCCTGCACTACCAGATGCGTGAGCGAGGCCAAAGCATGGCGCGCGTGGTTCAGATCCGGGTCGCTCATGGCCGGGTTCTCGCCCATGATGTACATGCCACGCACCTTGTGCGGGTCGCTCTCGGGTGCGAGCGCCTTGTGCATGATTTCGACGACGGTGTAACCGGGCTGGTCGTCGAGTTTTGTGTCCCAAAAATTTTCAAACCAGTCATGCGCAGTCTTGTCGGTGACGCGCTGGTAGTTGGGGTACATCATGGGAATCAAGCCGGCATCACTCGCGCCCTGCACATTGTTCTGGCCGCGCAGCGGATGAAGGCCGGAGCCGGGCTTGCCAATCTGGCCGGTCACCATGCACAGCGCGATCAAGCTGCGCACGTTGTCGGTGCCGTGCACATGCTGGCTGATGCCCATGCCCCAGAAGATCATCGCCGCTTTGGCCTTGGCGTAGGCGCGCGCCACCTCGCGGATGGCGGCGGCCGGGACGCCGCAGACCGGCGCCATGGCCTCCGGGCTGAAGGCCAGCACATCCTCGCGCAGCGCCTCAAAATTGGCCACGCGCGCGGCGATGAAGGCGGGGTCGGTGAGAGCCTCTTCGATGACCGTGTGGATCATGGCGTTGATCAGCGCCACGTCGGTGTCGGCCTTGAACTGCAGCGTCCGCCACGCGTGTTTGTCCATGTCCGTGCCACGCGGGTCCGCCGTGACAATCTTCAGGCCGCGCTTGGCCGCGTTTTTCATCCAGGTGGCGGCGACCGGGTGGTTGCCCGCAGTGTTGGAGCCAATCACCAGAATCAGCTCGGCGTGCTCCACATCACTCACCTGGTTGCTCACGGCACCCGAACCCACGCCTTCGAGCAGCGCCGCCACGCTGGAGGCGTGGCACAGGCGTGTGCAGTGGTCCACGTTGTTGGAGCCGAAGCCGGTACGCACCAGTTTCTGGAACAGATAGGCCTCTTCGTTGCTGCCCTTGGCCGAGCCAAAACCGGCCAGCGACTTCGCGCCGAAGCTGTCGCGCAGCTGTTTGAGCGCGCCACCGGCCAGCGCCAGCGCCTCGTCCCAAGTGGCTTCGCGAAACACACTGGCCCAGTCCGCCGGGTCGCGCGTCACGGTCATATCCTTGGGCACGTCGGCACGCCGGATCAGCGGCTGTGTGAGCCGGTGTGGGTGATGTGCATAGTCGAAACCAAAACGGCCTTTGACGCACAGGCGGCCGTGGTTGGCCGGCCCGTCGCGGCCGTCAACCGCGACAATTTTGTTGTCCCGAACCTTGTAAGTCAGCAGGCAGCCGACACCGCAGAAGGGGCAGACCGAGTCCACGCTTTTATCCACCACCTGCGAGCCGATTAACGTCTTTGGCATCAGGGCGCCTGTCGGGCAGGCCTGCACACATTCGCCGCAGGCGACGCAGGTGCTGTCACCCATCAGAACCTTGAGGTCAAACACGATCTCGCTGTGGGCGCCGCGATGGGCGTAGCCGATGACATCGTTCACCTGCGCTTCGCGACAGGCCCGCACACAGCGGGTGCACTGGATGCAGGCGTCGAGGTTGACCAGCATGGCCGGATGCGAGGCATCAGCTGGGGGTTGTGCGCGGCGCAGGGCTTTGAGTTCGGGACGCACCGTGACACCCAGACGGGATGCCCAATCACTGAGTTCACCGTGCTGCTGCGACTCGTCCTGTTCGTTCCACTTGTAGCCGACATCCGGCAGGTCCGACAGCAGCATCTCGAGCACCATCTTCTGGCTTTTCAACGCGCGGTCGCTGTTGGCCTGCACCTCCATACCCGCCGCCACGGTTCGGCAGCAACTCGGCGCCAGTGTGCGTTCACCCTTGATCTCGACGACGCAGGCGCGGCAGTTGCCGTCGGCCCGCAGGCCATCCTTGAAACAGAGGTGCGGAATATCGACGCCATGGCGCTGCGCGGCTTTAAGAATGCTCTCCCCCTCAAACGCCTGAACAGTTTGCTGGTCGAGCTTAAATTCAACTATTGCGCGCGTGGCTTGTACCGGCATGACAGGCACCTTCATTCAAGCCACCTCCTGCGGAAAATATTTCTGCACGCAGCGCACCGGGTTCGGCGCCGCCTGCCCCAGGCCGCAGATGGAGGCGTCCGTCATGACCACGTTCAGGTCTTCCAGCGTGGCCTTGTCCCACACGGCCGCTTCCATCAGCTTGGCGGCCTTGGCGGTGCCGACGCGACACGGCGTGCACTGGCCGCAACTCTCGGCCGCAAAAAACCGCATCATGTTCAGGGCGGCATCGCGCGCCCGGTCGAACTGGCTGAGCACGATCACCGCCGCCGAGCCGATAAAGCAGCCATGGTCCTGCAGCGTGTCAAAGTCCAGAGGAAGGTGGTTGAGGCTGGCCGGCAGGATGCCACCGGAAGCGCCGCCCGGCAGATAGGCATAGAGCGTGTGCCCGTCCAGCATGCCGCCGCAATATTCGTCAATCAACTCCTGCACGCTGATGCCGGCAGGCGCCAACTTGACGCCCGGCAACTTGACCCGCCCGCTGACGCTGAACGAGCGCAGCCCTCGGCGGCCACGCCGGCCAAAGTCACCAAACCACTGCGGGCCGTTTTCAACAATGTTGCGCACCCAGTAAAGGGTCTCGAAGTTGTGCTGCAGCGTCGGTTGGCCAAACAGGCCAACCTGCGCCAGATAGGGCGGGCGCAAACGCGGCTCGCCCCGTTTGCCTTCAATGCTCTCGATCATGGCGGACTCTTCGCCGCAGATATAGGCGCCAGCGCCCCGGCGCAATTCGATGTAGGGCAGCGGACATGGTGGGTCGGCCTGCAAGGCCTCAAGTTCGCGCGTCAGCATCCGGCGCGCGTCGTGGTATTCGTCGCGCAGGTAGATGTAGCAGGCCTCGGTCCCGGTGACCTGGGCCGCAATCAGCATGCCTTCCAGAAAGCGGTGCGGGTCGCGCTCCAGGTAGGTACGGTCCTTGAAAGTGCCGGGCTCGCCTTCGTCGATGTTCACCGCCATCACCCGCGGCGCCGGCTGCTCACGCACGATGCGCCATTTGCGCCCGGCCGGAAATCCCGCACCACCCAGACCGCGCAGGCCCGAGTCTTCCATGGCGCGGATCACGCCCTCAGCCGGTTCCTCTCCATTCACCACGGCCGCGGCCAGCGCGTAGCCGCCCTGCTGGCGGTAAGCCTGAAACGCTATAAAATCAGTAGCTACCTGCGCATATTGAACGGGGGCTAGAGCCTTATTTGGCTCAAATTTCAAGACCTCGTTAGCAGCCAGCAGCACCGAAGGCACATCCGCATGCGGCACCGCCCTTTGGCCCACCAGCACGGCCGGCGCCTGTTCGCAGCGGCCCAGACAGGGTGCAGCCACCACGCGCACGGCATCGCCTAGTAAAGCGGGCAGGCGGGCCATCAGCTCGGCCGAGCCGGCCATCGCGCAACTCAGGCTGTCGCACACCCGCACCGTCAGAGCGGGGGGGATCTGGCCATCGCGCATCACCTCGAAGTGGTGGTAAAAACTGGCCACCTCGTAGACCTCGGCCATGGACAATTTCATGTCGCTGGCCAGCGCCACCAGGTGGCGCTCGAACAGGCCGTGGTAGTGGTCGTTGAGCAGGTGCAAATGCTCGATCAGCAAATCTCGTCGGTGTCCGCCGGGCGGCGGCGCACCCAGCAGGGCGCGCAGTTCCTGCAGCGCCGCGTCGTCCACCTGCCGGCCTTTGAGCTGCGAGACACGCCGGGCTGACCGGCGCAGCTGCTCCGGCGTCGCAAGCACCACCATGCCGGCTTCAACGAGGGGCAAAGTGACAGGGTCCATGGAGGTGGAGCTTAGCAAGTCACTGGAGAATGGCAAGGCCCCTGTTCAGGTGTCTTTCGAGATTTTGATGGACGGAAACTTGGATGAGAAATCCTTGTTTTTCGCCGCAATCGACACCGCCACCTTGCGCGCCACGGCCTTGTAAATGGCGGCCACTTCGCCATCGGGGTCGGACACCACCGTGGGCTTGCCATTGTCGGCCTGCAGCCGGATCTGCATGTCCAGCGGCAAGGCGCCCAAATAATCCATGCTGTAGTCGGCCGCCATTTTTTTGCCGCCGTCGGCGCCAAATATATGTTCCACATGGCCGCAATTGCTGCACACATGGACCGCCATGTTTTCCACGATACCCAGAATCGGCACGCCGACTTTCTCGAACATCTTGATGCCTTTTTTGGCGTCCAACAGCGCGATGTCCTGCGGCGTGGTCACCACAATGGCGCCGGTCATGGGCACGCGTTGTGACAGGGTCAGCTGAATGTCGCCGGTGCCGGGCGGCATGTCGACGATCAGATAGTCGAGATCGCGCCAGTTGGTCTGGCGCAGCAGCTGCTCCAGCGCCTGGGTCGCCATGGGGCCGCGCCAGATCATGGCTTCGTCCTGCGCCACCAGGAAACCGATGGACATGACCTGCACGCCATAATTTTCCAGCGGCTCCATGGTCTGCCCGTCTTCACTCTCGGGCTTGCCGGTGATGCCCATCATCATGGGCACGCTGGGTCCGTAGATGTCGGCATCGAGCAGGCCGACACTGGCGCCCTCGGCGGCCAGCGCCAGCGCCAGATTCACGGCCGTCGTGCTCTTGCCCACGCCGCCCTTGCCGGACGCCACCGCCACAATGTTTTTCACCTTGGGCAACAACTGCACGCCGCGCTGCACCGAGTGCGGCACGATTTTCATGTTGACGTTGACCGACACGTTGTCGACCCCGGCCACCTCTTTGGCAGCGGCAATCAGGGCTTTGCGAAAGCCGGGGATCTGGCTCTTGGCGGGGTAGCCCAGCTCCACGTCGAACGCCACGTCACCGTCGGTGAGGGTCAAGTTCTTGATGGACTTGGAGGACACAAAGTCCCGTCCGGTATTGGGGTCGATCACACTCTTGAGTGCGTCCATCAGCGTCTGTTCGGTCACGGCCATTGATTTCTCCTTGAAGCCGCTAGTCTAGCGAAGACCAGTCTGACCTTGTCAGCGTAGGAGAATTGGGGTTTACCCGTGAAAGCAGGGCTGCGTTGCGTTTTGGCGCTCTGGCCCTCCCCGCCCACGTTGATAATGTTTCGATGCCGAATGCTTTGATCCCCGCGCCCCTCACGACACCGACCACCGGGCTGTTGCTGACGGGTGGCGGCGCGCGCGCAGCCTATCAGGTCGGCGTGCTGGAGGCCATTGCCGACATGCGAAAAGAGGCCGGCGCATTCGCCCAGCCCAACCCGTTTCCCATCATCACCGGCACCTCGGCCGGCGCCATCAATGCTGCGGCCCTGGCCTGTGGCGCAGATGATTTCGATGGCACCGTGCGTCGCATCGTCGATGTCTGGAAAAACTTCGAGGCACATCAGGTCTACCGCGCCGACTCCCTGAGCATGTTGCGCTCCGGCGCCCGCTGGATGACCTTGCTGTCGCTGGGCTGGCTGCTGGCCAAATGGCGACGCGTGAAACCACGCTCCCTGCTGGACAACGCCCCGCTGGAGGAACTGCTGGCCAGCATGGTGCCCCTGGAGCGCTTGCCTGAATTGATCAGACTCGGGCATGTTCAGGCGCTGGCGGTCACAGCCTCCAGCTACAGCTCGGGGGACCACTTCACTTTTTTCGAAGGTCATGCGGGGCTGACGCCCTGGGTGCGCTCGGCGCGCCGCTCGGTGCGGGACCACATCACGCATGCGCACCTGCTGGCGTCGTCGGCGATTCCCTTCGTGTTTCCGGCGGCACCCCTGCAGATCGACGGACAGACCGAGTATTTTGGCGATGGTTCCATGCGCCAGTCGGCACCCATTTCTCCCGCTATTCACTTGGGCGCAAGCCGCATCATGGTGGTGGGCGCCGGGCGCGTGCACGAACCCAAGAGCGAGGCCCATCTGCACAACAACAGCAGCTATCCCTCGCTGGCGCAGATTGCCGGACACGCTTTGTCCAGCATTTTTCTCGATTCCCTGGCGGTGGACGTGGAGCGGGTGCGCCGCATCAACCAGACCCTGTCCCTCGTACCCCCCGAGGCGCGCAGTGGCAGTGCCCTGCGACCGGTGGAGCTGCTGGTGATCTCGCCCTCGCAGCGGCTGGACGCCATTGCCGCCCGCCATGTGGGCGATCTGCCGCCGGCCGTGCGCACCATGCTCGGCGGCGTAGGCGTCTCGTCAGACAAAGCCGACGTCAAAGGTGCGGCGCTGGCCAGCTACCTGCTGTTTGAGCGTCGCTTCACCCAGGAGCTGATGGCGCTGGGCTATGCCGATGCGCAAAAGCAACAAAGCGAGGTCTGTGCTTTTTTTGGCTGGGCGGCGCCCCAACCGGCCACGCGCGAGGCCCAAGCCGGCGACCAACCCATGATCGAACGCCGCCGCGATCCGCTGCGCTTGCCCTAGACGCGAGCAAGTGCTCAGCCGTGCGCCCCGCCCTGCGGCGCACGCGGCAAGCCTTCGCCATTGGTGTATTCCGCCAGAAAATCCAGAAAACGGCGCACCGCCGGCACCATGCCCCGGCGCGAGGGATAGACAGCATGGAACACGCCGGGACGCGGCGCCCAGCCCGGCAGCGCCGAGACCAGGCGCCCATCCTGCATTTCCTCGGCACACATGTAGTCGGGCAGGATGCACATGCCGGTGCCGCACACCACGGCGAACTTCAGGGTCAGCAAATCGTCTGCCACGTAGCGCGGCTGGTGCACCAGCACATGGCTCGCGCCACCCGGCCCCACCAACGGCCAGCTGGCTCGGCCGTCGATGGCCGACATGCTGACCGTGTCCAGGCGCGTGAGGTCGTCCGGCGACACCGGCTGGCCCTGGCGCTGGAGCTGCGCGGGGCTGGCAACCAGAAATGTTTGCGTCAGGCCCAGGTTCTTGACCACCAGGCTGCCGCTGTCGTCCAGCGTAGGACGCACGCGCAAGGCCACATCGACGCCTTCCTCCACCAGATCAACGACGCGATTGTTGACCCGCATATCCATCTTCACCAGCGGATAACGCGCCAGAAACAAAGCCATGATGGGCCCCACGGTGCTCTGCGCCAGGGTCACCGGGCAAGCCACGCGAATGGTGCCGCGCGGTTCGGTCTGCGCCTGCTCCACCGCCTCGGCGGCGGCCTCGGCGTCTTCGCGCATGGCCACGCAGTGGCGGTGGTACACCTCCCCCACCTCAGTCAACGAGAGCTTGCGTGTGGTGCGCTGCAACAGGCGCACGCCCAAGCGCGCCTCCAGTTCGGCCACGCGACGCGACAGTCTGGATTTGGGCAGCCCCAAAGAGCGACCCGCCGCCGCAAAGCCACCGCGATCCACCACCTCGGCAAAGTACAGCATGTCATTCAGGTCTTGCATTGACGACTCCATTGTTCTACTGACAGGACAATCTATCGCATTTTTGCCAACTTATCAAACATTCGATTCATCCGCACAATTACTCCATCGTTAACTACCCCGGAAGAATTCACCATGAAACTCCTGCATATCGACTCCAGCATCATGGGCGGCAACTCGGTTTCCCGCCAACTCACCCAAAACGCCGTGGAACAATGGCGCGCGAACCATCCCGGTACGGTCGTGGACTACCTGGACCTGGCCCAGGACACGCCCAGCCACCTGTCCGCTGAATCCCTGGGCTTTCGGTTGCCACCGCAGGCGGAGAGCCTGACGGACGGCCAGCGTCGCGAAAACGCCGTGTCGGAAGCCCTGGTCAGCCAGTTCCTGGCCGCTGACGTGATCGTGGTGGGCGCACCGCTGTACAACTTCAGCGTCCCCAGCCAGCTCAAGGCCTGGATCGACCGCATCGCCCAGGCCGGGCGCACTTTCACCTACACCGACAAAGGCCCCAAAGGCCTGGCCGGCGGCAAGACCGTGATCGTCGCCATCACCCGGGGCGGCTTCTATTCCAATAGCGAAGCCGGCCGCGCCATGGAACACCAGGAGAGCTATCTGCAAACCGTGTTCGGTTTTCTGGGCATCACCGATGTGCGTTTTGTGCGCGCCGAAGGTGTGGCGATGGGGGACGAAAAGAAGGCCGAAGCACTCGCTGGCGCTGCTGTCGAGACGCACGCCGCGACCCAGGTTGCCGCCAATCAGGACCGCAGCACGCTGGCCGCATAAGCCGCCTAGGCAGGTCCCAGCAAGGTTTGCGTGGGCTGCGCTGCTTCCGCGTGGCGCACCTTGAACACGCTGACGGCTGCAGCAAGGGCCTGCGCCTGCGTCTGCAGCGAGTTCGCCGCGCTGGCTGCGTCCCCCACCATGGCCGCATTCTGCTGGGTGACGTGGTCCATCTGGCCCATGGCCTGATTGACCTGTTCGATGCCGGTCTGCTGCGCCAGACCGGCGGCCGCAATCTCCGCAATGATGCTGCTGACACGCTGAATGCTGGTGACCACCTCATCCATGGTGGAGCCGGCATGGCCGACCAGGTGGGTACCGGCCTTGACCTTTTCCACCGAGTCGCCAATCAGGCCCTTGATGTCCTTGGCGGCGGCAGCGGCGCGCTGCGCCAGCGTGCGCACTTCGGCCGCGACCACGGCAAATCCACGCCCCTGTTCGCCGGCACGGGCCGCTTCCACCGCCGCATTCAAGGCCAGGATATTGGTCTGGAACGCAATGCTGTCGATGACGCCGGTGATGTCGGCGATCTTGCGGGACGAGCCGTTGATCGCTTCCATCGTGGTGACGACATCGGCGACCACGGCACCGCCGCGCTGGGCGGCCTCGGCGGTGGTGGCGAGTTGACTGGCACTGTGCGCGGCGTCCGCCGATTGTTTCAGGGTGCCGGTGAGTTGTGCCATGGACGCGGCGGTCAGCTTCAGGCTCGACGCCGCTTGTTCTGTGCGAGCGCTCAAATCCAGGTTACCCGATGACAGGCCCGCACTGGAGCTAGTGATCGAGTCGGTCGAGTTGCGGATGGCACCGAGCATTTCCAGGAACTTCCGGCGCATGTTTTCGACTTCGCCAATGAGGGCACCGATCTCGTCAGGATGGGTGGCGTGAAAAGGCCGGGTAAGGTCGCCGTTGGCGACCGCGGTCACGGCCTGGCCCATTTCGCGCAGCGGACGCGAAACATGGCCGCGCAGCAGCCACAAAAATGACAGGAATGCGATGGAGCAGGCGCCGGCCATCAGGGCGATGCTGGCCATGACCGCTCGCGGTGCCGTGGCAAGTATCTCGTCTCGACGGGCGTCAATCACCTTTTCAAGGTCGGCCACGATGGCGGCCAGCTTTTTGCCCGGATCGACATCCATGCCGCGCGCCGACGACATGGTGCCGTCCATGTCGAAATACTGCATGTACAGGCTGCGCAGCGTCCTGGCGCGTTTGCCGAGTTCGGCGTGCTGCTGCAAAAAAGCGTTGATTGCGCTGCGCACGGGGTCATCCGCAGCGCGCGCAAGCACGGCATTCATCGTGTCCTGAACGGTCTTTTCGTTGCGCTGAAAGTTCGCCCAGTGCTCTTCGGAAGAATCGGCCAGGCGTCCGAACACGATCGCGTCCTTCCACTCCCGCTGCTGGTCAGAGTACGCAACCCGGGCGTCGGACAGTCGGGCCCGGTCCGCCTCCAGCGCTGCCACTTCGGTCGCCAGCGACTGAATGGCACGCCATTCCAGATAGAGCCCGGTGCCCGCCGCCAGCAACACCAGGATCGTGCCACCTGCAGTGATCATCAGCAGCTTGGCGCGAATCGTCGAAAAAAATCCCAAGTTTCGCATTTGCGCTCCAAAAATTGCCCACCGCTTTGAAGCAGGTCAATGGGTTGACGGATCAAAAATCCGTAATTGACGCTTTGTTTGGTCTTGGGCAAAACTTTGGATGCCGGCTTTGCTCAAGCATCGCCACCATTTTCGCCCACGGCTGAATAGAAAACCCTGACTGAACACCGTTGAGAACTCAGTAGTTACCCGGGACATTTCAACAAAAATGTGCGGTTTGGACGACCCAAGACACGCCGAGACCTGATCCCACGATCCACGACCCGTGAAACGGTGCTCTTGCATGTAACATCCCTGACACTTCTATAGCAAGGTCACGGGCCAGGACAGGGTTTGCATGCATTTCAACTTCCTTAACTGGCACTCACTCAAGACAAGGGTGACGCTGTTCACGCTGGCCGTTTTCCTGATCAGCATCTGGTCGCTGGCGCTCTACGCCAGCCGCATGCTGCGCGGGGACATGCAGGTCCTTCTGGGTGAGCAGCAATTCTCCACCGTTTCTCTGGTCGCCGAACAGGTCAATGCCGAACTGGACAACCGGCTTCAGGCGCTGGCCAAAATTGCCGGCGAAATCACGCCGGCCATGCTGGGCGATGCGAATGCCCTTCAGGCACTTCTGGAACAACGTCCAATTTTCCAGAGCTTGTTCAATGGCGGCGTCCTCGCCCTGCGCCTTGATGGCACGGCCATGGCAGAAACACCAAGCCCGGGGCAACGCCTTGGCGTCAATTACATGGACGTCGACAGCGTGGCCGCCGCGCTCAAGCAGGACAAAGCGATGATCGGGCGGCCGGTCATTGGCAGGACGCTGCACGCGCCGGTTTTGGGCATGGCAAGGCCCATTCACGATGCGCAGGGCCGGGTCATCGGCGCCTTGTTTGGCGTAATCAACCTGGGCAAACCCAATTTTCTCGACAGGATCACGGAAAAACACTATGGCAAGACCGGCGGCTATTTGCTGACCGCGCCGCAGCACCAGCTGTTTGTGACCGCCACCGACAAGACCCGCACCATGCAGCCGACCCCCGCGACCGGCGTGAACCCCTTGTTTGACCGCTACATGCAGGGCCATGAAGGCCATGGTGTGTCCGTCAGTTCGCGCGGCATAGAGGAACTCACGGCGGTCAAGGGCATTCCGGTGGCAGGCTGGTTCATGGGGCTGGTGGTGAACACCGATGAGGTCTTTGCCCCGATTCGCGCCATGCAGCAACGCATGTTGCTGGCAACCGTCTTGCTCACCGTGCTGGCGGGTGGCCTGACCTGGTGGCTGATCTCATGGATGCTGCGGCGTCAGCTGTCACCCATGCTGGCGGCGGCGACAACACTGGCCACCCTGTCGGAGACCAAGCAGCCGGTGCAGCCCTTGCCCGTCACCCGGGAAGATGAAATCGGCGAACTGATCGGCAGTTTCAACCGGCTGCTCAACACCCTCAATGAGCGCGAGGCCTTGCTCAAGCAGATTCTGGATACATCCAGCGTCGCCATCTTTCTGGTGGACATGGACGGGCGCATCACGCAAGCCAACAAGCGCATGGCGGAAATGTTCAGATGCTCCCTGGACACCCTGCAGGGTGGTGAATACGTGGCCCTGCTGCATCCGGCCGAGCGCGAGAGCGGACGCCTCAATATGCGGGCGTTGCTGAGCAGCGAAGTGCCCTCGGTTGATGTGGACCGACTCTATTGGCGCCCCGACCAGACCCAGTTCTGGGGCCACCTGACGGGCAAACGTTTTTATGATGCCAACGGTGCCGACCGCGGCCTCATCGGCGTCATTGTTGACATCACGGCGCGCAGACTGGCCGAAGAAAAGCTCCAACTCGACGCCAGCGTCTTCACCCATGCCCACGAAGGCATCATGATTACCAGCGCTGACGGCACCATCATCGACGTCAACGAGGCCTTCTGTCGCATCACCGGCTACAGGCAGGACGAAGTCACCGGTCACAACCCGCGCATCTTGAGCTCCGGCCGTCAGGGCAAAGATTACTACGCCGCCATGTGGGCCGGCCTGCTCGACAAAGGCCACTGGTATGGCGAAATCTGGAACCGGCGCAAGACAGGCGAGGTGTACGCCGAGATGCAAACCATCAGCGCCGTGCGCGATGACCAGGGCCATACCCGGCAGTATGTGGCCTTGTTCTCTGACATCACTGAACGCAAACAGATGGAAGACCAGGTGCTGAAACTGGCGTTTTATGACCCCCTCACCCAACTGCCCAACCGCCGCCTGCTCAATGACCGGCTGCGCCAATCCATGGCGACCAGCAAGCGCACGGCCTGTTATGGCGCCGTGATGGTGCTTGATCTGGACAACTTCAAATCGCTAAACGACACGCACGGACACCTGGTGGGGGATTTACTGTTGATTGAGGCGGCAAGGCGCTTGCAGGCTTGTGTGCGCGACGTGGACACCGTGGCGCGCTTTGGCGGCGATGAGTTTGTGGTGATGCTGAGCAATTTGAGCTCGGACAAAACCGAATCGGCCTCACAAGCCCGCCACATCGCCGAGAAAATTCGCATCGCCTTGGCCGAGCCCTACCTGCTGACCATCGGCCACGATAGCAAGGCCGCGACCCGGGTCGAACACCAATGCACTGCCAGCATCGGCGTGGTCCTGTTTTTCAACCATGAAGCGAGCCAGGACGACATCCTCAAGTGGGCGGACACGGCGATGTACCGGGCCAAGGACGAAGGGCGCAACCGGGTTCGCTTTCACGACTCGGCTGCTGGAATGACGGCAACGAGGTCCAAACCAGACGGTCTGCCTGCAGAGTGAACAGGTGGGGGTGACTAAAATCGGTTTATATCCAGAAAGCTCACGCACCCATGTCACGCAAACTTTTCGTCACCACCGCTCTGCCCTACGCCAATGGCAATTTCCACATCGGCCACATCATGGAGTACATCCAGGCCGATATCTGGGTGCGGTATCAAAGGATGCAGGGCCATTTGGTGAACTTCGTGGGTGCGGACGACACCCACGGCGCGCCCATCATGATTGCCGCCGAGAAGGCCGGCAAGACGCCGCAGCAGTTTGTGGCCGACATTGCCGCTGGCCGCAAGCCCTACCTGGACGGCTTTCACATCAGCTTTGACAACTGGCACAGCACCGATGCGCCCGAAAACCACGAGCTGGCCCGCCAGATCTACCGCGACCTGCGTGACCGTGCCGACGGCAGCCTCATTGAGGTGCGCACCATCGAGCAGTTCTTCGACCCCGAGAAGAACATGTTCCTGCCTGATCGCTATATCAAGGGCGAATGCCCCAAGTGCCACACCAAGGACCAGTACGGTGACAACTGCGAGGTGTGCGGCGCGGTGTATGCGCCCACCGACCTGATCAACCCGTTCTCGGTCCTCTCCGGCGCCAAGCCTGAACTCAAGAACTCCGAGCACTTCTTCTTCAAGCTGTCCGACCCGCGCTGCGTGGCGTTTCTGGAGAAGTGGACGCAGGACGGAAAATTGCAGCCCGAAGTGGCCAACAAGATCAAGGAATGGTTCTCGGTGCGCACCAACGCGGACGGCTCCAAGAGCGAAGGCCTGGGCGACTGGGATATCTCCAGAGACGCGCCCTACTTCGGCATCGAAATCCCCGACGCGCCGGGCAAGTACTTCTATGTGTGGCTGGACGCGCCCGTGGGCTACCTGGCTTCCTTGAAAAACTTGCTGGACAAGCGGGGCGAAAGCTACGATGCCTATATGGCCAACCCGGCACTGGAGCAGTACCACTTCATCGGCAAGGACATCGTTACCTTCCACACCCTGTTCTGGCCCGCCATGCTGCACTTCAGCGGCCGCAAGACGCCCGACAACGTGTTTGTGCACGGCTTTTTGACCGTGAACAACGGCGAGAAGATGAGCAAGAGCCGCGGCACCGGACTGGACCCGCTCAAGTACCTGAGCCTGGGCATGAATGCCGAGTGGCTGCGCTACTACCTGGCGGCCAAGCTGTCGGCACGCAACGAGGACATTGACTTCAACGCCGATGACTTCATGGCGCGGGTGAACTCGGACTTGATTGGCAAGTACGTGAACATTGCCAGCCGTGCCGCCGGCTTCCTGACCAAGCGCTTTGACGGCAATGTCGCAACCCATTTCAGCGCAGAGGGCGAAACACTCATCCTCAGACTTCGAGAGGCCCGTGACACCATTGCGGCGTTTTACGAACAACGTGAGTACGGCAAAGCGATGCGCGAGGTGATGCTGCTGGCCGATGCCGTCAATAGCTACACCGATGTGGTGAAACCATGGGACCTTGCTAAAAAGGCCGATGCGGTAGACCAACTGCACGATGCATGCTCCGTGCTAATAAACTGTTTTGCCATCCTCACACGCTACCTGGCGCCTGTACTCCCCAATGTCTCAGGCTTCGTACAGCGGTTCCTTGGCTTGCCAATGGACAAATGGTTCGTCACGGGAACCGTGGAGCGAATCGCGCCCTACCACCACCTGATGCAACGTGTCACCCCCGAACAACTTGATGCATTGTTTGAGCCTCCAGCCCTCGTGGAATCTGCGCAAGCAGCTCCTGAATCAATAGCAATCGTACCTGGCGGCGAAGAGATCGCCCCCGCAATCAGCATCGACGACTTCGCCAAGATCGATTTGCGCATTGCCAAAATCGTGAATTGCGAACCGGTGGAAGGCTCCACCAAACTCTTGCGCCTGACACTGGATGTGGGAGAAGGCAAGATGCGCAATGTCTTCAGCGGCATTGCCAGCGCCTACAAGCCGGAAGACCTGGTCGGCAAACTCACCGTGATGGTGGCCAATCTAGCGCCGCGCAAGATGAAGTTCGGCGTCAGCGAAGGCATGGTGCTGGCGGCCAGCCACGCGGATGAAAAAGCCCATCCCGGCATTTATGTGCTGGAGCCGTCAGCCGGCGCGCAGGCAGGCATGCGGGTGCATTAACGCCCGCCTGACATGATTCCCCAGTTGCGCGGCTGGACCTCGGTACAGCGAACCACCCAAAACAATATCCGGCTGGGCGCCACGCTCAGTTTTGTAGCCGGTGCCACCAACGCCGGGGGTTTCCTGGCCGTGGGGCAATACACCTCCCACATGACGGGCATCGTGTCGTCCGTGGCAGACCATCTGGTGCTGGGCCAGATTGCTCTGGCCCTCGCCGGCCTGTTGTCACTGCTCGCATTCATCAGCGGCGCCATGACCACCGCCTGGATGGTGAACTGGGGACTGCGGCGAAAGCTGCAAAGCGCCTATGGCCGCCCCTTGCTGTTGGAGGCCGGGCTGCTGCTGCTGTTTGGCCTGTTTGGGACCGGCATCAATTTTTTTGCCGGCCTGTTTGTGCCGCTCACGGTGCTGGTGCTGTGCTTCATCATGGGCCTGCAGAACGCCGTCATCACCAAAATCTCCAACGCCGAAATCCGCACCACCCACGTCACCGGCCTGGTCACCGATCTGGGCATTGAACTGGGCAAGCTGCTCTATATCAATCGACTGACGCGCGACAAGCTGGTCCTGGCCAACCGCCGCAAGCTGCGCATCCACGTCACCTTGATTTGCAGTTTTTTTGTCGGCGGTCTGCTGGGCGCGGTAGGATTCAAAACCATCGGCTACATCTCCACGGTCCCGCTGTCCATCCTGTTGTTGCTGATGGTCTGGCATCCAGTCATCAACGACGCGAAAAGCTGGATGGAGACGGAATGGCCTCCCCACGATTCTGACCAGGGTCGCTAGCCCGGGTCAGCTGGCAGGCTGTGGCCACGGCGCACCGCCGTCAGAATGCCGCGCAGAATCTCGATCGGCGCGGGCGGACAGCCCGGCACCCAGACATCGACCGGAATCACCCGGGACACCGGCCCGAGGCTGGCGTAGTTTTCGCCAAAAATACCACCATCACACCCGCAGTCTCCCACCGCCACCACCAGTTTGGGGTCGGGCG
The DNA here is from genome assembly GCF_003347515.1 of Rhodoferax ferrireducens. Taxonomy (GTDB): domain Bacteria; phylum Pseudomonadota; class Gammaproteobacteria; order Burkholderiales; family Burkholderiaceae_C; genus Rhodoferax. The sequence continues at coordinate 105,994 of NZ_QEII01000324.1, read as the reverse complement.
TCGCGTCAAAGGTGCGCCGCAAGGCGGTCGCCATGTTGCGCGAGACCGGGCCGGTGACCAGCAGCAGGTCGGCGTGGCGCGGGCTGGCCACGAACTTGATGCCCAGTCCCTCGATGTTGTAGTAGGGGTTGCCCAGCGCGTTGATCTCCAGCTCGCAGCCGTTGCAGGAGCCGGCATCCACCATGCGGATGCTCAGGGCCTGGCCCAGCAGGGCCAGCACGTCTGCCTGAATCCGGCCAGCCTCCGCCTGGACTTCATCGCGAGCCTGAGGCGCGGGCTCCGTGCGAATGCCGTTCCTGGCGATCTGCCTGACGATTTTCCAGATCATGAATCCTGCCCCGAGTAGCTGAGGTTGAACGACTTGTTGATGAGCGGAAAGTCAGGGACGATGTTGCCCATGATGGCGTGCTCCAGCACCGGCCAGTTCTGCCAGGACGGGTCGTGAAAGTGGCAGCGACGGATGCGATGCTGGCTGGTGGCGCCCTCCAGTTCCAGCGCCACAAAGACCTCGCCGCGCCAGCCCTCCACCCAACCCGCGCCACGGCTGGCCTGCTCGGGCAGTAACACATCCTGGCGCACCGGCCCGGCGGGAAGCTCGGCCAGAATGTCCCGTATCAGGCGCAGCGACTCGAAGACCTCGTCGAAGCGCACCGCCACGCGCGCGGCCACGTCGCCATTGCGGTGGGTCGCCATTCTGACCTGCAAGCGGTCATACGGCACGCCGGGATGGTCACAGCGCAGGTCCCAGGCCTGCGCACTGGCGCGCCCGGCCAGGCCGGTCAAGCCCAATTGAGCCGCCAGGACTGGCGTCACCCGGCCGGTGGTCATGAAGCGGTCCTGCAAACCCGAATGCTCTTCGTAGATCGCCTGCAGGGTCCGCACTTCGCGCTCCACCGCATCACATTGTTGGCGCAGGCTGTCGATGTGCGCGCGCTCGATATCACGCGCCACGCCGCCGGGCAGCACGCAGTCCATCAATAGGCGATGCCCGAACACTGCATGGGACAGGCGCAGCCAGTCCTCCCGCAGTCGCGAGAACTGCGCCAACCCAAAGGCAAAGGCCGCATCGTTGCCCAGCGCACCCAGGTCGCCCAGGTGGTTGGCGACGCGTTCGCGCTCCAGCAGCAGCGCGCGCAACCAGGAAGCGCGCGCGGGAATGTCGCAGCCGGCCGCTGCTTCCAGCGCCATGCTGTAGGCCCAGGCATAGGCCACGGTGGAGTCGCCCGACACCCGTCCGGCCAATCGGCTGGCCTGCAACGGGGGAAGCTGCGTCATACGCTGCTCGATGCCTTTGTGCGTATAGCCCAGGCGCTGCTCCAGGCGCAGCACCTTCTCGCCCACCACGGAAAAACGGAAATGGCCGGGTTCAATCACGCCGGCGTGCACCGGGCCGACCGCGATCTCGTGCACCCCATCTCCCTCGACGCGGACAAACGGGTAGTCCTGCAACTTTTCCTCAGGAAAAGTCTGTGTGATGTCTGCACCGTGACGCAAGGGAAAGTAGTCTGCCGGCCAGGCGCCATGGTTGAGCCAGGGGCGCTGGTCCTTGGTGCCGGTGGCCTGGATACCCGACAAATCGAAGGCCGCCCGCTGCATTCTGGCGGCTGCCGGAAAGAACGGCACCAGGTCGGGATAGGTGCTCTGGTCCCCCTCCAGCGGCAACGCCAGCCAGACCAAACCGTCCGCCATCACATAGGCGGCACACACGGCGGCACCCGTCGCCGGCGCACCGCCCCACAAGGCCAGCAGTCGCCCGCCGGACTCGCGCACGGCAAAGGCCGCAGCCCGCCAGTCGTCGGCACTGACGCTGGCACGCCAGATCGGCACCGGCGCCTGCATGCCTTGCAGATCAAAACTCAAGCCTGCCATGTTCATCGGTTCAGACTCCCAACATTTTTGCGGCCTGCACGAACCAGGTATTGAGATAGGGCGGAATGTACAAACCCAGGATCAGGGCGAGCGCGAGGTGAATGAACACCGGCAGCAAGGCCGGCGCATGGGCCAGCGGCCGGAGCTTGGTCTCGCCAAACACCATGGGCAGCACCCGGAAAAGCATGGAGGCGAAGGCCACGCCAAGGGCGAGAAACAGAAACGGCGTGGCCCAGGCTTGTTCGCGCATGGCTGTGGTAAGGATGAGGAACTCACTGGCAAAAACACCGAACGGCGGCATGCCCAGAATTGCCATGCTGCCCAGCATCAGGCCCCAGCCCACCGTCGGATTCACCTTGATGAGGCCGCGAATCTCGCTCATGATCTGGCTACCGGCCTTCTGTGTCGCGTGGCCCACCGTGAAGAAAATGGCCGACTTGACGAGGGAGTGCACCGTCATGTGCAGCAGGCCGGCAAAATTGGCGACAGGCCCGCCCATGCCGAACGCAAAAGTGATCAAGCCCATGTGCTCGATCGACGAGTAAGAAAACATGCGCTTGACATCTTTTTGGCGCGAAATAAAGAACGCCGCCACCACCACCGACAGCAAGCCAAAACCCATCATGAGTTGACCGGCCAGCGGCCCCTGCAGGGCGCCGTCGGTCAGCACCTTGCAGCGCAGCACGGCGTACATGGCCACATTGAGCAAGAGGCCGGACAACACGGCCGACACCGGCGTCGGGCCTTCCGCGTGCGCGTCGGGCAGCCAGCTGTGCAAGGGCACCATGCCGACCTTGGCGCCATAACCGATGAACAGAAAAGCAAAAGCGAGCGTGACAATGGACGGGTCAAGCTGGGTCTTGATGGCATCCAGGCTGGTCCACAACAAGGTGGCGCCGTGCGGCCCCAGCACTTTTTCTGCCGCCATGTACAGCAGCACGGTGCCAAACAGCGCCTGGGCAATGCCGACGCCGCACAGAATGAAATATTTCCAGGCCGCCTCCAGGCTGGCTGCGGTGCGGTAGACGCTGACCAGCAGCACGGTGGTCAGCGTGGCGGCCTCCATCGCCACCCAGAGAATGCCCAGGTTGTTGGTGGTCAGCGCCAGCAGCATGGTGAAACTGAACAACTGGTACATGCCGTGGTACAGGCGCATGCGCGGCGGCGTCATTTTGCCGCGGTCTTGCTCGACGCGCATGTAGGGCCGGGAAAACAGGGCCGTGGTGAGCCCGACAAAAGCGGTCAGGGTGACCAGAAACACATTGAGCGGATCGATGTAGAACTGCTTGTCCCAGACAAAAACAGGTCCGTCGGCAATGATCTGCACCGTGAGAAAGCCAGCGGCCACAAAGGTCGCCAGACTGAAAGCGACGTTGATGTTGCGCGCGAAATCGCGATGACCGGTGAACGCGAGCACCGCACTGCCCGCCAGCGGGAATCCCAGAACAAAAAACAAGGCTTGCAAAGTCAATCTTCCTTGAGCGCTTCGAGGTTGTGGATGTCCAGGCTATCGAATTTTTCGCGGATCTGGAACATGAATACGCCCAAAATCAAAACGCCCACCAGCACATCCAGCGCAATGCCAAATTCCACGATCATGGGCATGCCGCTGGTGACCGTGGTGGCGGCAAAAATCAGTCCGTTTTCCATCGACAGAAAGCCGATCACCTGCGGCACGGCCTTGGAACGGGTGATCATCATCATGAAGGAGAGCAGCACGCAGGCCAGCGCGATGCCCAGCGCGCCGCCGGCCATGGAGGAAGACAGGCGCGAGATCGGCAAGGCCAGGCTGAAGGAAAAAATCACCAGTCCGATACCGACCAGCATGGTGGTCGGTATGTTGATCAGCGTTTCCACATCCCAGCGCACGTTAAGGCGACGAATGACCCGGTGCAGCAACACGGGAATCAAAATGACCTTGAGTACCAGCGTCAGGCCGGCTGACACATAAAGGTCCGGCTGGTTCGTGGCATAGCCGAGCAGGATGGACGCCGCCACCAGGGCCGCCCCCTGCAGGGTGAAGAGATTGATCAGGGAGACGATGCGCCGCTGCGAGATCATGGCAAACGACAGCATCAAAATCAGGGTGGCAAACAGGTTGACCAACTGGGGCAGGAACTTGATCATGAGACCCCCAGCAAGACATTAACCAGCAGGCCGATCACGGCCAGCATGAAAGCCGTGGCGAGAAACTCCGGCACGCGAAAGATACGCATCTTTGCGCTGAGCGTCTCGATGAGCGCCAGGAAAATACCGCCGACGGCCAGCTTGACGATCAGCACCGGCAATGCCAGCAGCAGCGCCAGCGGCGCATGGGCTTCGGCCACGCCCCAGGGGAAAAACAGCGCCAGCCCCATGCAGGAATAGGCAAACAGTTTCAGGCTGGCCGCCCATTCGAGCAGCGCCAGGTGGCGTCCGGAATACTCCAGGATCAGGGCCTCGTGGATCATGGTGAGTTCCAGATGGGTTTCCGGGTTGTCCACCGGCACGCGCGCGTTCTCCGCCAGCGACACCATGGTGAACGCTACACCGGCCACCAGCAGGCTGGGGTAGATCGCCAGATCCCGGTGCGCCAGCGTTTCGACAATCGTGGTGAGCGAGGTCGAGCGGGAAATCATGGAGGCGCAAAACAACACCATCAGCAAGGCGGGTTCGGCCAGAAATCCCACCAACATCTCACGCCGCGCGCCGAGCGTGCCAAAGGCGGTGCCCACATCCATCGCCGCCAGCGAGATGAAGACCCGCGCCAGCGCAAACAGACCCACCAGCGCAATAGCGTCTGCCGCCGGCGACAAGGGCAGGTCGGTGGACAAGGTCGGAATGATGGCACTGGCCAGCAACATGCAGCCAAAGACAATGTAAGGGGTTATGCGAAACAGCGTTGACGCATGTTCGGCCAGCACAGATTCCTTGTTGAACAGCTTGTGCAAGACGCGGTAGGGCTGCAGCAACCCCGGGGCCGATTTGTTCTGCAGACGCGCGCGCCACTGGTTGACCCAGCCCGACAACAAGGGCGCGAGCAGCAGCGCCATCGCAATCGCCATCAATTGAGATATGAGTCCGAGGATGCTCATTGCTTCACCACCAGCAACACCACGATCAGGGTCACGAAGCTGTACATCAGGTAGACCGCGATGCGCCCCTGCTGCAGCAGGCCGATCAGTCTGGAGCAACGCTCGACCACGGCCACCACCGGCAGGTACAGCCAATGCCACAGCGGGTCCTCCACCGTCACAAGGTAGCGCGGATGCTCATCGAAAGACGTGGGCAGCTCCCGCTTCATGCGAAACATGGGCTCGAAGATTTGCCGGATGGGCTGGCCAAAACCTTCCGCCGTGTCCTGCATGCGGGCGGTTTGCCAGGGATAACCGCAGTCCCAGGGCGGCGCGCGGCGGGTACCGCCCTTGAACAACTTGCGAACCAGCAGGTAAGCCAGGGCAAAGCAGGCCAGCACGCCCAACAAGAAGATCGCCGGCGAGTAACTCGCGCGCTCAATGCTCACGGGCACCAGCAACCAGCCATTGGCCGCCACCGTCTGCGCCAGGCCCGCCGAGACCAGCAGTTGCGTCACCGGGTCCAGCAGCGCAATCACCTGGTTGGGCAGCAGTCCTAACACCACACAGCCTGCCGCCAGCCAGAGCATGCCCATGCGTTCCCAGGTGCCGGCATCATGCGCCCCCGAGAGTTTTTCTTCACGCGGCTGGCCGAGGAAAATAACGCCAAAGTACTTGACCATGGTGAAGCCGGACAGTGCGGCAATCAGGGCTATCAACGCCGCCACCACGGGCACCAGCATGTTGAGAAAGGAACTGGGCAGACCGGTGGTGAACAGAAAGCTTTGCAGCAGCAGCCACTCCGCGACAAAGCCGCCAAATGGCGGCAAGCCGGCACAGGCCAACACACCGATCAGACTGGGCCAGGCGACCCAGGGCATGTAGCGAATCAGGCCGCCCAGCTTGCCCAGGCTGCGCTCACCGGTGGCATGCAAGACGGCGCCGGTGCTGCAGAAGAGCAGACTCTTGAAAAAAGAGTGGCTCACCAGGTGATACAAGCCCGCTGTCAGCGCCAGGGCAGACAGCGCCTTCATGCCGTAGCTTGAGAACAGCAGGGACAAACCGAAACCCGCGCACATCAAGCCCACGTTTTCAATTGAGGAATAGGCCAGCAAGCGCTTCATTTCCACTTGCACCGTGGAGAAGATGACCCCGAACAGTGCGGTCGCCAAGCCAATCGCCATCAGCATCACACCCCACCACCAGATGCGCGTTTGCAGCAGATCGAACGACACCCGCAACACGCCATAGAGTGCGATCTTCAGCATCACGCCACTCATCAGGGCCGACATGGGCGACGGAGCGGCCGGATGCGCCTCGGGCAACCAGGCGTGCAAGGGCAGCAGGCCGGCCTTGGCGCCAAAGCCAAACACCGCCAGCACAAAGGCGACCGATGCCCAGAACGGCGACAAGTGCTGCGCCCGCATATTGGCAAAGGTGTAGTCGCCGGTGTTGGCCTGCAAGACACCAAAACACAGCAGAATGCCCAGAGCGCCGATGTGCGCTACCAGCATGTAGAGATAGCCCGCATGGCGAATTTCCGGAATGCGGTGATTCGCCATGACGAGGAAGAACGAGGAAAAAGCCATGGTCTCCCAGACCACCATGAAGGCGTAGGCATCGTCGGCGATCACCACCATGGCCATGCTGGCCAGAAATACGTGGTACTCCAGACAGATCAGGCCGGGCGGCGTGCCCTCCCCCTGGCGAAAATAACCGGCCGCAAACAGCGACACGCCGGCCGATACGCCGCCGATCACCATCAGGAAGAAGGCCGACAGACTGTCCAGGCGCAGGTGAAAAGGCAGCTGGGGCAGGCCAATGGGCAGCACGGCCACCTCGGGCCCAGTCCCCACAGCACTTAAGCCCACGCCCAGCAACAGGAGGGAGAAAAACCCGCTGGCCGGGAACAGCACCGTCGCCACCAACCTGAAACGCCGCAGGGCCAACACCCCCATCACACCCATCAAAAGCCAGGCAGCGACCACCACCAGAACCCAGTCGAGATGGACCCAAGCGGCAGGATGGGGAAAACTGTTCATGCAGCGTCAGCAGGAAAACAGATTCGAATACACATGTTACCAATAGTACACGCTGACTGCGGGCGCCAAGGTCCACCGCGACCCCGGTAAAATGCGGCAAAGAGGTTTAGCACATGAATATTTTCTACCGTCCCAAGTACCAGTCTGAAGTGACCCAGTTCATTGCTCAGCTCAAGGCCAAAGATCCGGAGTTGGAGGCCAAACAGCGCCAGGGCCGCGAACTGCTGTGGGACAAAGCGGTTGACCGCAGCGCCTGGAGCGAGTACCGCGAAGCCGAGGTAGAGCAGAAGCCCTACGTCTACCAGACCGAACCAAAATAACGGCATTTTAGGCCTCCAGCCCTTGACGAACATGCGCCGGCAGCTATATATTTAATAGCAAATGAATGTCTGTCATGGTTGACATGGTTGGCAGCGCCGAGCTGCTCATCCGCAGCACACCCGACGTACCCGGCACGCCGGACGTGGTTGACCACGTCGCCGTGGCGCGGCTGTATGGCGAGCCACTGTTTGCCATGCCGCGCGATTTGTACATTCCGCCGGATGCGCTGGAAGTCTTTCTGGAAGCGTTTGAAGGTCCGCTGGATCTGTTGCTGTATCTGATCCGCAAGCAGAATTTCAATATTCTGGACATCCCCATGGCGGGCGTGACGCGCCAGTACCTGATCTATGTCGATGAGATTCGCGGCCGCAATCTGGAGCTGGCGGCCGAATACCTGCTGATGGCGGCCATGCTGATTGAAATCAAGTCACGCATGCTGTTGCCGCCGAAGAAGGTGGCCGAGGGACAAGAGGCCGAAGACCCGCGCGCTGAACTGGTGCGCCGTCTGCTGGAATACGAGCGCATGAAGCTGGCCGGCGCCAAGCTCAACGCCGTGCCCCAGTTTGGCCGCGATTTCCTCAAGGCGCAGGTGTATATCGAGCAGTCGCTGCAGCCGCGTTTCCCGGATGTGAACGTGGTCGATCTGCAGGAAGCCTGGCGCGACATTCTCAAACGCGCCAAACTGGTACAGCACCACAAGATCACGCGCGAAGAGCTGTCGGTGCGCGAACACATGAGCATGGTGCTCAAGAAATTGCAGGGGCGCCGTTTTGTCGAATTCGAGGAGCTGTTTGACGCCAGCAAAGGCACGCCGGTATTGGTCGTCACATTCATCGCCATGCTCGAGCTCGCCAAAGAAACCCTGATTGAAATCACCCAGGCCGAAGTATTTGCCCCCATTTACGTCAGACTGGCCTACTCACCCGCATGAATGTGCGAACCCTGGCACCCCCGTGCCAACTTCTGTAATGTCTTCTACCACCCTTCATTTTGACGTGCTGATTGTCGGCAGCGGTCTGGCCGGACTCAGTGCCGCCCTGCTATTGGCACCCACCCAACGCGTTGCCGTCATCACCAAACGCGCCGTGCACGAGGGCTCCAGCGGCTGGGCCCAGGGCGGCATTGCCGCCGTCTGGAGCAAGGACGACAGCTTTGAGGCCCATGTTGACGACACACTGATCGCCGGCGCCGGCCTGTGCGACCTGGCCGCCACGCGCTTCGTGGTGGAGCAGGCGCCGCAGGCGATTGCCTGGCTGCAGACGATGGGTGTGCCGTTCTCCGAAGAAGCTGGCCAGTTGCACCTGACCCGCGAAGGCGGCCACAGTGCGCGGCGCATTGTGCATGTGACCGATGCCACCGGCGCGGCCGTGCAGCGTACCCTGATTGAGCGCGTGCGCCAGACGCCCAACATCACCCTGTTTGAAAACCACACCCTGGTGGACCTGATCACCGACGCCAAGCTGGCCTCGCACGGCGGCGGTGCCCCGAGCGCAGTCCGCGGCCAGTGCCTGGGTTTGTACGCGCTGGACGAAGCCACCGACGAAGTGCTCACCTTCCAGGCACCACACACCATTCTGGCCACCGGCGGCGCCGGCAAGGTCTACCTCTACACCACCAATCCGGACACGGCCACCGGCGACGGCATTGCCGCCGCTTGGCGCGCTGGCTGCCGGGTGCAGAACATGGAGTTCATCCAGTTCCACCCGACCTGCCTGTACCACCCGCACGCCAAATCCTTCCTGATCAGCGAAGCGGTGCGCGGCGAAGGCGGCCGCCTGCTGCTGCCGGACGGCACGCGTTTCATGCCGCAGCACGACCCGCGCGCCGAACTGGCGCCGCGCGACGTGGTGGCGCGCGCCATCGACTTCGAGATGAAAAAAGGCGGGCTGGATTGCGTCTACCTGGACATCTCGCACCAGCCTCTGAGCTTTCTACAGGAACATTTCCCGAACATCTACGCCCGTTGCCTGGAGCTGGGCATAGACATCTCCAAACAGCCGATTCCGGTAGTGCCGGCGGCGCATTACACCTGCGGCGGTGTCGTGGCCGATCTGGCCGGGCGCACTGATTTGGATGGCCTGTACGCCATTGGCGAAACCGCTTGCAGCGGCCTGCACGGTGCCAACCGCCTGGCCAGCAACTCGCTGGTGGAATGCATGGTGTTTGCCCAAGCCACGGCGCAGGCAATCACCCAAGCCACGGCGACACCGGCACCCACACTGCCGGCCTGGGACGACAGCCGCGTGAGCGATGCCGACGAAGCCGTGGTGATTTCGCACAACTGGGATGAGTTACGCCGCTTCATGTGGGACTACGTCGGCATTGTGCGCACCAACAAACGGCTGGAACGCGCTGCCCACCGCATTGCCCTGCTGAAGGGTGAAATCCAGGAGTATTACGCGCACTTCCACGTCACGCGTGACCTGCTGGAGCTACGCAACCTGGTGCAGGTGGCGGACCTGATCGTGCGCAGCGCCCAGGCCCGCCATGAAAGCCGCGGCCTGCATTTCAGCCGTGACTACCCTGAACTCGCCCCGGTGGCGCTGCCCACCATTCTGACGCCTTTGAGCGTCGCCGGGCCGCCCCAAGCCGCGAAGACGAAATGACTTACAGCGTCAAGGAAATTTTCTACACCCTGCAGGGCGAAGGTGCACAGGCTGGCATGCCGGCCGTGTTCTGCCGTTTTGCCGGCTGCAACCTGTGGAGCGGCCGCGAAGAAGACCGTGCCAGCGCCGTCTGCCGCTTCTGCGATACCGACTTTATCGGCACCGACGGCACGCTGGGTGGCAAGTTCGCACAGGCCGAGCAGCTGGCCGACCAGATCGAAGCCCAATGGCCCGCCGGTGACCGGGCGAATCGCCTGACCGTGCTGACGGGCGGCGAGCCCCTGCTGCAAGTCGACACCGCATTGATCGATGCGCTGCACGCGCGTGGTTTTCGCATCGCTGTGGAAACCAATGGCACTGTTGCCGCACCCGCCGGTATCGACTGGCTCTGCGTCAGCCCCAAGGCCGGCGCCCCCTGGGTGCAGCAGCAGGGCCAGGAACTCAAACTGGTCTGGCCCCAGCCCGCGCTGGACCTGCAGACCATGGCGACCACCGGCGAGTTCAGCCACCGTTTCCTGCAACCGATGGACAGCCCCAAGCAGGCCGCCAACATGAGCACCTGCATCGACGCCTGCCTGCAGCACCCGGTCTGGCGCCTGAGCCTGCAAACCCACAAAATCAGCGGCATCCGCTGAGACTCCGAACCCCATGTTATTCACTGTCAGTCAACGTTTTTTCTTCGACGCCGCCCACACCCTGAAACGGGAGATCGAGGCCGAGGGCAGTCGCCGCATCCATGGCCATACCTACCACGCCGAGGTCTCTTTGTCCGGCCCGCGCGACCCCGTCACCGGCATGGTGATCGACCTGGGCCTGCTGCGCCAGGCCTTGGGCGAGCTGCGCGAACGACTGGACCACCACATGCTCGACGAGGTGCCTGACCTGGGCCCGCCGACGCTGGAAAATCTGTGCCTGTTCATCGCCCAGGCGCTGCCCGACCTGGGTCCACCACTGCGCCGCGTGCGCGTCTGGCGCGACGCCGTGGGCGACGCCTGTACGCTGGAGCTTCAGCCCTGAGACCGGCGCGCCCTCGCCCTGTTTCCGTTCCCGTTCACATTGATTCCGAGGAGACTTCCATGTTCCGCACCCTGCTCAAATCCAAGATCCACCGCGTCGCCGTGACCCACTGCGAGCTGCACTACGAAGGCTCGTGCGCCATCGACGAAGACCTGCTGGACGCCGCCAACCTGGTCGAGAACGAACAGATCCACATCTGGAACATCAACAACGGCGAGCGCTTCATCACCTACGCCATCAAGGGTGCACGCGGCTCCGGCATGATTTCGGTCAACGGCTCGGCGGCACGCCGCGCCGCCGTCGGCGACCTGATCATCATTGCCGCCTTTGGCCAGGTGCACAACGACCAAGTCGCCGGGCATGAGCCGCAACTGGTGTTCGTCGACGACAAGAACAAGCAGACCGAATTGCGCCACAAGGTGCCAACGCAGCAGCTGTGACGACGCGAACTGACGGTCATTCGGCCAGCACCCCATCGTCCACGCTGGCCGCACGCAGCCTGGCCGCTGTCTGGCATCCCTGCACCCAGATGCAGCGCGCAGCCCAAGTGCCGCCGCTGGCAATCACGCGCGGCGAAGGGCCGTGGCTGTTCGATGACAGCGGCCGTCACTACTTCGACACCAGCAGTTCCTGGTGGGTCAACCTGTTCGGCCATGCCGACGCCCGCATCAACGCAGCACTCAAGGAGCAGCTCGACACCCTGCCACACGTCATGCTGGCGGGTTGCACCCACGCCCCGGCGGTGGAACTGGCCGAACGCCTGTCGGCCTTGACCGGTGGCGTACTCGGGCATTGCTTTTTCGCCAGTGATGGTGCCTCGGCGGTGGAGATTGCGCTCAAGATGAGCTTTCACCACTGGCGCAATCGGGGACGAGGCGATAAGCGCGAGTTCGTTTGCTTGCGCCAGGGTTACCACGGCGAGACACTGGGCGCGCTGGCGGTGACCGACGTGGCCGTGTTCCGCGACGCCTACGACCCGCTGCTGATGCGCGTGCACCAAGTGATGTCGCCCGATGCGCGCCAGGCCATTGCGGGCGAGTCCGCTGTCGATGTGGCGATGCGCGCCGCCGCAGCGCTGCAGGCACTGTTTGAAACCCGCCACGAGCAGATTGCCGCCCTGATCCTGGAGCCGCTGGTGCAGGGCGCCACCGGCATGGCAATGTACGACCCGGCCTACCTGCGCGCCGTGCGCGCGCTGTGTGACCGGTTTGAGGTGACGCTGATTGCGGATGAGATTGCAGTCGGCTGCGGCCGCACCGGCACCTTTTTTGCCTTCGAGCAGGCCGCGCTGGTGGGTGAACCCGCCATCTGGCCGGACCTGGTCTGCCTGTCCAAGGGCATCAGCGGCGGCTATTTGCCGCTCTCGCTGGTGCTGTCACGCGACAGCATTTTTGAGGCCTTTCTCGACGACGACGTGGCGCGCGGCTTCCTGCATTCGCATTCCTACACCGGCAATGCGCTGGCCTGCCGCGCGGCGCTGGCGGTACTCGATCGCTTTGAGCAGGATGAGGTGCTGCGGCGCAACCGGGAGCAAGCGGCCATCCTGACCACGGCGCTGGCGCCACTGGCCAGCGATCCGCGCATCGAGCACTTTCGCCAGCTCGGCATGATCTGGGCCTTTGAGGTGCGCGAGCCGCTGATGGGGCCGCGTTTTTCCGAGCGCTTCCACTTGGTCGGCCGGGAGCACGAACTGCTGATCCGACCGATCGGGCGCACCATCTACCTGATGCCGCCTTACGTGCTCACCGAGGCTTTGTCGCTATGGCTGGCCGAGCGTCTGCTGGCGACACTGAACGATGTTTTGAAGCAAAGTCCTCCTGATGTTGATAGAACACCTGAACCGCCAACTGCGTGAGCGCGAAGTGCTGGCGCTGAAACGCCAGCGCCGCATCACCGAGTCGCCCTGCGCGCCACACCAACGCGTCAGCCGGGACGGCCAGCCGGCGCGTGATTTGCTGGCGTTTTGCAGCAACGATTACCTGGGCCTGGCGAATCACCCGGCGCTGATCCAGGCACTGGCGGACGGTGCCCGGCAATTCGGCGCCGGCAGCGGCGCCTCGCACCTGATCAACGGCCACTCGCGCGCCCATGCCACGCTCGAAGATGAGCTGGCGGACTGGCTGGCGCCCAGCATTCCGCAGGCCCTGGCGCTTTATTTTTGTACCGGCTACATGGCCAATCTCGCCCTGCTCACCGCCCTGGGCGACGCTAGCGCCACGATCTTTGCCGACAAACTCAACCACGCATCGCTGATCGATGGCGCGCTGTTGGCCAAGGCGCCAATGCAGCGCTATCCACACGGCCAGCTGGCGCTGCTGGCGCGCCAGCTGGCGCGCTGCACGACACCGGTCAAGCTGATCGTGACCGACGCCGTCTTCAGCATGGACGGCGACCTGGCCGATCTGCCGGCCTTGCTGGCGCTGGCCGAGCGCTTCGACGCCTGGTTGATCGTGGACGACGCCCACGGTTTTGGCGTGCTGGGTGACAAGGGCCGCGGCAGCCTGGCGCATTTCAATCTGCGCAGCGAGCGCCTGATCTACATGGGCACGCTGGGCAAGGCCGCGGGACTCGGTGGTGCTTTTGTCGCGGCGCACCCGAGCATCATCGAGTGGCTGGTGCAATCGGCCCGCCCCTATATTTACACCACCGCCGCGCCACCGGCCGTGGCCCATGCCTTGCGCGAAAGCCTGCGCCTGATCGGTGGCGAGGAGGGTCAACAACGACGCGCCCACCTGCAGCAACTGATTGTTCAGTTGCGCACGCAACTCACAACCCTGATTGCAGCACACCCGAAGCTGGGCTGGCGCTTAAGCGACTCGGCCACCGCGATCCAGCCGCTCATCATCGGCGACAACGCCGCCGCACTGGCGCTGGCCGCCGCGCTGGACGCGCAGGGCCTGTGGGTGCCGGCGATCCGCCCGCCGACAGTGCCCGCCGGCACGGCCAGGCTGCGCATCACGCTCAGCGCGGCGCACAGTGCCGCCGACGTGCAGCAGTTGCTCGACGGCCTGACTCGCGCCGCGCAAGATTTGACCGGGACAGTGGCATGAGCCGGCTCTCTCCATCCACTGCGCACGCCCCAATGACCCAGCCGGCCCGGTTGCACGGCTGCTTCGTCACCGGCACCGACACCGAGGTTGGCAAGACCCGCATCAGCGCCGCCTTGCTGCACTGCCTGGCCCAGGCAGGCTGGTCCAGCGCCGGCTTCAAGCCGGTGGCCGCCGGCACCAGCCTGATCGACGGCCAATGCGTCAACGAGGATGTGCGTGCCCTGCGTCAAGCCAGTTCACTGGCGCTGACCGACGCCGAGGTCGGGCCCTGCCAGTTGGAGACCGCCTGCGCGCCGCACATCGCTGCCGCCCTGCAAAACGAGGCGATTGACCGTGCCGCCCTCCTGCGCGCGGCGCAGGCGCTAGCAAGCCGGGCCGATGTGCTGGTGATCGAGGGCGTCGGTGGCTTTTGCGTGCCGCTGGGCCCCGACTGGGACACGTCCGACCTGGCCTGCGATTTCCAGTTGCCCGTCGTGCTGGTGGTGGGCTTGCGCTTGGGCTGCATCAACCATGCTTTGCTCACGGCGCAGGAGGTGCGCGCGCGCGGCCTGCGCCTGCTTGGCTGGATTGGCAACGTCGTTGACGCAAACATGCCCTGGGTCGATGAGAACATCGCCTGTCTGCGCGAGCGCCTGTGGCAACAACATGGCGCGCCCTGCCTCGGCCTGGTACCGTGGCTGGCGCAGCCCACGCCGGCCAAGGTTGCCGCCCACCTGGACACAGCCGCTTTGACTTCTGTTTTAGCCCCCGTTTTGACCTCTCCTTCTTCTTTGGCATCCTCCTGAAAGACCCAACATGACCACCATTTCCATCGTCCCAGTGTCATCCCTGCGCAGCGCTCCGGCACGAACCGTCACACCAGACGTCCCACAACGCTGGCCAGTCGCCGAGATCGAGGCCCTGTACGCGCTGCCCTTTATGGATTTGCTGTTCCGTGCCCAGCAAGTGCATCGCGAACACTTTGACGCCAACGAGGTGCAGCTGTCCACGCTGCTGTCGATCAAGACCGGCGGCTGTTCCGAGGACTGCGGCTACTGCCCGCAAGCCTCAACGGCCGACAGCGGCATCGAGGCCAGCAAACTGATGCCGCTGTCCGAGGTGATCGAGGCAGCGCAAGCGGCCAAAGACCAGGGCGCGACCCGCTTTTGCATGGGCGCCGCCTGGCGCAGCCCGAAGGAACGCGACATGGAACGCGTGACCGACATGGTGCGCGAAGTGCGCGCCCTGGGCCTGGAGACCTGCATGACCTTGGGCATGCTCGAAGCCGAGCAGGCCCAGGCCCTGAAGGACGCCGGGCTGGACTATTACAACCACAACCTGGACAGCGCGCCCGAGTTCTACGAGAGCATCATCACCACCCGCACCTACCAGGACCGGCTCGACACATTGACCCATGTGCGTAGCGCCGGCATCAACGTGTGCTGCGGCGGCATCGTCGGCATGGGCGAGTCCCGGACCGAGCGCGCCGGACTGATCGCCCAACTGGCCAACCTCCACCCCTACCCCGAGTCAGTGCCAATCAACAACCTGGTCGCCGTCGAGGGCACGCCGCTGGCCAACACCGCGCCGCTGGACCCGTTCGAGTTTGTGCGCACCATTGCCATCGCCCGCATCACCATGCCGCTGACCATGGTGCGGCTGTCGGCCGGGCGCGAACAGATGGATGAAGCCCTGCAGGCCTTGTGTTTCCTGGCCGGTGCCAACTCGATTTTTTACGGCGACAAGCTGCTCACCACCAGCAACCCGCAGGCGGATCGGGACCGCCAGCTGTTTGCGCGCCTGGGCCTAAAGGCACAGGGCGAGCGGCCCGCGGCGTCAACCCAGACGTGCTGAACTGATGAATGCCGTGCTGGCGCCGGTCCAGTCGGAGCGCCCCCTCATCGATGACTCGTTTCTAGCCAATCCGTATCCGACCTACCGGGCGCTGCGCGAGGCCGGCCCGATCCACTGGAGCGAGGAGTTCTTTGGCGGCGCCTGGCTGCTGACGCGCCATGCCGATGTCGAGCTGGTGCTGAAGGACCCGCGCTTTTCCGCGCAGCGCACCGGCGCCTGGATCAAGGACCGGGAGGAGAATCCCGGCGAACTGGGTGGCTTCCAGCGCCTGTTCGCGCGCGCCCTGCTATTCCTGGATGCGCCTGACCATCCACGCATCCGCAAGGTGATGAACGCGGGCTTTCGCCCCGAGGTGATTCACAAGCTGGTGCCGCACATCGAACAAATCATCACCGGCCTGCTGGATCAGGTCGAAGCGGATGTGGCGGCGACCGACACCTTCGATTTCATCGAGCGCGTGGCGCGGCCCTTGCCGGTGCAGGTGATCACCCGGCTGCTGGGCATCGAGCGCGGGCAGCGCGCCGATTTCATGGCCTGGTCGGACGAGCTGGCCATCTTCATCGGCACGGCGCAGCCGACGCGGACTCAGGCGCGCCGTGCCCAGACCAGCCTGCTGGCCATGTGCGACTATTTCGAGAGCCTGCTGGCGCACAAACGCCTGGCGCCCGGTGACGATCTGGTGAGCCGGCTGGTGCAGTCCGAAGCGGCTGGCGAGATCGAAAGCGGGCCGGAACTGCTGGCGCAGTGCGCCATGTTGCTGTTCGCCGGCCACGAGACCACGCGCCACCTGCTGGGTAGTGGGCTGCAAGCCCTGCTGAGCCATCCCGAGCAGTGGCGGCAGCTCCAACAAGACCCGGCGCTGCTGCCGGGCGCTGTGCGCGAGCTGCTGCGCTTTGACCCGCCGGTGCAGTACACCGGACGGCGCGTGGCAACCGATCTGGTCTTGCACGGCCAGCGGCTGCGACGCGGCGAGCTGGTGCTGCCGCTGATCGGTGCCGCCAACCGGGACCCGGCGCGTTATGCCGAACCCGACACGCTGGACATCACGCGCAGCGAGGGCGCTTCGCTGACCTTCGGCTCGGGAGCGCATGTGTGCATTGGTGCAGCGCTGACGCGCATGGAAGCCGAGATGGTCTTGCGCCAGGTGCTGCAGCGCTGGCCCGATCTGAGCCTGCTTGATGCCGCGCCGCGCTGGGGCAGCAACCCGGCCTACCGGGGGCTCATGACATTGCCACTGCGTCGCACGGCCACCACCTGAACGGCGGCGCTCAGACCAGCACGGCGTCGATCCAGCCGCGCAGGCTGTTGACAAAGGCCAGACCCGTGGCGCACGGCAGATCTTCCACCCGCACCACCGCCTCCACCAGCCGCCCCTCACGCAAAAAGCGGGCACGGCCGATGCCGTCCAGCAGCCCACAACGCAAGGGTGGCGTCACCCAACGCCCGTCGAGTTGCACCGCCACGTTGCCGCGCGTGCACTCGGTCAGTTCGCCCTGCCGGTTCCACAGCAGGGTGTCAAATGCGCCAGGCACGCGGGGCGCGAAGGCGTCGTAATGCGCACGCCGCGTGGTCTTGAAACGTACGAACTCGCTTCCCGCTTCCTCAAAGGCCGTCGATGCCAATGCCAGTTGGACGAGGGCCGGTGAAGCCTCCATCGCATGGGCCTCAACCTGCGCTTGGCCGCGCGCATTCAACAACAGGCGTACGCGCCACAGACCCTGGCGATGCGCGTCGGCCAGTTGTTGCAAACTAACTTCGACCCGCGCCACATCCAACGGATAGCCAAAATGCACGGCGGCACGAGCCAGGCGCGCCAGATGATCCGGCGCATTGCGCAATACGCCGTCTTGCAGGGCCAGCGTCTCCAGCAACTCAAACGGCTGGCTGGCGCGCTCCAGAAAAGCGCGCTTGTGGCGCCACTCCTGCCACTCGCCGTCCGCCGTGGCATCGGCCGTGATGCCGCTGCCAATACCACAGCGAACCGCGCCACCCTTGACCGTGACGGTGCGGATCGCCACATTGAAAGTGGCCGCGCCGCCAGGCCGGACCACGCCCACCGCGCCGCAATAAACGCCGCGCGGATCGGGCTCCAGGCTTTTGATCATCTGCATGGCGCGCACCTTGGGCGCACCAGTGATCGAACCGCAAGGAAAAAGCGCCGCAAACACATCGGCCAGCGTCGTGCCGGCCCGGGTGCGCGCCTCGACGTCCGAGGTCATCTGCCACACACTCGGCAGCGCCTCCAGCCGGAACAGATGCGGCACCCGCACCGAAAACGGCTGCCCCACGCGCGACAGATCGTTGCGAATCAGGTCCACGATCATCACGTTCTCGGCCCGCTCCTTGGCCGAAGCGCGCAGCTGGGCCGCCAGCGCCGCGTCATCCTCGGGCGTGGCACCGCGCGGCGCCGTGCCCTTCATCGGGCGCGCCAGGATGCGTTCGCCGTCCCAGTCAAAAAACAGCTCGGGCGACACCGACAGCACCTGCTCGTCGCCGGTGTCGATGTACGCGGCATAACCACCCGGCTGCGCCCGCCGCAACGCCATGAACAGGTCGCACGGGGCGCCCTGCATCACGCCATGCAAGGGCGCCGTGTAGTTGAGCTGGTAGAGCTCGCCGTCAGCAACGGCCCGGTGAATTTCCGCCATGCCCTGGTCAAATGCCGTCCGCGTCAGGCTCTCGTGCCACTGCGCTGTCGCTATCCCGCCCGCCTCACCCTCGGGCCAGGGCTGCGGGGTGTCGTGCACGCCAAACCAGGCGAGCGGGCCGTCGGCCTCATGTACCGCCAGCGCCGAATCAAAGGCCGCACCAGCCTCGTAGCGCAAATAGCCCACGCACCAGCGGCCCTGTCGCGCCAGCGCCTGCACCGCGTCCAGCAACGGCCGAACCTGCGCCGGGGTATGCGCCACCAGCGTCTGGCTTGGGGCGCCAAAGGCACAGCGCACGGGCGCGTTGCCTCCTGCGGCGCCGGTGCGGGCAAAATCAATCAGCGTTTGCATGGGAATCGCGCATGGAATTATGTGGCTTGTCAGAGAGAAATATCATGGATGCCAAGCATAGCCGGATCGACTAGACTCGCGGCACCCAATGACTTGTCCCTCGACCACGGCCATGACGACTCCAACCCCCAATCCCGCTTCGCCTTACGGCACCCTGCCCCCCACCTCCGCCCCCGCGCTGCGCAAACCGATCAGCCTGCCCCGTCTGCTGGAGATGCACGCGCGTGGCGAGAAAATCACCATGCTCACCGCCTACGACGCCACCTTTGCGGCCGTGGCTGACGCGGCCGGCGTGGACTGCATTCTGGTGGGCGATTCACTGGGCATGGTGTGCCAGGGCCTGAGCAGCACCGTCGGCGTGACACTGGAAACCATGTGCTACCACGTCGAAAGCGTGGCACGCGGCCTGCGCCGCTCGCAAGCCACAGCCTGGCTGATTGGCGACCTGCCATTTGGCGCCTACCATGAATCCAAGGAACAGGCGCTGCGCAGCGCCGCCGCGCTGATGCAAGCCGGCGCCCACATGGTCAAGCTGGAGGGCGGTGGCTGGACCGCTGACACCGTGCGTTTTCTGGTCGAACGCGGCATCCCCGTGTGCGCTCATCTGGGCCTGACACCGCAAACCGTGCACGCCCTGGGCGGCTACCGGGTGCAAGGCAAGACCGCCGAATCAGCCGCCCTGCTGAAGGGCCAGGCGCATGAATTGCAGCACGCCGGTGCCACGCTGCTGGTGCTGGAGATGGTGCCCGCTGCGCTGGCGGCAGAACTAACGCTGGAACTGGCGCACTGCCCGACCATTGGTATTGGTGCGGGCAAGGACACCGCCGGGCAGGTGCTGGTGCTGCATGACATGCTGGGGGTGAACCTGGGCAAGATGCCCAAATTTGTGCGCAACTTCATGACCGGTGCGCCCGGCATCCGCGAGGCCATGCAAGCCTATGTCACCGCTGTCAAAGACGGCTCATTCCCCGACAACACCCAGCACGCCTGGTAACCCCCTTTAATCAGTTGAGGACAGCGCTGCGCTTCGCCACGGCCTGTCCCGCAAAGCACTATGAAAATCGTTCACACCATCACCGAGCTGCGCGCGCACCTGACGCAGTTCAAGCACCCCGCCTTCGTGCCCACCATGGGCAATCTGCACGAGGGCCATCTGGCCCTGATCGCTCAGGCCAAGCCGCTGGGCGACGTCACCGTGGCCAGCATCTTTGTCAACCGTCTGCAATTTTTGCCACACGAGGACTTTGACACCTACCCGCGCACCTGGGACTCCGATTGCGCCAAGCTGCAGGCGGCCGGCTGCGACGTGCTGTTTGCCCCCAACGAGCAAGAGCTCTACCCCGAGCCGCAAACCTTCAAGGTGCATCCGCCCACTGAGTTGGCCGACATCCTGGAGGGCTTCTTTCGCCCCGGTTTTTTTGTCGGCGTCTGCACGGTCGTGATGAAGCTGTTTGCCTGCGTGCAGCCGCGCGTGGCCGTGTTCGGCAAAAAGGACTACCAGCAACTGATGATCGTCCGGCGCATGGTGCAGCAATTCGCCCTGCCGATCGAGATCGTGGGCGGAGAAACCACACGCGCCCCCAACGGGCTAGCGCTGTCCTCGCGCAATGGCTACCTCAGCGAGAGCGAACGCGCTGAGGCGGTGCAGTTGTCGATGGCGCTCAAAGGCTTGGCTGCGGTGTTGAAAGCTGGCGCCACCGACATCGCGGTGCTGGAAGCGCAAGCGATGAAGTCCCTGACCGCACGCGGCTGGCAACCGAACTACCTGGTGGTGCGACGACGCAGTGATTTGCAAGCCCCGACGCCGAGTGATTTATTGGGCGAGGCGCTGGTGGTGCTGGGCGCGGCGAAAATCGGCGCGACGCGGCTGATCGACAATTTCGAAGTTTGAGCCGATTCATCCATTTGAATTTTCAGATGTGTGAAAAACCGCATCCGGTGCCATACAACACGGTTGCCCAACCATGTGTTCTATGGCCACCCAGGGTGCGTGGACATTATGTTGAGCCTTTCAGGTATTTCGTATGTTCCAAAACACTTATAAAATTACGCACAATCCAGTTATCTTGTTGGTGTCGAAATACACCTGCCAGTAGTGCTCTGTATGGCAATAGGGGCGCACGGCCAGTTTGGGGCCGAACTCGTTGAACTCCAGAATCTCCACGTCCACCACCGGTGTTTTGGCAATATTGGCGACCTTGGACACCGACTCCTTCAACAGGGCCATGGCTTGGTGCGCGTCGGCGCTACCGGCCAGTTGTGCGACCAGTTCCACACGCCGGTAGGGATTGGCCGAGAAGTTCTTGATGTCGCTCCCCATGACCTTGCCGTTGCCAACGATGGTCTTGACGTTGTCAGGGGTGGTCAACGTGGTGCCAAACAAACCCAGCTCCACGCCGGCACCCGCCACCATGTGGATCAAACAGCGGCCGATGACAAAAAACAGCAATCGCGCCCAAGGCCTTGAGGCCAAAAGCCACCAAAATGGGTTGTGCCTGATCGATCCAGGTGGCGATTTTGCCAGTGTCCATGGCTTGCTTCCAACAAAAAAAATTTGAACAATACTCACCCTCGCCGGATCTGGAACGACTCGCCCTCGCCGATTTGAACCAACTCAAACGAGTTGACCTTGCGTTTGATCAATCGCTGAAATGGCGGGCAGAACCCGGACAAGGCAGTGGGTGCTGCGCAGGCCCGATGGTGACCGGCGCCTAAAATCGACAGCTCGCCGGCGACCTGGCATCGCTTCACTTTTTAGCTACTACAAAACGTAAACACCGTGCCGGTATTTCGCGACGATTTCCCACGCTGGCAACAGCTCATCACGCCGAGCTGGCTTGACCGCCTCATGGCCGGCGTCGCGGTGCGCGCCGCGCCGGCCAGTCATTGGTGCTTGCTGGAGGTGGATTGTGGTGCGCTTGATGCGTTTTTGCAGTGTCACATACCCGGTGCCGCCTACCTGGACACCGCTCGTCTGGAAGAAGGGCCGTTCTGGAACAAGGTCGCAGACGCCGCCTTGCTGCAAGTGCTGCTGGGCCTGGGCATCCGCCACGACACCACGGTTATTCTGTATGGCCGCAACATGACCGCTGCGGCGCGGGCCGCCCATCTGATGTTGTATGCCGGCGTCACGGACGTGCGTTTGCTGGATGGCGGCGTCCACGCCTGGTTGCGCGCCGGCCTGCCGTGCGCGACAGGCGCGCCGCAGCGCTACGCAGCCGCCACCCGCTTTGGCGCGACCTTTCCGGGCCGTCCGCACTACCTGATCAACATGCGTCAGGCGAAAGCGCTTTTATGGCAGTCCGATGGCGCGTTGGCCAGTATCCGGACCTGGGATGAATTCACCGGCAAGACCTCCGGCTATAGCTACATCCAGGCCCGGGGCGACATTCCCGGCGCACGCTGGGGTCGTGCCGGCACTGGCACGGATATGAACAACATGAGTGCATTTCATGGGTCGGATGGCAGCATGAGACCGGCCAGCGATATCTGCCAGTTCTGGCGCGACCAAGGCCTACACCCGGGCCTGCAAACCGCGTTTTATTGCGGCACGGGCTGGCGCGCATCGCTGGCTTTCTTCTATGCCTGGCTGATGGGCTGGGAGCGGATCAGTGTGTACGACGGCGGCTGGTTTGAGTGGAGCCATGCAGAGCCGGTCTTCAGCGAAACGATCCGGCAATAACGGTATCGCTCGGCGAATCCACAAATCTACTTCAAACCTATGCAGTTGGCGTAGTAAGTGACGGTGGCGGGCCAGTCGGAAAATATGCCCATGATGCCGACCTCGCGCGTCAAGACATCCAGCACCTGCATCATGTCGCCCTCATGTTGGAGCGCCGGATTAACGGTCTGGTAATACCAGCCGCCCTTGCCACCGGCCAACATGCCAGCGCGCTCCAGACTCCAGGTGATGATGCCCAGGCCCGCCTGTTTGGCGTTGTTGGCATAGGCGGAGGCCACGATTTTTCCGTCCTTGAGGTCCAGCAGCGCAAACAGCGGCGGGGCGACGATCTGGATGCCGTCCTTCTTGTAGCTCTTGAGTTCTTCCAGGCCGGGCAGATCGCCAATCTTGTCGGCATCGTCCAGGTACACGGCTTGCTTGCCGAAGGCTGGTTCGTTTTTCAGCCAATACAGAACGTCATTTTTGTTGAACGACTGGGCAAACACCTGGGTCGCGGGCACGCCGGCCACCTTGTAGGCATCAATCATTTTTTGTGCATAGTTTTCCTGACTGAAGCCCTCAAAAGGCATGCTCACGCTGGCCGACTTGAGCTCCGGGGTCATCTTGACACCGAGCTTTTGGAACAAGGCAATGCTCTCCTGGTGCGTCATCAAGGTGCCACTGGTGAGTCCGCTGTACAGGTCAGTACGCCAGCTGGCCGTGCCAGCCATGAACTCTTCCACCGTTTTGGCCTTGGGGTTGGATGCGTCCATCTTGCCGCGCAGGGTTTTGAACTCGGCCAGCGTGATGTCGCTGGTGCGGCATTCGGCGGCAGCAGGAGTGTTCTTCGCCGCGTCAAACGGGGTGAACGGCTTGGTGCATCTGGCGGCCAGAGGCGTGGCCAGAATGTTGGTGGTGGTGTGCAGGTCGTTCTGCGCGTGGCGGCAGACCAGCTCTTTGTCTTTGGTGAAAGTCACGTCGCACTCCACGATGCCGGCCCCCATGCGGGCGGCCGCCTCATACGACTCTTTGGTGTGCTCGGGAAACATCATTGCCGCGCCGCGGTGGCCAATGGAGAATTCCGTTTTCCTGAAGGGCCCGTTGGCGCAGCTTTGCAGCTTGGCTTTCAGCGGGCCGTCAGCCATCTCGGTCACCAAAAAGAAGGGGCGTGGCCCGAGCTGGATGTTGGTGATGGCCTGCGGGCTTTGCGCCAGCGCAGAAATGCTGCACACCAACAGCGATGCCGCGACGGCCAGTTTGGGAAAACGAATGCGCATGGATAAGTCCCTGTAGTGGGGTTAGAAAGTGCCGATGTTATGAACCCTGGGTGACAAAGCCGTGAATGCCCGCGTTTATTTGCCGGCTTTTCATGGCTAACATAGCCCTCAATTAAATGGGAGCATCCGTGGAACGAGCAGATTTCATTCATTTGGTCCGGCTGAGCGAGCATGCAAGCGCCGATGACAGCCGCGCCTACCGCCGCAGCGTGGCGGCCTTTGCTGCGCTTGGTTATCTTTGGGTCATCGCCTGTTTTGTGTTGGCAGCCGTCATTTTGTTTTGGACCGTTGGCACCATGACGCGGGGCCATTTCAAAGTGGCCTACATCGGACTGGTGGTGGCGGCGGCAGGTCTGCTCTGGACCAGCTTGCGTGCGCTATGGTGCCGATTCGATGCGCCGCCTGGCGTGGCCTTGTCGCGGGCCGATGCGCCCGCGCTGTTCGAGGCGCTGGAACGCATCCGCAAGAAGATCAAGGGGCCGCCTATTCACCATGTACAGCTCGACGCCAACTTCAACGCCAGCATCACCCAGCTCCCACGCTATGGCCTGTTCGGCGGTGCGGTCAACTACCTGACGATTGGCCTGCCCTTGTTGCTGGCCATTGACCGGCCCCGCTTTCTGGCAGTGATGGCCCATGAGTACGGTCACCTGCGCGGCAACCATGGTCAGTTCGCGGCGTGGATCTACCGGACCCGCCTGAGCTGGACCAAGCTGGAGCACGGCATGCGTCATGACGAAGGCCCGATGGCGGCGGTCACGCAGGCCTTTTTGCGTTGGTATTTTCCGCGGTTTCTGGCCAAGACCTTTGCCTTGGCGCGACAAGACGAGTTTGAGGCCGATCGCATCGCGGGCAAGCTTCTGGGTCGAGACGTGGCCGGGGCGGCGCTCACCGAGATCGCCATCAAAGGCGCATGGATCGCCCGCGAGTTTTGGCCCCTTCACTGGCGTGCGGCTTCGTCCAGCGCGCAACCCGTGGGACCGTACACCGCCATGCGCAAGCTGCTGGCCCTGCCGCTGCCCGGCGATTTCGCCCGCGAGACCTTGCGACAAACCCTGGCGCAATTCAGTGGTGTGGATGACACCCATCCGGTTCTGCGTGACCGACTGGAAGCGCTGGACGTTCACAAAAGTCTGCCGGCCTGGTCCACCCAACCCGCGTTGGATCTGCTGGGCGCCAACGGTGCCAAATGGTTTGCGCACTTCGACAAACAATGGTGCCGGGACAATGCCTCGGACTGGAAGCAGCACCATGCCTACCTAAGCCGGGTACGCGCCCGAGTGGACATGCTGGCGGCCAGCGCTCAGCGCAACAATGCCGATGAAATGGCCGAACTGGGCGACCTGAAGAAACGGCTGGATTCAAGCGCCGAGGTGCGCGCCTGCTATGAGCGCGCCCTTCAGATCACGCCGGGCCATGCCGCTGGCTTGCGCGGCTTGGTGCAGTGCCTGGTGGCTACCGAGCACCTTCTGCGCCTGGATTGCCTGGGCCAGTTGTTCGAGCACAGCGTGGCTAACCGATGGTGGGCTTGCCGCATGGCCGTGGGTAACCTGGAAAAACCCTCCGCCGACGGCAGCCTGGATGACAAGGCGCTCAAGCTGTGGCGCTCTCGGCTCAGACAGGCTGAAGAAGCGGAAAGCCGTGCCTGGGAAGAGTTGTCGGATACGCCATGCTTCCAATCCATTACGCGTCACGACCTGAATGATTTTGAGGCGGGGGAGTTCCAGTCCGCCATGGCGCGCTGCAAACCGGTGGTGCGCGCCTGGCTGGTGCGCAAAAACCTGCGCGAGTTTGCCTACCGGCGCTGCTATGTGTTGTTTGTAGAGCTGCCAGGGCTGGATGATGAGGAGCGTTTCGACCAGTGCCGCAACCTTGAGCGTGCGCTCGACCTGCCGGGACCGGTGCTGGTATTGTGGGCTGGCCATTCGCCGACACTGGCTGACATCGAGCGCCATGCGTTTGAGCCCCTCTACGACCGGAAATAGATCTGCGGCTTTACGCCGCGCCAAACCGGAAGCTCGACGCCACCACACCGCCGAATACATCTTCCTCGTGGTACACGCAGCTGGCGGGTTCTGCGGACGCCGCACCGACGGCCACCATCAAGGGAATGAGGTGGTCTTCGCGTGGGTGGGCCAGCCTGGCGGCAGGCGCGGCCGCCCAATCGAGCAAGCGTGCCTCACGTTCAGCCGGGGTACAGGCCAGCAACGTGTCTTGCAGCCAGCTGTCAAAAGCCTGCGACGGTGCTTTGGCCTGGGGACCAAACATGCGCAGGTTGTGGTAACTCAGGCCACTGCCGATGATCAACACGCCCTCCTGGCGCAAAGGTGCCAGCGCGCGCCCGAGTGCCAGGTGCTCGGCCGGGTCAAGACCGGCCTTCATGGAGACCTGGACCACGGGCACATTGGCCTGCGGGTACATCACCACCAGGGGCGCAAAGGTGCCGTGGTCGAAACCGCGCTGGCTGTCCAGCTTGGCCGGCAAGCCGGCTGCGGTGATGAGGGTCTGAATGCGGCTTGCCAGTTCGGGCGAACCGGGTGCGGGATAGACCACTTCATAGGTGTGCGCGGGGAAGCCTGAGTAGTCATACACCATGGGCGGCCGGGCGCTGGACATGACGCTGAACCCCGCTTCTTCCCAATGACCCGAGATGACCAGCAGGGCTTTGGGCGTTGTGCCCAGCTGGCGCGGCATGTCTTGCAGCGACGACTCCAACACGCGCATCCTCTGGCGCAGCTCGTCCATGTAGGGCCACGGGCCGCCGCCGTGGGAAATGAAATAGGTGGGCAGGCTTGGCGCCATGGCGGTTCTCCTTGAAAAGTGTCATGATGGAACCAAGTTTATAGAGCTTACCGGCATCCGGGTGCGGCGAGCGTGACAGCCACTGCGACGGCTTGCCTTGACCGTGCGCTGGCGAACCGACTGGCGGTTTCGAAACTGACTAAATAGGGCTCAGTTGATTTGTCGAAATGATGGAAAGGACTCTGACATGAAACGCCCAGACCACAGTGCAGAACCCGTAGATTACGTCAGCGCCAGCAGTCACCATTGCGCGCTGTGCGGGGGGAATCTGATCCGGACGCCGCGCCGACCCATCGATCATTTCTGGAGCCTGTTTGTGCCCGTTCATCGCTATCGCTGCAACCGGTTTGCGTGCCAATGGACCGGCAATCTTCGGGTCGACAGCGCTGTGGTCGACTCGAGCACGATGACGCCGCGCTGATAACGCCGGACCGCCACAGCACCTGTAACGGTCTGGTAATCCTGGGGCGAAAAGCGTAGAGTTGCGGCGATACGAGTTGCACCGCGTCAACACCTGCCGAGCTTGATACCCATGGTCACCGTTGAATTTGCCGCCAGCCTGCGCCGCCATGTCGACTGCGCACCCCAATCGGTCGCGCCGGGCACTTTGCGCGAGGTGCTGGAAAGTGCGCTGCGCGCAGCGCCCGAATTGGCACACTATGTATTTGACGACCAGCGCGCCGTGCGCAAACATGTGGCGGTGTTTGTCAACGGGCAAATGGTGCCAGAGCGCATCAAGCTGAATCAGCGACTGGGCGCGGGCGACCGGGTGTTGGTCGTCCAGGCGCTGACCGGTGGTTGACATCCGTTCCATTTTTTTGATGAGAGGAGTTCATCATGCCGACATTGCTGGTTGCCACCCGCAAGGGTTTGTTTGTCGTTCAGGGCGATGGCGCGGGTTGGGCCATCGCGTCGCATCATTTTGCCGGTGAACCGGTCACGCAGGTGCTGGCCGACCAGCGCGACGGCAGCTGGTATGCCGCGCTGCGCCTGGGCCATTTCGGCATCAAGCTGCACAAGAGCGACGACCAGGGTCTGAGCTGGAAGGAAATTGCGGCGCCTGCCTTCCCGACCAAGCCAACTGAGGGTCCCTGGGCCGATGACCCCACGCCCTGGAGCGTGGACCTGATCTGGTCGCTGGCGGCAGGGGCTGTCCGAGAGCCCGGCACGCTGTGGGCGGGTTGCCTGCCTGCCGGATTATTCAAGTCCGAAGACGGCGGCGCCAGCTGGGCCCTCAACCAGCCGCTGTGGGAAGAACCCCGGCGCAAGGCGTGGTTCGGGGGTGGCTATGACCATGCCGGCATTCATTCCATCGTGGTCGATCCGCGTGATCCGCGCCATGTGACACTGGCGGTCTCCTGTGGCGGTGTGTGGCAGACGCGAGATGGCGGCGAATCCTGGGCGCTGACGGCCAGCGGCATGAAGGCCGACTACCTGCCGCCCGAGAATGCCGATGACGGCAACACGCAGGACCCGCACTGTCTGGTGCAGTGCGCCGCCCAACCCGACGTGTTGTGGGTGCAGCACCACTGCGGCATTTACCGCTCCACCGATGGCGGCAAGCAATGGCAGGCCATTGCGGCGCCTGCCCCGTCAGGCTTTGGTTTTGCCGTCGCCGTCGATCCCCACAATCCGCTACGCGCCTGGTTTGTGCCGGCCCAGGCGGATGCCTGCCGCATTCCGGTCGATGGCCGGATGGTCGTCACGCGCACCGACGATGGAGGCGCATCTTTCCAGGTGTATTCGGACGGTTTGCCCCAGCGCCATGCCTACCATTTGGTCTATCGCCACGGGCTCGACGTCACCCGTGACGGGCAAACCCTGGCACTGGCGTCGACCACCGGCGGTTTGTGGCTCAGTAGCGATGCCGGCTTGGCATGGCAGTGCCTGTCACACGATCTGCCACCGGTGGCGAGCGTGCGCTTTGCCGACTGAAGAGGCTCTTGATTGAGGCCGGTCAAACGCGCGCCGGTCAGCGTCCTGCAAACAAATGCGCGAGTTCCCGGTTCATCAGCTCGGCGTCGCCGGTGTTCAATTCGATGAGCCGGCGCAGCCGGGTCAGGCTGGTTACATCGATGTCCTGGCATTCCATGCCAACATGCTGGTCTTCGAGGTGAACGATTTTTCCCGTCATCACAACCCCGTCCCCGCCATCGGTCAGGGGCAGCACCAAGCGGCATTTTTCGTGCAGCACAAGCGCCTGCTGGAGTTCGGTCTGCACCAGGGCCCCCTTAAACGCGATGTCGACCAGACGCACGCTGATCGTCCGGTCATGCAGGTGCAACAGCACCTCGGCATCAAACGGTATGCGGGAAAAATGACGAAGACCTTTGATCAATTTTGCTTTCATGATGAACTCCCTGAACAACGAGCGCACAGAGTCGTGCGGCGTGTTGTCAGGGCAAGGTTACGGGGCTTTGGCCCACAGTGCAAGACCCGCGACCCGGCACGACGGCCGGTCGCTCCGGTTCAATGCCCCGCCTGCTCGCCCCACAATTGCTTCAGGCGCGCATCGCGGCCGCAACTGCTGCGGTAATACTTGTAGCGAATCGGGTTCTTCTTGTAGTAGTTTTGGTGATACTCCTCGGCCGGGTAAAAGGCGTTGGCCAGCACGATTTCGGTGACGATGGGCTCCTTGAAGGGTTTGGATTTTTCCAGGGCGGCGCGCGAGGCTTGGGCAGTCTTCAGTTGCTCGGCATCCTGGGCAAAAATGGCCGTGCGGTACGGCGAGCCAATGTCACAAAACTGCCGGTCCTTGACCGTCGGATCAATGGTGTGCCAAAAGTATTCCACCAGTCGCTGGTAGCTGACTCTGGCCGGGTCAAACACCACCTCCACCGCTTCGGCGTGGCCGGTGGTGTGGCTTGAGACCTGCTCGTAGCTGGGTTTGACCGTCTGGCCACCGGTGTAGCCTGAGGTGGTGGAGATGACACCCGGGATCTTATCAAAGTCCGACTCCACGCACCAGAAACAGCCCCCCGCGAAGACCGCCTTGGCGGTGACCGCAGGGGCGGCCACCGGCGCCGCCCCGGTTGTACTGCCCTGGGCAATGACGTGCGCACTGCTGAGCATGGCCAGACTCAGCAAGGCGGCCGTGCCAGCTGCGTGCAAAAAACTGGTAACGCTATTTTGAGTATTCATACAGCACCTGCAAATTTGAGTGCAACGCCATTGTTGCAGTAACGCTTGCCCGTGGGCGCCGGGCCGTCGTTGAAGACATGGCCCTGGTGCCCACCGCAGCGTGCGCAGTGGTATTCGGTGCGCGGCAATATCAGCTTGAAATCGGTTTGGGTTTCCACAGCCCCGGGTAAAAAGCTGAAGAAACTGGGCCAGCCGGTACCACTGTCGTATTTCATGTCGGATGAAAATAGCGGCAGATCGCAGCCCGCGCAATGGTAAGCGCCCTTGCGCTTTTCATCGTTCAGCGGGCTTGAGTAGGCGCGCTCGGTACCCTCGTGTCGCAGCACATCGTATTGCGCAGCCGTCAAACGTTTTTTCCATTCGGCATCGCTCAGGCGCAGCGCTTCAATGCGCGAGCCGTCACTGGCGCCCGGGCCCGCAATGGCTTGGCGGGCCAGGCCCATGGCGCCGAATAAGGCCAGGAGTTGGCGTCGGATCATGGTGAATCTCTCCGGTAGTGGTTGATACCTGTTTAGTCGGAGTAGAGCGCAAAATCTTTCAAGCCTGGACTAAATACGGACAAGCATTTGCAAAATAATTTCATCGCATTCGCGACCAATAGCGTGTCCGTAAACTGCTCGAATTTGACGATCTTGCCGGATTCCGAATGTCTTTCAATGTAGAGGTGTTCAATGCTGACCCGATAGGTTTTTTGAAATCAGTCACTGCCAGCAATGCTTGGCCGTCTTTATTTCGGCAACTCCGCCTCGAAGCGTTCCAGCTCTTCATCCAAGGTGCCGCGGCTGCGAAATTTCCGGTGAGCCTTGCCGTACCAGTACTCGGCATCTTCCAGATCGCCCTCCTGGATGTGCAGGATGCCGTGCAGCCAGGCGCCCGGCAGCGAGTCATCGCTCTGCACGAGGTTGTGCGCCTCGGTCCAGCGCCCCGAGCGCATATGAACCAGGACGTGACGAAGATTGATCATCGAAAGCTCCTTTGGATGGTGTGAGCCTGAAACCATTCAGGCTCACACCCGTGTTCGACACCTTCCACAGCGATGTTCAGGCTGCAGTAATTTGGCTTAGCAAGCTGTCAAAGCTACCGTAAAGTGCATTGCCACGCAATAGCCGACTGCCTTTTACGTCAGTGATCACCATCGCCGGTACGCCTTGCGCGCCGAAGGTCTGCATCAGGCCTTGCGCCTTCTCAATGCGTGCAGCGTTGGCGGCCAATAGCTCTGCGTCGGCGGCCGCCAGGCTGTCGGCAACAGCAACCAAGCCCAGGTCGCGCAGCAACTTTTCCACCACGGCCACATTGCAGGTGTCCAGACCATGCACATAGCGGGCATCCTGTAAAATCTTGAGCGTTTCCAGCTCGCGTTGCGGTTCGGTCATAGACACGGCGGTGAGGGCCAGCGTGGCGGTAGCCGAGTCAAAGCGGTTGCCGTGGCGACCCAGCACGTTCTTGCGGTAGTCCTCGGTGAAACGCTGGCCCGTGAGCTTTTCAATGCGCACGTCATTCGACCACGCATAGTCTGCAAAGGCCGCGTCCATGATGCGCCCGCCGCCGGAAAATAGGCCCGTAGGGGCCAGCTCCAGCGTGAAGGCGCTTTGTTGCCCCAGCTTTTGGATCACGGGCGAAGCGCCATAGCACCAGCCGCACAAGGGATCGAACAGATAAGTAACGGTGGTGCCCATGGTGCTATCTCCTTACCACTTCATTTCGCCTTTGTTGACCTTGGCGCCGATGTCCAGCGACAAGGCACCATCGGTCACTTGAGGATAAGCTTGCTTCATGGCGGTGATCAGCTCGGCGCTGTTCTTGCTGGCGGGCAGATTCTTCTCGAAAGTCTGCAAGTAGTCCTTGGTGAAGGCAATGGCGCTGGCGTCTACCTTGGTGCCGGCCTTCATGTGGCCGGGCACAACCAACTCGGGCTTCAGGGCCAACATCTCGTCCAACTGCGCCACCCAGGCGGCGCGATCGGCTGTGGTCTGGGAATCGGCGGTCCACACATGCATGTTGCCGAACACGCCAATATTGCCCACGATGGCTTTGAGGGACGGAATCCAGGCATAGGGGCGATGCGCCAGCAGGCCTTGCGTGCCGCGGATCTCCACCGTCTGGCCGTCCACCGTCAGGCTATTGCCACTGATGGCCTTGGGCAGCACGGGTACGCGCGGTGCGTTGGCGCCCATTTTCGGACCCCAGAAGGCCAGCTTGGCGCTGAGCTTGGCGTTGATTTTTTCCAGCACGGCGGGGGTGGTCACCACCTCCGCTTGGGGGAACAGCTCCTTCAGGGTTTCCACGCCAAAGTAGTAGTCGGGGTCGGCCTGGCTCACGTAGATGGTCTTCAACTGCTTGCCGCTGTCGAGCACGTTGGCGGCAATGCGCAGCGCGTCGGCGCGGGTGAAGCCGGCGTCGATCACCATGGCCTCCTTCTCGCCGTAGACCAGCGTGGAGTTGACATTGAAGCTGTTGCCTTCGGCGTTGTACACCTTGACGCTCAGTGGCTGGGCCGCTTGGGCGCTGGTGAAGGCAATGGCCAGTGAGGCGGCGATAACGGTGGTGCGGATCATGGGGAAGCTCCTGATGGGTTGTTGAATAGAGCGCTCGGCAGCGCTGGGATGAACTTTAGTTTCAATTGCCGATCAGACAAACCCCATAACCTGCGCATTACTGTTTCTTAAATAGAGCAAATAAGGTACCGTTTGACCGCTTGATCGGGCTCGACGAGTTCAGCACATACCTGCAGGGGATGACCGCTGACTCAGCGCCACTCGGACAAAGTACAACTAATCCGCCGCGCGCCGCTCCGATCGGCCCAGCGTCCATGTCAAGCCAATACCGGCGCTGCTACCGCTGGACTGGAGGAAAAGCGGACTGTCGCGGTTGGCGGCGCCGTCATAACGTTCGTAACGGACAAAGCCATACACGCGCACGTCGGGCGTGATGTCTTTGAACGTGCTTAAACCGAAACGGGTCGAAATTAGTCCGGCCTGCGCCTCGTAAGCCGGCCGTTCGGTAGTGGCGAATTGCGGCGCGACGCCGTAGAAATAGTTGTTCAACCGGCGGTCGCCCCAGACCAGACTGCCGTTCGCGGACAAGCTCCAACCCGCGCTGAAATCACGGATTTCATACACCAGCTCGGGCTCGAACGACACGCCTTGGGCGCGCACGCCATCATTGAGTTCCAGCACCGCTCGCACGGGCAGCTCCAACCGAACCCGGCTGCCCGGCGCTAGCCGCGCCAGGGTCATCTTCAAACGCGGACCAAATTCAATCAGTGTGCCCAGGTCGGGCATGCCGCGGCGCACCGCGATGTCACTGGAATTGGCAGGCAAGGATGCGGCGAACCCGATATCGAATTCATAGTTATCCGAACGCAGTACGCGCGCACTGATGCTGCTTCGCTCTGCGCGCAGTATCTCCCCCCGGTAGATAAGAAATGGCAAGATCAAGGCGCGTGACGAGCGCTCGGTGGACGCGGGGTAGGCGGGCATGGACACGACACCACCCACCGCGCCGATTTCCCATAGAGGCAGGCCACGGTCCTGCGCCTGCGCGGTCAGCGTGGCTGCCAAAAAACAAGCACCTATAAGAATGGAAGTTTTCATGGAAATTCCTGTGTTGCGCCAAAGACCCGGCAAGGCCGGCATGAGGAGCATGGCGCAGTCTAAGGGAAGTTTGCGCTCTGTTAAGCTGCACCCGCTGTTGTGTTTGCTTCCAACTGGCACGCCGTAACGCCAACTTCCACGCCTAGCCGGGCAATGAATTGGGTCAGACGGCCTACGTGGGGCTGGCGGGAAGACCAAACATAGCGGAATGTACCGTTCAAAGCGCTGCCAACGGGCAGGTCAGCAGACATTCAGAGGTGCGCAGTTCATAACCGGACATGATTCGTCCGGACGCCCCACGCCTGTCTGTTTTTTCCGTGCCACCGGGCAGCGCCTTCTTGTTTTTTTCAAAGGGCTGTGATGACTTATCTGCAAAAACTAACTGACATCGTGAATGACACGATTGCACCTGCGGCGCAAACCACCGACCGTGACAGCGTGTTTCCGCGCGCCGCCATAGCGGCGCTGGGCGAGGCGGGGCTGTTGGGGCTGGTCAGTGCCACGGCTGTCGGCGGTTTGGGGCGGGGCTTGGCCGAAGCAGCCGGGGTGGTGGAACGCATTGCCAAAGCGTGCCCCTCCACCGCCATGGTGGTGACCATGCACTATTG
The DNA here is from genome assembly GCF_003347515.1 of Rhodoferax ferrireducens. Taxonomy (GTDB): domain Bacteria; phylum Pseudomonadota; class Gammaproteobacteria; order Burkholderiales; family Burkholderiaceae_C; genus Rhodoferax. Next base: position 72,122 of record NZ_QEII01000324.1, on the reverse strand, counting down.
CGGCACCACGGTGCTGGAAAAATTCGGCAACGACACGACCCGCAAGGCGATTGCCGAAGGCCGCCACCTGACCACGCTGGCCTGGTCCGACACCGGTTCGCGCAGCCACTTCTGGGCGCCGGTCGGCACCGCGCGCCGGGACGGCGACGACACTCTTCTGGATGGCAGCAAAACCATGGTGACCTCGGCTGGCGAGGCTGATTCCTATGTGTGGTCGACCGGTCCGATGGCCGCTAGCGGTGCCAGTACCCTATGGCAGGTCGATAGCCGACTGGACGGCATCAGCGAACCCAAATTTTTCGACGGCATGGGCCTGCGCGGCAACCGCTCGTCGCCGCTGACAGCCAGGTCGCTGCGCCTGCCCGCCTCTGCCATGCTGGGCACCGATGGCGGCGGCTTCGACATCATGATCGGCACGGTCCTGCCGGTGTTCGCGACGCTGATCGCCTCCTGCTCCATCGGCATCATGGACGCGTCGCTCGAAGCGTCTTGCGCTCATGTCAGTGGCAACAAGCTGGAACACTTGGGTACGACCCTGGCCGATCTGCCCACCATCCGCGCCTACATTGCCCGTGCCCGTATCCAGGCCGATATGGCGCGCACTTTGCGTGACGACACGATTGCGGCACTGGCGGCGGGTCGTGAAGATGCCATGCTGCGTGTGATGCAAGTCAAGGCCGCGGCGGCCGAGGCAGCCCTGCAAGTGACCGAAACGGCGATGCGGGTCTGCGGCGGTGCCGCTTTCCGCAAAGATGTTGGGGTGGAGCGCTACTTCCGCGATGCACGAGCCGCGTCCATCATGGCCCCCACTTCTGATGTATTGTTCGACTTTATTGGCAAAGCCGTTTGTGGCATGCCGGTGTTTGGCTAAGGAGGACGCCATGACCCTACCCATGACAACCCCCTTGATGATGGGCGCAGTCGCATATGCGCCCAAGGTCGTGACGATCTGGGAAGGCTTCAAGGAGTACTTCCGGCGCCATGATTTTGAGTTTGACTACATTCTTTATTCCAACTATGAACGCCAGGTAGAGGCGCAATTTGACGGCAGCATCGCGCTGGCCTGGAACTCGCCGCTGGCCTGGGTCCGGGCCGATCGCATGGCCCGCGCCCGCGGCCAGATCGCCCGCGCCGTGGCGATGCGCGACACCGACTGCGACCTCACTTCGGTGCTGGTGGTGCGCAGCGCATCTGCGGCTGGCGCGAGTAGCGAGTTGGCCAGCCTGGCGGGAAAAGTGATCGGTTTTGGGGCCATCGATTCGCCCCAAGCGCACTTGATTCCGCTCGACCATCTGCGCCACAACGGCTTGCTCGCCGGACTTGATTACACGGCCCGGCGTTTCGATGTATTGGGCGGCAAACATGGTGACCATATCGGCGGCGAACGGGATGCGGCGCTGGCCTTGATGGCCGGGGAAATTGATGCCGCCTGGATGATTGACGGCAACCATCTGGCGTTCTCGCGCGAAGGCATCTTGCCGGCCACTGCGACCCGGATCGTGGCGCGCACCGGCAAATACGACCACTGCAACTTCACCGTGAGCCCCGGTGCCCCCGACGACAAGATCGCACGTTTCACCGAACTGCTGCTGGCCATGCGCTGGGAAGACCCGCTGGTGCGGCCCTTGCTGGAACTCGAAGGACTAAAGACCTGGCTGCCGGGGCGCACCAGCGGTTACGACTTGCTGATTCGGGCGACCGACGACGAAAAGTTTTACGACGCTGAAGGAAACATCCGTGCCACCGATTATCGATATTGAAAACCTGGGGCTGGATGCAGGCGCCCATCTGCTGATCAAACACGGCTTGCTGGCCGTGCCACCCGGAGGGGAGATCAGCGTGGTTGGCCGTTGCCCGGGCTGGGAAGCCCAGTTGTCGGCCTGGTGCCGCAACCAGGGCCATCAGGTGACCGTGGCTGAGCAGGACGGGCGGATGGTGGCGCGGGTCACGCGCGGCAGTGCCGCAGCCGGCCGCTGGCGCGGCGCCCTCCACACCGGCCATACCGACCCGGCACAGAGTGGCGCGGTGGCCGCACAGGCGCAGGCCTGCTGGGGCCTGGCGGCCCGCGGTGCGACGGTGGAAGCCGGTTCACCCGCCATCCATTTCCGGCTCGATCAAAAAATGGAGGTCTGGTCCGACAGCGCGGCCGATCTCTACACGCAGGCGGTGGCGGCACAGTGGAATCCCGACGCGGTGATTGACTGGGACGCCCCGTTTGAGCTGCCGGACATCGTGGAAGATGCGGTAGTGCAGGTGCTGACCTACATGATCGAAAACGAAGAGGCCGCCCTGATCGTGCCGGCACGTTTTCTGGGCCAGTTGCATCCGCATTTTCGCGAAGTGCAAGCTTTGCTGGCGATTCAGGTGGCCGATGAGGCGCGCCACATCCACGTGTTCACAAGACGTGTGCGTCTGAAAGGCCGGGAGCCGGCGCTGTCGACCGCAGGCGGACAAACTTCTTTAAAAACGCTGCTGGATGAGCCGGATTTTTCGATCGCTCAATTTTTGCTGTCGGTGCTGGGCGAAGGCACTTTTGTCAGCCTGCTGCACTTCCTCCACGCCCATGCGCCCGACCCGGTGACCCGGCAGGTGGCCCGGCTGGCAGCGCGGGACGAAGCCCGTCATGTGGCGTTCGGCATGATGCATTTGATGTCGCGGCTGGATCAGGAGCCACAGTTCCGCACCCGTTTGGCAAACGCGGTGCAATCCCGCAACGATGCCCTGGCAGGCACCTCAGGACTGAACGAAGAAGTGTTTGATGCCTTGATCCTGCTGGCAGCGGGCGAGTTCACGCCCACGGCAATTGCCGCCGGTTATGTCCGGGTGCAACAACTGATGCTGGACATGTCCGATGGACGACAGGCACGCCTGGAAAAACTCGGCTTTGGCAAAGAAACCGCACTACAGCTGTCCGCCCTGCACACGCGCAATTTCATGTAAGGGCGCTGGCTAGCCGTGCTGCGCCAAATACGCCGCCAGCACACCGGCCAGCCAGTCCATCACCGCCCGCACGCGCTTGGACAGGTTGCGCCGGTTCGCATACAGCAGCGTCAGCGGCATGGGCCGGGCGACGTATTCGGGCAGCACTTGCACCAGCCGGCCCTGGACAATGAGGTCTTGCACACCGATGGCCGGCACCTGGATAATGCCCAGTCCGGCCAGGCAGGCGGCGGTGTAGGCCTCGGCATTGTTCACGGTCACGGCGCCGGCCATGGGCAGGCTGCCATCCTTCTCCCCGTCCACATACTCAAAGCCGCCTGACTTGGCGCCCAGGGTGCTGACGTAGTGCACCAACTGGTGGCTGGCCAGGTCGGCCAGGGTCCTGGGTGTGCCGCGCGCCTGCAGGTAGGCCGGACTGGCGCAGTTGATCATGCGCAGATGCCCCAGCGGCCGGGCAATCAGGCCGGGGTCACTCACAGCGCCGCCGCGCAGCACACAGTCAAAGCCCTCACGGATCAGATCCACCCGGCGTTCGGTGCTGCTCAATTCCACTTCCAGCAGCGGGTTCGCCTGCAGCAGTTCGGGCAGGTAGGGAATGACGGCGTTGCGCGCCACGCCGGTGGACATGTCCAGGCGCACGCGCCCGCGCAGCGCCTGCGCGCCCGGCTGCTGAAACATGGTTTGCAGTTCGTCCATCTCGGCCAGCAGATCTTTGCAGCGCTCGTAAAACGCCTGGCCGTCTTGCGTGAGCTGCACCCGGCGTGTGGTGCGGTGCAGCAGCCGTGTGCCCAGCAGGGTCTCCAGTTGCTGTACGGCGGTAGAGGCGCTGGCCTTGGGCAGGCTCAGGGCCTCGGCGGCCTGGGTGAAGCTGCTCAGCTCCGCCACGCGGGTGAAGATGTGCATGCGCTCGATGGGATTCATTGTTCAATTATGGCGAACAAATAAATCAAATAACGCCTATTTATCTCAAGCATTCGGACCAATAAACTGCCTTCCATCTGCAACCTATTTGAGAAGGACCTCACCATGAACACCCATAACACGCCCATCGCATTGGTCACCGGCGGCAGCCGTGGCCTGGGCAAGAACGCCGCACTGCACATTGCCCGCCATGGCAGCGATGTCATCCTCACCTACCGCAGCAAGCAGGCCGAGGCCGCCGACGTGGTGGCCGAGATCGAGCGCTTGGGCCGGCGCGCCGTGGCACTGCCGCTCGATGTGGGCAAAAGCAGCAGCTTTGCCGCGTTTGCTGACACCGTGCGCCAGGCCCTGGCACAGCACTGGCAGCGCGAGGACTTCAACTACCTGGTCAACAATGCGGGCATCGGCATCCACGCCAGCCTGATGGAAACCACCGAAGCGCAGTTCGACGAGCTGGTCAACATCCAGTTCAAGGGCGTGTTTTTCCTGACGCAAAAACTGCTGCCACTCATGACCGATGGTGGACGCATCGTCAACATCTCCACCGGTCTGGCGCGATTTGCGCTACCCGGCTATGCGGCCTATGCGTCGATGAAAGGCGCGATCGAGGTGCTGACCAAATACATGGCCAAGGAACTGGGCCCGCGCGGCATTGCAGTCAACGTGGTGGCGCCGGGCGCGATCGAAACCGATTTTGGCGGTGGTGCGGTGCGCGACAACGCGCAGCTCAACAGCTTCATCGCGTCGCAGACGGCGCTAGGGCGCGTGGGCGTGCCGGACGACATTGGCGGCGTAATTGCCTCGCTGCTTTCCAGCGACAACCGCTGGATCAACGCCCAGCGCATCGAGGCCTCGGGCGGCATGTTTCTCTGAGCCGCTGAACAGCACATGCTCAAATTGGCAACTGCCGGGCCACCATTTCGACCACGCTTTCGATTTTGGTAGACCACTGATCGGCTTCGGCACCGGCCATGAAGTTCAGGCGGCAACTGCCGCAAGAAACCACCACTGTGTCAGCACCAGTGGCATCGATCTGCTCACGCTTGATCGCCCAAGCCTTGTGGCGCAAGCCTTCGGCGCGGTTGATGAGGAAGACGCCGGCGCCACCACCGCAGCACCAGTTCTGCTCGGCTGTGGGCGTGGTCTCAATCAAGTCCATGCCCAGCGCCTTGAGCGCGACGCGCGGCTCGTCCATCACACCACCATGACGCGCGAGCTTGCAGGCGTCGTGGTAGGTGATCTTGCGGCTGGCGTCATGCGCTTGTGCCGGTAACAGCCTGAGCCGCCCGCTGCTGATCTCGCGGCCCACGTATTCAGAGGCGGCCATCACCTCAAATGGCAGCGGCTGCCCGTCGGCGAGTCGCCCCTCCCAGCGCAGCGCCGGGTAGGCGTGGCCGCACTCGGGCAGGATCACCGTTTGGGCGCCAATCGCAAGCGCCTCGCCGATCAAGCGTTGACTGGCGGCTTTCTGCAGCGCCTCGCTGCCCGACAGCAATCCGAAGTTCGCCGCCTCGAAGCCGGCGCTGCGCAGGGTCCAGCGCACGCCCAGATGGTTGAGGATGCGCGCGGTGGCGGCGAGCGCGTCCTGGTACAGCAGCACGTCGATCACCGTCGTCACCAGCATCACATCGGCCTTTGGCTCATCCAGCGGTATCACGATGCCTTGGGCACGCAGCGCCTCCAGGGTCTTCTTGAGCTCGGTCGGACCGACTCCGAATACGGTGCCACGGCCCGCCTGCTCCTGCGCCACCGCCATCAGTTCGAGCGGCGCCAGGCCGGCTTCATACAGCGCCTCCCGCATGACGTTGACGCCGCGTGCGGTGTTGATGCCCATCGGGCAGATCATGCTGCAGCGGCCGCATTCGGTACACGAGTCATAGACCAGCTCCTGCCATTCCTTGAGGTCGTCCACCGTGATGTCGGGTGTGAACAGGCGCTTCAAAGGCGCGAAGGCCGAGGTCTCGCGGGCATGCACGCGGCGCAGCAAATCCAGCTTGCGGCTGGGGCTGTACTTGGGGTCCTGCGTGCTCTGGTAAAAGTGGCAGGCCTCCGAGCAATAGCCGCAGTTCACGCAGGCTTCAAGGTCCAACGCCAGTCCACGGTCGGTCTTGGCGCGCATGACGGTTTTGGCACGCGCCACCCGTTCGGCGTCGGTGAGCGGCTCGGGCTGCGCCATCTCGGGCAGGTGGTGGATCGCTTCCAGGAAGCCGTGAAACACGTCCATATTAATCATGAACGCACCCCGCGACGGCCGAAGAAGGTGGCCAGCTGCATACGGGCCGGCAGCACCAAAAAGGCGTGCATCAGTTTGCCGAACGGAAACCATACCAGCAGCAATTCCAGCGATAGCAGGTGCACGGCCAGCGGGCCCCGATAAATCGCATGGTCGCGCGCCAGGATGGTGGCAGATGAATCGCCGATCACTGCCATACCGGTGATGAAGGGCAGGAAGGTGACGATCCAGGTGATCCAGTCGTCTGCTTTCGAAATCCGCTTCAGCACCGGGTCAGTCAAACGAAACATCAAGGCCAGCAGCAGCGACATGAGGGTGGCGCTGGCTGCGAGGTACATCACCATGTCGGGCAACGCCGGCCACGACAGGCCGCTCAAGCGACGGATGAAGGCAATATGCGGCGCGTAGCCCAAAAACACGACAGCCAGCCCGATATGGAATACATACGGATTGACCGTGACCAGCGTGGCGCTGGGGTGAAAGCCCCCGCGCGGCACCATGCGAGTGAGGGCCGCGTTGAAGGCGGCACCCAGGCCGAAGGCTTGTCGCGCCGGCGCACCGGGCGCGTGCAGGACTGGCATGCGCCACAAGGAAAACAGGCGCCACGAAACGCCCACGACGAAGATAGCAATCGACACGATCAGCAAGGGACCGCGCACCCAGTCGAGGAGATCCATGGGACTACCTTATTTAAAGATGAGCTTTGAATACTAGGGTGCATCTTGAGGCATTCAATTGCTGTTAGTCAAGCAATGGGCAGTTGCCAGACCGTGTTCGTTGGCGCACAGACCCGCTTGCCAAGTCAGGCTATCTTGCGGCTTGGTCCCCATGAAATAAGGATGAACTCATTCGCATGGGCCTTGTCAAAACACGAGAACCATCATGACGGAGAAGCCATGCACGAGAGATTCTGGTCAAGGTCGTTGGCGTGCTTGAGATGCCTGCTGTTGGCGGTGGCTGCGGCTATGGCCTGCGCGGCATGGGCAGCACCGGAGGCAGCAGCGACACTGCGGGAGAAATACGCATCCTTAGGCGAGCAACTGCAAAAAAATCAATTCAGCCGACCGCTGGTTCTTGATTCTGTTGAAACCCCGGAGCGCTTGACGGGCGACATCTACGCCATCGTCGAATTTCCGTTTGGCGCCGTGCGTGCTGGCCTGAGCAGCCCGGATCACTGGTGTGACGTGATGATTCTGCACATCAATACCAAATATTGCCATGCGGTGGTGGGACCGTCGGCGACCACCCTGAGAGTCAATATCGGCAAGAAGACGCCCGAAGACCTGGCCCATGTGGCGCGCATCGTATTCAATTACGACATCGGCGCCTCAACTCCGGATTATTTTGACATCGTGCTCGGCGCCAAGGACGGCCCACTGGGCACGAGCGACTACCGCATTCGGCTGGAGGCGGTGGCACTGCCGAACGCCAAAACGTTTTTGCATCTCACCTATTCCTATTCGGTCAGCCTTATCAGCAAGGTGGCCATGCAAACCTACCTTGGGACGATCGGCCGTGGCAAGGTGGGATTCACCGTGGTTGGCCGACAAGCCAATGGCCAGCCCATCTATATTGAGGGCGTGCGGGGTCTGGTGGAACGCAACACCATGCGTTACTACCTCGCGATCAATTCCTTTTTGGAGGCCGACCGCCTAGCGCCAGCGGCCCAGTTGGAGAAGCGACTGCAGAGCTGGTTTACGGCGGTTGAGCGCTATCCGCGTCAATTACACGAGATGGACAGGACGGCCTATCTTGGGATGAAACGGGCGGAGAATTTGCGCCAGCAGACGCTGCAATAAGCGCCGTAAATCTGAGCCTTGCCATGACGGCTATGGAAAGATCGTCCCAATTGCGGCTCGCGATGTTTGATGTCATGTTTTTTTGTCTCTTGAGTTAGGCAGGAATCTGCCCTGAACCTTGGCCCGTATCGCCAAATCAGCTTGACCGCATTTAGTCATTTTTGAAGCCATTCGTCGGTTCGTTAACGCACAAAGGCCGGCGCCCGATTGAGGGATTCGGCCTCTGCCCCCTGACGAATGCCTTAACCGGGCAGATCGTCTGCGTACGGTTTTGTCCCGTAGTAGTCATGGATGCCCTTTTCCCATGAGGGGTCCGCCATGTTGGGCCACTGGTCTTTGTCAAATCCCGGGGCACTCTCCAGACGGTCCTTCTCCACGTTCAGCAAGAAGCGCTTGTTCACGGTGTCAAGCGTCAGCGCGCTCCACGGCACAGCGAAAAGCTTATCGCCCATACCGAGGAAGCCGCCAAAGGACAACACCGCATAGCTCACCCGGCCGGTGCGCATATCCAGCATGATTTCTTTGATGTCGCCCAGATCATCATCATTCTGGTTATAGACGTCATTGCCAATGAGCGTGTCGGCCCCCATCAGTTCTGGGCCGGGTCCTTTGTGCACATCGGATCCGGAAACATCGGCGGCGTTGACCGTGTACATACCGTAGGTGTCGCGTTCTTCGTAATTCATATCAATCTCCTATAAATAGTCGGTGTCGATAAGTGACTTAAGCGCCGTACCCATGGGCCGATGCTCACTGGCAACTTTAGGGAAATTTCGCCCCGCGATCTGTACGTCAAACCACGCAACCGGGTAAGGAAATGTTTCATCCATTCAGGTCGGGCACGGCCTGGCTATTCACAAAGATTGTTCAGTGCACGCTCCGTTCGCTGGGGCACAGACGGCGGCGATTGGACGTGCTCAAATAAATTCATCGGCGCGTGCTGATACACCCTCACTGAGGATGGGCAACGCGATGGAGATAAATATGTATATCGGTGGCGGCGCTCTCTTGATCATTATTCTTCTCATCATTTTTGTACTGTAAAAACCCCCTTCACAGGTAATCCACGTGCCCGCGCACCGCGGGCCGCAACAGGAGCCAGCTCATGGGCAACAATTTCCCCAGCTTCAAATTGTGGTTCGGCGACGCGGGCAGTTTCACGGCGTTTCAATGCGGGCTGCTGCAGTGGTGGTATCACTTACCCGTCTGGGTCCGCTCACCGCTGTGGCCGGGCATGCTGGCAACCCTGACAGCCTTCGGTCTGCTGCTGGCCTTTTATCAGGTCGTGAACGGGGCCGTGCAACAAAGCGCGTTAAGGCACAAAGCCACAGCCGTGTACAGCGAGGCGACCTGGCGCTGCAACACTTTGAGCGGCCTGCGCGCGCGGGAAGGTTGTCGGTCGCAGCTGAATGCGGGAGCTTCCGCCGAAGCCTTGTTACAAACCCAAAACTCGCCGGGCATGGCCCAGTCAAACGCCCAAGCCATACTATTGACCAGTCTTGAATTGCTATCAGATAAATAGCTTCTTGCGCATATTGCACGCGGGCTAGAGCCCGAAAACACCTGAAAATTCATAGGAACTGCTACGATGGCCGTGCTGATCCCCGCATGCCCTCGAGAACCCCGATGAAACCTTCCGATGAAAACCCGTCAGCCTACCTGGAGAACAGGACGCTTTCGTTGTTGCTGGTCGCTGTCTCCCTCGCCCTTGGCTGGATCCTGTTGCCGTTTTACGGCGCGATCCTGTGGGGCGCCATCATCGCCTTGCTATTCACGCCCTTGTACCGGCGGCTGCTGCCTCGGGTGAAAAAGCAACGCACACTGGCAGCGCTGGTGACGCTGCTGTTCGTGCTGCTCATCGTCGTTCTGCCATTGGTGCTCATCACCGCCGCGCTGGCACATGAAGCGGCACTTCTGTTTGAGCGCCTGCAGTCGGGCGAGTTGAATCCGGCGCTTTATTTCCGCGGGGTGTTCAACGCACTGCCCGACTGGATACAGTCGCTGCTCGACCGCTTCGGGCTGGTCAACTTCGCCACCCTGCAGCGTCGGCTGGCCGCTGCGCTGACGCAAGGCAGCCAGTTCATCGCGACGCAGGCGCTCAGCATCGGGCAGATCACCTTTGAGTTCGTAGCCAGCCTTTTCATCGCCTTTTACCTCGCATTCTTCCTGATTCGGGATGGCGACGATGTGGTGCGTGCCGTACGCCAGGCGATCCCGCTGGCGCCCGCGCACAAGCACGAGTTATTCAACAAATTCACCACCGTCATCCGCGCCACGGTCAAGGGCAACCTGCTGGTAGCAGCGATCCAAGGTGCACTGGGCGGCCTCGCGTTCTGGTTTCTCGGCGTCGGCGGCGCCTTGCTTTGGGCCGTGTTGATGGCCTTCTTGTCCTTGGTGCCCGCCGTCGGTGCCGGCCTGGTCTGGTTGCCGGTTGCGGTTTATTTCCTCATGAACGGCGCCATCTGGCAGGGTGTCGCGCTGATTGCCTACGGTATGCTCGTTATCGGACTGATCGATAACCTGCTGCGGCCGATCCTGGTGGGCAAGGACACGCGCATGCCCGACTACGTGGTGATGATCACGACCCTCGGCGGCATGGCGGTGTTTGGCATCAACGGATTCGTCTTGGGCCCCGCGATTGCGGCCATGTTCATCGCGGTCTGGCACATCTATGTGAAAACGACGAGTAGCGAAACACCGTCAGCCCAGCCATAACGCTTGCAAGGCGAATTGTCAGGCCACTTCATGCTGCAGTAAGGTGGCAAGGATCTGGGCCGGCACTGGCCGACCGAAATAGTAGCCCTGGCCCTCGTCACAATTCTGTGCACGAAGAAATGCATACTGCTCTGGTGTTTCGACACCCTCCGCGATGACGCGTTGCTTGAGGCTTTTCCCCATGCTGATCACGGCACTGACGATGACGGCATCGTCAGGGTTGCCGTTCATCTGGGTGACGAACGACTGGTCGATCTTCAGAGTGTTGATAGGAAATCGACTCAAATAACTCAGGCTGGAATAGCCGGTGCCAAAGTCATCGATCGCAAGCTTGACGCCCAAATCCGCTATAGACTGCAACAAGGCACCGGTAAACTCGGAATCCCGCATCAGGACGCTTTCGGTCAGTTCGAGTTCCAGATAACGTGGCTCAAACTGAGTATCTTCAAGCGTGGTGCGTACATTGTCGAGAAAATCCTTGGCGCGGAATTCGACCGCGGACGTATTGACTGCGACAGTAATGGGCGGCAAACCAGAACGCAGCCAGGCCTGTGCCTGGAGACAGGCTTCACGCAACACCCATCGCCCGATCGGCAAAATCAGGCCACATTCTTCGGCGATGGCCACGAACTGCGCGGGCGACAACAGTCCACGCTCTGGATGCTGCCAGCGGATGAGCGCCTCAACGCCAACAATTCTGCCGCTTTGGAGGTTTATTTTTGGCTGGTAATACAACACAAATTCCTGCCGTTCCAAAGCAAGGCGCAAACTCGCCTCGGTGGATTGCCGCTGCACCGCCCGCGCATTCATGTCCGGCTCGAAGAATTTGAAATTGTTGCGCCCATTTTCCTTGGCGTGGTACATCGCGGTGTCCGCACACTTGATCAGGGTTGGCGCATCGATTCCGTCATTGGGATAGATGCTCATGCCGATACTCACACCGATATGGAGTTCCTGCCCGTCGATGCGGTGCGGCAGCGCAAGCGCCATAAGCATCTTTTGCGCGGAGAGCGCTGCGTCTTCTGCATGTTCGATGAAGGGCAATAACACCACAAATTCATCCCCACCCTGGCGACTGACGGTATCCGACTGACGCACGCAAGCCACCAGACGCAGTGCCACCGACTTCAACAGTTGGTCGCCAACAGCATGTCCCAGGGAGTCATTGATGTGTTTGAAGCGGTCCAGGTCCATATACATCACGGCCAGTTGCCTGCCTTGACGACGAGCCACCTCGATCGCCTGGCCAAGCCGGTCTTGCAGCAGCATTCGATTGGGCAGATCGGTGAGAACATCGTGATGCGCCAAGTGATCCAGTTGCACTCTGGCCATTTCGACTTGTTCGGTCAGCTTGTGCGCATCAATGCTGGCGATGACCAGGTTTGCATTCGCCTGCTGCAACATGGCTATCTGATCGTCGGCGGTTCCTGTCCGAAACGTCTTGGCGGTGCGAATATCCTGCTCGCGCAAAGTGGCGGCCACTTCGCGTACGCGGGCATCGCCTTCCCGCGCCTGCGCCGCACCCTCGCGCAGATGGGCCGCATCTTCACGCATGTCGGCCGCGTTTTCGCGCACATGCGCCGCATCTTCTCTTGCCGTGGCCAGTTTTTCACGGCTTAGAACAGCCGCTTCATCTTCAATGACCGCGCTTTCCCTTTGCACAATACTGCCTTCGAGACTTGCGGCCGGCAACAGCTCATTGAGCTGATTCGACACATCTGATTGAGCTGACTTATCGGCATCAGAAGCACCTTGGTCCTTACTTGCATTCATTGGTGGATTTCCTTGTTTGCGGACGTGGAAACCGTTTCGGCAAATTCGAGCGCCATATCCCGCGCGTGAAGCAAGATAAACGGCGAGTCTGCGCCAGGAGCTAGCAGGGGTGCAACCGCCCGGTTCAGCTCGAACCAAAACACGCTGCCCATCCCGACCGTGCTTTGCACCCCGATTTCACCCCCCATCAACTCGATCAACCGCTTGCTCGCCACCAGACCGATGCCAGTGCCTTTTACGTTGCTGGCTTCTTGGCCCAGGCGATTGAATGGCTGGAATAGTTGCGCGAGTTTATCCGCAGGCAGGCCTGCGCCGGTATCCTGCACGCTGATATGTGTGCGCTCTGGCGTGCTCACGCTGCACCGGACCTCAACTGTTCCGCCCACGCGGTTGTATTTGATCGCGTTGGACAGTAGGTTCGTCAGAACCTGCTTCAGGTGTATCCGGTCGGCCATGACAAAACAGGGGCCATCGAACTGCGGAAAACTGATGCGGATGCTGCTTTTTTCTGCTTGCGATTCGATCATCGCCCGGCAATCGAGCAACACGTTGGGCAGCGATACAGGCTCCAGTGCCAGGGACAGCGTACCGGACTCGATCAACGCCAGATCGAGGATCTCGTTAACCAACTCCAGCAGATACCAGCCGGCCTGGAGAATCTGGCCGATGCGGGCTTTTTGCGTCGGCGTTGGGGGTGGTGAACCCGACTCCATCAATTGGGCAAATCCGAGGATGGCATTGAGCGGGGAGCGCAGCTCATGGCTCATGCTGGACAGAAAATCCGATTTGGCGTGATTGGCGGTTTCCGCGACGACTTTGGCGTTCTCCAGCTGAACTTTGGCGGCTTCAACTTGTTCAGTCAGTTTTTGTGCTTCGATGCTTGCGACGATCAGGTGTGAGTTCGCTTGCTGCAGTTTGAGCATGTGGTCGGCAGACGTCGCTTCCAACGCCTCTGCCACACGAATTCTCCATTCGCGCGACGTGACGGCAGTTTCACGCAGTTGCACGGCATCTTCGCGTGCCCTGGCCAATTTATCGCGCCTTAGAACGTCCGCTTCAGCCGCGATGACCGCGGCTTCCCTGCGCTTGATATCTTCTACGCCGTCTGTATCAATTGCGTCATGGCAGCCGTCCATCATTTGCTCACTCTGGCGATGGCCTGACTCTGGGCCGACCCGTCATGATGCCCGCGTACTCAGACAAAGGCGCGCCAATGACGATGCCATCATCCGTGATGTCGAACAAACAAATGTCCTTGCTATGCTGACTGCCGCGCACCTTGACGACCGAAAATGCGCGTTTGAATTGGCCCGCGATTTCGATATAGCGTTGCACAATAATGGCGTCCGGGAGGAAGGCATTCCCGAATGGACTGAAGCGTAAATCAGTGTAGCGGTCTTCCAGTTCCGAGGTCATCAATACGGTCATGCCCATGCCCGTGAGTTCGGCAATCATTCGGTACAGCGATCCGCGAAAATCTTCGCTGAACTCGGGTGCCAGTGCCAGCTCGAATCCGGACAGGGAGTCGATGACGACACGTTTTGCTTTCATTTTTTTGATCATTTCGATCAAGTCGTGCAAGGTCTCATCGATCGACAAATCCAGGGAGCGCGTGTCGATCACCCCCACTTGGCCGGCCTGGACCAGTGAATACAGTTTCTTGTTGCCCAGCAGCTGGCTGGGGCTCTTCTCAAACGCCGCAATGACGCCGGGCTCGCCCCGGCGAACCCCTTCGGCAAGAAATTCCGTCGCCATGATGGTCTTGCCGCAGCCGGATGGCCCGACAACCAGTAACGAATAGCCCACGGGCAAGCCGCCGCCCAGCATGTCGTCCAGGCCCGGAATTCCCATCGGCACACGCTGCTCTTCAGTGGATTCCTTGCTACCTGACGCAGGTGGCGTGCCATCCTTGATGATGGCGCGCGGGAAAACACGAATGCCATCGTTACTGATGCGAAAGGTATGCAAACCTGGCGCCTGGGCTTGACCCCGCATCTTGATCACTTGAATTTTTCGCATCATTGAGTTGTGATGCAAATTTTGTGATAGCCACAGAATTCCATCTGCCACGGTGAAGACAGGGCTTGATTCTGATTCAGGCAACAAATATTCACCAATCAAAAAGGTGGTCGCCTGCCAGCTCGTCATTTGCATGGCCAGTTCTTGCACGAACCGCTGCAGCTCGGCCTCGCCCCGTGCCTCTCGCTTTCCTGAAAGAACGACGGATCGAAACGAATCAACAAAGACAAAGCTGGGCGCATAGTCTTTTACTTCTTCAGAAATGCGGACCAGGACACGGGCAAAGTCGCCTTCCAGCAGGTCTGCAGACAGGTTAACGAAGCGAATGGAATCATTGATTTTGTCAATATCAAAAAATGGGAATTGCTGCTGATAGCGCAACATCTTGAGAGCGGGCTCCCCGAGTACCGTGAAAAACAAGGCTTTATTTTTCGGGTTGACCAGAGAAAACATCATCTGGTGCGCGAGCGTTGTTTTGCCACAGCCAGGCGTGCCCGCAATCAGGTTGAACGAAAATTCAGGCAGCCCGCCGCCCAAGAGCTGGTCCAGTCCCGGCACGCCGGTTGTCAAACGGCGTATGCCTACCTTTTTATTCACTATTGAACTCCTTGCCATTCAAGCCTTGAGTGCCGTGGCCCCAAGCCGACTGTAATATTCGAACTGTTAACTGCTCGCCGATCAACGATGCCAGAATGTCGGTGAACGTGATCAGAAGCAGGCTGGTGCCGGCGACAACTTGTGCCGGCGCCTGTTCTTCCATGCATATTTTTAGTTCTGCGAACCGTTGACCGGTCTGAGGCGACAGTGCGCCAGATGCAAGCCACGGGTGGTGTGACGCGGTAAGAAACAAACTTCTTGCGTAAAGTGAATTGAAGCCGCCTTCACCAACGATCGCGATAATTTGCGTCGCCATCTGCTCCCACAAAGCAATCGCGGTGTCCGCCACTTTTTCAGTAAGTTGTGCCGTAAGACCAACAATGATCTTGTGCCGCGGCAAGTCCCTGGTTTCCATATGAGCAATTTCAATAATCGATGAAAGTTCCATGGCATTACATGGACTTGGGCCGGAACGGCCCGGTCGGCATAACACGTACTTGCCGCTACTGTATGCAGGATGTTTTCTTTCGTCGGTGCGGTAACGAACGCAAGTCTGTGCTGTGTTCGACACAGCACAGACTGCTACAAACATGTCCATTAATATTGCTTCTGCGACCACCAAAGGCATGCAATATGCGCCAATGCCGGATCCGTACCACATTACGAGGAACTGCCATGAATTCCTGCGCCGAGAATGACCGATGCGTTGCCTGCTGATCCTCGCCCATCCTCGCCGCGACAGCCTCTGCGGCGCGCTCTTCGATGCCTATGCGGCGGGCACGCGACAAGCAGGTATGGAGTGCCGCATGTTGATTCTGAGCGAGCTTCAGTTTGAACCGAATGTGCACGCGCTCTCGCCCGAGCAGCAGGCACTGGAGCCGGACCTGGTGCGTGCCCAGCGCGACATTACCTGGGCCCAGCACCTGGTGTTTGTTTACCCGACATGGTGGGGCACCTTCCCAGCCTTGCTCAAGGGCTTTCTTGACCGCGTGCTGACGCCGGGGTTTGCCTTCCACCATGTCACACACGACACATGGGACAAGCTGCTGGCCGGCCGCACGGCCGACTTGATCACGACGATGGATACGCCGCCGCTTGTCTACCGATGGATCTATCGGGCGCCCGGACGCCAGGCTCTGGCGCGTGCCACGCTCGGCTACTGCGGCGTGCGCACCGTGCGCGTCGACGTCTTCGGACCAGTCATCGCATCCAATGCCGCACAACGTAGCGGCTGGCTGGACCGCGCACGGGCCAGCGGCGCGCGCCTGGTGCACGGCGTTCTCTCACCCGCGCAGCGGCTAACGCAAGGAATCAATACGTGGCTTGCCGCGCTGCGTTTGCAGTTTTACCCCATGACGTGGATTGCCTATACCGTTGGCGCACTCCTTGCCGGCGCGGGCAAACCACTGTCCATGACACCCTACCTGCTCGGCTACCTCACATTATTTTTACTCGAAGCGGCCACGGTCTTCCTCAACGACTGGTTTGATTTCGAAAGCGACCGGCGCAACCGCAATGCCGGCCTGTTCACCGGCGGTTCACGCGTGCTGGTAGAAGGCCGGCTCGACCGCGCCGCCATGCGTAAGGGCATCGGCCTGTCGCTGCTGGGCGCGGGATTGGCACTGGTCACCTTGCTCGTGGTCGCACCAGGTGCATCGGCCGTTACGATCGGCGCCCTCTACACAGTGTTCGCTGCGCTCGCGCTGGCCTACACCGTGCCGCCATTGAAGCTCTCGCACCGCGGATGGGGCGAACTCGACGTGGTACTGACCCACAGCGCCGGCGCCATCCTTGCTGGCTATGTCGCGCAAGGTGGCGACTGGGTGGACAGCCTGCCGTGGCTGTTGGCGCTGCCGCTGGGCGTATCGATTCTGCCTTCAATCCTGCTCGCCGGCTGCCCCGATCGCGATGCCGACCTGGCTGCGGAAAAGCGCACATTGGTCGTCATTTTCGGCAAACCCAGCACCGCGCGTCTGGCGATGGTGGCAACCGTTGCCGCGCCGGCGCTGGCCGTGCTGTTGTCGCTGTTGCGGCCGGATCTAATGGCGCTGCTGGGCTGGAGCGCCGCCGCCGGCGCGGTGCACGGTGCCTGGCTGTGGTGGAACCTGCGCCGGTTCACGCGCGTGGAGATGCCCGAGCGCATTGACGGCACGATCGTGCTGTCCCTCACCTTCATCCTCTGGTTCTGCATCCCACCGCTAATCGTGCTGATGCGTGCGACGGGATCGTGAACTGCGGACTATAAGTTGGAGCGGCTACCGAACAGAATGGGACCAGACTAAAAAAAGGCCGGCGCGAGCCGACCTTTCGTGAACCAGCCGGGTTTAGTTCTTGCCGAACTTGCTCTTGGCGGCTGCGACGCAACTGGCCTTGGGGTCGCCGGCCAGGGCGTCACACTTCTCGATGGCTACCTTGTAGTCGGCATCGCTCTTGGCTGCGCTGTCGTCCTTCTTGGCTTCGCCGATTTCTTTGTTCATCTTGGCGTCGGCCAGCGCCTTGGTCTCTACGGCCTTGGCCTCCTTCACGCACACGTCTTTGGCGTTACCGGCCTGGTCATCGCACTTTTCCTTGGCAACGGCGTAGTCAGCCTTTGCCTTGGTTTCCAGCGCCTTGGTCCGGTCTTTGGCCTTGCCCGAATAAGCGGATTCCAGCTCGGCGCGTGCGACCTTTTCCTTGCCCTTGGCTTCTTCCACACAGATGTCCTTGGCATTGGCCTTCAGGGCGTCGCATGCCGCCTTGTCGGTCTTGTACTCCGCGCTGATGCGGGTCTTGTCAGCCGTGTAATCGGCCTTGGCCATGGTGGCGGCCTGTGCCACTGGCAGTGCCAACAGGGTGGCAACAATCAGCGAGGCTTTGAAGTTAAATGAAGTAGTCATGAATGTCCTTTTCAATGGTGCAATATTGATTAGCAACTTGATGTGCTGCACCAAGTATGAAATGCAGGACGTCTCAAAAACACAGGATGGCGCCTCAAACTTCTGTAGTAGTTATCCTACGCGCTGCGTCCTCAGTGCGTCAGGCCGCGCGGATGTTCAAAGAAGAAACGTAGCATCTCCAGCGTGGCATCGGGGCCGCTGGCATCGGTGTAGGAACCCGTGGCGTGGCCGCCCGACCACGCATGCCCGGCCCCATGCACCAGCCAATGCTCGGTCACAGCCTGACCCTTGTCGCCATGCCGGGTAGAACGTGTGTAGCGCCGCCCCTGGGCCGAGACCCCCTGCTCCACCCGCGTGCTGCCGGCGCCGCCCTGCGCCGCGGCAATCACCTGCTCGCCATTGCGCGGATGCACGGTCTGGTCCTGGTCGCCGTGAAACACGATGGTGGGGACCAATATCTGCGGCTGCAGCGGCGCTTTCGCTGCCGCGCCAGGATGCCCGACCTTCGCCGGCACGACGAAGCCGACGTTGCCGCTCTTCATCACCATCAGCGCCTCGGCCACATTGTTCGCGGCGCCACTCGGCAAGCCCGAGTGCACGCCGACCGCAGCAAACAGGTCCGGGTAGGCCGCCGCGACGATGGCGGCCATGGCGCCGCCGGCCGACAAACCGGCGACGTAGACGCGACGTGCATCCATGCCGTACTCCTTCATCACCGTTTGCGTCATGCTGGCGAGCAGGGCTGGTTCACCGCGGCCGCGTTGCTGGTGGTTGTGCTTGAACCAGTTCCAGCAGCGGGAGGGATTGGCGTCCTGTGACTGCTCCGGGTAGAGCACAAAAAAGCCCTGCTCGCACGCCCGCTCATTCATGGCAGTGCCGGCAGCGAAGTCGTCCGGATCCTGGGTGCAACCGTGCAGCATCACCACCAGTGGCAGAGATCGGCCGACATGTCCCGGCGGTATGTAGAGCTTGAAGCGGCGCGTCAACGAGGCGTGGGTGTGCGTGCCACTAATGAACGCCCCGATGCCGGTGTCGGGGGCGGCCGGTTTGCGTGCATCCACCTCGAAGACACAGCCCTCCAGCACCAGTGGCGAAGCCTTTGGCCTCACAGCCTCGGCTGTCGGCATCGACGTGCCCGCCGCCCACGTGTTCATGGGGTCAGGCACGGAGCCCGCCGATGCCGCGCCACGCAACGCGCGTTGGATGGTCTCGGTCGCTTCCGCCAGGCGGCCCGACTGGGTCAGCCGTGTGGCGGTGCGCATTATTTCCTGAAAGGTTTCGTTCATATGCAACTTTCTTGGGTTGGAATGGCGGGTAAGCCGGCGGGTCTAGCGCAGCCGGTTGGCAAGCGCCGTCTTCACCGCCGGGCTGGCCTGCAGCGCCCCCAGCACCTCCAGCGAGGCAATGGTGGCCAAGGCCAGTTCAGGACTGACGTCATGGGCGATCGTCACCAGGCCGAGGACGCGAATCTGCAGCGTCTGGTTCGCAGCCTGCACGGCACGCAAATCGTCCGCGCTGAAGTGCTGCAGGCCAAGCACAAGCATCTTGCGCGCCACCACCTGCTTCACGGCTTCCGAGTGGGTGCCGAGCTGATTGCGGATGGCGGTGCGGATGAAGTCGGTTCGGTTGCTGTAAAAACCTTCAGCGACCAGCAGATCGACATGACCCAGGTCCACAAACCCGAGGTTGATGGTGATCTTCTCCGAGTCCGCCAGTTTGAGCTTGACGGGATTGGGGGCGGTATTTTTGATCATGGCGCCATAATACACCATCCACCTGGATGGCGTATGGATGGCATTTATACGAAATCATGATAAATGGAAGCGCTGCCGACTCGCTAACAAGTGCGGTGTGTGGACTACTGAGCACACACCGCACCACGGGCTTGAGCAAAAATCAATACCGCCGTGCAACTCCATTTTCGATCATCACCCGGTCACCGACTCGAATATTGGGGTTTGTGGTTTGCGTCAACGTTTGATAGGAACCGTCATTCATGCGAATCGTGAATCTGTAAGCGTCGGCACTTTGCTGCCTGCGCTTTTCAATCTCGTGTCCGGCATAGGCCCCCCCGGCCGCCCCGAGAACAGTGGCCGCTGCATTACCTTGGCCCTGACCGATCTGGTTGCCGACGATGCCTCCCACCACCGCGCCAGCGATGGTCCCGACACCGATGCCGCTACCACCGATGCCGTCATTGCCCTGCCTGACCAATTCAATGGATTGGACGACGCCATATCCAGAATGAATTCGATTAGAACTGGTGGATTGTGGGTACGCGGACCCCGAATTTCCCGCACTGCCTGGCATATCCATGTTTTCGCAAGCCCCGAGCGTCAGCACGGCGGTCACGCTGATGACTGATCCGACATGAGTCAAGAGTTTCATAATCAATCTCCTCGATGTGCTAGTCACTAGGTAGGAAAATTGTGGTCGTGGCGCCAATGTTCAGCAGCTCTCCATCCGGCGGCAGCGACAGCGTGCAGCTTGATGTGCCTGCTCGCCATGACCTCAGCTTCCCAGTCTATTGACCTGTCGGCGCCTTACTTTGTTCCCGACGATCTGCCGCTACGGGCTCTGGTTGAAGCCATGAAACGGGGTGTCAAGCTGCGCATCGTCGTGCCCGGCGCGCGCATAGCGGCCCTATTTGGCTCGCAGCTTTGCCCCCCTTGCGCGGGCGCACAGTCTGAGCCTCGCGCAAGACGGACTCGTCATAGCCGTCCCGATAGCAGCAGCACGAGAACGATGATCACCACCAGGCCCAATGCTCCGCTGGGTCCATAGCCCCAGTTTCTGCTGTGCGGCCAGCTGGGGATAGCACCAATCAATATCAGGATCAAGATAATCAACAGAATGGTTCCCAAGCTCATGGCAGCTCCTTGTGGTTATGAGAAACCTAGTTCGCGGGCGCCGAGGACGGCGCTGACGCAGGTGGCATCACGATCACAGTGGTGCCATCACCGGACTTGCCGGTTTCACCCGTGCTGCCGGCGGCACCCGTGCTACCGGTCGAGCCCTCGCTGCCGGTGGCACCTTGTGGCCCGGCTGCGCCAGCCGGTCCGGGTACAGGAGTGGCGGCGGGGGGGGCGGGAACATTGATGACATCGGGTTGTTTGTTGCACGCGCTCAGGCCCAACGCGCCGAATAAAGCCAAAATCAGTATTGATTTGTTCATTTGAAATCCTTCTTGAAAGTCGTGCCATGGTGAATTCCATGGATTGAGTGGAGCAATCATGACGCGTTGCGTCGGCACACGGCATCGGACGATTTGCCGCGTTCTTGTAGGAAAACCGCTTTTGAAGACGTCAGCAATTTGCCATTGACCGATATTCAAGGTCGACTAAAGGAACTGGCTCGACCGTGCGACGGCGTACAGACCCAGCAGGATCCACCCGATACGCTTGAATCCAACCGTTTCGCATGGGTCTTACGAAGGAAAAAGCACATGAACAATTACCGCCACCACGTTTCAGGCTTTTTTGCCGATCTCGACGACGCCGAAAGCGCGTATTTCACGCTGGTCGAGCGCGGGTTGCCGCGAAACCGGCTGCAGATATTCGAGACCAACCCCACCGGCCACGGCGCCATGACCAAGGTAAGTTGGTATTCCGCGCTGCTCCACGATAAGATTGAAAGCAGACAGATCGTGTTGGTGGTAGACAACCGGACGGAACAGGATACGGCCATCGCACGGGAGGTCATCCAGGCCTGCGTAGGCGACTATTAACAGGAGTACCGTATGGACAAAACCCATCCTCCCCTGGCCTTTGGGGTCTTCAAGCCGGTGGGACACACCGTCATCGCTTACAGGTCCGCAGTCGATATGCAGGCCGCCGTGAGCGCCCTGGTCGAGCACGGGTTCGTGTACTCGACCCTGGTCCTCTACACGCCTGAAGAGATGAAGGCCCAGGTCGACGCGGAGTTGCGCACGGCCAGCCCGCTCGCGGCCTTCGGCTATGAACTGGACCTGATCAAGGGGCACCGGGCGCTGGCTGAGAGCGGATGCAGTTTCCTGATCGTGCATGCCCCCGACGACAAGCGGGCCGAGTACGTCGCGACCGTGGCGCGATCCACGAAGGCCGTCGCAGCGCACCACTACGGTACCTTCATGATCGAAGAGATAACGGAGCAGGCGCCGGGGGGCGAACCGGCGTCCTGATCAAAGACGAAAAGTCGTGGTGCCATCGGTGGTGCTGCCGGAATCCAGGGCCTGAACCGATCGCAGGGGCTATGGCTTGCAAGCGCGCCAGGACAACTGTTGCAAAAAGGATCAACTGCTCCAGCCTGTGGCGCAGTTCTATCGGCAACTGCCGCCCCACAGCGGCATGGTCTTCTGGTTTACCACCATCGCGATGGTCTATTCATGCCCGCAGGGCGCGGGGTACGGTCCTTGCGTTGTCTTTCGCATGTGAAAGTCGCCCTATGGCGCCTGCAATCGAGAGCCAACGATGCCAGCATCCTGTGTTCAATCAGAGCCGCAGCCCCATGCGGGCGGGCGGCTCAGCCTGCATACCCGCATCAGCCTGCTGCTGACCGCGGTGGTGGCCAGCCTGACACTGGTATTGGGCGGGCTGTGGCTCAGCAATACACGCGACAGCATCCATGAGGAGGTCGAGGCCGCTACCCGCGTCTGCGAACAATGGCTGAACGTGCTCGCCGGCGAGGTGCGCACCGCACCCTCTGGCGATGCCAGCAATCGCCTGCTGGCCGATATCAAGTCGGTCGGACGCATCCGGGCCAATGCACTCGAAGTCATCGATAGCAGCGGCCAGCGCGTGTACCTGTCGCCGCAGCCGACCTACAAAGCGGGCCGATCCTCTCCCGCCTGGTTTGCAGAAATCACCGAACCGGTTTTTGGGCAGCGGCGCATTGGCGCCGCAAACCTGACCCTGATCCTCACCCCCGATCCTTCGCGCGCCAGCCTGGATGCCTGGGATCGCTTGTTTGAGATGGCCGCCTGGGCCTGTGCGCTGCTGGCTGGCCTGTTCGTCACGACCCGCTGGGCGCTGAACCGTGCATTGCATCCACTCGATCAAATCAAGGCCGCGCTCGAACGCACCGGCCAGGGCCGTTTCGAGACGCGCCTGCCGGTCTACGCCAGCCACGACTTGAATCGATTGGCGAATGCCTTCAACGGCATGGCGGATCGCCTGAAGGAAGCGGTCAATGACAATGTTCGCCTCGACAGCGAACGGGAACTGTCGCGCGTGCTGCAGGCCCGGCTCGAAGCAGAACGACGCAGCATTTCCCAGGAGCTGCACGATGAACTGGCGCAGGGCATCACCGCGGTGCGCGCACTGGCCGGTGCCATCGTCCAGCGCACGACCGACCAGCCGGCGCTGCATGGGCACGCACAAAGCATCATCGCCGTCACCAACCAGATCCAGGATGGCATACGCCACATCCTGCAGCGCCTTCGTCCGCTCGGCAGCCATGTCGTGACCGACCTGGAGCAGGCGCTACAGCACTACCTGGAACACTGGCAACAGCACTACCCGGCGCTGACGCTGCATGTCGATATGCATACCGGGACGATACAGGTCAGCAACGACCTGGCGCTGGCCGTGCTGCGCATTATTCAGGAAGGCTTGACCAACGTGGTCCGCCATGCCGCCGCAGCGCAGGTGCATCTGACGCTGCACACCCGGCAACAAGATGACGGCGAGTGGCTGGAACTGACGCTGGCCGACAACGGGCGCGGTCTCTGCGGAAAATCCAGCGACATGGCGGGTTGCGGCTTCGGCTTGACCGGCATGCGCGAGCGGGTCGCGGCGCTGCATGGTGAGCTGTCGATCGCCAGCATGGCGGGCGGCGGCGTGTGTTTGCGCGCGCGCCTGCCGGCGAACCGGATACAAGCCAAGCAGGCGCTCCCTCAATAAACCAACGTATTGCCTATCTTCAATGGAGCACTTGCCGTGAACACTGTTCTGAAAAACCTGACTATTTTGCTGACCGACGACCACGCCCTTGTCCGCATGGGTTTTCGTCTGCTGCTGGAAGGCGCCGGTGCCACCCAAGTGATCGAAGCCGATAGCGGCGAGGCCGCGCTCAGCCGCTACGACGAGACACACCCGGATGTGCTGGTGATGGATATCTCGATGCCCGGCATGGGCGGACTGGCGGCGCTGGTGCGCCTGCGCAGCCACCATCCGACGGCGCGCGTACTGATGCTGTCGGCTTACCACGACGCGATCAGTCCGGTGCGCGCGCTGAAAGCCGGTGCGATGGGCTATCTGAGCAAGCGCTGCCCGCCGGAAGAACTGGTCAAGGCGGTGCACCAGGTCAGCCGCGACCAGCGTTACATCGACCCGGAACTGGCGCAATCCGTGGCGCTGGCGCAGTTGACCGGCGACGCCGATCCGGCCAGCACCCTGACCGACAAGGAACTGCTGGTCTTCCTGCAACTGGCCCAGGGCCGCTCGGTCAATCAGGTGGCGCTTGACTTCCACCTCAGCCCGAGCACCGTCGGCACCCATCTGTACCACATCAAGCAGAAACTCAATGTGCACAACGCTGCCGAAATGACCATGGTCGCGCTGCGCGGCGGTTTTATTGAAGCCTGAGCGAAGGTTTCCGACCATTCCATTGCACAATCAATCGTGAACGCGAAGACGAAGCGCGGACAGTACGCAGGTACGGCAAGCGAAGTCGACAAAGTGCACGGTTGATTTTGCGATGGAATCAAGCCTGCAGCCAGCCCTTGTCCTGTGCCAGGTCGATGAACGCCTGCGTGCTGCGGCTGATGGCATCGGTGTTGCCGGGGAATGCCGTCTGCAGGTCGGTGACGATGCCGGCGACGTTGCGCTGGCCATCACAACGCTTGAGTATTTCACCGGCTGAACCATTCAGCTTGATCAAGCCTTCCGGATACAGCAGGATGTAGGCCGCCTGGCTTTCTTCCCAGCGAAACACATAGTGGGACGAGAGCCGGGGAACGACGTTGGCAGACAGGGTCATGATTCGATCTCGCAGGGTCGGGGCCAGGAACACAAGGGGCGGAAGCGGCAATCAGAATCGCCTGCCGCTTCCAAATACATTTAGCGCGTGTAGACGTAAGCCGTCACTTCAAAGCCGAGACGGATTTCGCAGTAGGCAGGGTTTTCCCAGATCATCGTGTATCTCCTAAATTTTGGTGTGGCGACATGCTGCACCTGAGCTGATTGTTTGCTCATCGACTGGTGTACGCCAGCGCGCTTTGTCCAAAAACATCTCGTGAAAATCATGAGCCGCCATGCGCGCCGAGGCCTGCCCGATGCGCTGCCGCCAACCCGGCCAGCAACGGCGGCAGGCAGGCGCTGCCTTGCTCGACGAAAACGCTATGCACCTGAATGCCGCTCGCACCGGCGCCCAGCGCGGCCCGCACGTCGGCGCTAGTGCGCATGCCACCGACCGCCACCAGTTGCGCCGCACCGTTGATGCGCCGCGCCCATGCCTGCAGCCAGTCAAGCCGTTCAGGCCGCTGCGGCAGCACCGCGACCACCGCATCGAAACCCGCTGCCAGCGCCATCTGCGCCGCCGTTGACAGCGGCTGGGCCTCCAGCGGCAGTTTGAGCGCCAGCGCCACATGACGCCGGCCGTCGGCAGTCAAACGTTGGCGCTCCCTGGCAACGGTGGCCAGCGCATCGGCCAGCAGCACCGCATGTTCCGGCGCCAGCAAGGGCCGGTAAGCGGCGGCACTCAAATTGAAGCTCAGGTAATCGGCCACCGGCCATGCCGCCTTCAGCCCGGCCAGCCAGTGCGCGGCCAGTGCCGTCAACGCAGCGCCCTGCCCCAGCCCCAGGCCGATGCCAATCAACACCTGGTTTTGATGATCCGGTGGGCGACCCAGTCCGGCAAGACGTTGTGCCAACACGGCGACGCCGGGCTGGCGGCCCGGCTCCGCCTCGGGTGTGACGGTGCCGAACTCGACGCTGCCAAAACCAGCCGCCAGCAATTCAGCCGCGCGGCTGCCATCGCGGTCGATTCCACCGGCCAGGCCCGGCCGCTCGCTCCCCAGACGCAACCGGCAGGCGCTCATCCCGCTCATCCGTAACGCCGCACAAAGTCGGCCATGCAGGCCGTTAGCGCCACCACGCCGGCTTCCGGCATCGCGTTATACAAGCTGGCGCGCAGCCCGCCGATCTGGCTGTGGCCGTGCAAATTGCTCAGGCCGCGTGCTTCGGCCGCCACAATAAATGCCTCGGTCAGCGCCTCGTCGGCCAGATGAAAACGGACATTGCTGGTGGAGCGATGGCCGATCGCCACCGGTGCGCGGTAAAAACCGTCGCTGGCGTCGATCGCCGCATACAGCAGCGCCGCCTTGCGGCGGTTGAGCCGGCCCATCGCTGCCAGACCGCCGTTGTCGGCAATCCAGTCAAACACCATGCCGGCCAGATGGATCGCTATGGTCGGCGGGGTATTGACGCAACTCTGCTGTTCGGCCTGAATCCGGTAAGAAAACGGCGTCGGCACCTGCGGCGCCGGCCGCTCCAGCAAATCCGCGCGCACGATCACCACCGTCATGCCGGCGATCCCGATGTTTTTCTGGGCCGCGGCGTAGATCAGCCCGAAGCGCGCCACGTCCAGTGGCGCCGTCAGCAGGCAGGAGGTCGCATCCGCCACCAACGGGATGTTGCCGCAGTCGGGCAGTGCCGGGTAGGCGATGCCATCGACGGTTTCATTGGGCGTGATGTGGCAATACGCGCTGTCGGCGGGCAGACGCCAGTCATGCAGCGGCGGCGCGGCGAGCGGCACGCTGCCGGCGAATTGCGCCGCCACGGTCACTTCGGCATAGCGTGCTGCCTCTACCATCGCGCGCCGCGACCAGTAACCGGAATCCGCATAGGCGGCGTGGCGCGAGTCGCCCAGCAGATTGAGCGGCACCATCGAGAACTGGTGCATTGCACCGCCGGCCAGGAACAGGATGCGGTAGTTATCCGGCAGCGCCAGCAGTTCGGCCAGGCGCTGGCGGGCATGCGCCAGCGTGATGCGAAACGCGGCACCGGTGAACGGGCGCTCGGCCGCGCACGCGCCGTCGGCGCCACGCAGCAGCAATTCCTGCTGCGCGCGCGCCAGCACCGCGTCCGGCAGCCGGGCCGGGCCGGAAGCAAAGTTATAACTCGTCATTTGAACAGGTAAGCGCCGCCGTGGGCGCCGGCCGCCATGAAAAACAGCAGCGGCAGCGACAGCATGGTGTTGGTGCGCGACGACAGGTGGCTGATGCGCGAGCAACGCAGCCGTTCGCTGATCGTGGCCGGCACCAGCCCCAGCACCTTCTGCTGGTGCGGCCACAGCACGAACCAGGCGTTGAGCATCATCAGCGTGCCGATATACATGCCGATACCGATCGGCGCCAGCGCGCCGGACAGACTCAGCGCGCCGCCCAGCGTGCCGCGCTGCCACAGCATCAGCAGGCCGGCGCTCCAGGTCACCACGGACGCCCAGCGGAACACCCCATGCTCGCGATGGAGCAATGCCTGGAAGCGCGGGCTGTCGTCGTTGCTCAGATCCTCGGCGCACAGCGGCCGATAAGTCGGCCGCTGCACCACGCTGGAATAGTTATGACCGACCCAGATCATCCCGGCCAGAAAGTGCAGCCAGCGCAGCAAGAGATCGAAGATTGCGGCATCCATGCCCACCTCACAGAATCACGAAATGCAGCAGCGCCAGCAGCAGGACTGTCAGCAGCGCACCCAGCAGCACGGTGCCGGTCGCGGTGTCATATGGATGGCGCATTCATTTCTCCATGAAGGCGGTGGACATCACGCCGTTGGCACGCTTGATCAGCGGCTTGTGAAAGCGGATCGGCTGCGCCGCGGCCTGCACCGCCGCCTGGATCAGGTGGTGGTGCGACGATTTGCTGCAGGCCGGGTCGGTATTGCCGGCATCGCCGGTCAGCAGGAAAGCCTGGCAGCGGCAGCCGCCGAAATCCTTCTCGCGCTCGTCGCAGCTGCGGCAGGTCTCCGGCAACCAGTCCAGCCCGCGGTATTTGCGGAACAGCGGCGACTCGTGCCAGATCCAGTCCAGCGGCTGATCGCGCACCGACACAAAATCCAGTCCAGGAATCACGCGCGACTCCTGGCACGGCATCGCCACGCCATCCGGCGCGATGGTCAGATGGATCGCGCCCCAGCCGTTCATGCAAGCCTTCGGGCGATCCTCGTAATAGTCGGGAATCACGTAGAAGATCGCCATTTTTTTGCCCAGCTGGGCACGCCGGTCCTGCACCACCGCTTCCGCCGCGCGCACCTGTGCCAGGCTCGGCATCAGCTCCTCGCGATTGATCAGCGCCCAGTTGTAATACTGCAAATTGGCCAGCTCCAGGTATTCGGCGCCGAGCCCAGCCGCATAGTCGATCATCGCGCCGACCTGGGCGATGTTCTGGCGCCCGACCGGCATGTTCAACACCATCGGGAAGCCGTGCGCCTTGATCAGTCGCGCCGCTTCCAGCTTCAGCGCATGCGCCCTGGCCCCGACCAGTTCATCGGTCAGCGCGGCATCGGTGGATTGCATCGACAGCTGGATCTGCTTCAGTCCCGCTTGTTTCAGCGCGATCAGGCGTTCTTCGCTGAGACCGATGCCGGAGGTGATCAGGTTGCTGTACAGGCCGATTTCCTCGGCATACGCCACCAGTTCTTCCAGATCCCTGCGCTGCAAGGGTTCGCCGCCGGTGAAGCCGACCTGCAGCGCCCCCAGCGCGCGCGCTTCGCGCATCACGCGGCGCCACTCGTCGGTGGACAGTTCGAGCGCGGCGTAGTCCTCGAAATCGAGCGGATTGCTACACCACGAGCATTTCAGCGGACAGCGATAAGTCAATTCCAGCGCCAGCCATAGCGGCTTGCCCTGGCCGTCCAGACTGACCCCGGTAGATTCTTTGGCCATCGCGAAATCCTTGTTGATGCGTAAGGTGATCTGGAACGCCCAGACCTTGACGGCCATTGTCGAAGGACGAAGGAAATCAAAACACCAGAAAGCCGGGAACCGGGCATCGCGAATGGCTGGAGCCGGGCCTAGCGATATTCTGTAGTCGGGCTCAGTCCGCCGTCACGAAATCGATAAAGCCACGCTCCACATTGGTCGCCACGAGCTTGACGCGGAGCTTGTCACCGACCTTCAAGCCGCCCTCGCCCGCCACCAGCTTGCCATCGGCGGGCGGGGTGAAAATCCGGACCCAGATGCCATCGGTGGTACTGCCGGTGACGATGGCGTCGTAACTTTGACCGACGTGCGATTCAAGCAGCAGCGCCGCCTCGGACTTGCGCATCTTGCGCTCCACCTTTTGCGCGGAATTTTCCTGGCGCGTGCAGTGCGCCGCCAGCTCGCCCAGTTCGGCGTTTGAATAGGGCGAGCGCTTGTGCAATAACGCGGCCTTGAGCAGGCGCGAGGTGATCAGATCGGGGAAGCGCCGATTCGGCGCGGTGGAATGGGTGTAGTCGCGCACCGCCAGGCCAAAGTGGCCAATCGGCGGACCGCCGGGCGTTTCCACCACGTATTCGCCCGAGCCCATGAGCCGCACGATGACCAGCGACAGGTCGGGAAAGCGCAGCGGGTCGGCCCGGTGGCGTTTGGCCAGAAAGGCTTCCAGCGCCTTGGAGTCGGGTTCGGCCGGCAGGGTTTCGCCGTATTCCTCGGCCACCGCCGCGATGCGCAGCCAGCGATCCGGCGAACGCACCACGCGCCGCAGCGAAGCGCCGCCCTGCGCCGCGAGGTAACGCGCGGTGCAACCGTTGGTGGCAATCATCACTTCCTCGATCAGCTGGCGGGCGCGGTTGTGCACCTGGTCGCGAATGTCGACCACCTGCTCACCCTCGAACACGGCGCGCGGCTGGAAGGTTTCCAGCTCCAGCGAACCCTCGGCATGGCGGCGCGCACGCTGCTGCTGGGCCACGGCATCCTGCGTGCGCAGTTGCGCCTCCATACCGGGCACGGCGGCGGCTTCGGCCGGCAACGCGCCCTCGCCGTCGATCCAGGCGCTGACCGCGTCGTAAGCCAGCTTGGCCTTGTTGCGCACCCGGGCCCGGTACACCGTGGCGCCCGCCAGTGAGGCATCGGCATTGAAGACCATCTCGGTCACCAGCGCCAACCGTTCCTCGTCGAAGTTGAGCGAGGTCAGGTCGGTGGACAGGCGCTCGGGCAGCATCGGGAAGATGCGCGCCGAGGTGTAGACGGAGGTGGTGTTGGCACGGGCGTGGTCGTCAATCGGCGTGCCCTTTTTGACCAGCGCGTCCACATCGGCAATGGCCACCCACAAGCGGACGGCGCCCTGCGCCAGCACCTCACAGGCGGTGAGCTGGTCCAGATCAAGTGAATCGTCGTTGTCGATGGAACACCAAAGCAGCTCCGTGAGATCACGCATGGCTGCGCCGGCCTCGCTGGCGGGACCGGTGATGGACGCCAGTTGCGCCGCGACACCGGCGGAGAACTCGGGTTGCAGGCCGCGCTCGGACATGGCGCAGGTGGCGAGGCGCGCCAGATCGGCGCGGTGATGGGGGTGGTTGGCGTTCATGCGGCCAATATACAGGCAAGCCTGACAAACGGCGTTCGAACGCTATTTAATATATAGCTGCCTACGCTTATTCCACCTGGGCTAGAGACCAATTACATCGAATATTTTCCTGAATCAGCTCTTTTTCCCAACCGCCGTCCACAACTCGCTCACCGGCACCATGCGTCCATGCAGCGGCAGGATGCGCTCCACCTGCAGGTTCAGGCGCTCTATGTTTTGCACCAGATTCAGGTTCAGCTCGTTCGGCACGGCGGGCGGCGCGGCATTGGGCGGGCCGGGCGTGTAGGCGTCCGCCTCGATCAGCAGCTTGTCCTTTGGCAGGTAGACCATCATGAAACCCTGGGCGTGCAGACTGCTCTCGATGTAATGGACCTCGACCACGCGCTCGCCGTCGGTGAATATGCGTTTGCCGCTCACGCCCGTCAGAACCGCTTTTTTGCCTGACTTTTCCATCGCATCGGGTTGGATCCAATTCGGATTCGCCAGGATGCGTTCGAAGTAGGGCCGGGCCAGCTCGCTCGTCACCAGCGTGGCCCCCTCGGCCACCGCCGTACGCAGGCCGCCTGAATGGTCAAAGTGGTGATGCGAATTGAGCACTACACGAATCGGCTTGCCGTTGCCCAGTTTTTTCACCTCCGCCAGCAGGGGTGCGGCCCGGCCGTCATACAGTGGGCTCTCAACCAGCATCATGTGATCCTTCATTTCGATGGCGACGCTGTTGTGCGAGCCGCCGGCCATGAACCACACGCCGGGGGCCGCCGGATCGGCCGTGACCCGTTCAGTCGCCGTAGTCACCAGGGCCGGTACTTCGATACCGGTCGGCGCATTCGGCATGACCTCGTCCACTGTCAGGTCGAGCACCGGAAAACCGCCCATGCTCTGGCGAATACGCATCGGAAATTTGACGCCACCAAAGTCGCGGTAATCCGAAAAGCTGATGACAGAGCCGGTGTCGCCCATGACCGGGTTGGGCTGGACCGTCTCAATCTGCTCGACCAGGCCGGCCGGATTGATCAGCGCGATGGCACTGAAGCGGCCCGGCACGGTAAACGACACCGCCGTCAGCGACTGGCCACCCTCACGGCGCATGCTCACCTTCGCTCTGTTCGCGAGCGCCGCCTTGATCACGCCATGCGGCGTGGTCCACAGGTCATGGATCCGTCCCTCCAGCGCCAACGCTGACGGCACCGGCGCCGGGCCGACCAGGTTCCAGGCGAAGCCGTCGCGAGTCAGGCCCGTTGTGCGTTGCTCACCCGCGCCCATCAAGGGCACCCCGCCGCCACCGGTGGGCTCGGCGCGGCTGCGTGCCGCATCCTCGCGAAAGGCGGCGTTCTCATAGTCGGCCAGGCGCGAAAAACTGGAATAGCTGATCTTCGGCCACGCCATGCCGGGCTGAAAAGCCTGGCCAAACGTGGCCCCGCTGCCGCGACCCGAAAATGAGATGCTGCGCAAGGCCGTGCCGCCCATCGCCGTGTTGGCGCGCTGCAGTACTGTTTCAGCACTTTCCGGGGGCGGCGCACTGGCGCATGCCACCAGCGCGGTGATGACCACCACCCAAGCCGTTGAGCGGCCCAGGGCGCCCAGTTTGGTTTGTCGCATACCCGTCTCCTGTTACCGAATTGTTTCGCGCCTGATTGCGCGCACTTGATCTTTTACAGACCGGTAGCACTCAAGTATTAGAGAAAACGCAAACAAGCTCTGCGGAATAAATGAATTGCCTTGATCATTTACATCTGGTCGCAATTTAACTGCAATTGATTCCCGCATTTAACCCACGCGGGACTATCCTGAAAGGTCTGCGCGACAGCAGAACCCGAACGCAGTCCAGTGCGACTGCGGAGATAAGAAT
This sequence comes from Rhodoferax ferrireducens, assembly GCF_003347515.1. Lineage (GTDB taxonomy): Bacteria > Pseudomonadota > Gammaproteobacteria > Burkholderiales > Burkholderiaceae_C > Rhodoferax. The sequence continues at coordinate 39,916 of NZ_QEII01000324.1, read as the reverse complement.
GCGCCATCATGCAAACGCTGCCAAAGCGTTCCACGCTGTAATTTATGAAATGACGTTCTTTAATTAGGAGTGCAATGACATGAATCCCAACGACAGGCCCGAGGGACTTCCTTCGGATGAATTGGACTGCCAGGTGTCGGAAATCACGATCGCCCAACTGGTTGGCCAGGTCTACGAAGCGGCCCCCCCCATCGAACGAAGTCGCCTGCTCGAACATTTGCTGAGGCCATTGGGCGTACTCTCACTCGTCGCCGTGGCCAATGGCATCTTCGCGACGATCCGGTTTCGCAGCGGTTGGCCCGACATCCACGTTCGACCTGAAGATGCACAGAACGTGGATGCCAGTGACGTCATCACCCTGGTCAACCATGTCCAGCAGGTCAGCTTCCACGCGGTCGACGGCTTGACTACCATGCTCGCGGCATCGCCGGTGCTGACGGGCTCGGCCGCCGCAGCGATGCTGATGACGGTGCTGATGCAGCGCGCCCGAACGCGCCGAAGTGATGACCCTGAACTCGGCGACTCCTCTGCGGCACCGAGCTGAGCAATGCCGGGATGTCGAAAGTCAGGTGAAGCACTGCTTGACATCGATGCTTGATCGTCGGCCGACATCCTCCAGGTGTTCGCTAAGCCAATGACTGGCACGCTCCCGGCCCTGATCGCGTAGCAGTTCCAGAAACGGAGCGTGCGCCAACAGCTTGGTCTCGGTTCGTTGCAGGCTCACCAGCTCGCTGGCGTCGATCATGTGAAAGCGCATTTGCTGCAGCCGTCGCTCAAGCCGGCCCCAGGTCAGAAAGGTCGGGCTTGAGAACTCGGCGGCCTGCACGAACATGCGCATCTCACGCATGAAGTGGGCACTGAAGGCCAGTTCGACAATGCGCGACTCGATCTCCTCCACCGTGTGCGGTGTGCCCTCGCGCTTGAGCGGACTCAACAACACCAGCAACACATCGCGCGAATCGCAGTCATAAAACAGCGGAAATACCGCCGGATTGGCCGAGTAGCCACCATCCCAATAGGGTTCGCCATCAATTTCCACCGAATGATGGATTTTGGGCAGACAGGCGGACGCGAGCAACACGTCAACGGTGAGTTCGTTTTCGCGAAACACGCGCAGCCTGCCTGTGTTCGCCTGCGTCGTGCCAATGAACAGCTTGAACGGACTCGACTCGCGCAAACGTTCGAAGTCAACCTGGCGGTTGAGCATATCGCGCAGGGGGTTCAGGTCAAAGGGGTTGAGCTGCGAGGGCGAGAAGTTACCGGCCCAGTTCGCCAGCAACTTGGCGGCGGGTGACAGACTGATGGTTTCGCCTTCGCCCTGCGTCACCAGCTTCCACGGCATTTGCTTGCCGACCTCGGTCCAGAAATCCGCCAGACCCTGCCGTGCGCCATCGCGCCCGCCCTTCATCCAGCCATCGGCCAGGACCACCGCGTTCATGGCCCCGGCACTGCTGCCGCTCAAGCCCTCGAATTCAAGCTGCGGGTTCTCGAGCAGGGCATCGAGCACGCCCCAGGTAAAGGCCCCGTGCGCGCCGCCGCCCTGAAGCGCGAGGTTCAGCCGGCCCGGCGACATACCGACCAAACGCTGCAGCCGGGCAAGGCCCGACCGGGGTACAGCGCTGGGACGTGTGACTGTGAGTGGTACTGAGGCGTCGGTCATTTGATCTCCTTCTCGGTGCACAAGGTGCAAACACGCAAGGGACAGTATAGGGTTTTCCCTAGCTACCTGATCACCGACCCGCTCAGATATCCCCTGCTGGGCGACCGGAGCCCGCGCGACGGGTTTCCCGCAACATGAACAGGTAGAGACTTTCCACCTTCTCGCGCGCCCACGGCGTCTTGCGCAGGAACTTCAGGCTCGACGCGACGCTGGGCTCGCTGATGAAGCAGCGCACCGGAATGCGCTCGCCCAAACCGGCCCAGCCGTAATGCGCCACCAGCGCCGTGACGATCGCCTCCAGCGTCAGGCCATGCAGAGGATTGCGAGTTTGGGTGGAAGGCGGGGACGAAGGTGGGGTATGCATACTGTGATTTTGGCACTGCAAGTCCCGCAAAGTGTCGCAATAACCCTCAGAAACTCAGGATTGAAGCCTTGCCCGTCTTGAAATGGATAATGCAAACATCTGGGCGCGTCCGCCTGGCGCCGATAGGCGCCAGTGGTAACAACGAAAGTCTGTAAATTTGTGAAGAAGACCCAAACCCCATCTTTGGCGCTACCGCTGGGGCCCGAACCTGCACTGGAGGCCGCCTTGGCCGTCAACAAGGAATTGAGCGAGCTGCTGGACGCCGCCGGTATCGCCACCATCCTGCTGGATCACCAGATGCACATCCGGCGCTTCACCCGCACGGCCGCCCAGCTTCTCCATCTGAATCTCGACGCAGTGGGGCGGCCGGTGGTTCCCCTGCTGTCCCGGCTGGTCGGCGATGTCCCGTGGCTGGCGGACATGCAGGCCGGAATGAACTCGCCAATCCCCGTGGAGGTGCAAGTGCAAACCACGGCTGGTTTGTGGTTCAAGTTACGCATCCAGCCCGAGCAAAAGCCGGACAACACCATTGAAGGCGCCGTCATCACCCTGGTGGACATCACGGAGATGAAGCGCCTGGAGAAGGCGCTTCTGGACGGCGAAGAACGGTACCGGACCATGGTTGAATGGTCGCCCGAAGCGATCAACATACTGCGCGATGGCAAATTTATTTATGTCAATTCGGCCGCCATCGAGCTGTACGGAGCGACCTCGGCGCAAGACCTTCTGGGCCAACCCTCTCGCGACCGGGTGCACCCGGATGATCTTGAAAGCGCATTGCTCCGCATGAAGAGCCTCACCCTGCATGGTGTCAGCGCGCCCTTGGTCGAGATGACATTTTTCAAGCTGGATGGATCGGCCATCAAAGTGCAGGCACAGGCCAAGCGGGTTGAGTACGAAGGCGCCCCTGCCGTTCACGTGGCGTGGCGCGACATCAGTGAACGCAAGCGGGCGCAGGACGCCCTGCGGGAAAGCGTCCAGCGCACGGAAATGGCGGATGAGGTGCTCCATCTGGCCTTTCATGACGCGCTCACCAACCTGCCAAACCGCCGCGTCCTCGTTGACCGGATTGACCAGGCCATGATTGCCAGCAAGCGCAGTGGCTGCCATGGCGCATTGATGTTCATTGATCTGGACAATTTCAAGACGCTGAATGACACGCATGGGCATGCCGTTGGCGATCAGTTGTTGATCGAGGTTGCGCAACGACTGAGAAACAGCGTGCGCGAGGCAGACACCGTGGCGCGTTTCGGGGGCGATGAATTTGTCGTGGTCTTCAGCCCCTTGAAATCCGACAAGGCCGATTCGGGTTCGCAAGCAAATATCATTGCTCGAAATATCTGTGCCGCCTTGTCGCAACCCTACCGACTAACAATCCGGCATGAGGGGGAAACCCAAAATACCGTCGAGCATGTTTGCACGGCGAGCATTGGTGTGGCGTTATTTTTCAGCCATGAAGCGGGCCACGACGACATCCTTAAATGGGCTGACATGGCCATGTACCAAGCCAAGAAATCGGGTCGCAATGCGATTCGATTTCATGAGCCATCGGCCTGACGGTGCAGACGCGTGGCGCAGTCCCGAAGGGCCTGGCGCAGTTCGGCGGGCGCCATGACCTCAAAGTCAAATGACAGCCGCGCCAGTTGCCGGGCGTACCACGCCAGGTCATCGGCCTGGCTGTACAGAATGACCTCGTCACCAGCCGGGTGAAACAGGCCGATCGCCTCAAACAGCTCGGCGCGCGCCGTCGCCATGTCGGTCTTGAGGCGAACGGAAATGGCGTGTGCCCTGGGCAGACTGGCGAGCCCCAGGGCGAGGTGACGAACCGCGTCGAAATCTTCCGGTGGTGCAAAAATCGTCTTGAGCGGCGCAATCGACTTGATGCGGTCAAGACGGAACGAACGCAAGTCATGACGGAGATGGCAATAGCCCACGCCGTACCAGCTCCCGCCACGCCAGGCCAGGCCGTAGCAGTCAAACTCCCGCTCGGTCATCTCGTCCCGGGCCGAGCCGTACTGCAATCTGACGCGCTGCCGCCCATGGGCCGCCGCGCTCATGTCCAGCAGTGCCTCGCTGGGGATGGCCGCGCCCGCGTGCGACAGGTCCAGCTTCACGGTTTCACCGAGCGCGCGCAACTTGGCGCCCAGTCCTTTGGGCATCACCCGCTCCAGCTTGGCCTGCGCGCTCTGGGCGCCGCTGCCCGTGGCGGCCAGACCCAACTGCTTCGCAAACAGCAGACCCACCGACAGCGCCACGGCCTCCGTGTCGGTGAACATCATCGGTGGCAGTTTGGAGCCTGGCGTCAGCCGGTAAGCGCCATAGCGCCCCCGCTCAGAGACTACCGGAATGCCGAGTTCCTGAAGTTTGCTGATGTAGCGCCGCAGTGTCCGCCCATCCACTTCCAGCCGTTGCGCCAACGCGTTACCACTGAGCGCGTCATGGCTTTGCAGCAGCTCCAGCACGGCGAGCACGCGGGTAGTGGGAGAGGTCATGTCGCCAGTTTAAAACGCGGTGAAAGTTATTAGGGCGGAAACTGTCCGGATGCCACTTTATATTTCTCTTCAGACTTCCCACCGGGGAGATGAAAGGATGAAATCATGGAAATCTTGACAATGGTTCAGACCAGCCATCTTTGGCTGTTCGGCCTGATGGTGCTGGGGGTGATCGTGCTGCCGGGCCTCGACATGGCTTTTGTCGTGGCCAGCGCCTTGACCGGCGGACGCAGGGCAGGCCTGGCGGCGGTTGCGGGCGTGGTCGCGGGGGGTGTTGTGCATGTGCTCATGGCAACGCTGGGCATCGGCATCGTGCTGCGGCTGTATCCCGTGGCGTTCAACGCCATGCTGCTGGCCGGCGCCCTCTACATCGCCTGGATCGGGTGGTCCTTGTGGCGCGGCGCCGCCGCGCTGGGTGAGGTGAGCCAGGGGCCTCGCCTCACCATCGCCCAGACTTTCTGGCGCGGCACACTGACCTGCCTGATGAACCCGAAGGCTTACGTGTTCATGCTGGCGATTTTTCCGCAGTTCATGCGAACAGAATACGGGACGCTGGGACTGCAGGCGGTGATGATGGCACTGATCATCGCGTCGACGCAGACCGGCGTCTACGGCGCCATGGCGTGGGGTGCCGGGGGCCTGCAGGACTGGCTGCGCAACAACCCGCGCAGCCAGATTCAAATCGGCCGGGCCGTGGGCGCGTTATTGATCGTGGCGGCTTTATGGACGGGGTGGCAAGGGTGGCGACTGAACGCTTGATTCCTCCCGGGGGCTTCAGCAGGCCCGCTGCGCAAACGCCTCGAACTCAGCCAGCGGCAGCGGACGGCTGAACAGATAGCCCTGGTAGGCATGACAACCCAGGTGGGCCAGAAAGTCCCGCTGGGCCTCGATTTCTACGCCCTCGGCGATGACCGTCAAGCCCAGACTTTCCGCCAGGGCCACCACCATCTTGGCAATCGCGGCATCGTTGGGGTCGATCAGGATGTCCCGGACAAAACCCTGGTCGATTTTCAGCTGGTCCAGCGGCAGCCGTTTCAGGTAGGACAGCGAGGAGTAGCCGGTGCCAAAATCATCCAGTGAAAAGCCCACACCGTGCACTTTCAGTGCCGCCATCTTGGCGATGGTGTTTTCCACCTGGGACACCAGCAAGCTCTCGGTCAGTTCCAGCTTGAGCTTCCTCGGATTTGCACCGGTACTGGTGAGGATCGCCAGTACCTGGTCCACAAAGTCGCACTGGTGCAACTGCTTGGCGCTGACGTTCACGGCCAAAGAGAGATGGGCGGTGTCTGACTGAGTGGCCCATTTCGCCAACTGGGCACAGGCGGTTTCCATGACCCACCGGCCTAGCGGCAGGATCAAGCCGGTGTCCTCGGCCAGTGGAATGAACTCGGCGGGCGGCACCAGGCCGCGCCGTGGATGCTGCCAGCGCACCAGCGCCTCGGCACCCGTCAGGCGGCCGCCACCCACGACCTGCGCCTGGTAGTGCAGGACGAACTGCTCCAGCCGAACCGCCTCGCGCAGATCGACCTCCAGCGCCGCACGGTCGATCACGATGGCCTGCATCTGGGGATCGAAAAACCGCAAGGTATTGCGGCCCGCCGTCTTGGACTGGTACATGGCCAGATCGGCCTGTTTCAACAGTTCCTCGACCGGTGTCTGGTGGCCATTCAGGAGTGTGACACCGATGCTGGCAGTGCAGTGGTACGCGTTGGCGCCAAGCCGGTAGGCCTGGTTCAGCGTGGCGTGAATCTTCTCACCCAGGGCTTCGGCCCGCGTCGCGGCTTCATCAGGATGTTCGCTCAGACCTTCGAGCATCACGACAAACTCGTCGGCACCCAGACGCGCCACGGTATCGCCTTCGCACACACAGGCGCCCAACCGCTGCCCGGCCAGTTCCAGCAGCAGGTCGCCGGCGTCATGGCCCAAGGTGTCGTTCAGTGTCTTGAAGTGGTCCAGGTCGATGAAGAGCAGCGCCCCGTAGTGCGCGCTGCGCGCGCTGGACGCCAGCGCCTGCTGCAAGCGGTCCAGCAGCAAGCGCCGGTTCGGCAGCCCGGTCAGCTGGTCGTAGAAGGCCAGTTGCAGGATCTCTTCTTCGGCCGCCTTGCGCGCCGTGATGTCGGCGTGTGTGCCCACGTAGTGGGTCACGACGCCGTCGTCCGACTTCACCGCGGTGATGGTCACCCAGCTGGGAAAGACTTCGCCATTCTTGCGCCGGTCCCAGATTTCACCTTCCCAACTCCCCGTGCGCTGAATACTCTCCCACATGCCGGCAAAAAAAGCCGCGTTGTGGCGACCCGACTTCAGCAGGCGCAGCGTCTGACCCGTGACCTCTTCGCTGGTGTAGCCGGTGATGTCGGTAAAGGCGCGGTTGACCTGCAGAATCACATGACTGGCATCGGTGACGATCATGCCTTCGCGCGACTCGAACGCCGTGGCGGCAATGCGGAGTTTCGCGTCGGTGTGCTGCTGCGCTTCGATCATGGCATTGAATTCCTGGGCCACCGCGGCGATGTCGCGTGGCCCGTCCACCGGCGCCCTGACGCCGAGGTCGCCACCGTGGACGGCGCGCGCGGCGCGTTCCAGTTCCGCCACCGGTCTGGCGATCCGTCGCGCGATGGCAAGCGCCAGAAGAAGCATGGACATGATCGTGGCCAGCGCGACGACCGAGGCGATGAATGCACGCCGACTCGCCTCGGCGAAGACCGTTGACGCCGGGACGCCCACAAAGGCAAGCCATCCGGTCTCCGGCATCGACACCACGGAATAGAAACGCCTCACGCCGTCCACCCCCTGGCTCTCGAATTCGCCATCCCGCACCTCGACAATCCTGCGCGCCACATCCGAATTGGGTCGGGTGCCAATCGTGCGCTCCGGGTCGGAGTTGCGCCAGATCACACTCCCATCTGCACTGAAGAAGCCGTAACGGACATCGGCTGGCAAGAACTGGGCGGGGATATGGGGGTCCAAAGCCGCCAGGTCGACGGGGAAATGGATCCCGCCGACCATTTCCCGACGCTCATTCCAGATCGGCTCTCTCAGAATGGCTATCCACTTGCCGGTGATCGAGCCGAAAAACGGCTGCCCAACGCTGAAATTCCGCAACGTGAGGAAGGTCTGGAACGACGGCGTTGACCCGTAATTGACCAGCATGCCACCCGGTTGTGGCACCGCCGAGCAGACCACCACACCGGCCATATCCGAATACCCGACATTGGTATAACCTGGGTTCACGCTGAGGAGGTCCTTCAGTGCAGTATCACAATTCTTGGGGTCGACCTGCCTGATCAGTGGACGCAGCGCCAGTCGTTCCATGATCTGGCGGGCATTGGCGATCTGGCTGCCCGTGTTGCTGACCATCGTGCTCGCCAGCATGCGCAGCGAAGTCTTGGTCTGATGGATGGTTTGCTGCGTGTCGGCGTAAATCCCCAGTCCAACGATCGCCACGAGCGGGACCGATACCGCCAGGACCAGTAGCAGGAGATGGCTTCGTATCGATGCTTTGCTCATTGCCTTATTACACCGTACCAAGGCAGAGCGCTCAGGGGGTTTCTTACTGGGGAAAACCATAGGTGCATGGCGTCGCCCCTGCAAGTAGAACATCCCCGGAACAACAGTGAACCGCTACAAAATAAATAGCTATCTGCGCTTATTCCACGAGGGCTAGAGGCCTAAAACCTATAAATTACCCTCAAACTGCGGATGCAGCTGGCGGATCCGGCTCATGGCCATGCCGGCGGCCGCCGTGCGCGTCTCCACGCCCAGCTTGGCAAACACGCGCTCCAGGTGTTTCTTCACGGTCATGGGGCTGGAACCCACAATATCGCCAATGTCGCGGTTGATCTTGCCTTTGACCACCCAGTACAGCACCTCGGCTTCGCGCGGGGTGAGCTTGAAGCTCAGGGCGATGGCTTCGATCACGCTCTCGTCCGACACCTCCTGCATGATGATGAGCCAGTCGCCGCCGCCCTCGGAGTCGCCAATTTGCTGGTGCAGGCGAAAGGTCAGGCGCTTGGGACCGAGCTCGATGCTCAGGCGTGGCGGCTCGACCAGCGCCACCGCCTCCGTCACATGACGGCGCAACCACTGGCATACCGGCTCGGGCGTTTTCGGCGCCTCGGTGCCGTAGTAGCGCAGCAGCAGTTCGCGCGCCAGCGGGGTTTGCCACATGAGCTTGCCATCGCTCACGCGCACGGTGATGCTGGCGTAGCCAAAGGCATCGAGCGCATTGCGGGCCTGGCGCCGTTCGCGCGCGCCCTGCAGATGCACCTGCATGCGGGCCAGCACTTCCTTGGGTTTGATCGGCTTGGTGACGTAGTCGACCCCGCCGGCCTCCAGCGCCGCAACCAGGTACTCGGTCTCGGTCAGGCCGGTCATGAAGATGAGGGGAATATGCGCAGTTTGCGGCGCGGCTTTCAGGCGCCGCGCCACTTCAAAGCCGTCCATGCCGGGCATCATGGCGTCCAGCAGAATGATGTCGGGCAAGGCTTGGGCGGCGCGCTGCAGGGCCGCCTCGCCATTCGTGGCGACCAGCACGGTGTAGCCGGATTCATCAAGCGCGTCATGCAGCACCGAGAGGTTGTCGGGCACGTCGTCCACGATCAGCACAAGGTCGCTGTTGGCGCGGTCAAGGGTTTGGTCTAGGGATGGCTTGGACATTTCTTTGCTCGTCAGGGTTCGTCATTGCGAGCGCAGCGCTCGCAATGACAAATTCAGGGAAGTGCGCATAAGGAGCTTGACTCAATTGCTGACCCATGAGCTCAAACTGGAACTGCCTGGCCAGCGCGCGCATGTCAGCCACAAAGGCGGCACATGACGCTTCGCTGGCTTCGATCTCGTCGAGCTTGTTCATGATGCCGCGGTAGTAGCCCAGGCTTACCACTTCGCGCAACGCCTCCAGCTGCGCAGGTGCGGGGTAAATCAGGGCCTCTCGCGGGGCCGCGATAAGCAGTGCCGACGTGCTGGCTTCGGCCGCCGGTGCCGGCGCCTCCAGCCAGGTGAGGGCCAGGCGTAGCGCCAGCCAGTCCAGCAGTTCGGAGTGGCGCACCGGCTTGAGGATGAAGTCCTCAGCAGGAATGCCCGCGTCGTTGTCCAAGCCCTTGTCAAAGGCATTGGCCGAGACGATGGCAATGCGCGCCTGCGCCAGGGCGCTGCCCTGACCCAGCGCACGCAGGCGGCGAATGGTCTCCCAGCCGTCAATGCCGGGCATGGCCAGGTCCATGAAGATGACGTCGGGCTGGTAACCGGCGGCCAGCAGGTCCAGGCAGTCGTGGCCGCTGGCGGCGGTGCGCAGCTCAAAACCGAGCGGCTGCAGCAAATGAAGAAGCAGCTCGCGATCGGCCTCCTCGTTGTCCACCACCAGCACGCGCCGACGCGGCCCGGCATAGCCGTGGCGCGGTTTGTTCGCCAAGGGCCTGGGCATGTCGGCCGGTGAGCCGGACAGGGACAAGGCTCCGACGGCACCCGCCGTCACGCGCACTTCCGGCAAGAACAGTTTGACCTTGAATATCGAGCCCACGCCCGGCGTGCTGGTCACGCTGAGTTGGCCGCCCATCAGGTCGGTCAGCATCTTGGCGATGGTCAGCCCCAAGCCGGCCCCGGGCGCGGTGGCGCCGGGCGTATTGGCGCGGGTGAAGGGCTCAAAGATTCGCTCGTGTTCCTGCGTTGAGAGGCCGGGCCCGGTGTCTTCAATGTCGATCACCGCCATCTCGCGCGCATAGCGAAGCCGAAACGTGACCTGCCCGCGCGTCGTGAACTTGATGGCGTTGCCCAGCAGGTTGATCAAGATCTGGCGCACCCGCTTTTCGTCGGCCCGCACGACGGCGGGCAGCGCGCCTTCCGCCTCAAACTGAAAGCGCAGGCCCTTGCCCTGCGCTTCGAGCTCGAACAGGCTGGCGATCTCTTGCACAAAGGAGGCAAAGTGCATGGGTTTGACGTTGAGCGTGAGCTTGCCGCTCTCGATATGCGCGATGTCCAGCGTGCCCTCGATCAGCGAGAGCAGGTGCTCGCCGCCGCGCTTGATGACGCTGACGGCCTGCTGGCGGTGCGCCGGAATGGACGCGTCTTCGCCCATCAGCTGCGCATAGCCCAGGATGCTGTTGAGCGGCGTGCGCAGCTCGTGGCTGATGGCGCTGATGTAGCGGCTCTTGGCCTGGTTGGCCTGGTCGGCGGCATGGCGCGCCTGCTCCGCCACGCGCTTCGCGGTTTGCAGGGCCTCGTCGGTCTGGCGGTGCGACTCGATCTCCAGCATCAGCAGGTGGGTCTGGCGATTCGATTCTTCCTGCGCCACCTGGCGGCTTTTGTGCGCCAGCACCACCCACCAGGCCACCAGCCCGGCCAGCAGCAGCAGCGCCATATAGGCTTTCAGAAAACCCGAGCGCAGGGCCGCGTGCGGCGCCTGCGACAGGTCGATGTCGGTCACGGCCTGCGCCAGGGCGCGCAGTTCCTGGTGGTAGAGCAGGCCGAACACACTGGCCAGCAGCGGCACGATCACCAGCATCAGCAGCAGGAAGTAGCCCAGGCCGGTATCCAGGTACGGCCAGCTGGCGCGCGGCAGCAGCCAGCGCAAGGTGGCGGACCATTGGTGCGACAGCGAAGCGTGGGGTTTGCACAGGTCGCCGCAGCGCGCATCCAGCGTGCAGCACAGCGAGCAGATGGCGCCCTGGTAGGCCGGGCAATGCGCCATGTCCGGCCCTTCGTACTCGCGCTCGCAGATCACGCAGCGCTGGAGCTGGTAGCGCTGGTAAGTGCCCTCACCCACCGCCTCGCCACCTCGGCCCGCGCACGCTCGCACAGCACCGGTTGGGTCCTCGACCGCCGGCCCTTCACTCCGTCGTGCAATGTAGTATTTGCCTCGGGTCGCCCAGGCGATCAGCGGCGCGGTGACAAAAGCCGTGCCCAGCGCAATCAGCGCCGAGAAGGCCTGCGCCATCGGTCCAAACACGCCCAGGTGCGCCGTGACCGACAAGAGAGAAGCCAGCGCCATGGCGCCGACGCCCACGGGGTTGATGTCGTATAGGTGCGCGCGCTTGAACTCAATGCCCGGCGGCGACAGGCCCAGCGGCTTGTTGATGACCAGATCGGCCACCACCGCCATCATCCACGCGATGGCGATGTTGGAATACAGGCCCAGCACATCGCCCAGCGCCTGAAACACATTCATCTCCATCAGCATGAAGGCAATGAGCGTGTTGAACACCACCCACACCACCCGGCCCGGGTGGCTGTGCGTGAGGCGCGAGAAGAAGTTGGACCAGGCGAGAGAGCCGGCGTAGGCGTTGGTGACGTTGATCTTGAGCTGCGAGATGACCACGAACAGCGCCGTCGCGGCCACGGCCCAGCCGTAATTCGGAAACACATATTCGTAGGCCGCCAGGTACATCTGGTTCGGGTCCACCGCCCGGTCCGCCGGCACCGAGTGGCTGATGGCCAGGTAGGCCAGCAAGGCGCCGCCCAGCATCTTGAGCACACCCAGGCCCACCCAGCCCGGCCCGCCGACCAGCACGCTCAGCCACCAGCGTTTGCGGTTGGCGGGTGTTTTGGCGGGCATGAAGCGCAGGTAGTCAGCCTGCTCGCCCATTTGCGTCATCAGGGCAACGCCGACCGTCAGCGCCGCACCAAACAGGGGCAGGCTAAAGCCAGCGTTGACGCCCTTCTCCCCGATGTAGTGCACCACGCCCGAGAAAGCACCGGGATCGCGCATCAGCACAAACGCAAAGGGCACCACCAGCATCACCAGCCACAAGGGCTGGGTCCAGACTTGCAGGCGGCTGATGGTGGAGACGCCATGCGTCACCAGCGGAATCACCACCAGCGCGCAAATCAGGTAGCCCCAGCTGGGCGGAATGCCCAAGGCCAGCTCCAGCGCATAGGCCATGACGGCCGCCTCCAGCGCAAAGAAGATGAAGGTGAACGAGGCGTAGATAAGCGAGGTCAGGGTGGAGCCGATGTAGCCGAAACCGGCGCCGCGCGTGAGCAGGTCCATGTCCACGCCATAGCGGGCGGCGTAAATGCTGATCGGCAGGCCGGCCAGAAAGATGATGAGGCCGGTCGCCAGAATGGCCCAGAAGGCATTGGTGAAACCGTATTGCACCAGCAGCGTCGCGCCCACGGCCTCCAGAATCAGGAACGAGGCCGCGCCAAAAGCGGTGTTGGCCACGCGCCATTCCGACCATTTGCGAAAGCGCTGCGGCGTGAAGCGCAGCGCGTAGTCTTCCAGGGTTTCGCTGGCCACCCAGGCGTTGTAGTCGCGCCGGACCAGGGTGATGCGCTGGACCGGCACGTCGGCAACAGGCGGAATCAGGGGCGTGACCAGGGCGTCCATGGATGAAGATAGGGATGGAGGCTGGGCAGTTGGAAAGTACAGATACGCGCAGATGGCAAGTGCAGGTTCTGTGCCATCCCGTGCGGCGTGCCGCCGATGCCGGACCCGACAGACAGTTATGGCACTAATATTGCTGACCGACATCCCGTATTGCCTGCAGCCCGCCCCGGAGAAGACCCATGGAATTGACCCCCAGAGAAAAAGACAAGCTGCTGATTTTTACCGCCGGATTGCTGGCCGAGCGCCGCAAGGCGCGCGGCCTCAAGCTCAACTACCCCGAAGCACTGGCCCTGATCAGCGCCGCCGTGATGGAAGGCGCACGCGACGGCAAAACCGTGGCGCAGCTGATGAGCGAGGGCCGCACCATCCTGACGCGCGCCGACGTGATGGACGGCATCGCCGAGATGATTCCCGACATTCAGGTGGAAGCCACGTTCCCCGATGGCACCAAGCTGGTCACCGTGCACCAGCCGATTGTTTGAGTGCATTTCCATACCGTCATTTAAAGGAGACCGCCACCATGAATTCCAGGTTATTCACCACTCTTATTTTCATAGCTGCTTGCGCAATATCCACGGGGGCTAGCGCCCATATTGGCACTGATGTTGGCGTTCACTCAGAGATTGGCTTCCTGGACGGTCTGCTGCACCCCTTGACCGGACTGGACCACCTGGCCGCCATGCTGGCCGTGGGGTTCTGGAGCGCCCTCACGGCACGCCGCCTGTGGACCACACCGCTGGCTTTCGCCGCCATACTGCTGCTCGGCGCCAGCCTCGGCCCGGCCGGGATTGAACTGCCGGCGGTGGAGCCGATGATTGCGGCCTCTCTGCTGGTACTGGGCCTGCTGGTGGCCTTGCGTGCCCGCCTGCCCGCCCTGTTGGCCGCGGCCTTGGTGGGTGTGTTTGCGATCTTTCACGGCGTGGCGCACGGCACCGAACTGGCCGGTGCGCCGCACATCTGGGCGCCGCTGCTGGGCATGTTGGCCACCACCGTGGCACTGCACGCAACAGGTCTGGGTTTGGGTCTGGCCCTGCGCCGCCGCGGCCACTGGGCTTCGCGGATGGCCGGTGTGGCAGTCACCGTGTTCGGCAGCGTCTTGCTGCTGCAAATGGTTTAACCAGGACACACCATGACACCCGGCGAAATCATCACCGACGGCCCCGATCATGTGCTCAACCCGGGACGGCGCACCCTGACACTGGTGGTGCAAAACACGGCGGACCGACCGATCCAGGTCGGTTCGCACTACCACTTTGCCGAGACCAATGGCGCGCTGGGTTTCGACCGCGCCGCCGCCCAAGGCATGCGCCTGAACATTGCCTCCGGCGCGGCCGTGCGCTTCGAGCCGGGGCAGCAACGCACGGTGGAATTGGTGGACTACGCGGGCGCTCGCGTGGTGTTTGGTTTTCGCGGTTTGACGAACGGTGCAGTGGACGCCAGCATCAAGGGAGCTCCGTAATGGCAACGATAGGACGACGCGCGTACGCCGAGATTTTTGGTCCCACCGTGGGCGACCGGGTACGCCTGGCCGACACCGATCTGCTGATTGAAGTCGAACAGGACCTCACGCTGGGCGCCGGTGGCTACGGCGAAGAGGTCAAGTTCGGCGGCGGCAAAACGATACGCGACGGCATGGCGCAATCGCAGCGCACCCGCGCCGAAGGCGCCGTCGACTGCGTCATGACCAACGCGCTGATCCTGGACCACTGGGGCATCGTCAAGGCCGACATCGGCCTCAAAGGCGGGCGTATTGTCGCCGTCGGCAAGGCCGGCAATCCGGACGTGCAGCCCGGTGTGGACATCATCATCGGCCCCGGCACCGAGGTCATCAGCTGCGAAGGCAATATCGTCACGGCCGGCGGCATCGATTCGCATATTCATTTCATCTGCCCGCAGCAGATTGAAGAGGCGCTGGCCAGTGGCGTGACCACCATGCTCGGCGGCGGCACCGGCCCCGCCACCGGCACTTTTGCCACCACCTGCACGCCGGGGCCGTGGAACATCGAACGCATGCTGCAGGCGGCCGACGCCTTCCCGATGAACCTGGGCTTTCTGGGCAAGGGCAACGCCAGCCTGCCGGCCGCGCTGCATGAGCAGGTCAACGCCGGGGTCATCGGCCTGAAGCTGCACGAAGACTGGGGCACGACACCGGCGGCCATCAGCAACTGCCTGGACGTGGCGGAAGAGACCGACGTGCAGGTGGCGATTCACTCCGACACGCTCAACGAGAGCGGCTTTGTCGAGAACACCATTGCCGCAACCAAGGGCCGTACGCTCTGCGCTTTTCACACCGAAGGCGCGGGCGGCGGCCATGCGCCTGACATCCTTCGCGTGGTGGGCGAGGCCAACTTCCTGCCCTCCTCCACCAACCCGACCATGCCTTACACGCGCAACACGCTGGACGAGCACGTCGACATGCTGATGGTCTGCCACCACCTGGACGCCTCCATCGCCGAAGACCTGGCCTTTGCCGAGAGCCGCATCCGCAAGGAAACCATTGCCGCCGAAGACGTGCTGCACGACCTGGGCGCCATCAGCATGATGAGCAGCGACAGCCAGGCCATGGGCCGCGTGGGCGAAGTGATTCTGCGCACCTGGCAGACGGCGCACAAGATGAAGGGGCAGCGCGGCAAACTTCCCGAAGACAGCGAGCGCAACGACAACTTTCGCGCCAAACGCTATGTCGCCAAATACACCATCAACCCGGCCATTGCTCACGGCATCAGCCACGAGGTGGGCAGCATCGAGGTCGGCAAATGGGCCGATCTGGTGGTGTGGAAGCCGGCCTTCTTCGGCGTCAAACCCGCGCTGATTCTGAAAGGCGGCTTCATCGCCATGGCCGCCATGGGCGACCCCAACGCCAGCATCCCGACGCCGCAGCCGGTGCACTACCGGCCGATGTTTGGCGCCTATGGCGGCGCGCTGACGCGCGGCTCGCTGACCTTTGTATCGCAGGCCGGGCTCAACGCCGGTATCAAGGAACGTTTCGGACTGGCCAAGACGTTGAGCGCTGTGAAGAACATCCGCGGCGTGCGCAAGCAACACATGGTGCACAACAGCTACCTGCCGAAGATGGAGATTGACGCGCAGACCTACACCGTGCGCGCCGATGGCCAGTTGCTGACCTGCGATCCGGCGCTAAGCTTGCCCATGTCGCAACGCTATTTCTTATTCTGATGCTCCAAATCTCCAAACTCATGCCGCAAGGCGCCGGCCTCGCCCCGGTGCTGATCAAACGCGCCGCCACCGTCGAGCTCGACTGGGACGTGCGCCAGAAAAGCCGCTTTGACGCGACCGATTCACAGAATCGCGCCTTGGGCGTGTTCCTGCCGCGCGGCACTTTGGTACGCGGTGGCGATGTGCTGGTGGCCGAAGACGGCTCGCTGATCCGGGTGATTGCCGCTCCGCAGCCGGTGCTGGTGATCACCGCCTGCGCCGAGCACGGCAGCCCGTTCGACCTGACGCGCGCCGCCTACCACCTGGGCAACCGCCACGTCCCCATCGAACTCAAACCCGACCACCTGAAAATCGAACCCGATCATGTGCTGGCCGACATGCTGCGCGCCATGCATTTGACTGTGCGCGAGGCGATCGAGGCGTTTGAGCCGGAGGGCGGCGCCTATTCAAGCAGCGGTCACAGCCACGGCAATGCGCACGCCCCCGCCGCCCACACGCACGACGCTGATCACGGGCACGCGCATGCCCATGCGGCGGCGAAACCCAAGCCCGTCAACATTCCGATTGCCGCGGCGACAACGCCCCACGTCCACGGACCGGGCTGCAACCACGGTCACAAGCACTGATGCAGCGCACCGATGCCAGCTTGATACAACTGATGTGGCTGGCTTCGCCGGCCCTGCCGATTGGCGGATTTTCTTATTCAGAATGCCTTGAAGCGGCCGTGGACAGTGCGCAAGTAGCTACAGAATCAGGAGCATCTGAGTGGCTGCTGGAGCAGCTTCATCTGAGCCTGGCGCGTGGCGACCTGGCCGTGGTCGCGCAGGCGGTGCGCGCCTGGCAGCACGCAGACCACGCCCACGTTGCCGAACTCAACGCCTGGGTGCTGCACACCCGCGAGAGCAGCGAACTGCGTGCGCAAGCCGAGCAAATGGGTCGCTCCCTGCTCGAATGGCTGCGCAACCACACCACTGCCCGCGCCGAACAAATCGACACGCTGGCCGCCCTGCAGCCGACCTACCCCCTGGCTTTTGCGCTGGCAGCTTCCGCCACCCAAGCCCCGGTGCGCGATTGCCTGCTGACCTATGCCTTCGGTTGGGCCGAGAACATGGTGCAGGCCGCCATCAAGTCCGTGCCGCTGGGCCAAAGTGCCGGGCAACGCATTTTGTCCGCCTTGGTGGCCGAAATTCCGGCCGCTGTCGACCATGCGCTGTCGCTGGAGAACAGCGAACGCCAAGCCTTTTCCCCCATGCTGGCCATCCTCAGTGCCCAGCATGAAGTTCAATATTCCCGCCTCTTTAGATCCTGAAAGCCGCGCCCATGTCCGCACTGCACCACATCGCTCATCGCACCAAGAACCTGCCGCCCCTGCGTGTCGGCATCGGCGGCCCGGTCGGCTCTGGCAAAACCACCTTGCTGGAAATGCTCTGCAAAGGCATGCGCGACCAATACGACCTGGTCGCCATCACCAACGATATCTACACCAAGGAAGACCAGCGCTTGCTGACCGAGAGCGGCGCGCTGGCCGCTGAACGCATCATGGGGGTCGAGACCGGCGGCTGCCCGCACACCGCCATCCGCGAGGATGCCTCGATCAACCTGGAGGCCATCGACCGCATGCTGGTGGACTTTCCCGACGCCGACATCGTGTTCATCGAGAGCGGCGGCGACAACCTGGCCGCCACCTTCAGCCCCGAACTGAGCGACTTGACGATCTACGTGATCGACGTCGCCGCTGGCGAGAAGATCCCGCGCAAAGGCGGCCCCGGCATCACCAAGAGTGATCTGTTCGTGATCAACAAGACCGACCTCGCGCCCTACGTGGGCGCCGACCTGAACGTGATGGCGGCGGACACCACCCGCATGCGCACCACGGCCAAAGGCCTCAAGCCCTTTGTCATGACCAATTTAAAGACCCAGGCCGGTCTGAGCGACGTGATTTCTTTCATCGAAACCAAAGGCATGCTGCAAGCCAGTTAGAATACGCGGCTTGGAAGCGTGGCAGAGTGGTCGATTGCACCGGTCTTGAAAACCGGCAAACCGAAAGGTTTCGTGAGTTCGAATCTCACCGCTTCCGCCAACTGGCTTGACTTTTTCGAAGTCGCTGCAATAGCGTACTTTCCGGCTCTGCTTCCAGTGCCGCGACCGCAATCCAGTGCTCTGGACTCTCTCCTAATTTCATAGCAATACCTCCAGCAAGCGCAGGGCTTAGCCGTCCTCTGATCTTTGCTACCGCAAGCGTGTTTCTTGATACGCCTAGCTCGTCGCACCAAGCTTTTGCAGATGGTTCCACCGTCAACGCCTGCTGGAAAAGTTCCATCGTTGTGTTCATTTTTGCGCCTTTCGTGATGTCAGACTGTAATCTTTTCATTGATTACCGTCAGTAATCATGGTAGCTTCCGGTCTTGATTACGCTTTGTAATCAAAAGTAACCAAGAGCCGCCATGATTAAACTCATAACTGCATCGCCCGCCTCGGGCATGTCACTTTCCGATTTTTGCTCTCCGCCTGCCGCAAAAACTGAATCCATTCAAGGCTTGGCGGCTCTGGTGGATTCAGGGCAGGCGGGGGGCATTCGTCGCCACCCCATGTACGCGCCTTTTTACGAAAACCGTCACCTGTGGGTAAAGAAGTTTTGTCGGCTTCGTCGGTCCATCAATGAGGTTTTGTGGCTTCAGTCCGCTGGCGATTTGAGTACTGAGGCTTGGGTTGACTGCGATACAGCGCTTCGCGACAGTTTGCGCGAGATCGTCAGAGAGGCCACCGATTACGGCCTTCTGCTGTTTTTGGTCGCTGAGTCGGCATGAACGAGCCCTACACCCACGCCATGCATAGCCGTAGGTGCTCTGAATCGGCCCGTAGCGGCCTTTCAGCGGTCGGCTTGAGGGTACAGGTCCAAAAACGCGGCGTGACCTACTGCGCCCGCATTGCGGCCCCCTGGACCACGCCCGACGGGCTGGATTGCTGGACGGTTGAATCCACTTGTCCCGAAGTTGCTCGCTTTACCGTCCCGGTTCGCCGTGTACGCGAATGCGGGCAGGCCGATTGTTCTTGTGCACCCACCGCCGCAGGCGTGGACCGGGCGAAGCTTGCGCCGCACGTGTCCCCCGCCCAAGCGGCGGCGGAAACTGGGATTCGAGGGTGAGATGCAAGTAACACCTCACCAAATGTTCACCGGTGAACAAAAATCACTTAAAAGCGCGGGTAAACCCTTACTTTCAGTGACCCAGTTGAAAAGCATCAAGAAAGCCAAGAATCAGCCTTTGCCGGTGCTTAAATCCGTTGCAAACGTCGCTTGCCCTTGCCCTCTGGACCCCGCGAAGCAGCCGGTCTACGTCCCGGCCCAGTTTGCCGACTTGAATCGCCGTGATGATCCCACGGAACCGTTTTTCGTCGATTGGCTCACCATGCGCCAGTCCCATGAATTTGAACTGCCTGTCATCAATGCGGGCGTGGTCTGCGGCATCGATGCCCACGGCGAAATTGAATGGCAGACCCAACGCGCATCACAGATCGAAGGCTCGTTTGATACGTCGATTCAACTTCGCTGTGATGGCCATACGGTCCTTTTTTCCGGCAACGTGTCCCGGTTCGGTCGTACAAATAATTTGTTCGGCTTCTCGTTTGCTGACTGCCTGCGCCGGGTAAACCACGTCCTCGCCCGCTTCGGCTTGCCGCCGTTCTCGGCTGGCAAAAAGATGTACCGCACGGTTCGTCATTCAGATGGTGCCTGCACCGTGTCACCAGCTTGGACCGGCGCCACTATCAGCCGTATTGACTTGACCGGGAACTATGAAACTGGCTCGCTGTCGAACGCCCGCGCTTACCTCGAATGGCTGGCAACGCAACAGGGTAACGCCCGCCTGAAAGTCGGTACTCGCGTGGATGGTGAAACCGTCGATTGGGGGCGCGGCTCCCGTCGCCTCTACTCAAAAATTTACATCAAGTCTGCCGAATTGCGTAAGCACGCGGCCCCCGGCGACTTGCTTTTCAATGACGACGAAAGCCTAGATACCGATCTGGCTCGCCTTGTCCGTCATTGCGAAAACGTGGGCCTCGTGCGCTTTGAAGTAACGGCGAAAGCCACCCAGTTGATATCAATGGGCTGCAACTATTTAGGAGGTTTTGATATGCACAAAATCGTTGAACTTTATTCAGAACGCGCTGCCGTTCTCAGTCGCGCGACTCATACCCATGACGACCTCGAAGACTGTCCCAATCAGTTTCGCCGTACCGCTCGTGATTACCTTGCTGGCGATGATCTTCACAAGCATTTGAGCGTGTCCACCTTCCGGCGTCACCGCCTCGCATTGCTTCGTTTTGGTTTGGACATCAGTGTTCGGCGAAACGTCATAAATTTTCAACCCCGTGTCCGCGTCATTGAGCTAAAGGCGGCTACGGTTCCCAGTTGGTATCAGCTCGATGAAAGGTTAGTAGCATGAAAGTTCTCGTCATTGGTTTGGATTTTGCAGAAGGTGTTTCCACCAAGTCCGGCACACCTAAACCGTACTCCATCGGCAAGCTCTTCGTAGCTTGCAAGATCGACGGTCAAAACGCCCGTGGTGCGCAAGGCACTGAATATCAAGTTGATGTCTCCACCATCAAAAAAATCAATCATCTGCCCTTGCCTTTCGAAGCAGATTTGCATGTCGAGGATGTGATGCGTTTCGGTAAACGTGAATCCAAGGTGTTTGACGTGGTGCCGACTTCACTCGTTAAACCTGCGGCCTCCGCTCCCGGTACTGGCCTGCGCGCTGCTTAAGAATTCGCCCGTTTTGGGCAATACGTGGACGGGGCGTTTTCCTCGTCGTTTCTGAAAGAGTTCTCATGAACAAAAACATCATTCGCGGCCTCGTGGCTGCTGGCGTACTGGCTACCGTCGGCGCTGCCAATGCTGCCTTGCCGACTGAAGCCGCGACTGCGATTACCACGGCGGGTACCGACTTGCTGTCGGCTATCGGCATGGTCATCGCTTCCATGGTCGCTGTTTGGGGTCTGCGCAAGTTGGGCCAAAAAATGGGCTGGCTGTAACCTGTTAAGGGTTAGTTCCTGAAGGGTTCCGGCCTCGGTGCCCTTTGGAAAATCACTCTGAAAAATCATGGGCTCACTTTTTCAAAACGTCTGTTATCCAACTCAGGAAATGGCCCGTGTCTCGGCCTGTTCTGGTGTGCAGGCATCGGCCATCGTCGGCGGCGATCTGATTACCGCTGAATGCACCTCCTCGGCCTTTGGCGGTGCCACCATGGATATCTGCAAGCGCACCAATGGCGGTTCCTGCCTCTCCGTGGCCTCTCCTTGGCCCGCTACGCCTGATTGCGCCCATGACGGAGGGGTCACCCTCTCCTATGATTATTTCCTCGCTGCAATCACGTTCTTGTGCGTGGTGTGGGGCGGTAAAAAACTGATCCAACTTTTTGACCATCACCATGCAGACTCATGACTTACGAACACTATCAACTTATCAACACTTACGCTCCCTTGGCTGTCTTCTTCTTGGGGCTCTATGTGGTTTTCAAGTAAACGCGCAGGTCGCAACCGGCCAATACACCGCCTTCGATAAGTTCATGGCCCTGTCCACGGGCAGTAAAACCACGGTTGGATTTCCTCCAGTCCTTACGGGTGGTTCTCCCGTCGCCGCTAATGCATTGACTGGGACGGGTGCTCGCATTGGGCGTTTTGGCATTGCCGCTGACTTGGCGACTAAAGGCCTTGCTCTCAGTGGTTCGGGTAATTTGCCTCTTGGTGCTGCGGGCCGTGTCGTTCCCGTTGCCCTTGTTGGCAAAGTCTCCAATAAAGCTTTGGGCTTGGCCTTGGGTCGTTTTGTTGGCGCTGCTGGTGGTCCTATGGGTTTTGCTGTCATTACGGCGGGCACGATTGCGATTCCTGCTGTCATGGACTGGCTAGAAAGTGCCGATTTGGAGACTGGCGGTCCTTCTGGTTTTCAGAAGCGCAGGCTTGGCGATGTGTGTGTTAGTGGGTGTCTTGAGTGGAGTCCGTATGACACCGCTGGCGGTTGGTATAAGGGGAGTGCTGCTGCTGCTCAGGCCGTGGCTGATTGGGCGGCGCCTAGGATGTGTCCGTCTAACGCCTCTAATTGCTCATCTCGTGTGGATCGGATCGACTTTGAGGCGTACCCTATTAAAGTTTGGGTTCATGAAACCTTTGATCTAAATACCGGTGGTGTCGGGTCGAGCGACAACGCTTATTCGATCGTGTCTCGGCCCACGCCGGGTTATGATTTAAGTAGTGTGGAGCCTGTTGAATTGCCTGATGTGCTCGCCGCTTTGGAGGCGGTTCAGCCGTCCCCTGAAGTGCTTCAAGAGTTGTTCACCATTGACCAGACCGGGCGTTACTCGGATCAGCTCTTGAAGGATTTGGCGGTACAGAATGTGGTGGCCTCGGGTCCGTCTACCGTCATCGGTCCTGTTGAAACTAAGACGGAACCGGCTACCTCCACGACTCCGGAAAAAACTACCACGACCAAGACCGATTACAACTGCGTCTATGTCATGGCTGACGTCACCTGTACTGACAAGAAAACGGAAACCGCCACCACTACGAAAATCAATCCAGCTACCGGTCTTCCAGAGACTGAGACGACCACGACCACGACCGAAAAAGAGCCGGAAACCAAACAGGAAGACCCTTGCAACGAGCACCCGAATCGGAACGGTTGCCGCGAAGATGAATTCGATATTCCGGACGGTGAAATTCCGAAAATTGACAAGACCATCACTTTTCAAGCGGAAGATTTAGGTTTTGGCGGCGGCTCTTGTCCTGCCAATAAAACGATGATGGTCGGCGGTCAATCCATCACCGTGGTGGACTGGGCCGAAAACTGCTCTTACATCACCACTTACGCCAAGCCGATGATTCTTGCCATGGCTTTTTTCTCGGCCATGATGATTATCTTTGTCGGGGGCAAGATCGAATGAAACTCGGCACTTGGTTATTTGCGCTGATCTCGCCCGCTATCGGTCGCATTCTGACAGCGTTGGGTTTTTCGGTTGTCTCCATCCTCGGCATGGAAGCGCTTTTAGGCCAGCTCCGTACCTCGCTCGTTTCTGGCCTCGGCGGCATGTCAGTCGATTTGTTCAACGTCTTTTTGCTCGCTGGCGGCGGTCAGGCGCTTGGCATCATTACCGGCGCTCTCACGACAAAATTGCTTCTCTGGCAAGTGCAAAACGCTACCAAAATTCTTGGCGTCAACCCCGGCTAAAACGCCTGTTTTTTTATCTGTCGTTATCGTGCCGCCATCAAACTATATAAACAGTTTATATAGTTTCTTCTGTCGTTAAAATTACTCAAAACGCGCATGGTTATTATTTACTACGCTATCACAATATGAGCATAACGTTAATCACCGGCGTCCCCGGCTCGGGGAAAACGCTCTACGCGATCGGTAATTTGCTGAAACAGTACATCGGTGCCACCGTCCCCCAAGAAGTGGACGGCGTGACCACCATTCACCCGCGCACCATCTATTCCAACATCAACGGTCTGTTGCTCGATCACGAGCTGATTGACGCTGGCGATAACCAAGGTTTGCGCGACTGGCACACCTGGGCGAAACCCGGTTCCGTCATCTGCTACGACGAATTCCAAAAGGCTTGGCCACCACGCCCCAACGGCTCCAAGGTCCCCGACGATATCCAAGCCTTGGACACCCACCGCCATATGGGC
This sequence comes from Rhodoferax ferrireducens, assembly GCF_003347515.1. Classification (GTDB taxonomy): domain Bacteria; phylum Pseudomonadota; class Gammaproteobacteria; order Burkholderiales; family Burkholderiaceae_C; genus Rhodoferax. The sequence continues at coordinate 16,220 of NZ_QEII01000324.1, read as the reverse complement.
GTTGACTTCATCCTGATCACGCAAAATTGCATGAACGTGGACCGCCACATTTTGGGCCTCGTCGATCGGCATTTGCATGTGCGCCGCGTGGCAAATATGGGCATGGCCGTTGTTTACGAATGGGACCATGCCAGCAAATCACTGCTGTACAAAAACGCCTTGACCAAGGCCCCATGGCGCTACGACAAAAGCGTTTTCAAGCTCTACAAAAGCGCCGAAGTCCACACCAAGCAAAAACGCAAATTGCCGGGGTTGGTCTGGTTCATCTTGGCCGGTCTGGCCGGTACTGCTTACGCTGTCCCGAATCTCAAAGCCCGCTTAACTGAGCGTATCAGTGGCAAACCTGCTCCCTCTGCCTCGGCGCCCGATCAGCCCAAGCCCGGGCAAAAAATGGAGTACTCCAAGGATGGCATCAAATACACGGTCGAGACGACTAAAGCGCCTTTTTCCCCCCTCGTTGCTGTTGCGCCTGTTGCGTCCGCTTCTGCGCCGTCTGCTGCGCCTGTAATGGCCGGTTGTGTGGCTACCCCCGTCAAATGCGCTTGCGTTGATGCTGCGGGCGCTCCGATCGCTGCTGAACCTGATTTCTGCCGTGCTCAGATTCTCGGCAATGCCGCACCAGGTCAAAAGGTCAACACGCTTGAGCTGGTCAAGGCTCCGGACATGGCTGACATCCCCAAGGATGCAGACCGTCAAGCCGTCGATGTTTCGGTTCTGGCCTTCATGTCCCGCAATGCCTCGCGGCCGCATCGTTACCCGTAACGATTCAAAAGGAGCCTGAAACATGCCACGCAAAAGAATCCATGCCGATGCTGCCGCCAGGACTGCCGCTCATCGGGCCAAGAACGACACCGTCACGCTGTCCGTCGATCTGCCGCGCCATCTGGTCGAATCGCTGGACGCCTTCCTGCGCTTCAAGAACGTCACCAAAGTCGAGGTCATATCGAAGCTGCTTATCTCCCAACTTCTACGCAAGCGATAAATCATCCTTCTGATAGACAAGGCTGTTCACGATTACCGGGAAGCGAATAGCGTTAACCCGGTATGAGGCCCCGGGGGTATGGGGCCGGCCCCATGTAGCGAAGCGGTAACTGCTGGCGTCCTGAAATGTCGCCGGAAGATCTTAAATCCTGACAATTGGGTCAAAAAGTAACAGGGGGTAATCCCTAATTCTGAGCTTAAAGAATCTTGACTTGGGTTAAATTTTTGCTTCAAAAAACAGGGAGTAAAACAGTGATTTACGGATATGCCAGGGTCAGCACGTCGGAACAAGAAACCACTTTGCAGATTGACGCCCTCAATCGTGCCGGTGTCCAGCGCATTTGCCAGGAAAAAACCAGTTCCATTGGCAAGCGTCCAGAGCTTCGAAAAATGCTGTCAAAGCTGACCAACAATGACAGCCTGATTGTTTATAAGCTGGACCGGCTGGCCCGAAGCCTCAAGGATTTGTTGCTGATCATTGAGCAATTGGAGCAAATTGGCTGCGGCTTCCGAAGCCTGACAGAGCCGATTGATACTGTTACCCCGGCTGGCCGTTTGATGCTGAACATCTTGGGCAGTGTGGCCGAATTTGAACGCAGCCTGATTCGTCAGCGTTCCATGGCCGGTCAAGCCTCGGCTCGACTTCGCGGCGTGCATTGTGGCCGTCCTCGCGCCTTATGCCCAGACACCGAATCTGACCTGGTCAAAATGTACGCCTCTGGTTATTACACCTTGCACGCGCTGGCCGATATCGCAGATGTTCACCCGTCCGTGGTCAAGCGAGCCGTTTATCGCGTTACGAAGCCAAATCATTCAAGCCTAAAATGATTTCATGAGTATCAAAATGTTAGTTCTTCTTGCCATTATTCAAATTGTCTGGGTCGCGATCATCTGGCGTAAACATGGTTTTTTGGGCTTTCTGCACTTCACCGCTTATTCAATGTTTTGTGGCATTTCTTACCTTTGGACACAAGGATTTTTCATTCAGGCGTAAAAAAACCCGGTCATTCCGGGTTGTCTTGTTGTTTTTTTTTCCACCGCTTCCGCCAAATACCATCGGCGACACTGGCCACACGGCCAAGTTCACCAAGGCCAGTCTTGCCAATCGGCAGTACCAGTCGCCGGCAAATCGCCCCTTAGTTTTCCCTGCTATTTTGAGAAAAATCAAGCGCTTGCGAGCGGCTCGGCACAAACTACTGCGAAGCCCGATCCCGCAGGGTCGGCGTCAAACCATTGGAAATGTGTGAAACACAAGTGGGAGCCTCATGACCAAGGAAGTTTCTCAAAAATCGCCTGCTGAGCCTCAACGGTCAAACATTCATCTTTACTCGGTGAACGATCCGATACCTGTGCCAGAAGCCATCGAATCTGACAGCGATGCCGCTTGGGCCTTGTGGGAAGACTCCTTATTGCCACCCAGCACGGAGTCTGATGCAGACTTCAAAAGTACCATCCCCGCTGAATTCCCACTTTTTCTATTTGACGATTCGCCCAAGCGCAACCTTTAACGCAAAAGTCAACCCCAAAGGTCCAGCGGCGGATCGGTTACCACCGCGCGCAAGATGTCGGACCGCGACACGAATCCGATGACTAGGCCTTGCTCGTCAACCACAGGCAGACCGGGCAGACCGGTATCCAGCAACACGCGCGCCACGCGCCGGATATCGGTATCTGGCGCCACGCTCGGCACTGGTGTCGACATAACGTCCGAGACGCTTTGCGCCAGCAGCGCCCGCCATACCAGCGCACTGCTATCTGGCTTGGGCAGGCGATCGGAGCGCAGCAAATCAGCACGCGACAACAAACCTACCAGCATCGCGGCCCCGTTCACCACCGGCGCCTGACCCACGCCATGCCTGGCGAGAATTTGCCAGGCCTCCAGCACAGTCGAAGTATCCGGCAAGGTGACCACGGATCGGCTCATCAGGGCGTCCACGCGCGTCAGCGGCTGGCGCTCAAGCATCACCTTCTGGCTCTGGGCGTAAGCCGCCAGTGCACTGCGATGAGTCTCATCGCCAGGAATTTGCGGCGCGGGCCCGGCAAAAGCGCCCGCAGACGTCGATTGGCCGTCCCGGCCATCGCGCCCAACGGCCTGGATGGCGATATTTCGGGCGACGGCACTGACGCCGCCAATCTGGCGCAACTTTTCCAACGAACCGCGAAATAACTGCCCGCCCACGCCATATACAGAGAACATCGTTCAGCACCTCCGTCGTCATTGGATCGGACTATAGCCCGCCAAGGCGCGAAACCACCGAAAACTTCAGCGGTGAGGCGGCAAGAATAGAGACTGCAGGTCGTTCAGAAAATCAAATCCACGCACACTGGGCTTGACACGCACAAAGTCGCGTTCGATCAAGCCTTTGCGCTCGGCCTCATCCAGCCCTTTTTGAATGGCGGTAATGGCCAATCCGGTGCGTTCCGAGAACTGCTGCAAGGCAAAGCCGTCTTTCAGACGCAAGGCGTTCAGCATGAACTCAAACGGCAAATCAGCCCGGCCAACTTCCTCGTCCTGCGCCAGGCAGTGGCCGGCCAGCGCTTTGTCCATGTACAACTTGGGTTCACGAAAACGCACCTGGCGCACCACCCGATGGGCAAAACTGAGCTTGCTGTGGGCCCCCGCGCCCAGGCCCAGGTAGTCACCAAACTGCCAGTAATTGAGGTTGTGAAAACAGCGGTGACCTGGGGCGGCATAGGCCGACACTTCGTAGCGCGAGAGTCCGGCCTCCCCCGTCATGTCCGTGATCAGATCCAGCATGTCGTAGGCCGTGTCCTCCTCGGGGATGATCGGTGGGTACTTGGCGAAATAGGTGTTGGGCTCGATGGTAAGGTGGTAAATCGAGATATGCGGCGGCGCCAGCGCCAGGGCGGTGGCCATGTCCTGCTTCAGGTCGGCCAGCGTCTGGCCCGGCAGCGCGTACATGATGTCCAGATTGAAGGTATCAAAAGCCTGGGCGGCTTCCTCCACGGCGGCCAGCGCTTGGGCCCGGTCGTGCACGCGCCCCAGGGTCTTCAAGAAATCATCGTTGAAGCTTTGCACCCCGACCGACAGGCGGGAGACGCCCGCCGACCGGAAGGCCTTGAAGCGGTCTTTCTCGAACGTGCCCGGATTGGCCTCCAGCGTGATCTCGCAATTGGGCTCCAGTCGCAAGCGGGCCCGAATGCCGCCCAGCAGGCGGTCAATGGCTTCGGGCGAAAAAAGACTGGGTGTGCCGCCACCGATAAAAATGCTGTGCACTGTGCGACCCCAGACCAAGGGCAAGGCGGCTTCCAGATCGGCCATCAAGGCATCCAGATAACGCTGCTCGGGCAACTCGGCCACGCGCATTTCGTGCGAGTTGAAGTCGCAGTAAGGGCACTTTTTAATGCACCAGGGCAGGTGTACATAAAGGGAAAGCGGCGGCAAGGCGGCCAACTGCAACGTGCCGGGCCGCATGTAATGCTGGATGTCGTGGGCCACCGATACGCCGGATTCGACAGCGGCGGTCGCGGGAAGAATAGGAATCATGGTCAGTGTGTCAAGCTTGGAGCCAGCGCTCACGCATCAGTTCCAGCATGGCCCGCGCGGCCCGGCCGCGATGGCTGTTGGCATTTTTCACGTCCACCGGCAATTCGGCAAAGGTCTGGCCAAACTCGGGGATGTACATCACCGGGTCGAAGCCGAAGCCATTGCTGCCCATAGCTTCACGGGCGATCTCGCCGACAACGCGACCGACGGCAATCAGGGGCTCGGGGTCCAGGGCCGAGCGCACCGCCACCAGGGTACTCACCAGCGCGGCACGCCGATTGTCCAGCTTGCGCATTTGTTCCAGCAGGGCGCGCACGTTGTTGTCATCGCCTTTGTCATACCCGAACTGGGTGGCGTAATACGCCGTCTGGACACCCGGCAAGCCGCCAAAGGCATCAACACACAAACCGGCATCGTCCGCCAGTGCGGGCAAGCCGCTGTGCTCTGCGGCGTGGCGGGCCTTGACCAGCGCGTTTTCCACAAAAGTGTGGAACGGCTCCACCGCCTCAGGGATGCCCAAATCGCCCTGCGCAATCAACTCAAACCCCAGGGGCGCGAACATGGCGCGCAGCTCGGCCAATTTGCCTTGGTTGTTGGAGGCCAGAACAATTTTCATGAAATAAGGCTGTAGCCCTCGTTTAATATGCGCAGATAGCTATTAATTTAATAGCGAATGTTTTTGCAGGGCAACCAGATCGCTGATGCCTTTTTCGGCCAGCGTCAACAGCGCATCCATCTCCTGGCGTGAAAATGCCGCACCCTCGGCGGTGCCCTGCACTTCGACGAAATGGCCAGACCCCGTCATCACCACGTTCATGTCGGTATCGCAAGCCGAGTCTTCGGTGTATTCCAGGTCCAGCAGGGGTGTACCCTGCACGATGCCGACCGAGATGGCGGCGACATGGTCGCGAATCGGGGATTCCTGGAGCTTGCCCTGGGCCAGCAGTTGGGTGACGGCATCCTGCGCGGCCACAAAAGCACCGGTGATGGCGGCCGTGCGGGTGCCGCCGTCGGCCTGAAGCACATCGCAGTCCAGATGGATCGTGCGTTCGCCCAGCTTGGTGAGGTCAAACACCGCCCGCATGGAGCGGCCGATGAGGCGTTGAATTTCCTGGGTACGTCCGCTTTGCTTGCCGCGCGCCGCTTCGCGATCACTGCGGGTGTGCGTGGCACGCGGCAGCATGCCGTATTCGGCCGTCACCCAGCCTTCACCGCTGCCTTTTTTGTGACCCGGCACCTTTTCCTCGACCGACGCCGTGCACAAGACCTTGGTGTCACCGAATTCGATCAAGACCGAACCTTCGGCATGGATGGTGTAGCCGCGTGTGATGCGCACGGCCCGTAGCTCATTCGCCGCACGGGCGGCGGTCCTTATAAATTCATTCATGGTTTCCTGATCAGTCAGGGACAGACTTGACGCGCGCTGCGTGGCTGGGGACTGTCCCACTAGGTTTCTGGTATGTAGTATGTTTGCCGGGCACCTCTCAGGCGCGGCCCCCGACTCGATAGGAGTTAAACGGTATCAGGTTTTCTTGGCAGCAGAACGCCGGATCGCCTCGTTGATTTCGGCGATGGAGCGCTCAATGGCGGCGTCGTCCAGGTCGTCCATCCCGGAGTCAGGCCAGCCCGCTTGAACGGTAGAGGCAAAAACATCCTCACTGACGGTATCGGTGGAAATACTGCCCCGCGTTGATTCGAAGCCGTTCGGGGTCTCCCACTCCAGCGCAATGCACGTGACGTTGTCACTGCTGTCACCCGCCTTTGCAAGCGCTTGTTCCACCAGATCAGGAACGGCTTCGCTGACCGGTTTGTGGCTCAACTGGTAAGTGATGTCGGCATCGCCCAGACTGCCCCACAGGCCATCCGAGCACAGCATCAGCTTGTCGCCTTGCTGCAGCGCAACCGGTCCGGTCACGTCAAACACCGGCTTGGTCGGCGAACCCAGGCAGGTAAACAGGATATTGCGATTGATGTGCTCGGGCAATTTCAAACCCGCTGCGGCAGCCTGGCGTTGCTCCAGAAAGGAATGATCCCGGGTCCGCGCCAGCAGTTCGCCCTGACGCACCATGTAGAGTCGAGAGTCCCCACAATGAATCCAGGTAACCGATCCAGCCTGGACAACGGCCGCCACAATGGTCGTTCGGGGGGTGTCCAGCATGCCTTTTTCAATCGAATAACGCAGAATTTGACGATGGGCCGCCATCACGGCCGCAGCCAAAAATGCGCCAACATCAGTCAGCTCGGGTTTGGCCTCTTTCTGAAACATCGCTGAGATCGCCTGCAAGGCCAACTGGGCCGCGACCTCCCCCTGCGGGTGCCCGCCCATACCATCCGCCAAAAGGAAAATACCCGATCCGCGGGTGTAGCAATACCCCATGCGATCTTCGTTTTTTTCCCGTCCGCCTTTGCGACTCACCTGAAAAACAGAGAACTTCATTTGAGCTTTCCACCCATGCCGGTGGCTTTCTGGACGTTCTTTTTGGTATCTGACACCATGGTGTCAAACTGGAGACGGACTTTTTCGCTGACGCTCAGCTTGGTATAGCGCCGCTCGCCTTCCCGGCTCAGCTCTTTCTGCAGGGCGAACACCGACTGCGGTCGTGAGAGGGGGTCCAGCGACATGCACCACTCCACCACCTCAATCAGATTGTCCGAGTACACGCCACGCAAGCGCGCCAGGGCGATAGCAATCCGGTCTTTTTCAAGCCGCTGCGGCGCCTCATTGGGCGGATAGCCCTGCATGCAGGCGTAAATACAGGCGCCGATGGCGTAAATGTCGGTCCACGGCCCCATGGAGGCGTCACGCCGGTACATTTCCGGCGCGGCAAAGCCGGGCGTGTACATCGGGCGGATGAAGTTACCTTCTTTGCTCAGGACTTCACGCGCTGCGCCGAAGTCAATCAGAACTGACTTGTTGTCATCCGTGATGAAAATATTGGCCGGCTTGATGTCCAGATGCAGCATCTTGTGCTGATGAACAATTCGCAAACCCCGCAGGATTTCATCGAACAAGGAGCGGATGGTGGATTCCCTGAACACCTTGGCCGTTTTGAGATCACGCGCGGTAATGATGAAATCCTGCAGGGACGCGCCCTCCAGATAATTCATCACCATGTAAACCGTTTCATTCTCCCGAAAGAAGTTCATCACGCTCACCACCGAGGGGTGTGAAATCTGGGCTAGGGAGCGGCCCTCTTCAAAGAAACTCTTCAGGCCGAGTCGGTACAGGGACAGTTTTTCCGGCTGAACCCGGGGCAGCAACTCGCCCGCCGCACGCGTCGCCAGTGATGACGGCAGGTACTCCTTGACCGCAACTTGCTGGCCCTCGGCATCGACCGCCAGATACACCACGCCAAAGCCGCCGGCCGCGACTTTGCGGACAACGCGGTAACCACCTATCTTGGTGTCTGGCGGTAACGGTGCGGGTTTGACCTTTGACATAATTTTCGGGTGAGCTCCTGTCCGGACTGCCTGAACCGGGTTATTCTCAGGCACGTTCCATTGATCAAAGAGTCGCGATGCCAGTTTACAGCATGACTGGCTATGCCAGTGCCCAGCACAGCACAGCCAATTCAACCACCGAGCCCGAGTCCAGAAACGCCCTCCCCAGCCATCTCGGGCTGGAAATCCGGTCTGTCAACAGCCGCTTTCTGGACCTGTCATTTCGTTTGCCCGAAGAACTGCGTCAATACGAGCCCGCGCTTCGGGAACTTGTTGTCGGACGACTCAAGCGCGGCAAGGTTGAAGTACGTGCCGCCATTGAGTCCACGACCCAGAACACCGTGGTGGACCCGACACCCCGCATGCTGCAACGGCTCAACGCCGTGCAGGACAGTGTCAAAGCCTGGCTGCCTGATGCCAGACCTTTGAGCGTCGCTGACGTCATCCGCCTGTCCGTCAATGAACAGACCTCCGCCCGCGACTGGCGCGAAGACATTCTTTCTCTCGCTGAAAAAACCGTGCAAGAACTGCTGTTAGCGCGCCAACGCGAGGGGGCACGACTGGCTACCATGTTGCTGGAACGTATCGGCCAGCTCCGTGCACTGGCAGAGCAAGCCATACCCTTGGTACCGCAGCTGGTAGCGCAGCAGCGGCAGCGCTTCATGGAGCGCTGGCGAGATGCCATGGCCTTGACCGAAGGGACGGTGTTGCCGGAGGCGGCACAGGATCGGGCACTGACCGAAGCCACGGCTTTTGCCATTCGCATTGATGTCGCTGAAGAAATCACCCGCCTGAACTCCCACCTGGATGAGCTTGAACGGCTAATCAACAAAGGCGGCGAAATTGGAAAGCGACTCGATTTTCTGATTCAGGAATTGCACCGGGAAGCCAATACCATGGGTTCGAAATCTGCTGCACTGGAGTTGACCCATATTTCAGTGGACATGAAAGTACTGATCGAGCAAATGCGCGAGCAGGTGCAGAACATAGAATAAGACGACCCTGTCAATCGTCCTCAAAAGCTGCTTCTCTCATGGAATACCCCGGAAATTTGTTTGTTGTTGCGGCCCCCAGCGGCGCCGGAAAATCCAGTCTGGTCAAGGCCCTGCTGGAACTTGACTCGCATGTGCAACCCTCGGTTTCGCACACGACGCGTGCGCCCAGAGGGCAGGAAAAACACGGTCGCGAATATTTTTTCGTGTCTGAGTCTGAATTTGATGCCATGGTGCAAGCTGGGGCTTTTGTGGAATGGGCCAATGTGCACAACCACCGGTATGGAACCTCCAGAAAAGCGATTGAAGAGCGCATGAATCAGGGCGCAGATGTCATTCTTGAAATCGACTTTCAAGGCGCCATTCAGATCAAAAAGATTTTCGCCAACGCCATCAGCATCTTCATCTTGCCACCCAGTTGGGATGAGTTGCGCGCCCGATTGGAACGCCGTGGCGAGGATTCCCCCGAAGTCATCGAATTGCGGCTCAAAAATGCAGCGATTGAGGTCGCTCAGGTTCAACAATTCGACTTCGTTATAATTAACGAGTTGTTTGACCGGGCGCTTTTTGACCTCAAGGCAATCGTTCACTCTCAGCGACTCAAGTTCTCGGCGCAACGTCGCGCAAGAGCTGAAACATTCAAAGCACTGAACATCCCTTAGTGTTTACCCCTGTCTTTCGGAGAATTTCATGGCCCGTATTACCGTCGAAGACTGCCTCGTGCAGATCCCCAATCGCTTCCAGCTGGTATTGGCCGCAACTTATCGTGCGCGCATGCTGAGCCAAGGCCACGCGCCCAAGGTTGACTGCAAGAACAAGCCTGCTGTCACAGCTCTGCGCGAAATTGCTGCGGGCAAAGTGGGTCTGGAAATGCTGAAAAAAGTACCGCTGTAAGGGCTTTTGAAGTCGCGAAAAAGCACCGTTCACGGTGCTTTTTCATTGGAAAATCACAAACTGCCGGCTGCACGCTATATTTGAGGGGTGAGTACACTTCTCAAATCGTCTTTCAGCAAGGCTCCATCCGCGGGCGCAATCGGTCTCGTACCAGCGCCCAGTCCCGCCGCAGCTAATGCGGCGGCGGCCAGTTTCGCCAGTCTGACGGCAAAACTCGATTACCTGTCGCCGACTGATCTTGAGCATGTACGCTTGGCCTACCGGTTTGCCGATCAAGCGCACCTAGGGCAGCTGCGCAACAGCGGCGAACCGTACATCACGCACCCCATCGCGGTCGCGGCCCAATGCGCGGAATGGAAACTGGATGCCCAGGCCCTGATGGCAGCGCTCCTCCACGATGCACTGGAGGATTGCAGCGTCACGAAGATTGAATTGATTGAACGCTTTGGCTCCCCGGTGGCCGAACTCGTGGATGGACTGACCAAACTCGACAAACTGCATTTCAATACCCGGGAAGAAAATCAGGCCGAATCGTTTCGCAAAATGCTTTTGGCCATGGCGCGCGATGTGCGCGTCATCCTGATCAAATTGGCGGATCGAACCCACAACATGCGTACGCTATCAGATGCGCCGCGCGAAAAGTGGGGACGCATCGCCTCTGAAACTCTGGACATCTACGCCCCTATTGCGCATCGTCTGGGCTTGAACCAGACCTATCGGGAGCTGCAGAACCTCGCTTTTTGTCATTTGCGGCCCTGGCGCTTCGCTATTTTGTCCAAAGCCGTCGCCAAAGCACGCAGTCGCCGACGGGACCTGATTCAGAAAGTGCAGCGGGAGGTTGAGACCGCATTCACCAGCAGTGGCATGAAAGTCAGGATTGCTGGACGGGAAAAAACACTGTATTCGATTTACCAGAAGATGCATGAAAAACACCTGAGCTTTGCCCAGGTAACTGACATCTATGGTTTCCGGGTCATTGCTCCCACTGTGATTGATTGCTACACGGCACTTGGCACCCTGCACCAGCTCTACAAGCCGGTACCCGGCAAGTTCAAGGATCACATTGCCATTGGCAAGATCAATGGCTATCAGTCACTTCACACCACGCTGGTCGGCCCCTCCGGCGTCAATGTGGAATTTCAGGTGCGGACCGAAGCCATGCACATCGTTGCCGAGTCGGGCGTGGCCGCACACTGGCTCTATAAGGTCAACAACCCGGCTGAGACGACCAGTGGCGACCGGCTGAGCTCCAAGTGGCTACAGTCACTTCTGGAAATCCAGGATGAAACGCGGGATGCCGCTGAATTCTGGGACCATGTCAAAGTCGATCTATTCCCCGATGCTGTGTATGTTCTGACGCCCAAGAGCCAAATCATGGCGTTGCCAAGAGGAGCGACGGTGGTGGACTTTGCCTACGCAATTCACAGCAACGTCGGAGACAGGACCCTGGCGGCAAAAATTAATGGCGAACAAGTGCCATTGCGTACCGAGCTCAAAAATGGCGATGTCATTGAAATTGTCACGGCGCCGGTATCTACACCCAACCCGGCTTGGCTTGGCTTTGTTCGTACAGCTCGTGCGCGTTCAAAAATTCGCCAGCACCTCAAAACACTAGCGCAGGCAGATTCCGAAGGGATGGGCGAGAAAATGCTGACACAGGCACTGCGCGCCGAGGGCATTGAAAAACTGCCGGATGATACGGGGAATAATCAGCAAATTTGGGAAAAGCTACTTCGGTTCAGTGGCAACAAAAACAGATCCGAGCTGTTGACGGATATTGGCTTGGGCAAACGAATTGCCAGTATTGTCGCCAAGCGTTTGCTCACTCTGCTGACTGACAGTGGCGAAAAGCACGACGCCGTATTGCTCACGCGTGAGCGCTTTACAGCGAACGACATGGTGTCGCAAGGCGGCATCGTTCTGGATGGAAGCGAAAACTCGTCCGTCAAGTTTGCACCGTGCTGTAGGCCCGTGCCGGGTGACGGCATTGTCGGCTACCTCGGACGCGGCGAAGGTTTGATCGTGCACGCCGACGACTGCACGGTTGCCGTGCGACTCAAACACAAAGACAGTGAGCGGTTTATCAACGTGGAGTGGTCTGATGAGCCTGTTCGTACTTTTGAAACCGAGGTATTGGTGACGGTCACCAATGGCAAGGGCGTATTGGCCCGTGTGGCGGCTGCGTTGGCAACCGCCGAGGCGGACATTACGCACATCAACATGGAAGACGAAGCCGCGCAGGATGCTACGGATTTGCGCTTTATCATTGCCGTGCGTGACCGCAACCAGCTAGAAGTTGCGCTGCGCAATCTGAGAAGAACCCCGTCGGTGCTCAAGGCGCAGCGCGCCAAAATCACACAGTAGATCCGTTCGGACCCGGCACAGGGTATTGAACGCTGAGGACTTCGATCTCAACAATACCGGCGGGCGTCACCAGCTGCAGAACGTCCCCGGTCCGGGCTTTCAACAATGTTCTGGCAATGGGCGACACCCAGCTGACCTGCGCCAACGAACTATCAGCCTCATCGACGCCCAAAATGGTGACTGTTCGCTGCACGCCAGCGTCGTCAATATAAGTCACGGTCGCACCAAAGAATATCTGGTCACTGCCGTGATGCACCGAGGGATCCGAGACCTCCATGATTTCAAGACGTTTTGTCAGAAACCGAATTCGCCGATCAATCTCGCGTAAACGTTTCTTGCCATAGATGTAGTCGCCGTTTTCGGATCGGTCGCCATTGCTGGCAGCCCAATGCACGATCTCCACCACCTTGGGGCGCTCGTTATCAATCAAGTCCAGCAGTTCGCCACGAATCCTGGCATAGCCTTGAGGCGTGATGTAGTTCTTTCCGCCAGACAGGGCCAAAGGCAATTGCGGATCATCGTCGTCCGCTTCGTCGGATTCCTTGGTGAAAGCCTTGTTCATTGCGATTTAATCGAATAGATTATTGGCGTGTATTCTAGAAAATACAAAAGAAAAAGGTCTGCAACTTTTCAGTTGCAGACCTTTACTTTTTGGTGCGGCTGGCAGGAATTGAACCCACTACCCCTTGGTTCGTAGTCAATAGAATGAGCATCCGACGACGTCCGATCAAATCCAGAGATTGAATAAATATCTTTATAAATCAATTACTTAGTGAAATTAAGTGTCCAATGCGTACCAAACCCGTACAATGAAAGCCAGCGAGAAACGGTAACCGAACGGCAACCAGCCGGAAGAAACGGTAACCAGACGGCAACGAGAAAGTACAACATGGGCATCATCACAGACAAGGAAATGGGGTCAAAAGCGAACGGCGCTGACCAATGGTTCATCGACCCCGCGCCGCGAGGTGCCGGACGGTTCATGGGCCGGATCACGGCCAGTGGCGAACGTTCGTTCTATTTTCGTTATACCACCAGCACAGGCCAGCGAGACACCCTGCCCGTTGGTGCGTATGACTCCAAAGGCCGCGAAGGCTATTTCACCCTGGCCGCAGCACGGGAGATTGCCGCAGGCTGGTCAAAGCAATACAAAAATGGAGCCCGCGACCTGCGACAGCACTTCGCCACGGTCGAAGCCAACAGACTGGAAGCCATCGAAACGGCTCGCGACCAGGCTGACAAAGAAAAGCGTACAGCCGAAGCGGCTGAGCAACAAGCCGAACTGGACAAACAACGTCGATTGACGGTGCGTCAGGTTTTCGAGCGCTGGGCATCCACCGAGTTGGCACCGCATATCGGCGGTGACGGCAAACGCATCGGGCGCAAGGATGGTGGCCAGTATGTGCGTGAGCAGTTTGAGCGGCGGGTCTTTGGGGACTTCGGCGATGTCGCTGTCATGGATATACGCAAGGCGGACGTGTTGTCAATTCTCGATGCAGTCAAGGCCGAGGGGAAGTTGCGCACCGCCAACATGCTGCTAGCCGACTTGAAGCAGATGTTTCGGTTTGCGGCCGAGCGTGAAATCATTGAACACAGCCCAATCGAGTTGATCAGCAAACGGAAAATCGGCGGCAAAGACATCAAACGTGACCGGGTCCTGACCGACAGTGAATTAAAGGCTTTGGTCAAGCAGCTACCCATGGCCAATTTAAACAGACGCACCGTGCTCGGACTTTGGTTAATACTGGCAACGGGATGCCGCATCGGCGAGTTGATGGGGGCGGTGTGGGTCGATGCCAAGTCAAATCAACAGGCATTGCAAGCTGTGGTAGATGAGCACAACTTGGTGCAGAAGTCTGGCGCAGTGCAATTAGGCTTTGTCGATTCTGTGGCACGAACCTGGTATATGCCCACCACCAAAAATCAGCGTGATCATCAGATCCATCTCAGTAAATTTGCATTGACGCAATTTTCCGAACTTGCCGCACTGCGCGAAACCGACCGCGTAACCGGTAAGCCGCTGCCATGGGTGTTCCCTGACAGTCGAGGCGCCGGACCAGTTTGCATTAAATCGTTCGGCAAACAACTGGCGGACAGGCAACGCAGCGCCGATGAGCGCATGATGAATCGCACCAAGGCAGTCGATGCACTGGCACTTGCGGGTGGCCGCTGGACCGCACATGACTTGCGCCGCACGACCTCAACCATGATGAGTCAGTTGGGAATATCAAACGACGTGATCAATGAATGCGAAAACCACATCAAACAAGGCATGAGCGGTGTTTACATTCAAGATCGACGCCAAGCAGAACAGGCACAGGCATTCGACACCTTAGGTCAAAAGCTGACCGATCTGGTCTTCTCAACAATCTGACGGCATACGGCCCGAAAGCCACGGTCATTCATGATCTAATATTTCGCAATTACTAGACCACGGAAACAAACAATGAATGACGAAAGCCGCCAATCAAGGGAACAGCCAGCGATTGAGAAGTTGGGAGTTCAAAATATATTGGAACTGGCAAATTTCTACATCATGTCAAATCCAGGTCAGACTGAGAAAGATTTCATCGATAAATTTGTCAACCGCATGTCCGTTGAAGGCAGCATGAGCGGTGATGAAATTCTTGAGGATCTCAAGAAAATTCATAGCTCAGGTACACCCGCAGACTTCAAATACGGGCCAATGCTAATTTCATGCGCACATTACGTGCGGGCCATGAAGGCATACGAATTGAATGAACGTGAATTGGCGTGGTCCTACATGGCAGATGCTCGCTACTGGTGTGGCGTGACGTTGGCAGGTCAAGGGATTGAGGCGATTAGAGAAAAAACAATTCAAGCCGCCAGGAAGATTGCGCCCTCAAAGGGCGGTACAGCTAGGGCCGAAATAAAATATAAAGAAATAAAGGATGAGGCGTTCAGACTTGCACGAGATTCCCGCCCGCTGGAAAAAGGTTGGGCTTCCCGGTTAAATGCAGCCCGTGCAATTAAGAAACAGGTGATGGCGTACGCCAGTCAAAAAAAGCAAGCGCTCTCCGAACAGCAAGCTGAAAAAACGATTTACGATTGGCTAAAAGGAATGCCGGACGCAAAATCGCTCTTTCCAGACAGAAAACAAGCCAAACTAAAAAGTGCTGCATAAACACCAGATGGGGGGCCAATAGGATGTCCCGAGTTTTGTGTAAACAGCTGTTAAATTAGACGCACGGCATGCGCCCGGCAACCGGCATAGTGAAGCGACTCACTGCCGCCTCCACGACACGGATCAGCTGGGTCAATTTCTAACTTTCAACGGCTATACGTTGAATAGAGCCGTCAGACTGCTCTTCTCCCCATCACTGCAACGCAAAGCTTCCGCATTTACAGCCATCGCTAAACAGTTGGCATCTATCCTGAAAGCCTTCACGGCACAGATAAAAGGCTCACAAATAGCGTTCTGCCTGAAACGCCGTCCATCAGAGGCTGGAATACGCATTGACACTGGTACGGCAATCTGCAATTTCCAGCCTTTGTCCAATAGCGCCACTCCTGACTCTCATTTGTCTAGAGCATCCATTCCCCCATGTCACTTGCGCCAGTCAAGCAAGGATTTTCGGCAGGTTTGCGTAGCCCCCTCCAACCGATAAACCGATGGCACGAGAACGTCAATAGGGATTACCGGTCTGCAAGCAGACATCTAACGTGTGCAAGCAGCAATACCAAAAATCAATTGAAATCCGATAACAATAGATTTACCCAATCAGGGTAGTCAATTAAAAGGAGTTCCAAAGATGACAAATCAAATTCAAACCTATCGCCACATACTGCGCATGAAAGCGGTCCCACCGAAAATCGGTGTTGGACGGTCGACCGTATATGGGTGGCTTGACCCGAACTCAGCCAGCTATGACCCCACCTTCCCAAAACGCATACTGTCCTGATCTAATAACTTCGTACACACAGATAGGTGGAAATCACCTGAGAAAATAAACGTGACGAAATCAAAACGAAGAGTCTTTGACGCGAGCTTCAAGCTGCAAGTCGTTGAAATGATCCGG
>NZ_QEII01000323.1 GCF_003347515.1 Rhodoferax ferrireducens | reverse complement strand
TAGATGAAGTCCTGCGGGTACAGCACCAGGCCGAAGATGTAGAAGCGGCGCACGCCCAGGTCAAACAGCACCGCCTGGCGCTGGCCCCACTCCAGCCAGGGCAGGCCGTAGAACACCAGCTGGGTCAACACCACCATGGCCCAGCGCCAATTCGAGAACAGGCCCGAGACGCTGCGCGGGTAGATCTTCTGGTGCGCCGCGTACAGGGAGATCAGCTCCGCCTGCGCCGCTTTGGGCGGCTCCGGCGGAGCAGGCGGCACGTAGCCCTGTTGCGCGACGATGGGGATGACTTTGCGTGTCCCGGTTGCTTGCTTGTTCACTTGTGTTCCTTAACTTGCTCGGTATTCATGGAGATGTCTTCAAAGCATGTGGGCCAGTACGGGCGGCCTCGGCAGCGCCGCCACCTGCGCTAAAAACTCGTCGCGCGACAGGCCGGCGAAAAATGGATGCCAGCGGCGCTGCTCCAGCACCGTGCTGACGGCGCGGGCGCGCCGCTCGTGGCCGGCGAATAGCAGGGTCTCGTCAGGCAGTTTGAACACGCGCTGTGTCACGCTGTCCCACAAGGCCTCCGGCGCGGCCGGTCGGGACTGGTGCGGGCAGGCATTCACCCCCAGCAGGCCGCCGCAGAACAGGCGGTCGCGCCAGGCAAAACTCAGACAACCCGCGGTATGACCCGGCGTCGCCAGCACACGCACCAATTCGTCCCCGAAGGCCAGCACGTCACCTTCGGCGGCAGCGCCCAGTCGCTGCGTGCTATCGCCCTGGATCACGGGCACGCCCAGGCGCGCCAGCAGTGCCGGTTCCGCCGGCATGAGCTGGTCGTGCTGGTGGGTGCGCAGCACCCAGCGCAGATGCAGCTCACGTTCGGCCAGCAGCGCCTGCAGCAGCGGCAGGTCGCGTCCGCGCGGGTCCACCAGCACCGCCTCGCGGGTATCGGTGTCCGCCAGCAGATAGGTCAGCTCGCCACTGTTCTCGTCATGCAGAATCCGGAAATACATGATCTTCCCCGGGCTTGATGTTCAGGCGGCGCCGGTGTCGTCTTCACCGATCAGCAGCCGGCTGTCGCTCAGGTATTTGTGACGCGGCACCTCCAGATTGGTTGGCGCGGGTTTGTTTTTATAGACACGGCCCGCCAGGTCAAACGTGGACCCGTGGCAGGGGCAAAAGAAGCCGCCCTTCCAGTCGGCCCCGACGCTGGGATTGTTGGAGCCGGCCGATACGGCGCTGGGCGAACAGCCGAGATGGGTGCAGATGCCGACGGCCACCAGGATCTCCGGCTTGATGGAGCGGTGGAGGTTGCGTGCGTAGTCGGGTTGCTGGTTGACTTGTGACGCCGGATCGACCAATTGGCTGTCCAGTGTCGGCAAGGTGGCCAGCATCTCGGGCGTGCGGCGCATCAGCCACACCGGTTTGCCGCGCCACTCCACCATCTTCAGTTCGCCGGGCGCAATGTCGGCCGTGTCCGCCTCCACCGACGCACCCATGGCGCGGGCTCGTTCGCTGGGTGCAAAGCTGCTGACAAACGGGACCGCCGTCGCCGCCGCCGCCACGCCAGCGCTGGCGGCCGTGATCAGCACCCATCTGCGACGCTCTGCATCGTGTTCATGGGTCGGGTCGGCAAGAGCCGCAAAAGCAGGGCAAGGGGTCATGGCAATTTCCAAAGGTCACGCTAGCAGGGCTCGCGTGGCAGTTAATAGGACTTGTATCTTTCTTAATTCAAGAACCGTGCCACGACGGCCCCCATGCGAATAGCGTTTAAAACCAAGGGTTTACGCGCTTTGGTCGTTTTGGTTGCCGGCAGTTCCAGGTAGATACTGTCATTTTTGGCAGTTACTGACGGTTCTGGCATAAACTGGCGTCAGCCCACAAGGAGCCTCCGTGAAACCACTGCCCGAACTGATGTCCTACCTGGAAGGCCTGCCCGAGCCGCACATCCTGTTTGACACGCAGTACCGCATCCTGGCCGCCAATGCCGCCTACCGGCGCCAGTTCAGCCCCGAGCGCAGCGTGGTCGGGCGCACCTGCTATGAGGTGTCGCACCACTTCAACGTGCCCTGCGACCAGGCCGGTGAATCGTGTCCGCTGGCCAAGTCGCGCGAATCAGGCCAGCGCGAGCGCGTGCTGCACCTGCACCACACACCCAAGGGCGAGGAATACGTCAATATTGAACTGGCGCCGCTGCTGGATGCCAGTGGTGCGCAGGCCTTTTTTATCGAGAAGATGGAGCCACTGCGCGTGGCGCAGGGGCAGGCTGCGGCGCAGGGCCTGATCGGGCGGGCGCCGGCCTTCCAGCACATGCTGGCGCTGGTGGCGCGGGTAGCACCTTCGCAGGCCACCGTATTGCTGCTGGGTGAATCCGGCACCGGCAAGGAACTGGTGGCGCGCGCCGTGCACGAGGCCAGCCCGCGCGCCCACCGCGCGCTGGTGGCGGTGGACTGCTCCAGCCTGCCGGAAAACCTGTTCGAGTCGGAGCTGTTTGGCCATGAACGCGGCGCCTTCACCGGCGCCAACACGGCCAGGGGCGGGCTGGTGGAGGCGGCCAGCGGCGGCACGCTGTTTCTGGACGAGGTGGGCGATATTCCGCTGCCCATGCAGGTCAAGCTGCTGCGCCTGCTGGAAACCGGCACCTACCGCCGCGTCGGCAGCACCGAGCAACGCCATGCCGATATCCGGGTCGTCTCGGCCACGCACCGTGATCTGGACCGCATGGTGGCGGCGGGGACTTTTCGGGAAGATCTGTATTACCGCCTGAGCACGTTTCCGATTCACCTGCCGTCCCTGCGCGAACGGCGCGACGACATCGGGCTGCTGGCTACCGCCCTGCTGGCGCGCGTGGCGCCGCAACGCAAGCTGCAAGTCAGCACGTCGGCCTTGCATTTGCTGCAGGCGCAGGACTATCCCGGCAACGTGCGCGAGCTGCGCAACCTGCTGGAGCGCGCGGCGCTGCTGTGCGATGGCGACACGCTGGAGGCCGGCCATGTGCAGCAGGCGCTGCTGTCGGGGCGGCGCTCGCCAGCCACGCCGCGTGCCGATCAGCAAGTTGCCGCGCGTGCAACCGTCGCCAGCGACATGGAGAACGTCAACTTGGTGCCCGGCGTGCTCAAGACGATGGAGCGGGCTGCGTTGCAGCAGCTGGTGGCAGGCCACCAGGGCAGCCGGGCCGAACTGGCCGACAAGCTGGGCATCAGTGAACGGTCGCTGTACCGCAAGCTCAAGGCCCTGGAATAGGGCGCTGCCCCATGTGGCCTCGCACCACGGCACCCCAAGCGACAGGCAATTCCAGGAAACCAACACCACCGCAGCATTTGGTTGCGTCGCACTCACCAACGAGGCAAGAAATTTTCTGCGACGATGCGTGCATGATTTTTGCCCTGTTGTTCCTGGCCGCCGTGCTCTTGCTGTTCTTTGCCTTCCCCAGCTGGCCACTGGTCGTGGTGCTGCTGGCGCCGCTCATGGTGCTGCTGCCGGTGTGGCTGGCGTCGTTCGTGTGGCGCCGCAACAAAGCGGCAGGTCCGCGCCAGCGCCGGGAGCGCTAGTACGGACCTGCCGGGTCAGCGGCGTGAGCCGAAAAGGCAAAAGAGGCCGCAAGCGCGAGGGTGAGAGCAGATTTCTTGATCATGAAAGGTCCTGAAAGTTGATGTGAATGTCAAATTCCTTGCCGTCAATACATTCGTAGATGCTTATATGATCAGGGCTTGAAACTGGAAACCCTATGACAACAATTTCACCCTTTGCCGTATCGGCACCGACCTCTGCGTTCAAGCGCTCGCGCCGCAAGCTCGCACTTATTGTGTTATTGGGTTTGGGCCTCGGCCTGGCGGCCTGTAGCCAAGCCGGTGTTGACGGCGATTCGGTCACGCTGGAGGCAGCACGGGCCGAACTCGATGCGGGGCGCGCTGTGCTGATCGATATCCGGGAACCGGCCGAGCATGCCACTGGCGTGGCGCAAGGCGCGCAGCTGTTGCCGATGCGCCAACTGGGCACCCGGCTGGCTGAAATACCAACCGCCCCAGACAAGCCCGTGCTTCTGATCTGCAACACGCAGAACCGCTCCAGTTCAACACTGGCGGCATTGCGGGAACGTGGATACAAGCACGTTCGCTACGTGCAAGGCGGCATGAGCGAATGGACGCGCCGCGGCTGGCCCCTGGTGAAACCGGGTGACCTGCGCTAACCTGGACAGGCCCCTTTTTCCTATCGGGTTGATTGATATAAATGACATCTGGAACCCCTCCCGGTATGTAAACTGATTATTCGATTGCGAAGGTGACACGATCGACTCACCTTGGCGGACTTTAATCAACGATGCCATGAACGGAGATAAATATGGATTCAAAGAACCTGAACACGGCGGGCATTTGCCCCGTCATGCACGGCGGCAATACGGCCACCGGCAACTCGAACATGGCCTGGTGGCCGAAAGCGCTAAACCTTGACATTCTTCACCAGCACGACACCAAGACCAACCCCATGGGTGAGGGCTTTAACTACCGCGAAGAAGTCAAAAAGCTGGACGTCACAGCGCTCAAAAAAGACCTGACCGCTTTCATGACCGACAGCAAAGAGTGGTGGCCGGCGGACTGGAGCCACTATGGCGGCCTGATGATTCGCATGGCCTGGCACTCGGCCGGCTCCTACCGCACAGCCGACGGCCGTGGTGGCGCCGGCACGGGTAACCAGCGCTTTGCGCCGCTGAACTCCTGGCCCGACAACGTGAACCTGGACAAGGCGCGCCGGCTGCTCTGGCCCATCAAGAAAAAATACGGCAACAAGCTCAGCTGGGCCGACCTGATCATCCTCGCCGGCAACGTCGCCTATGAATCGATGGGCCTGAAGACTTTTGGATTTGCCTTTGGCCGCGAGGACATCTGGCATCCAGAAGAGGACATTTACTGGGGCTCCGAGAAAGAGTGGCTGGCCCCCAGCGGCAGCGAGAACAGCCGCTACTCCGGCGAGCGCGACCTCGAAAACCCGCTGGCCGCCGTGATGATGGGCCTGATCTACGTCAACCCGGAAGGCGTGGACGGCAAGCCTGACCCGCTCAAGACCGCGCAAGACGTGCGTGTGACTTTCCTGCGCATGGCGATGAACGACGAAGAAACCGTGGCCCTGACCGCCGGTGGACACACGGTTGGCAAGGCCCACGGCAATGGCGATGCCAAGCTGTTGGGCTCCGTCCCAGAAGGCGCCGACGTGGACGAACAAGGCCTTGGTTGGATGAACAAGACCACCCGAAGCATTGGCCGCGACACGATGTCCAGCGGCATCGAAGGGGCTTGGACGACCCACCCGACCCAGTGGGACAACGGTTACTTCCAGCTGCTGCTCGGCTACGAATGGGAGCTCACCAAGAGCCCGGCGGGTGCCTGGCAGTACAAGCCGGTGAACATCCGGCCAGAAGACATGCCGGTGGATGTGGAAGACCCCTCGATCCGCTGCATGCCCATGATGACCGACGCCGACATGGCCATGAAGATGGACCCGGCCTACCGGGTCATTGCCGAGCGCTTCTACAAGGACCCCGACTACTTCTCGAAGGTCTTTGCGCGCGCCTGGTTCAAGCTGACGCACCGCGACATGGGCCCGAAGGCTCGCTACATCGGCCCCGAAGTGCCGCAGGAAGACCTGATCTGGCAGGACCCGGTGCCCGCAGGCCGCACCGACTATGACGTGGCGGCGGTGAAAGCAAAAATCGCAGCCAGCGGCCTGAGCGTGAGCGACATGGTCGCCACCGCCTGGGACAGCGCCCGCACCTACCGGGGCTCGGACATGCGTGGTGGCGCCAATGGCGCCCGCATCCGGCTGGCCCCGCAAAAGGACTGGGAAGGCAATGAGCCTGCGCGCCTGACCCGGGTGCTTGGCGTGCTGGAAGGCATTGCCACTGAGAGTGGCGCGAGCGTGGCCGATGTGATTGTTCTGGCCGGCAACCTGGGTGTGGAGCAGGCGGCCAAGGCGGCTGGTTTTGACGTGACCGTGGCGTTTGCTGCGGGCCGTGGTGATGCGAGTCAGGAGGCCACGGATATCGAGTCATTCGAGGCGCTGGAGCCGGTTCATGACGGCTACCGCAACTGGCTCAAGAAGGACTATGTCGTCAGTGCCGAAGAGTTGATGCTCGACCACACGCAGCTGTTGGGCCTGACGGCCCATGAGATGACGGCGCTGGTGGGCGGGCTGCGCGTGTTAGGCACCAACCACGGCGGCACCCGGCACGGTGTGCTGACCGACCGCGCCGGTGTTCTGACGAACGACTTCTTCGTCAACCTCACCGACATGGCCTATACGTGGAAACCCACCGGCAAAAACCTGTATGACGTCTGCGACCGCAAGACCGGCCAAGTCAAGTGGACGGCCACCCGGGTGGATCTGGTGTTCGGGTCCAACTCGATCCTGCGTGCCTATGCCGAGGTTTATGCGCAGGACGATAACCACGAGAAGTTCGTGAAGGACTTCTGTGCCGTCTGGACGAAGGTCATGAACGCGGACCGCTTCGACCTGGCTTAAAGTCTGGCTGCCATGACCCCGCCCCTGTTTCAGTTCGGCCAGCCCCACCCCGACTACCCCGTGCCCGTGCTCAATGAGCGGGCGGTGCGGGCCAGTGCCGGCATCTTGTTTTTGTTCGCCATGATCGCGTTCATGAACGCTTGGCTGGTGGGCAACTTTCAGCCGACGCGGGTGTTTGTGGTGGTTTTTTTGACCGACTTCGGCATTCGCCTGTTCATCAACCCGCTGTGGGCCCCTAGCCTGATCGTGGGGCAGTGGGTGGTCGGGCGGCAACAACCCGAGTGGGTGGGCGCACCGCAAAAGCGCTTTGCCTGGGCTATTGGCTTTGTGCTGGCGCTGGCCATGCTGTACCTCATGGTGCTCAACAACGTGGTGGGGCCCATCAACCTGCTGGTGTGCGGCCTGTGCCTGGCGCTGATGTTTTTTGAAGCCGCCTTTGGCATTTGCCTGGGCTGCAAGTTGCACAACGCGTTCAACCAAGACAAGGCCCAGCTGTGCCCCGGCGGCGTGTGCGCTGCGGCCAACGCGCCCCGCGCCAAGCTGAATCTGGCGCAAATGGCCGTGGTGCTGGCCTTTGCCGGCTTGACCGCCACCGTGGCGCAGGCGGTGTACCGCACCGGCGGGCCCGGTGCCCAACAAGCAGTTCCCACCCGCCAGCCCGCGGCGAGTGCGGCCGAGGCGACCATGCCTACCGCCCAGCCGGCGGATGCCGCCGAGGCCGCACGCTGCACGGTGCCGGCCTTTGCCAAGGCCATCGGTCATGAGGCAAAGTGGAGGCTGCACAACAACTGCCAGTAATCAGAGTTTGCTATTTATTAGATAGCTTCTAGCGCAATACTGGAAATGGCTAGAGGCCTATTTCATCAAATATGTGATGGCAATTGGCCTTAAGTTTTTTATAGTTCTGAATCAATGGAAACGGCTTGCCGCAAGAATCCGATCAGTGCCGGTAGATGCACCGCCAGCGCGGTGCTGGGGTCATGTCCGCCGTTGACGGCCAGGCACTGCACTTGGCCGGGCGATCCGGCAGTCTGCAGCCGCTGGGCATCGCCAAAGGGCACCACGGCGTCGTCGGTGCCATGCACCAGCAGCACCGGGCAACGCAGGCGGGCCATGCTGGTCAGTGGGGCTATGTCGTCAAAGCGCGCGCCAATCACCGCCTGCACATGGCGCATCACGTACCAGCCCAGCACGGGGTAAGGGATGCGCGCCTCTGCCAGAAGCGAGCGCATGATTTCGCGCGGGTGCGCGAAGGCGCTCAAGCTCACCACGGCCCGCACATCGGGCCGACGCGTGGCACACAGCAGGGCGGCGCCGGCGCCCACCGAGTGGCCCATGACCGCCAGGCGTTTCGTGTCAATGTGCGCTTGCTGGTGCAGCCAGTCCAGACCGGCTTCAATGTCTTCGGCAAAGCGGGGCAGCGAGGTAAATGTCGCGTCGTCACTCTGGCCGTGGCAGCGGGCGTCGACCAGCAGCACGGCAAAACCGGCGGCGTGCAGTGGCGCCAGGGCTGGCAACATCAGGCTGGCGTTGGCGCCCCAGCCGTGCATGACGATTACCGCCGGGCTTGGCGTCTGGCCGGGCACCGGCACAAACCAGGCAAACAATGTTTTGCCCCCTGCCGCGGGCAAGCGCACCGCCTGGGCGGCCAGCCCCACATCGGCCGGCGTGCGTTGGTGCGCCAGCCGTGGCGCCCGCAGCCCGCGCAAGATCAGCGCGTGGGCACCGCTGCGCAGCGCCAGCGCGCTGATCAATGCGATGGTGCCCGTGAACAGCATCAGGGCGTGAGGGCGAAGCCGCGCTGCCAACGGGCGTAAGCCGGTGGTTTCATGCGGTTCATCCCGGTAATGAAGTTAATGAGTCCCATCGGTATTGATCAAATGGTTGGCCATCTGCGCAAACGTTTCAATCAGGCGGTCGCGAAACCTGGGGTCTGCCACCTGTTCGGTCAGCGCCTGTGTCATGCACAGCATCCATTCGTCACGCACCACCGGGCCGACGGCATAGGGAGCGTGTCGCATGCGCAGGCGTGGATGCCCATTTTTTGCAACATACAAATCCGGGCCACCGAACCAGCCCGAGAGAAACTCAAACAGGCTGGTGGCGCTGCCATCCAGACTCTCAGGGTGGAGTTGCCGCACCGTGTAGGCCTCGGGCAGTTCGTCCATCAGTTCATAAAAGCGGTGCACCAGGCGCTGGATGCCAACCTCACCACCCAAGGCTTCGTAAGGGGTCACGGTTTCTGCGGTTTTCATCGGTACTTTCTCAGGTAAACGCCTTCAAACCAGCGCTTGGCCCAGTGGAACAAGCGGGTTGAAGGCAGGATGATGTTGCGCTGGGGCGTGCGCCAGATCAGCGTGCCATAGTCGATGCACGGTCAGTTGTTTGTGTGTGCTCATGTCAAACGCCCCAGCGCAGCCAGGCGGCCAGCGTCAAACCCGCCAGACAAGACCCGCCTGAAAACAGCAGCCGCCAGATACGGGCACGCGGCACAAAACCCACACCGCGCACAAAGCCGGCGCTCATGGCCCAAAACAGCGCCATCGCCAGGCCATGGTCGGCCGTGCCGTCGGCACGCGCGAACAACAAGGGATAGATGCTGCCCACCAGCATGATGGCCAGCGCGGTCATCAGACTGGGCAGGTGAATGCTGGCCGGGTGCGCTGGCGCAGTCTCGGCCTCGTGGGAATCCGCCAATGGCAGCATCGGTGTCACCATGGATCACCTCCCTTGCGTGCTTGTGCACGCGCTTGTTCGTTCTCGCCCCACATGGCGTTCAGAATAGCCAGCAAGACGGCAAAACCAACCCCAAGAATCCAGGCAAAGTACCACATGTGATGTTCTTTCTCAAACGTTTAGTAAGCCGCATGCTCGTTTTCCTGCACGTAGCCGGCGGTCACCTTGCCGCGCATCACGCGGTAGGCCCAGGACGTGTAGAGCATGATCAGCGGCATGAAAATCAGCGTCGCCCAAAACATGATGCCCAGGCTCAGGTGGCTTGAGACACTGTCCCACACCGTCAGGCTGGCGGCCGGCATGGAGCTCGACGGCATGATGAACGGAAACATGGAGGCGCCCGCCGTGCCAATCACCCCCACCACGGCCAGCGAGGAGGCCACAAAAGCGCTCAGCGTGTGACGCGCCAGCAGCAAACCGACCGCCAGCAGGGCACCTGCCACACCCAAGGC
Source organism: Rhodoferax ferrireducens (assembly GCF_003347515.1). GTDB lineage: Bacteria > Pseudomonadota > Gammaproteobacteria > Burkholderiales > Burkholderiaceae_C > Rhodoferax. The sequence goes on along the minus strand of NZ_QEII01000323.1, from coordinate 136,438 downwards.
GGGCAGCAGCCAGATCAAGGGCTGGCGGCCATAGTTGGCCATCCAGGCACCGGCTTCGCGCACCACCGTCTTGCTCAGCGGATCGGGCAACGCAGCGGGATCGATAACCGAGGAAATGCGGTAGCCATCGATGTTTTGCAGCCACACGCCCGCCGCCACAAAAGCCAACACCATGACGAGCGCCGCCCAGATCGCGCCCTTGACCGCCCGCGCCTGGATCACCCCTTCGGTGCGGTGCGCCAGATAGACGCCGCCGTGCATCGTGATCATGGCGCTGCTCACCACCCCGGCCAACAAAGCGAATGGGTTGAGCAGCTGCCAGAAGCTGCCGGTGTAGGTGGAGACCAGGTAGTTGTCGAATTGAAACGGCACGCCCTGCAGCAGGTTGCCAAAAGCCACACCAAAAATCAGCGGTGGCACCGCGCCGCCAATGAACAGGCCCCAGTCCCAGGTGCTGCGCCAGGTGGCGTTGTGAATTTTGCTGCGGTAGTCAAAACCGACCGGGCGAAAGAACAGCGCCCACAGCACCACCAGCATGGCCCAGTAAAAGCCACTGAACGCAGTGGCATAGACCAGCGGCCAGGCCGCAAAAATGGCGCCACCGCCGGTGATGAACCAGACCTGGTTGCCGTCCCAGTGCGGCCCCACGGTGTTGATCACCACGCGGCGCTCCAGGTCGCTCTTGCCGACAAAGGGCAGCAGCGTGCCCACGCCCATGTCGTGGCCGTCCATGATGGCAAAGCCCACCAGCAGCACGCCCACGAGCAGCCACCAGATGATTTTGAGGGTTGGGTAGTCAAGCATGTGTTTTTCCTCTGGTGTTCAATCAGGCGTGGGCGGGTTCCCGGTCATAGCGGCCGGTGCCCAGGCTGCCAGGCCCCATGCGCGCAAACTTGACCATCAGATACATCTCCACCACCAGCAGCACGGTGTAGAAACCAATAAACCCGGCAAGCGACCCATACAGGCTGTTGACGCTCAGCGTGGACACACTCATGTGGGTCGGCAGCACGCCGTAAATCGTCCAGGGCTGGCGACCGTACTCGGCGACAAACCAGCCCAGCTCACACGCGATCCAGGGGGCGGGCAGCATCCACAGCGCCGACTTGAGCAGCCAGGGCTTCTTCATGCAGGCACTCTTGAGCGTGCTCCAGAAGGCCAAACCGAACAGCACCAGCATCGCAAAGCCCAGACCCACCATGATGCGAAAGGCCCAGAACAGCGGCGTCACGCGCGGCACGGTATCGTTCACCGCGCGCTCGATGATCTCGGGTGTGGCCTGGTTCACATCGGTCACATATTTCTTGAGCAGCAGGCCAAAACCGAGGTCCGCCTTGTGGCCCTCGAACATCTGTTTGGCCACCGAATCATCGCGCTGCGCACGAAGGGCTTCGAGTGCGTTCACCGCCACGATGCCGCGCAGGATGCGTTCCCGGTTCTTGGCCTTGATCTCGTGGATGCCGGGAATCTCCTTGCTGATGGAGCGCGTGCCGATCAGGCCCATCACCCAGGGGATTTCGATTTCCCAGTTGTTCTTTTGTTCGGCTTCGTTGATGCTCGCGACCAGCGTCAGCCCCGCCGGTGCGGGCTTGGTCTCCCACATGGCTTCCATGGCCGCCAGCTTGGTCTGCTGGGCTTCTCCCACGGTGTAGCCGGATTCGTCGCCCAGCACAATCACACTAAGCACCGACGCCAGTCCAAAGGCGGCAGCGACGCGAAAGCTGCGCTTGGCAAACTCCACGTCACGCTTTTTGAGCAGATACCAGCTGGAAATCGACAGCACAAACATGGCGCCCGTCACGTAGCCGGCCGACACCGTGTGCACGAACTTGGCCTGCGCGTCGGGGTTGAACACCACAGCCCAGAAGTCGACCATTTCCATGCGCATGGTCAGGTAGCTGAACTCGGAGCCGACCGGGTTTTGCATCCAGCCGTTGGCAATCAAAATCCACAAGGCGCTGAGGTTGGTGCCGATCGACATCAGGACTGTCACCAGCAAGTGCTGCGTGCGGCTCAAGCGGTCCCAGCCGAAGAAAAACAGCCCGATCATGGTTGATTCGAGGAAGAAGGCCATCAGCCCCTCGATCGCCAGCGGTGCGCCAAAAATGTCGCCAACGTAATGCGAGTAATAGGCCCAGTTGGTACCAAACTGAAACTCCAGCGTGATGCCGGTGGTCACGCCCAGGGCAAAGTTGATGCCGAACAGCTTGCCCCAGAAGCGCGTCATGTCTTTCCAGATGACATTGCCGGTCATCACATAAACGCTCTCCATGATCACCAGCAGCCACACCATGCCAATCGTGAGCGGCACAAACAGAAAGTGGTACATGGCCGTGGCGGCAAACTGCAGCCGTGACAGGTTGACCAGTTCTTCAGAAATCATGGGGGTAGTCCTTTGGCCGGAATGGGGGCGCTTGGCAAAAACTGCGCGGCCACGCTGTTTGTGTCCACCGTCACACCTTGTTCCCGCACAAAACCCCACCACAGCGCCACCAGCACGGCGAGCTTGAGCAGCAGCACCACAGCCAGTTTTCTAACGAGGGTTTTGTCCAGGGGTTTCATGACGGTCGTCAATACGCTTGTATCTGATCTACATCAAGAACCGTGCCACGCCAGCTCGGGCGCGAATAGCGTCTAAATTCAATGACTTACGTTGTCAGGGCCGGTCGGAGGTCGTGGCGGCAGGGAGACGGCATCTGCCATGAGTGGCAGTGACTGACAAATTAGGCAGAAACTCTGTCAGGATTCAAAATGAAAAATGAAAAATGCTCATTTTTTTATAGCTTCTTGCGCAATACCTGTAATGGCTGGAAGCCTATTTGGCATATAAACAGGCGCGATCAATGATCAGCGTGCAGTCTGGCGTGAATGCGCCGCGTGGTGTACCAGACGGACCACAGCACCAGCGGCACCAGCGCGCCGGCCGCCATTTCCGGGTTCAGCGGCACGCCCGCCGCCTTGAGTGCCTTGCCGCCGTACAGCAGCAGGCTGATGACGTAATACGAGATGGCGGCAATCGACAGCCCTTCCACCGTGCTCTGCAGGCGCAGCTGCAGCTCCTGCCCGCGCGTGAGCTTTTCCAGCAGTTGCTGGTTTTGTACCTCGGTGGCAATGTCCACCCGCGTGCGCAGCAGCGCGCTGGTGCGCGACACCCGTTCCGACAGCGAGGCCAGGCGCTGCGCCGTCGCCGCCACCGTGGCCATGGCGGGCGACAGGCGCCGCTGCATGAATTCGCCAATGGTCTGGGTGCCGGAAATCGCCTTCTCGCGCAGTTCGGTGATGCGCTGGCTGACCAGCGTGTCGTAGGCGCGGGTGGCCGAGAAGCGGTAGATGTGCTCGGCCGTGGCGCGCTCCACCCGGGCCGCCAGCGACACCAGGGTGTCGAGCAGGTCCTGGTCGGAGGCGGACTTGTTCTCCAGCCGCGCCGTGATGGCGGCCAGCGCGCCCTCGGCCTCGGCCAGCATCGGCCCCAACTGCTTGGCCACCGGCAGGCCGCGCAGCGCCATCAGGCGGTAGGTTTCCAGCTCCAGCATGCGTTGCGAGATGCGCCCGGTGCGGGTCTCGCTGGTGCCGGGCGGTGCCACCACCAGCATGCGCTCAAAGCCGTCGGCCCCGATGTGGAACTCGGTCAGCGCCCACGAGTGGCCTTGGGCCTGGCCCGGCGTCATCAGCGGATTGGGCACATGGCCCAGTTGCGAGGCCACCACCGTGCGCCCGCCGAACCAGGCCTGGGCCTGCGCCATCAGCGCCCGCTGGTCGGACAAGTCGCCGTGCACCATGGCCATCTGGATGGCCGCCACGGTGCGCCCGGGAATGCTGCGCAGCCAGTCCGGCGCCACCACCAGGGTATTCAACAAATCCGGCTCTTCGGCCCCGAGCCCCGCGCCGGCGGGCAGGGCCTGCACGATGGAATAACGCGTGAACTCGGTGTGCCGCTCCCACTTGACGGTGTAGCCGGCAAAGCGCAGGCGCAAAAAGTTGCCGTGCAATTTTTCCAGCGGCAGCGCCTGCTGGCCGGGCAGTTGGCGCAGATGTTCACATTCCTGCTCGCGCGTGACGCCGGCATTCAGCACCGCCACGTAAATGATGAGCGCCGGCAGACGTACCCGGGCCGAGGGCCGCGCATGCACTTCGTTGTGCAGCGTGACGCGCAACGGATCATCCGGCGGCAGCAGGGAGGTCAGGAGCGGAAGAGGGTTGGGAGCGGACTGGGCGTCCAGCATGGCGGTGTCTTGCATGGGGGCCATTTTGCCGCCAATCAGCGAGGCCCCCGTTTCAGTCCAGCGTCGACACGTAGTCCGCCAGCACCGGCCGCAGCCGTGGCGGTTTGTGTTTGCTGACCGTGCCGATGTTGATGCAGCACACCGCCTGTTCGTTGTCACGCAGGCCGAACAGGGCGCGCAAATGCGGCGACGCCATGGCCTGGCCGCTGGTCAGACCGGTGCCAAAGCCGGCGGCATGCGCCGACAGCACGATGTTCTGGATCGCGCAGCCAAAAGACACCAGGCGCTCGGCATCACTCACCTCCGCCTCGCCCGCCTCGGGATGCTGGGCGCCCAGCGCCGGGGCGCTACCCGTTGGCGCCGAGTCCTTGGGCGCGTCGGGGTCGGTCAGTCGCGCAATGGCCAGCATCAGAAACGGGGCGCGGTGCGCCTTCTCGCGGGCGTTTTCGATTTGTGCCGGCGTGGCGTCCGGGTCGCGCTCCAGCAGGGCGAGACCAAACACCTCGGCCAGACGCTCGCGCCGGGCGGCCGGCACGATGACGAAGCGCCAGGGCAGCAACTGGCCGTGATCGGGCGCGGCGGCCGCGGTACCCAGAATCTCCTGCAGCTGTTGCGCCGAGGGGCCGGGTTCCACCAGGCGGCGGGGCGAGACGTTTTGGCGCGAGTGGATCAGCGCATTGGCAAATTCCGATAACTCTTTGCCAGTAGGGATGTCCATCAGGCGTTCCTTGGTTGAGTGCCGTAAGCGCGCGGCTTTGACAGCCGCGCAGTACAACAAGTTTGCCCTACTGCGCCAGGTGGCGCCAGCAAGACCGTCGAACTGCCGGGAATCATCCGTCAGACGCTGGGGGCGATAATTACTATCCGTTTAACGAATATTGTCGATGGAAAACTTTTTTTCATTCACCTGCGGCGTGATCAGGGCGTAGCCGCGGTTTTGCCAGTGCATCAACTCGGTGATTGCCGATGGCGTTATCTCTACAAAATCATGCATGTCCTTGGCGGTGTATTGGTAGTCCTGCATAGCCAGACCGCACACCTTGAACTTCACGCCCATGTCAGCGTAGTAGCGCATGCGTTGCACCACCTCGGTGTACTGCGCTTCGTTCTTTCGCGCCAGCGTCACAATCTCGGTGCCGTGCAGCAAGACGATGATGCTCATGTCTTCCGGAAACATGCTGTAGGGAGCCTCTGTCAGCGGGTTGACCAAGCTGCGCAACCAGTAGAGCGCTGATCCAAGTTTGGAAGGATCATCCAGGTAGATGTCCACCAGTGCTTTGGGGTTCTGGTACGGAGTTTGGATGAATTTCGCCTGCGCTATGGCGGGAGTGCCAGCCATGCTGCATAGCAGTATGGCCGTTGTGCACAAGCTATCAATAAACCACCGGGGTGTGAGGTGTCGCACAGCATTCTCCTTAGGTACAAAATTTTGCTGGTGGAGTCGGCTCTCGCAACCCAGTTTTTCCAGTTTAATATTAGTGGCACGCCAATTTCTGAAAGGACATGGCGAGCAACCAGGCGACGCCCTTCGCGGGCCAGAAAGAACATAGCAGATGAGTGCAGGATACGACCACAGCCACGCCCCGGCCAACTTCAACCGCGCCTTTGCCATCGGCATTGCGCTTAACGTGGTTTTTGTGGCGATCGAAGCGTTTTACGGCTGGAAGATCAACTCGCTGGCCTTGCTGGCCGACGCCGGCCACAACCTGAGCGACGTGGCCGGTCTGGTGCTGGCCTGGGGCGGCGCGCTGGCGGGCAAGCTCAAGCCCAACGCGCGCCACACCTATGGCTGGAAGCGCGGCACCATCCTGGCGGCTTTTGCCAACGCCTTGCTGCTTTTGATGGCGATGGGCGCTCTGGCCTGGGAGGCGGTGGGCCGGCTCCTGTCCCCTGAGCCCCTGATGGCGGCCGGGGGCGTGACCATCATGGTGGTGGCCGGCATCGGCATTGTGATCAATACGGTTACCGCCTTGCTGTTCATGCGCGGTGGGGAGAATGACCTCAACATTCGCGGCGCCTTCCTGCACATGGCCGCCGATGCGCTGGTGTCCGCCGGCGTGGTGATCGCGGGTGCGCTGACGCTGTGGATGGGCTGGGTCTGGCTCGACCCGGTGGTCAGTCTGGCGATTGCCGCCGTGATCCTGGTTGGCACCTGGAGCCTGTTCCGGCAGTCGCTGCACATGCTGTTTGACGGCGTGCCCGATAGCGTCGACCCGCAGGCGGTGCAGGACTTTCTGGCGGCCCTGCCCGGCGTGGCGCGTGTGCATGATCTGCACATCTGGGCCATGGGCACCTCGCAAGTCGCCCTGACCGCGCATCTGGTGATGCCGCACGGGCACGCCGACGATGCTTTTCTGAAGCACGCGACCGACCAGTTGCACGCTCGCTTCGAGATCACGCATGTGACGTTGCAGGTGATGAAGGATGCCTTCACCACGCCTTGCGCAGAACCGCCGGATATCGACCTTGAGGTCCGGCCGGCGGTGGAAATCATCGATGCTCATGCGGCGCACCCTGGCCATGCCCACTGAGGCTTCCCGTGGTGTGTCCGCCCAGAAAGAAAGTATGACGACCCAAGAAACCACAGTCACATTGCCGGTCAACAGTTCGGCTGAAACCCTCAACCTGGGCTGTTTTTGTCGCACCCTGAATCGGGCCCGTCTGCGCTCCTACATTGAGAGTGACCCGAGCCTCCAGGGGCTGATGCAGAACATCGTGCAGACGCGACCGCACCTGTTCTCGTCGACGGTTGTGTTTCTCTCCAGCGAGATGGCGCAACAGATCACGGCCACCGTGGCCGCCATCGAACGCGTCGTGACGCTGCCGGCCTATCAGGCCCAGGCGTTGGCGCGCGCCCCGGCCATCGCGCAGCACGCATTCGGCCCGGTGGGCGCGTGCATGGGTTATGACTTTCATCTGCGTGCCGGCGGGCCCAAGCTCATTGAAATCAACACCAACGCCGGCGGGGCCCTGCTCAATACCGCGCTGGCGCGCGCCCAGCAGACCTGCTGCGCGGCCATGGATTGGGCCTTCATCCCCAACGCCCGTCTGGACACCCTGGAGCAGACGTTTTTTGACATGTTCCTGGCCGAGTGGCGCAGCCAGCGTGGCAACCAACCCCTGGGCTCGGTCGTCATCGTGGACGATGAGCCCGCCGCGCAATACCTGGCGCCGGAGTTCGAGCTGTTTCGTCAACTGTTTCAACGCCATGGTGTGGCGGCCGGCATTGTCGACCCGTCGGCACTGGCGTGGCGGGACGGCCGTCTGTGGCACCTGGACGCGCCGGTGGACATGGTCTACAACCGCTTGACGGATTTCTATCTTTCGGAACCGGCGCACCAGGCTTTGAAAAATGCCTATGCAGCCGGTGCCGTGGTGCTGACACCGCACCCGCACGCCCATGCCGTATATGCCGACAAGCGCAACCTCATCGTCCTCAGCGAGGACGACCTGCTGGCCGCCTGGGGCGTTTCAGCCGCCGACCGCAGCCTGCTCGCGGCGGGCGTGCCACAGACCCGGCTGGTGACGCCCGACCGTGCCGATGAGTTATGGGCGCAGCGCCGCCAGCTCTTTTTCAAGCCGGTGGCCGGTTTTGGCGCCAAGGCGGCCTATCGGGGCGACAAGCTGACGCGCCGGGTCTGGAGCGAGATTCTGGCCGGCGACTTTGTGGCGCAGGCGCTGGTGCCCCCGAGCGAGCGTCTGATTGAAGTCGATGGCGTCCTGGCCGATCTCAAGTTCGACATTCGCGCCTACACCTACGCCGGCCAGGTCCAGTTGCTGGCGGCACGCATGTATGCCGGCCAGACCACCAACTTCCGTACCCAAGGCGGTGGCTTTGCGCCGGTGATTGTGATGCCCCGGTAATTGTCGGAACGGGCCGAAAGTGCTGTAATTGTCACCATGAACACGTCAGCCCATCCCTTCTTTGAACTCTTCGCCCAACTGGGTCTGCCATCGGGCGAGCAGGACATTCGCCGTTTCATCGCGGATCACTCGCCGTTGGCCGCGGACATCGCGCTGGCGGATGCGCCGTTCTGGACCAAGGCCCAGGCGAATTTCCTGCGCGACGAACTGCTGGAAGACGCCGACTGGGCGGAAGTCATCGATCAGCTCAACGTGGCACTGCGGGCGACGTAAGCCCGCTGTTGGCGGCACGCAGCGCGCCTACACTTTGCGCCAGACGCTCGCCAGCCACGGTTGCTGCGCGATCGGCAAACCGGGCGGCCGATAAAAATGCGTCAGCTCGACAAAGCCCGCCGCCGTCAGATAGGCGCGCCAGCTCGCCAGGTCATGATAGGCGCCATAGCGTTCCCGGTTCCAGCCTTCGTCGTTGTTGCCGCGCGGATTTGAGCTGAACAGCACGCCGCCGGGTTTCAGCGTGGCGTGGAGTTCAGCCAGTACCCGGGGCAGGGCCTGGCTGGGTACATGAAACAAGGAAGCGTTGGCGAACACGCCATCAAAAAAACTGCCCGGCAAATCAAGCGCCAGGAAGTCCTGCTGCCACACCTCGCAGCCGCTGTAGGTGCGCGCCATCTCGACAAATCGCGCCGCTCCCTCCAACCCCACGGCAAGGTGGCCCTGCTCTCGAAATGCCTTGAGATCCCGTCCCGGCCCGCAACCAAAGTCCAGCAATGTGAATGGCGAGGCGCCTTCGATGAACTGCAGGAACGCGGCCATGTTCTGGCTGACATCGTGGTCCTGTGTGCCCGCAAAAAAATCTTCGGCGTGCTGGTTGTAGTAGGCCAAGGTGCGCCGGGTCGATTCAGCCAGCGCCTGTGCCGTCAGGGACTTCAAAACAGCCATGGCAAGAAGCGCTTGCTGTGCAGCGCGTAGGCCGCGTAGCCCGCATGCTGCTCGCGCATCCAGCGCTCTTCAAGCATCGATTTCACAAGCAGGACGAGGGCCAGCGCTGACCAGGCAAGCCAGCCCGCTGCCGCGTTGGCTGTCCACGCCAGCGCGCCGGCACCGAGCAGCACCGAGGTGTACATGGGGTGGCGAATCCACTGGTAGGGCCCGCTTGTGACCAACATGCCCCAGTTCTTGGGTGTCGGGCGAATATTGAAGTTGCCCAGCCGGTTGTGCCTGAGCGTCCAGGCGGCGAGGGCGACAGCGATGCCCAGCATCATCAGCGCGCCCACCGGCACGAATGTGTGCCACGCCTTGGGCGCAGCCAACGCTGCCAGCAAGAAAATAAGCCCGAACTGCAGAGCCACCAGCAAGCTGCCGAATCGCATTCGTCGTTGAAATAGAGAGGGTCGCATCTCTGCTTTATATAGCATCGCGCTCGCCAATTCTCCAGTTCGAGCATGCGGTGCCTCCATCTTGTGTGAAACGTCCGCTTCTGCATGGAACTTGTGAAATATCAAGCTCGGGGAACTCCCTCATCCTACAGTTTTAGGTCGCAAAAAAAAAATCGTTTGAACCAGCGTCACGGGGCCATCGCTGGCCGCTTCAATGTCTGCGGCCCCATCCACTCACAGGAGAACGATCATGGCAACCTATATTGCACTTTCCAACTTCACGGATCAGGGGATTCGCAATGTCAAGGACACGACGAAACGGGCCGACGCGGTCAAGGAGGCGGCCGCCAAGTTTGGCGCCAAGATGACACAAATCTACTGGACGCAGGGTAAATACGATGTAGTGGCGATGATCGAAGCGCCGGACGACAACTCGGCCACCGCATTCGCCTTGGCCATTGGCATGGCCGGCAATATCCGCACGCAAACCCTGCGCGCTTTTACCCGGGAAGAGATGAACGCGATTCTGGGCAAACTGGGTTGAGGGCGTAGGCGCAAACGGGAGGCCCGATGGGGGCCATGCTTTCAAGCCTTTTGGGCCTCTGGCCCCCGTCCCCATTGCGCATAAACTGCAAAATAGAGAGCAGTCAGGTATGAGCCTTCAAGACGAAGTCATCTGACAGAACTCTTTGCAACCGCTTAGTGCAGGGGCGTTGTTGACTGGTTTATGTCCTGCTTGCGCCGGTTCTGATTCGCCGCAGCGAGATTCCTGGATTTTTTGGTCTCAAGAGCTGTGAGTTCCTGCTTCAGTTGCAAGACCAAGTCATCACCTTCTCCATAACGGATCTCCATTTTTTGACAGAGTCTCTGCAGGTTTTGAATATGCTTTTTCATGGACTGACCTCAATGTGGAAGCAGGAATGTTACTTGACAGCACCTACAGGCCGCGTAACCCGGGACTACAAAGACGTCGCAACTGGTTGCAGTTGTAACGGAACGAAACGAAACCATGCCAGTTCGGTTTGGAGAGTTTTCTTGTCACAAAGAATTCATGGTCAGAAGCTAATCTGTCCAGACTCAAACCTATGCCGCCATGCTGCATAGATAGCCGGATACGGCTTGCATTGAGCAGTCAGCAGATTCTTCCCATTAACCAGGAAACCGAAATGAACAACGCCGTCGAACAAATCATCGCCATCAGCAAAGCCCAATTGCAGGCATTGGAGGGAATGACTAGCAATGCGCATGCTGGTGTAGAAAAGCTGGCAGAACTCAACCTGGCTGCATCCAAGGCTGCCCTGGGCGATTCCTTTGGCCATTTGCAGGCGGTACTGGGTGCCAAGGATGCGCCGGAGCTGATGGCTCTGCAATCGGGTCTGACGAAACCCTTGACCGAGAAATCTGTCGCCTATCTGCACGATGTTCAGGCCATTGCCACGGGCGCCGGTGTAGACTTTACGAAAGCAGTGGAAGCCAACATGGCCGAAACTCAAAAGGCATTGAGTGGCTTTGTTGACACCCTTGTAAGGAATGTCCCCGCAGGCACTGAGTCCGCTGTGGCCGCCTTCAAGAGCGCCATGACCCTCGGTCAAAATGCAGTCGAATCAGCGCAGACCTCCGCGAAAAAGGCCGTCGAAGTGTCTCAGTCCGGCTTGACAGAAGTAAGCAACCCAGCAGTCGATGCGGCCAAGAAGACCGTCAAGACAGCGTAATTCCAACCGGCCCCGGTGGCGCTGGCAAGCTCAATTTAGTGTGGCACCTTGGGAGGTGTCCAGCAATCATGAGATAGCAGCGAGCCGGCAAACATGCCTACATGTGGCGGTGCATCGATGGGTGATGGCTTTCTCAAGGCTTCAATCATCTTGTGTCCGAGCCTTTGAAGCAGCCACCGCGGATCGATCGTCACTGCAGTAGTTTTCGCGTCCATGGTATATCTCCCCAGTTCGCTCATTCATAAACTATTTATACAGTTTATATGGTTCTTCTGCATTGATAACTGGCAACTTCGCGGTGGATGCCTCGCGTGGTAAAGGCTCAGTGCTGGCTGCCGATCCGTTACTGCGATGCCTTGTTCGGCTTGCAGTCAAAACAAAAAAACAGGGGAGCGTTTAGGTAACGCTTGAAAACACCATTTCGTTTCAGGCGGTGTTTTCCACACTTGATACAACTCAGCGTTTCTCCCGTGCCGCCCACGCCTTGAAAGGGTGAGCCATTTTCTTTTGATGTGTACCGCAAGCCGCTAGGCGAGATTAATGTTTCTTCGTGTTTGTACATTGGCAATTGGGTTCCGTGTGCAGCATCGATTTTGATTGAGTAGGGTTTCATTTTGTGAATTATTGTGGAACCGCAGTCGCCACTTTCACGCAATTCAGCGGGGGATTGAGAACAGCCTGGTAAAAGTTCAGCATTCGCTGCGCCTGCTTGGCGGCGGACCATTCATGCGCGTAGTCACGGCCTGCATCACCCAGGTCTTTGCGAGCTTGCGCATCCCTTAGCATTCTGACGACTTTGCCCGAAAAGTCAGCGACATCCTCCTGTGCAATCCATACGCCGGCGCCTTCTCGCAGCACATCTCGCGTCCCGAGCTCGGCGGTGGAGACGACGGGCACGCCTTGTGCCATGGCTTCGAGCAAAACCAGTCCCTGTGTTTCTGTTCGCGAAGAGAAGACAAAAATGTCTGCGGCGCGATAGCAACTGTTCAATTCCGTATGGCGATCCAGGTAGCCGATGAACCTCACGTTCTCGTCAAGCCCGAGTTTTTTGACTTCCAGTTCCAGGCTTTCCCGTGCCGGTCCTTCACCCGCGATGACGAGAAGCACGTCGGAAATTTCATGTCTGACGCGGTCCACGGTCTTGATCAGGAAGCCGATGTTTTTTTCGTGCGCCACGCGCCCCAGGAAAAGTAGGACCGGCCGATCCTGTGGAATGTGGTGGTTTTTTCGAAACGCTTCGCGGTCTCCCGGTACAAAGCTCTCCGGCTCGATGCCGGTTGGAATGACCTCTGTAGGCGTCGTGATGCCGTAGCTCTTCAGTATGTGGTGCATGGGATGTGACGGCACAACCATGCCGTCCAGACTATTCCCCTGATGACGAGAGAAGCGCTTGGCGATAAAGCGCATTACCTGTCTGGGCACGAGGGGGACATAGTGATGGAGATATTCCTCGAAAAAGGTGTGGTAGGTCTCGACGCAAGGAATGCCCAGCAAGCGCGATAACTTGGTGCCCAGGTAATGCGCAACAAAAGGCGTTTGAATGTGAATGATGTCGTAATGTTCGCCACGCCATCTTTCAAGATGCGTCATGACCCACCGGTAACTCATTAATCGGTCTTCGGGGTCGAAGGGCAACTGGCGTGCAGGCACACGCAGGATATCTGTCTCATCGGCACTGGGTGCCAAATAGTCTGGCGCAATCAAATGGACCGTGTGACCCAGTGACGCCAGGTTGTGGCGAAAGGTTTCTATCGACGTTGAAACGCCGTTGACACGCGGAAAATAGACATCGGAGATGAACAGGATTTTCATAGCTGCTTCGCCAAAACAAGTGCCCAAATGACCACGAGATTCAGAAGGCTGATCAAGACGGCTGCGCTGCCGATGTCCTTGGCGCGTTTGGCGAGTCTGTGGTCGTCGAGAGAGATGCGGTCCACCGTTGCTTCGATGGCTGAATTGAGCAGCTCGACAATGAGGAGCAGCAGCACGCACGCGATCATCAAGGCGCGACCGAGATTGTCATGCTCCAACCAGAATGCCAGCGGCACCAGAACGCTGGCAAGCAATACCTCTTGACGGAAAGCATCTTCATTGCGGAAAGCCTCCTGCAGACCGGCGCAGGAATACTTGAAAGCGTTGATCAAGCGCTTGGAACCGGTTTTTCCTTTGTAAGGACTTTCCATTATTTGTTTCTCATGGGGTGGCACTTTGCGTGACGCGGATGTGGGAAATTGAATTCCAAAGGATCAGCTCCATGCGGCCATCCAGGTGTTCAACGATGGCGCTGCAACTGTCCACCCAGTCGCCGCAATTCATGTAGAACAAGCCGTCAACTTGCTTGATCATGGGCCAATGGATATGCCCGCAAATGGCGCCGTCCACCCCCTGTTCACGGGCATGGCGGATGACGGCTTCTTCAAAGTTGAAAATGAAGCTGACCGCCGTCTTTATTTTGCGTTTGGCATAACCGGCCAGCGACCAGTAGCCGGGAATTTTGAGGGTTCGGCGCAGCCAGGATAAGTAAATGTTGAGACTGACCAATAGGTCATAGGCCTTGTCTCCAAATACGGCAATCCACCGGTGGTGGCGCGTGACTTGATCGAACTCATCCCCGTGTAGCAGCAAGTAGCGCCGGCCATCGGCTGCCGTGTGGACGTACTCGTGCGCGACCATGACCTCGCCAAATGAGGTGCCGACGTATTCGCGCATGGCCTCGTCATGGTTGCCGGGAATGAATATGACTTTTTCGCCATGCCGGGCACGTCGCAACATCTTTTGCACAAACGTATTCTGTGCAAGAGACCAATGCACGCCACCCCGACTCATGGACCACAAGTCAACAATGTCACCCAACAGGAATACGTGTTCGGATGAGTACTCTTTCAGGAACTCCAGCAAGTGCTGGGCTTGGCATGCCTTGGTTCCCAGGTGGATATCGGACAGGAAGATAGACCGGACTTGCTGCATGGTCATGCCGTTGCTGAGGTAGCAACGGCATAGCTTTTGGGCTCAGGGCAATACGCGTTTTGAACTGAATCTTCCATGCAGGCAGCATGGCATGAAATTATGTCGGCCTTGTTACAGCCTACCTGTCCATGGGGGAAAAATTCCCGTTCCAGCCGCTGGTTGCTATTCGCAACTGGTCTGACCCGAGTTTCGTCAGGGTGAATTTGCCACCGTTTCCCAGGGCGTAGCGCAAGATCCAGTTGGCCGCCGGTCCAAAGCGAATCTGCTTGCCGCTGAACCGGATCTCCAGACCCTCGCTAGTTCTGCAAATGGCACCCACGCTCTCTGCCCAAAGCCCTTCTCGGGTCTTGATGAATTCCAGAAACAGCGCCCCCTTCTTTTCATGAATTGACACGAGCAGAGGTTTCCCATCTTCCATACTGGTCTCTTGCCAGTTCACCGGAAACGCCTGATCGCCCAGCATGCCTCTCAGTTCACTGATCGTTGCGGCGCATGTTTGAGCTTCTTGAGCCCGGCAATTCAATGACAGCAGCAGGAGCAAGAAAAGCCATAAATACTTTCGATACATCGCAAGATTCATTTTCTGAAAATGATTCAGACCAGCACCGACTGGACCGGTCGCCGCATGGACAAGGGTAGCGTTGGCCCCCGGCCGAAGCGCACCACCAGATCCGGTCGCAGGTTACCCAGGCCAAGCGCCGCAGCGAACTGGGGCCGGACAGCCCCAACCTCGACCGCTTGATTCAGGAATGCATTGCGAATCCCCAGCGCCGTGGCTTGCAGCGCGAAGCGCTCATAGCAGCGCCCGGTCTCGACCCAGTGCGCCTTGTCGCTGAGGTCCGAAACAAACACGGCAATGCCGGCCGCGTTGCGGATCTGCCTGGCATAACGCTCGTTTTCGGACTTCGGGGTGAAGAACAGGCCCATCATCCGGCTACCCAGCCAGCGCGGCACCGCCGGGTTGCCCGTCGAGCCCGAAAAAAGGCCATCCCCGGTGCGGACCGCTTCTTCATGGCCGAAGCGGATCCAGGCTTTCAGTTCTGCAAGGAATGCCGGGTCGTTTATTTGCGCGGTGTTGCCGGCCACCACGTACTCCAGGACTTTTTCCATGGCCGGGCGCTCTGTCAGCAGCAACACGCGCACGCCCTTGCCGCTGCCCGCCAGTTCGAGCAGGCGGAGTTCCTCTGCGGACAGCGGCTGGCCATCGTAGTCACCCCGCGTGCACTGTCGCTCGGCAATCGCCTGAAACAGCGGTGAAGGCAGCGCCTTTGTCGGCTCCAGGCTTAGCGCGATGGCGCCTGCACCCGACGGGTCGAAACTGGCGTTGGCCTGGAGACCATGGGCGAGTGCGGCCTGCGCCAGGTTTTCTGCGGCGCAACCCAGCGAGACAAAGAGGTGATGGTCGTCAGGATCGACCACCGGGCAGCGCCGCGACAGGTCGGCCTCAATCGTGATCGAGCGTTCCTGCACACGGAACTTCCAGCACTGCGTGTTGTGGCTCGATGGCGCCAGCGTGGCATAGCGCACCAGTTCATGCAACAGCACCGGCCGATCACTGGTGTCGATGTTCGCCGCACGCCTTAGGTTGCGAGTGGCTTCCTCGTGGCCCTGACTCGACGAGCAGGCTGTCAGCGTGGGTGCCGAGACTCCCAGTGCGGCTGCGCCTAATACCAGCTGTCTGCGTATCAACATGGCCGACCTTCGTCGTCAAGCCGCCATCCACTGCCTGACTTCGGCCTGCGTCGGGATGCGGCCGCTACAGACCAGCTTGTCGTTGATGACCAGTCCGGGCGTAGACAACAGGTCGTAGGCCAACATGGCTTTCATGTCGGTCACCTTGACGATCTCGGCCTCCAGGCCGGCGCTGGTGGCGGCCTCGCGCGCCACGGCTTCGAGCTTCTTGCAATTGGCACAGCCGGAACCCAGAATTTTGACGGTCAACATGGCGCTTTTCTCCTTTGGAATCAGTGCGGATTGGCATGGGGTTTCACGAGGGTAGGATGAGCTGCTGCTGGCGTCGATGCAGCCAGACCAGACTGACCGCGAGTATGGCGGCAAAGGCGGCCAGGCCCAACATCAGCCAGACCACGCCCACACCATCCACCCAGGCGCCGTACAGCAGGCCGGCGGTGATGCTGAACCCCGCCACCCAGCCGACGTAGGCAAACGTCTTGCGCCGGCCAATCACCGCCGCCACCATCAGCATGCTTTGCAGGCTCAGCTCCGGGTCCGCCATCAAATAGGCCAGCAGCGGGCCGGGGTGCATGCCGAGGTCCAGAAACATGCGCGCCACCGGCACTTCCACGAGCGTCGGGAAGTACATGAACACGCCAAACACAACCGCCACGGCGTTGGCCTGCAGGTCGTTGCGCCCCGCCAGGGTCTGGATCCACTCCGGCTGGATCAACTGGCGGATGATACCGACGACAAACACCCCCACCACCAGCAACAGGAAGATCTGCTTGACGAAGCGCCAGGACTCCCACAGCCAGGCGTGCCAGTCGTCCGGTTGCAGGCGCCGCGCGTAATGCAGCACGGCCCACAGCGCCAGTCCGACGGCAAACTCGCGGCCGGTCAAGGCGAGCTCCAGTCCTTCCGCGCGCGGGGTGAGCCGCAGCGCCGCCACCAGCAGCGTGGTGGCGGCCAGGCCCAGGGTAATCCAGGTCCAGCGGTTGGCGCCTTCAACAATGTTCTCCAGGCCCTTGTAAGCTGTCAGGCCGATCAGGACCAGCAGCACAATCAACAGCGAGCCCTGCACGCTGACGCCTTCCTCCCCTTTGGCGGCGTCGAACGGCACCCAGTGGAACAACGTGGCCTGCCAGGCCTCGGCCCAGGGCAGCGGCAGGCGCACAGTGGCGACCGTGGCGGTTAGCGGCCACAACTTCAGTGTGCCGGCAATCAGCAGCGCCACCAGCGCCAGCAGCACGCCGACGGCGGCCGGGCCGATATCCGCCTGGTCGGCAAACAGCGTATCGGTCTGGGCGTCGTGGCTGGCGTCATCGCGCCAGAACAGCAGGGCCATCAGCAGGCCGATGCCAATGCCAAACAGCAGGCACAACACAAAGCGCGCCACGGCGAATTCCGCGCCCAGGATGCTGCCGGTGTAGGCCAGCGCCAGGATGTTGCCTGCCGGCGCAAAGAACAGAAAGGTGATGGCCGGGCCGAGGCCCGCGCCCTTGCGGTAAATGCCGGCAAACAGCGGCACGATGGTGCAGGAGCAGACCGCCAGCAGCGAGCCCGCTGCCGCAGCCGCCGGGTACGACACATGCGCCGGCGTGTTGCGCCCCAGCCAGCGCGTGATGCTGGCCTTGGGAATAAGCGCCGCCATGGCGCCCGCGATAAAAAATGCCGGCAGCAGACACAGCAGAACATGCGCGGCCAGATAGGCGGCCAGATTGCCCGCGCCACCATTCAACAACTGCAGGACATAGCTCATGAGCAACGGCTTCCAGAAGGCAAGAAGGCCATCATCGTCTGGCCCGGCTTATCGGGTCTTGAGTTGTATCAAGGCCTGATGTTGGATGGACCAGGGCGGTCGAATCAGCCGAAAGCCTGCTTCACAAACTCGTCCAAGGCCAGTCGCTTTTCGTCGGCTGCTTGTTCGAGCCGTTCCGCCAGTTCGAGTTGACCTGTCGTCGGGCCGGAACCGCCACCGGCAGCGGATTTCACAAACGCTTGCATGACTCGAACGCGGGCTGTGCGCGCTTCCTGATTGACAACCTGCCAGTCTGCATGCATCGCCGCCCATCTTTCGCCGTCTTCGATCGTCGCCATATCAGACTCCTTCACGCGGAGCCAACAGTATGCCAGCGAACGGTGACAAGAGAACCCTTCGCGCGAGATGCAGTACAAACCTCAACTCTTGTCGATGGCGTCCTTGACAACTTCTTTGACGTCGCCAAAAGTCTTCTGCGCTTTTCCCTCGATCTGCTTATTCAAACCTTTTACCTGCTGTTCTTTGCTTCCAACCAGTTTCCCGGCTTCCTCCTGGACTTTGCCGGTAAGATTTTTGACAGTGCCCTTGGCTTGGTCTTTGTTCATGAAAGTTTCACCTTAATTTAATTGAGAATTAACTCGGGGTTGAGTTGCAGACTCAGGATTGAAGGTTACTGAATGGTCAACAGAATGTCTGTGCGCTGGCAAACGGAGGCGAGGGCATTCTTGACGACCTGTTTCGGCAGCAGCGCCAGTCCGCCACGCCATCGTCGCGACGTTTGACCGCGGAATGCCCAGTCGCTGCCAATTTGGCGTTATGTGAGCCAGGCAACAGACATCAGGTCCCGAGTCGTTCAATATGGGGACTCTGGCTTCCTGGACACTTTAGGAGGCTTGGCAGTCAAGTCCGCTAACAAACAGAAAGGCGTCACATGCTCACAATTGCCGTTGTACTTATCGTTTTGTGGCTACTTGGATTGGTCACCGCCTACACCATGGGAGGGCTTCTCCACATCCTTTTGGTTGTAGCTGTCATCATGCTTGTGGTCAATCTCATTGGCGGGCGTCGTTAGCCTTAGCGACTTGGCCACTCGACAAGGCATCACGACTCTATGGCACGATTGATGGATGGGACGTGCCCCCTCTACCCGAGTTTGACCTCTATGGTTGCCTTGAGCGTTAACGGCACCCCGTTGCGAAGTGAGCTGACGCCGATGACTGAGCGAGCATGGATGCCGGCCGGTCCGAAAATTTCTGCGAGCAGGTCCGATGCACCATCCAGAACTTTTGCGTGTTCTTCGAACTCGGGAACAGCATTGATGGAGCCGTGAAGCTCCACCACTTGCGCAACCTCGTCCAGAGAACCCAATTTGTCCTTTATCACGGCAATCAAGTCTAGGCATGCGGAGCGCGCAAGCACATAGCCTTCCGTGGTTGAATACTCGCGCCCAAGTTTGCCTTTCGGAGGCTTGCCGTCCATCGGCAGTGGCGCCTTGCCCGAGATGAACAACAAATTTCCCGACCGAACTGCGGTTGCATAGTTGCCCGCCGGGGCACTGACGGGAGGAAGCACAAGGCCAAGATTCTTGATTCGCTGTTCTGCACTCATTGTGTTATGCCTATTCTTTCGTGATGGTTGATGATGTTTCGGCGCTTTCCTTGCGCTCGCTGTAGCGGTTCACCAGTTGGGGTCCGATGTTCCGCGTCAGCAAGGTGAATTTGACCAGTTTTCCCATGACCTCGACCACCCGGTCAAAATAGGCCGAGGGCTTCATGCGCCCAGCCTTGTCGAACCCCAGATAGGCCTTGGCGAGTGAGGACTGATTCGGGATGGTCAGCGTGCGCATCCAGCGGCCCAGCACGGGCAACTGGTTGACGGCGTTGAAGGACTGCGAGCCACCGCTGACCTGCATCACCGCCAGCGTCTTGCCCTGGGTCGGCCGCACGGCGTCAACCAACAGGGGAATCCAGTCGATCTGGCTTTTCAGGCGCTATTAAATTTCAAGTGGCGCAACCCCTTGAGCGACGGGTTGGGCATCAAAAAAATATGTCCCCCGTCGGACTGGAGCCGCACCATTTCTCAGTAGCGCGCATCCGCCGGCTTCTTATCCTTGGGCCAATCCCTCACCTTGTCCGGGAAATCAGGGCGTGGTTGGTGCGAAAAATACTCCCCGACATCAACGGCCTCCTGATCCGAAAGCCCGCCTTGACCTAGCGGGAATTTCTCACGGAACCCGATCGGCATATTGCGCTTGACAAAGGCCGCCGCGGTATATGTACGTGCCATGCCGGCGCCGATGTTGAATGAATCATCGCCCCAAAGCGGCGGGTAGATGAAGCTGCCGTCAGCCTGCTTCAAGCCTTCGCCGTCCTTGCCGTGGCACACCGCGCACTGCGTTGAGTACACCTGCTTGCCATTCTCTAGGTTGGGTTTGATCGCCATATCCATTTTTCCGATGCCGCGCCCGGCGACCTTGTCCTGTGGCTTGGTTTCCTTTTTCATCCAGTCAAAATAGGCCACCATGGCTTTCATGTCCACCGAATCCGCCGGCAGCGGTTTGCCGTTCATGGAGCGTCTGAAGCAGCCGTTGATGCGGTCTTCGATTGTAATGATCCGGCCGGCGCGCGGCGCGTAGCTGGGGAAGAAGGCCGAAACGCCGACAAATGGCGAACCATCAGCTACCGTGCCGGCGTTGAGATGACAACTGGTGCAATTCAAGGCGTTGCCGACGTTCTGCGGCAACAGCGCCTTGGTCTCAAGATGCAGACGCATGCCGCGAACAAGCTGCAGGGCAGTGGGGCTCGCGAGCATGTCCGCCAGACGCGGCGTTTCAAAATTAGACGAATCCGTGGTCTTGGGATCGAGTTGTGCACGCATCTTGGCTACCTGAGAGGCGGCAACCGGTTCGGCATTATTGCCCCAGCTGGTACGCACGAAACTCAGGATTTCAGCAAGCTCCTGATCGGCCAGCCGGGCAAAGGTTGGCATGGTGTAGATGCGTGGATGCGCTACGGTCTCAGCCGTTTTCCAGCCGGTCAGCGTGATATGCATTAGCGTGGCCGGGTCGGCGGCCGTGATAGAGGGGTTGCGTTGCATCGCTGGGAATATCCCCTTGACCCCTGCACCATCCTGACGATGGCAATCGACACAGAATTGCACATAACCCAATCCGCCGCGTGTCGTGAACAGAGTGGCGGGGACCGTCGCTGCTGCAGCGCGCACCGGCGCCGCAGGCATGGGCAAATCGTCTTCGCCCGGCGGCAGCGACTTCAAATAGGTGGCAATGGCCGTCAAATCGGCATCTGTGAAGTGCTGGGTGCTGTTATGAATCACCTCCGCCATATTGCCGGACACCGTGGCAAAACTATTTTGTCCGGTTTTCAGCAGCAGGGCAGTGTCCTCCACCGTCCACAAATTGCGCAGGCTGAGCGCGCGCCACGATTCAACCGTTTCGCCGGCCAGAAAGTACTTGCCATTGGCACCGGCATCACCCATGGATTTCTCCTGGAAAGCCATACCGCGCGGTGTATGGCAGGAACCGCAATGTCCCAAGCCTTGCACCAGGTAGGCGCCCCGGTTCCAGACGGCATCCTTGTCCGCATCCGGCTTGAAGGGTGCATCCTTCAGGAACGCCCAGTTCCAGAATGACAAGCCCCAACGCATGCTGAACGGCCAGCGCATCTCCGCCGGCTTGTTCGCCTGACTGACCGGCGCCAGCCCTTTCATCAGAAAAGCGTACAAGGCGCGCATGTCGTCTTCGCTCATCTTGGCGTAGGAGGGATAAGGCATTGCGGGGTACAAGTTGTGCCCGTCCTCAGCCACGCCCTTGCGCATGGCGCGATCGAATTGCGCAAACGAATACCTGCCGATGCCGCTAGCGGCGTCAGGCGTGATATTGGTCGAATAAATTGTGCCCATCGGCGTCTTGAGTTCAAGGCCGCCCGCCATTGCTGGCCCCTTGTTTGCAGTGTGGCAGGCAACGCAATCGCCCAAGTGCGCCACATACTTGCCGCGCTCAATTAATGCTGATACTTTTTCGGAAGGCCCAGGTGCCGACGCGGCAATATTTACTTTGAGCGGGGCCAGTTCAGAGGCCGGCACGTTATTGATGAAAAACAGAGACGACCCAAGAATAGCCAGAAGTGGTCGGGAGAGATTCATTGCATAAATCCTTCAAAAAAACACTTGCACCTACGTCGTCATAAAGAGGATTGCGTCTAAAAAAGTACCATTTTTTATGTCCGCCGATCAGCTTTTTCTTGCAATATGTGGCATCTGCCCCCGTGACTGCAAACGATTTAATTCTGGAGTCAAAGACAGTTGTCTGTCTGTACGGCAACGCACAGCTCACTAGTGCATGCCCAGGAAGCGCCACTGTCAATCGTCCGCCACGTTGAATGTCGAATGGCCGCTTCGCGGCAAGGTTTGAATACCGCAATGCAGTCGGCAGATCGGCTTTTCAGTGAGTTACCACAGCGCTCGTGGGAAGGTTTTGTTGTCCGATAGGTAAAACCATCTAGTCAACTGCCTTATCACACCAATTTCAGTCGGGTCAATTCGGGCCTAACCTTGTGGCACACCTTGAACCAAGGAAAGTTGTCATGAAAATCGAAGCAATCAGCCCTACCGACCCGCTCCAGTCTTCGTCGAGACGTGCGTTTCTACGTGGGATTCCCGTCGTCACCATGGGTGCCGTCAGCCTACCGGCTACAGCCCTTGCCACGCAGTCCACCACGCATTGGGGCATGCTGATCGATATCCGCAAGTGCATTGGCTGCCAAGCCTGCACCATGGCCTGCATCAACGAAAACGACGTCCCCGAGGGCAGTTTTCGCACCATCGTCTCCACCTACAGCGTCAAGCAGAGCGATCAGGTTGGCCAGCCAGCGGGCACCTACGTGCTGCCACGCCTTTGCAACCACTGTGACAACCCGCCGTGCATCCCGGTGTGCCCGGTCGGCGCCACATTCAAGCGTGAGGACGGCCTGGTACTGGTCGACGGTGACCGCTGTGTGGGCTGCGCCTACTGCGTTCAGGCCTGTCCCTACGACGCCCGCTTCATCAATCACCAGACTGGCAAGGCTGACAAATGCACCTTCTGCGGCCACCGACTGGAGGCCGGTTTGCTGCCGGCCTGCGTTGAAACCTGCGTTGGCGGGGCGCGGATTTTTGGCGATCTAAACGATCCCAACGGTGAATTACGTGTACGTATGAACGCCGCCAGCGACCAACTGAAGGTGCTCAAGCCCGAACTCGGTACCAAGCCTCGCGTCTATTACATCGGCCTGGATGAACGCTTCCAGGGCAAGGTGGAGGGCCAGGGCGCGCTGTGGAACCCCGCAACTCATGGAGACGAATCATGAACCCGACCATTGTTGAAACCGTCAATGTTGTCCGCGAAGTCGCCTGGCTGCCGTGGGCAGTGCAGTACTTCTTTCTGATTGGCCTGTCCTACGGCGCCTTTGTGGTCTCGCTGCCGGGCATCGTCTGGCGGCGTCCCGGTTGGATCGGAATTTCGCGGGTTGCCCTGCTCGCTGCCCTGCTCTGCGGCCTGACGGCGCCCGTTGCGCTGCTGGCCGACCTGCATCAGCCGGGCCGCTTTTATCACTTCTATCTGTACTTCACGCCCTCCTCATGGATGTCTTGGGGTGCCTTCTTCATCCCCGTCTATCTGGGCGGCCTGATCCTGTACGCCTGGCTGGCTTTCCGACCACTGCTGGCGCAACAGGCGGCGGATGGCGCCCTGTCGCCGCGCCTGGCCCGTCTTTGCCGACGGATGGCCTACGGCGGATTCGAAAGCCGGGGCGCGCTGCTCGCCGCCGCCGCCCTTGCCTTCGTCGGCGCCTCGTTGGTCGCGGTTTATACCGGCATGGAGGTGATGGTGGTCCGAGCGCGTCCGCTGTGGGACACACCCTTCCTGCCGGTGCAGTTCGTGGTCACTGCGCTGGCGGGTGGCATCGGCCTCACGCTGATCCTCCAGCGTTTTGCTGGCAAGCCGGCCTCCTCAGACGATACCAAACGCCTGTCCCGGGCCCTGGCACTAACGCAGGGACTGGCCCTGTTGATCGGCGCGGTCTGGCTGCTGCTTGGCCTCACGGGCTTGTCGCCGAGCCACGCCCAGGCACTGGCCCAGGTAGCACCCTCCGCCGCCTGGAAGCTGACCGCAGTTTGGGCCGCTGGCAGCACGGCATTGACGCTGTGGCTTGCGCTGCGCCGCCCGGGCAGCGGATGGCTGATCGGCCTGCTCGCCCTGCACAGCGCCTGGATGATGCGCTGGACTATCTTCATCGGTGGACAAGAAGTTCCCAAGACCGGGGCTGGCTTTTATCAGTATCAACTGCCGCTCGGCTACGACGGCCTGCTTGGCATTGTCGGCACCTTTGGCTTGTGGGTCGCTCTGTTCATCGTACTCACCACGCTGCTGCCGGTCGAGCGCCTGACCGCCAAATCCGCGTAAGCGCAAGGAGATCATCATGAAAAACACACGTCGCCAACTCATCGCCGCCGGCGGGCTCACCGCCTTCACCGTCGGTTTTTCGCAAACCCTGGGCCGTATCGCCGACAAGGTGATGGGTAAAGATGCGCCCAAGCACAATGTCTGGGGCAATGCCGCCGCACCCGAATTCACGGTGGACCCCATCACCGGCAAGCTGCAGCCCAACCCCGCGCAGCAGGTCAGCTACACCGCCTGCCTGGGCTGCACCACCCAGTGCGGTGTGCGGGTGCGCATCGACAAGGCGTCGGGCCGCATCATTCGCGTGGCAGGCAATCCCTACAGCCCGCTCTCTACCGAACCGCACCTGCCGATGAAGGCCTCCGTCAAGGAAAGCCTGATCGCCATGTCGCGCTTTCAGGATAAAGGCCTCGTCGGCCGCTCGACCGCCTGCGGCCGGGGTAACGCTGTGCTGTCGCAGATCAGCTCGCCATTTCGCGTCCTGACGCCACTGAAACGCGTCGGCCCACGCAACTCCGGCAAGTGGGAGCCCATCGCCTTTGACCAATTGGTCAGGGAAGTGACTGAAGGCGGTGACCTGTTCGGCGAAGGTCCGGTTGCCGGCCTCAAGGCCCTGCGTAAACTGACTACGCCGATCGACACCGCGCAGCCCGAATTCGGCGCCCAGGTCAATCAGGTAGCGCTGCTCTCCAGCGTCAATGACGGCCGTGAAGCTTTCGCCCGGCGCTTCTGGAACAATTCCTACGGCACCCTCAATTTCGTTGGCCACGGCTCCTACTGTGGCGGCGCCTACCGCTCCGGCTCCGGCGCCTTGTTCGGCGACATGAAAAAAATGCCGCACGGCAAGCCCGATCTGGCCAACAGCGAGTTCGTCATCTTCATCGGCACGGCGCCGGGCAATGCCGGCAACCCGTTCAAGCGTACCGGCGCCATGCTGGCCAAGGGGCGCAGCGACGGCAAACTCAACTATGTGGTGGTCGACCCGGTTCTGACCAACGCCGACAACCGCGCCGCCGCCGACCGCGGCCGCTGGATTCCGATCCGTCCCGGCACCGACAGCGCACTGGCGCTCGGCATGATGCGCTGGATGCTCGACAACGGGCGCATCAATACCGCCTACCTCGCCAACCCCAACCTCACGGTCGCCGAACAGCAGGGCGAGCCGTCCTTCTCCAGTGCCACCTGGCTGGTCATCACCGAAGCGGGTCACCCGCGCCAAGGGCGCTTTCTGCGCGGCTCCGATATCGGTTTGCCACTTGCCGAGGAAGAGCGCTACAAGGAGAGCGATTCCTATCTGGTCCTCGGTGCCGACGGCAAGCCGGCGCTGGCCGGTGAGGCAAGCGGCCCGGCCGCACTTGACGCCCAGGCCAGCCTGACCGTTGACGACAAACCGCTTGCGGTGCAAACCGCCTGGCTGCTGCTCAAGGCATCCATTGAGAAGCAGACGATTGAGCAATGCGCCCAAGCCTGCGGCATTGCGGTACCCACCATCAGCGCGCTGGCCGCCGAGTTCACCAGCCACGGCAGGAAGGCGTCAGTCATCGCCCACGGCGGCATGATGTCGGGCGCCGGCTTCTACAACGCCTTCTCGGTAATGACGCTCAACCTGCTGATCGGCAACCTGAACTGGAAGGGCGGCCTGGTCATGAACGGCGGCAGCTTCAAGGACAACGGCGAGGGGCCGCGCTACAACCTCGACAATTTCCCCGGTGCGATCAAGCCCAAAGGCACGCCACTTGGCCGTAACGCGCCCTACGAAAAAACCAGCGAATTCGCGCGCAAAAAAACCGAAGGCAAACCCTACCCGGCACAGTCACCGTGGTTCCCGAACGCACCGGGCCTGGCCACTGAATGGTTCACCGGGGCCATGAACGGCTACCCCTACGGCATTCGGGCTCTGATCCTGTGGAGCTCCAACCCGCTCTATGGCATCCCCGGTTTGCGCGCACAGATCGAAAAAGACCTCGCCGATCCGAAGAAAATTCCCCTGATCATCTCAGTCGATCCGCTGATCAACGAAAGCAACGCCTTCGCCGACTACATCGTGCCGGATTCACTGATGTACGAAAGCTGGGGCTGGAGCGCACCGTGGGCGGGTGTGCCGACCAAGGCCTGCACGGCGCGCTGGCCGGTGGTCGAGCCCAAGGCGGCGAAAACGCCGGACGGTCAGGCCATTGGCATGGAAACCTTCTTCATCGCGCTGGCGAAAGCCATGGCGCTTCCCGGCTTCGGGCCGGAGGCCATGAGCGACATGGATGGAAAGCCATTACCGCTGGAGCGCCCCGAGCACTGGTATCTGCGCGGCGGCGCCAACATCGCCTGGCTCGGCAAGGAGCCGGTGCCCGACGCCACCGACGAGGACCTCACGCTGTCTGGTGTCGACCGGCTGCGCCCGCTGCTTGAGGCTAACCTGAAGCCCGAGGAGTGGCGCAAGGTGGCCTTCCTGTTCACCCGGGGTGGACGCTACCAACCCGCCAAGGACGCCCAGGACGAGAACAATCCCGAATGGCAGACCAACCGTTTCAAGAATCCACTCTGGCTATGGAGTGACATGGTCGGTGGCAGCAAAAACAGCATCACCGGCAAGCGCTTCACGGGCTGTGCCAGCTGGCAGCAACCCGCCTTTTTCGACGGCACGCCGATGCGCAAGATCTACGGCGAAGCGAAGTGGCCGCTGCAGGTGGTCAGCTTCAAGTCGGCGCTGCAAAACTCCTACAGCATCGCCGCTACCCGGCTGACCGGAGTTCACGCCAACAATCCGCTCCTCGTGCATCCGGCCGATGCCGCCAAGGCGGGACTGAAGAGCGGCGACATTGCCACCCTGAGCACGCCAGGCGGTGCCGTCAAAACGACCGTGATCGTGCATGAGGGCGTGATGCAGGGCGTCGTCGCCATCGAGCACGGCTTTGGCCATCGCGAGCTCGGCGCCCGCGCCCACCGCATTGGCAAACTACAGCAGCCGGACAAGCCCGCATTGCGCGCTGGCATCAACATCAACGACCTCGGACTCGCCGACCCCACCCGGCCCGGCAAATCAGTGTGGGTTGACGCCATCGCCGGCACCGCTGTACGCAACGGCCTGCCCGCCAAACTGGACCGCGCCTGAGCGCGACGGTATCCTCAACCGAGCGCCTGTGGGTCGACCCACAACATGAGGCGAGCCAGTTCGGCGGCACTGCTGACCTCGGCTTTTTCCATGACGTGCTGGCGATGCACATGCACCGTCTTTTCGCTGATCTCGAGGTCGCGCGCCACCAGCTTGTTCGGCAGGCCAAGCGCAACGAGGCGGGCTACTTCCCGCTCGCGTGGCGACAGGCGGGCGAGCAGCAGTTGCCCGCGCTCGCGCCGTTGCTCTGCTACCCGCTGTTCGCCGCCGTGGCGCACGGCGGCGCCGACTGTATCGAGCAAGGTTTGATCGCGAAACGGCTTTTCGAGAAAATCAAAAGCCCCCTGCTTCATCGCCTGCACCGCGAGTTCGACGTCGCCGTGCCCAGTCATGAACACCACAGCCGGCGTCCAGCCCCGTGCGCGCAACGCCTGCTGAAGTTCAAGCCCATTCATGCCGGGCATGCGGATGTCCAGCACGAGACAGCCGAAATCCGCCGGCGGCACCGGGCAGGCCCTGAGAAAGTCGCCCGCAGAGGCGTGCGCGAGCACCGGCCAGCCGAGCGATTCGAGCAGAAAAACGAGCGAGCGGCGAAACGCCGCGTCATCGTCCACGACATGGATCACCGGATTGTTAGCAAAATCAGTCATGAGTGGGGAGCGTAAAAGTGAAGACCAGTCCAGGCCCTTCGGCCGGCGGCTGGGCCGAAAGGCGGCCGCCGTGCGCTTCAATGATGGTGGTGCAGATCGACAGGCCGAGCCCCAGGCCGTCCGTCTTGGTGGTAAAAAAAGGCTCAAACAGATGTTCTTGCGCCTCGGGGGCGAGGCCGCGCCCGTAATCACGAACCGCAACGTGCAGCGTGCCGTTGTCCGGTCGCAGAACGATGTCCAGGCGGCGCTGGTCGTCAGGTAAATCCTGCATCGCGTCCAGCCCATTCTTGAGCAGGTTCAGCATGATTTGCTGGATCTGCAGGGGATCAACCTCAACCACACAGTTTGCTGCCGTTCCCTCATCCACCCGAATCTCGGGCCGGTTTGAAAGCATCCCCGAAAACAGTACAACCGTTTCGCGCACCAGCTCGGCCAGAACACGGCGTTCACGCACGGTCGCCCGCTTCCGGGAAAAACCGCGAATGCGACTCAGGATGCCCGCCGCCCGCGCGGCCTGGCCGGCCATCTCGAGGCTGGCCTCACGCACGGCGGCATCGGTCACGCGGCCGTTGTCCACCCGCAGCACCAGGCTCTGCGCATAGTTGCCAATGCTGGCGAGTGGCTGATTGATTTCATGCGCCAGCGTGCCGGAAAGCTCGCCGAGTATTGAGAGGCGTGACAGGTGCTCGACCTGCTCTTGATGCACGCGCATGCGACCTTCAATTGTCTTGCGTTCGTCCAGCGCCTGTCGCAGCGCGGCGGTACGCGCCTGCACCAGATACTCAACCCGCACGGTGTAGATAATCCAGGCGACCATCAGCGTCGCCAGCATGAGTATCAGCGGCCAGTAGCGGACCACAGCCGCCCGCAGCGTGCTTTCCTTGAGGTAGCTGTATGGCCCCGTTTGCAGTTCGCGAAACAGCTCATGGACCGCCTGGTAATCGGCCGGCACTGTCCACGACATGCCTTCCGGCGTCACCGACATGGCGAGTAACGCGATGGCGATGGACTTCGCCAGGGCCGGCGGCGTGCTCCGCAGCGTGGCAATCGGCCAGTCGGGATAAAGACGGGTCGACGTCTGGCAGGGAAAATCCGGCTCGCGGCGTGGCGACAGCACGCGAAAGCCAGACGGAGGGCGTGACGCCAGATTTTCAATGGTGCAGGCCCGAACGATCCCGGCATCGGCGCGGCCTTCGATAACGGCGTCGGTCACCGTGTGCATCGGCAAGCCGACGAAGTCGAGTTGCGCGAAGTCCGTGAAGGGGTCAAGGCCAAGTTGCGCAAACTCGCGCCACGCCACCTGGAAACCACCAAAAGCATTTTCTCCGACGGCGATCACGCGCTTGCCGGCTAGATCGGACAAGGAAACCAAATCTTTGCGGTCGGCCCGCACAATCACGGCCGAACCGACCGCCCGCATCGGTGAAGGTGCCTGCGCGGTATCGAGCGTGGCAATCCGGCTGATGCCGAATTCCATTTCGAGCGCGACATAGCTGCCTGGATTGGTGATGACAAAGTCGACTGACTGGGTGGCCACCGCCTCGCGCAGAGCCGCATGGTCTAGCTGAATGAGAACCGGCTTGTAGCCTGGAAGCGCGGCCGCAAGATGATTGACCAGCGGCGTCCACTGGCTGGTCATTGCCTCGGTGTCGAGAAAGGCCAGCAGGCCAATGCGCACGGGACGTTGTTCGCCGGAAGCCGCGAAATTCAGAGTGGACAAAAGAATCAGCGCGAGGAAGACGCGGCGACGGAGAAAAAACATGTATGGGGGAGGGGTCAACCAACGCATGCAACTCATCTTACAGCGGGTACATTTGGGACCTTGGATACTCGTATAGTCGCAACTTCGGGAGCCGGTACAAGGGAATATTGACAGAATAAGTTGAGTCGACAGGCCTGATTTGGAGGGTCTTGATTTCCTTGAATTAATTCGCCTCCAGCCCGCGTACCTCATGCGCTAGCAGCTATCAAAAAATGAGTAGTCAGATAGCCTTCTGGTTGACCCGCCTGGACAGCTCCTCGGCGCTTTCCTTGCGCTCACTGTAGCGGTCCACCAGGTAGGGCCCGATGTCCCGGGTCAACAAAGTGAACTTGACCAGCTCTTCCATCACGTCCACCACCCGATCAAAGTAGGCCGATGGCTTCATGCGTCCGGCCTCGTCGAATTCCAGAAAAGCCTTGGCGACCGAGGACTGGTTCGGGATGGTCAGCATGCGCATCCAGCGGCCCAGCACGCGCAACTGGTTGACGGCGTTAAAGGATTGCGAGCCGCCGCACACCTGCATCAGCGCCAGCGTCTTGCCCTGCGTCGGTCGCACGGCGCCAACCGACAGGGGAATCCAGTCGATCTGGCTTTTTATGATGCCGGTCATGGCGCCGTGGCGCTCGGGCGAGCACCACACCATGCCTTCCGCCCAATGCGCCAGCGCCCGCAACTCCGCCACCTTGGGGTGACTCTCGGGTGCGTCGTCGGGCAGCGGCAGGCCGCTGGGGTTGAAGATTTTGACCTCGGCGCCCATGGCCGTCAGCAGGCGCGCGGCCTCCTCGGTCAGAAGCCGGCTGAACGAGCGTGCGCGCAAGGAGCCGTAGAGCAGCAGAAACCGCGGTGCATGGGTGCTGGGCACGGCGGGGCGCAGTTGGGCAAGGTCGGGAACGTTGAAACGTTCGGCCTTGACCTGGGGCAGATCGGCTAACAAGTCGGACATCGGTTCAGACCCGTCGGCCTTGCTCGTCGATCACCGCTTCGCCATCTTCCTTGGTGAAGGCGCCCTGTTGCGGCTGGGGCAGAATGTCGAGCACGGCTTCGGACGGTCGGCACAGGCGCGCGCCCAGCGGCGTGACGACGATAGGACGGTTGATCAGGATCGGGTGTGCCAGCATGGCGTCGACCAGCTCGTCATCGGTCCACTTGGGGTTGTCCAGGTCCAGCTCTTGGTAGACCGCTTCCTTGGCGCGCATCACCTCGCGCACCGGCGTGCCGAGGGCACCAATCAGCGCCACCAGCTCAGTCCGGGTCGGCGGTGTTTGCAGATAGGGAATGACACGCGGCTCGACACCGCTGTTGCGGATCAGTGCCAGCGTGTTGCGCGAGGTGCCGCACTTGGGGTTGTGAAAAATCGTGATGTCGGTCATGGCTGGGTTCTTTCAGAGCGGGACGCTGGCGCTTGGTGGGTCAAGCCGCGTTCGTACCAGGGTTTGGAATTGTTGACAATGTAGACGACCAGCAGCATCACCGGCACTTCGATCAGCACGCCCACCACCGTGGCCAGTGCCGCGCCCGAGTTGAAGCCAAACAGGCTGATGGCCGCTGCCACCGCCAGCTCGAAGAAGTTGGAGGCGCCAATCAAGGCCGAGGGGCAGGCGATATTGTGTTTTTCACCGACTGCGCGGTTCAGCCAGTAAGCCAGCGCAGAGTTGAAAAACACCTGGATCAAAATCGGCACGGCCAGCAAGGCAATCACCAGCGGCTGCTTCAAAATCGCCTCACCCTGGAAGGCGAACAGCAGCACCAGCGTGGCCAGCAAGGCAGCGATGGACCAGGGGCCGATCCTGTGCATGGCGGCGTCAAATGCGGCCGGTCCCTTGGCCATCAAGGCCTTGCGCCACAGCTGCGCCAGCAGCACTGGAATCACGATGTACAGCCCCACTGAAATCAGCAGCGTTGCCCACGGCACGGTGATGGCCGAGATGCCCAGCAAGAACGCCACCAGCGGCGCAAAGGCGATCACCATGATGCTGTCGTTCAGCGCCACTTGCGACAGGGTGAACAGCGGGTCACCACCGGTAAGCCGGCTCCAGACAAACACCATGGCGGTGCAGGGCGCGGCGGCCAGCAAAATCAGGCCGGCGATATAACTGTCGAGCTGGTCGGCGGGCAGCAGCGGCGCAAACAGATGGCGGATGAACAGCCAGCCGAGGAAGGCCATGGTGAACGGTTTCACCAGCCAGTTGACGAACAGCGTGACGCCGATGCCCTTTACATGCTGGCGCACCTCGTGCAGCGCGCCAAAGTCCACCTTGACCAACATCGGAATGATCATGACCCAGATCAGCACACCGACGGGCAGGTTGACATTCGCCACCTCCATGCCGCCGATGGCCTGAAACACACCGGGCAGCCACTGGCCGAGCACAATGCCGACGACAATGCACAGGAATACCCAGACGGTGAGATAGCGCTCGAAGAGGCTCATGGCGCCTGGATTGCCGCGCTGCGCTCGCAACGACGAAGCAGCAGCGGTCGCCGGTTGGGTGCTGTCTTGACGTGGGGCGTCCATGGTCTTACCCCTTGGCCAGGTCGCGGGCCGTACTCTGCAGCAAGGTCTTTTCCAGCTTCGCGGGGGGCAGGCTGATCAGCAGTTCAAGCCGGCGTTTGAGCGCGTGCAGGGTCTGGCGAAAGGCTTCCAGCTTCTGGGCTTCCGAGCCATCACCGACCGACGGGTCGGGGTAGCCCCAGTGCGCGGTAGCCGGCTGGCCGGGCCAGTAGGGGCAGACCTCGCCGGCGGCGTTGTCGCAGACGGTGATCACCAGGTCCATGTGTGGCGCCTCCGGGCTGGCGAATTCGTCCCAGCTCTTGCTGCGCAGACCCGCCACGGCAATGCCCGCGTTTTGCAGCACTTGCAGGCCCAGCGGGTTGGGTTGTTGATTGTCGCGCGGGCTGCTACCGGCCGAATAGGCCTTGAAGCGACCCCGGCCGATGTGGTTGAGGATGGCTTCGGCCAGGATGCTGCGCGCCGAGTTGTGGGTGCACAGGAACAAGACGTTCAGGACTTTGTCGGTCATTTCAGATTTCCTTGGGAGTTAGTGTTTTGGTGGATGGATTGGCGGCAAGTTGCAAAAGGCGTTCGACGCCAACCGGTTCGTCTTGCAGCAAGGGCACCAGGGCGTAACGCTGGGCGTGGCGGCTGGCGACCGCTTCGATCTCGCGCAGTTCGTTGCGGGCGCGTTGGCGTAACAAGGGTGACGTAAGCGGCGCGGTCATCGAGGTGGCCGCCACGCTGTTGTTGATGACCCAGGCCCAGGGCGCGATGCCGGCGCGCTGCAGGTCGGCCTGCAGATTGGCGGCCTCCAGCACCGGCGTGGTTTCGGCCAGCGTCACCAGCAGTACCTTGGTTTGCTTCGGGTCTTGCAACTGCATCATCGGTGTCGTGAAGTGCATCTTGCTGGCTTCCATCTGGCGCGCGATGTCGCGGT
This sequence comes from Rhodoferax ferrireducens, assembly GCF_003347515.1. Lineage (GTDB taxonomy): Bacteria > Pseudomonadota > Gammaproteobacteria > Burkholderiales > Burkholderiaceae_C > Rhodoferax. Next base: position 103,457 of record NZ_QEII01000323.1, on the reverse strand, counting down.
GGTAGGCGCCGGTGGCGTCCAGCAGCAGCAAGGTGTGGCCGGTGGGCGCGGTGTCCATCACGACAAACTTTTGCCCGGCCTCGCGAATGATGCGCGAGAAGGCCTGGAACACGGCAATCTCTTCGGTGCAGGGCGAACGCAGGTCTTCCTCCAGCAGGGCGCGGCCGGCGGCGTCGAGCTTGGCGCCCTTGGCTGCCAGCACTTGTGCGCGGTAGCGTTCGGTGACTTCGTGCGGGTCGATGCGGCTGACCGTCAGGTGTTCCAGCGTGCCGTGCAGGGTCTCGAGCAGATGCGCGGCGGGGTCGGAGGTGGTCAGGTGCACGCTCAAGCCGCGGTGCGCCAGCTGCACCGCCACCGCCGCCGCCAGCGTGGTTTTGCCGACGCCGCCCTTGCCCATCAGCATCACCAGACCGTGGCCGTCGGCGGCGATCTCGTCCACCAGCTGCGACAGGCTGGGGGCGGTAAGGGAACCGGGTTCTGCCAACTCCGTCATTGCGAGCGAAGCGCGGTAATCCATATCGCGGGCACGCCATTCTGGATCGCCACGGCCTGCGGCCTCGCGATGACGGACATCGGCTGCGACTGGAGCGCTAGATGTCAGCAGCTGGCGCAAAGCGTCCAGCCCCACCAGATCAAACGCCTTGAGCGGAATCTGGTCCGTCGGCAGGGCCAGCAGCGCGGCGGGCAGGACCGTCAGCGCCGCCTGTTCGCGCCGGCGGATGGCGGTCGCCAGCGGGTCTTGCGCGACCTCGTCGGATGGAAAGACGCCGTTGATCACCAGAAACTGTTTGGACAGGCCAATGCCGGCCAGCTCGTCATGCGTGCGCGCCGCCTCGCGCAAGGTGGAGGCTTGCGCCCGTGCCACCAGCACCAGGCGGGTGCGCGCGGGGTCGGCCAGCGCGTCCACCGCCGCCTTGTATTGGGTGCGCTGTTTTTCCAGCCCGGCCAGCGGGCCCAGGCACGAGGCATCGCCCTTGCCGTCCTCCAGAAAGCCGCTCCACGCGCCCGGCAACTGCAGCATGCGGATGGTGTGGCCGGTGGGTGCGGTATCGAAAATGATGTGCTCGAAATCGTGCGTTAACGCGGAATCGATGAGCAAGGCGGTGAATTCGTCAAACGCCGCAATCTCGGTGGTGCAGGCGCCGGAGAGTTGTTCCTCGATGCCTTTCACCACGCTGTCGGGCAGCTTGCCGCGCACCGGCCCGACGATGCGGTCGCGGTAGGCCTGCGCGGCGGCTTGCGGGTCGATCTCCAGCGCGCTCAGCCTGGCCACGCTGGGGATGGCGGTGATCTGGTTGCCGATCGTGATGCCAAACACCTGACCGACATTGGACGCCGGATCGGTGCTGACCAGCAGCACGCGCTGGCCCGCCGCCGCCAGCTGGATTGCGGTGGCACAGGCAATCGAGGTCTTGCCGACGCCGCCCTTGCCGGTGAAGAACAGGAAACGCGGGGGCTGATCGAGGAATTTCATAGTTGGTTTCTTTCAACGCTGATGAGCACTTGAATCCGTCATTGCGAGCGCAGCGCGGCAATCCATGACTCCTGGATTGCCGCGCTGCGCTCGCAATGACGGGCTTCTGGTACGCGCCTGTGGATCAGCAGCAGCGACCGCCGGAGCAGCAGGCGCCGGGGGCTGGGGCGGACTGTTCCATCACCGGTTGTTCGGTGGCGGACTGGACCTTGTCCGCCAGCCAGCGCGTCAACTCGTCGCGCGTCGGGTAGCGCCCGGCCAAAGCCAGTTCACCGTCCACCAGCGTCACCGGCAAGGCGCTCTCGCCGGAGCGTTCCAGCAGGCCCTTCACGACGGCATGCTCGGCAAAAACCATCGGTTGTTGCGCCAGGTTGAAGCGCTCGACCAGGGCGCCGTTCTGTTGGGCCCATGCCACGTCGGCCGCAAAACTGACCAGCGCCTGGTCCACTTCGACACCACAAACGCCGCTGCTGCAGCACAGGGCCGGATCAAAAACCTGGATCTTCTTCATTTTGAAACTCCATCAAAGGTTGAAATAACAGTCGTGCAAGGCGCACCCCTCTGCACCGACTCAGGCCGGCGTCGGGAGCAGCGCCGCCTCGGCGCAGGCCAGCGGCGGGCACAGGTCGCTGCATTGCTCGGGATGGCCGGCGCAGCATTCTTCGGTCAAATATCCGATCAAATCCTGCATCAGGCTAAGGTTGGCGCGGTAGCGCTGGAAGCGCCCTTCCTGCACCACGGCGACCAGCTGCGCATGGGTCAGCGCCTTCAGGTGAAACGACAGATTGGTTGGCGGCACCGCCAGGGTGCTGGCGATTTCTCCGGCGACCAAGCCCGCCGGTCCGACTTTGACCAGCAACCGGTAGATGTCCAGGCGCACGCCGGACGAGAGTGATTCAAAGACGGCGATAGCTGATAATTTATCCATTGTTCAATTCTACAACTTATGTTGAATTATTGAATAAACGATCGGGTTGCTGCAGATTTATACGCCAAATAAGCCTCTAGCCCTCGTCAATAGTGCGCAAGTAGCTATAAATTAGGTAGCGCTTGTCAAGTTGCCCCTGTTTTCGACTTCAAGCGCCACAGGCGCAGCGCCAGCAACACCAGCGGCGTGGCATGCAGGAACAGGTCGAAGATGTCTATCGGGCGCGCCAGTGTGCCCTGCCAGAGCATCCTGAGTTTTTCAATCAGGTGCGGCTCGGGCGTGATCGGCGCGACCGCCATCCAGAGCGCCAGCACGCTCAACCAGAGCAGCGGAAAACGGTCCAACCAGCTCATGGTGCGACGGTCCGCGCGCAGGCGGCGCAAATACAGGCCAGGCGGCGGGCGGGCTCCGGCACGCGCGCCAGCAGTTCGGCCCCGAACGTGGCCTGGGTGCACCAGCAGGGTGGTTGCTTGACGCCGGTGGCGCGTTCCACCTGCCCGGCGCACTGGTTGGATTGCCCGCACAGCGGGCAGACGGTGGGATCAGGGGGTGGGATGATGGGCATGACAAGGCTCCAGCGCCGAAAATTTAAGAGTCCTATTTTGACGGGTTTGGGGCCTATGCGCGGTTTGCGCAACTGCAATTCACCGGCATGCTGCAAAATCAAAACAACTCTTTTCACGAAAGGCCCATGCCATGAAACCTATCCAACGTCGAGCCCTCATGCTGTTCACCGCGTCCTTGCTGGCCGGCGCTGCGCTGGCGCAGCCGGCAGCGCCGGTGCGGGTTGGCTCCAAGATTGACACCGAGGGCAAGTTGCTGGGCAACATGATCGTGCTGGCACTGGAGGCCGGCGGCATCAAGACCGAAAACAAGTCCTCGCTCGGCAACACCAAGGTGGTGCGCGGCGCCATCACGGCGGGCGAGATCGACATCTATCCGGAATACACCGGCAACGGCGCCTTCATGTTCGCCGAGGAGTCCAACCCGGCCTGGAAGAACGCCAAGGCCGGCTATGAGCGCGTGAAGGCGCTGGACTTCGAGAAGAACAAAATCGTCTGGCTGGAGCCCTCGCCGGCCAACAACACCTGGGCGATTGCGGTGCGCAAGGACGTGGCGACGGCCAACAAGCTCAAGACGCTGGACGACATGGGCAAATGGATCAGCGGCGGCGGCCAGTTCAAGCTGGCGGCCTCGGCCGAGTTTGTGGAGCGTTCGGACGCGTTGCCGGCCTTCCAGAGCGCCTACGGCTTCAAGCTCAAGCCCGAGCAGTTGCTGACCCTCGCTGGCGGCGATACCTCGGCCACCATCCGGGCGGCGGCCGAAAAAACTTCCGGTGTGAATGCCGCCATGGCCTATGGCACCGACGGCCCGGTGGCGGCGCTGGGCCTGGTCATCATGGACGACCCCAAGGGCGTGCAGCCGATTTATGCGCCCACGCCCATCGTCCGCGACGAGGTGCTGAGCAAGAACCCGAAGATCAGGACCATTCTGGCGCCGGTGTTCAAGGCGCTGGACGGCCCGACCTTGCAGTCACTCAACGCCAAAATTCAGCTCGAAGGCCAGGATGCCAAAAAAGTGGCGGGCGACTTTCTCAAATCCAAGGGCCTGATCAAGTAGCTCGGGCCTGAGCGCTTGAGCGTGCTACGCGGGGCACTGCCGGTGCGCTGGAATCCGGTCGCGGCGGTACTTGCCTTCATCGGTGTTGGCGCCGTCGCCGGCCTGCCGTTCCTGCGCGTGGCGCCGAACCGGCTGGTGTCGGGCGAGGCGGTTTCCCTGTTGCGGACGCTGGACGGTCCGTCGTGGGGCTGGCTCGCCTTGTTGCTGGCGCTCATGCTGGCCCCGCTGCTGCGACCGACGCGTGCCGTCCTCTGGTTCCAGGTGATCGGCGCGGTCGCCCTGCTGGCGGGCTTGCTGGCCGTGGCGGGGTCTTATGCCAGCCAGGTGGCATTGACCGAATCGCCGCTGGCGCGTACCGCGTTGGGCGGCGCGTTCTGGACGCTGTTGATCGTTCTCTGGTTGACGGTGGTGGACGCCTTGCAGCGTCTGCAAGTGGGGCTGGCGGTTCGCATAGCGGTGCTGCTCATGGCGGTGATTCTCTTCTCGCTGCCGCTGCTCTCGGGCGCGTGCGATGCGCTGTCGATCATGAAGGAATGGGCCAACCAGTCCGGGGTGTTCGGAGCGGCCGTGCTGCGCCACATCGCCATTGTGCTGGCGGCGCTGCTGCCCACGCTGTGCCTGGGCCTGCCACTCGGTTGGTGGGTCTGCAAATCCGCGCGCGGGCGTCAGGCGCTGTTCCCGGTGCTCAACATCATCCAGACCATTCCCTCGATTGCCCTGTTCGGCTTGCTGATGGCGCCGCTGGCCTTGCTGGCTGCGGCCTATCCGACGCTGGCGCGGGCCGGCATCAGCGGCGTTGGCATGGCGCCGGGCGTCATCGCGCTGATTCTCTACAGCCTGCTGCCGGTGGTGCGCGGCACGCTGGCCGGGCTGGAACAGGTGCCGGCCGCCGTGCGCGAGGCGGCGCGCGGCATGGGCATGTCGCCGCTGCAAATTTTTTACCGGGTGGAGGTGCCGCTGGCGCTGCCGGTGCTGCTGGCGGGCGCGCGCACCGCCACCAACCAGGCGATTGGCCTGGCGGCCGTGACGGCCCTGATTGGCGCGGGCGGCCTGGGCGCCATCATGTTCGAGGGCCTGTTCAGCAGTGCGCATGACCTGGTGCTGCTGGGTGTGCTGCCCATCGTCGCGCTGGCGGTGCTGGCGGACACTGCGTTCAAGGTCCTGATCACGGTGACACAAGGCCCCCAGACAAGGCTGGCGACCGGGCCACAAGCGGCGCTGCAGCCATGATCGAATTCCAAAACATCAGCAAAGCCTACGGCGGGCTCAAGGTCATCGAGGGCCTGAACCTCAAGATCGAGCGCGGTGAGTTGCTGGTGGTGATCGGCGCCTCGGGCTCCGGCAAATCCACCCTGCTGAAGATGATCAACCGCATGGAAGATCACGACGCCGGCCGCATCCTGTTTGAGGGCGAGGAAATCTACAAATTCAAGGTGCGCGAGCTGCGTTTGCGCATGGGCTACGCCATCCAGTCGGTCGGCCTGTTCCCGCACTGGACGGTGGCGCGCAACATCGCCACCGTGCCGCAGATGCTGGGTTGGGAGGCGCGGCGCATCGAGCAGCGCGTGACCGAGCTGCTGCAGTTGTTTCAGCTCGACCCGGAGCTGTACCGCGAGCGCTATCCGCACCAGCTCTCGGGCGGCCAGCAGCAGCGCATCGGCGTGGCGCGCGCCCTGGCCGCCGACCCGGCGGTGCTCTTGATGGATGAACCCTTTGGCGCGCTTGACCCGGTGACCCGTGCTGCCCTGCAGGCGGAGCTGAAACGTGTGCACCAGCTCTCGGGCAAAACCATTGTGCTGGTCACGCACGACATCGACGAAGCCCTGTTGCTGGCGACCCGGATCGTGCTGCTCGACCAGGGCCAGATCGTGCAGGTGGGGACACCGCTGGAACTGCTGACGAATCCGGCCAACGACCTGGTGGTGGACTTTGTCGGCCGCAGCGACATCGGCATCAAGCTGCTCTCGCTGCAGAGCGCCGGCAGCCTCGCCCGCAGTGAGCCAGCGCAGACCGGTTGGAGCTTGCCGGCGCAAGCCTCGTTGCGCGAGGCGGTGTCGTTCATGACCCAGCATCAGCTGGCCCAAGTCAACCTCGTCGATGCGTCCGGCGAGCCGGCGGGCGTGCTGCATGCGGCCGACATTTTTGCCCGGCATGGCACGGCCCCCTGAGCGCCGCGCCATGACGGCCTCTTTCGCCACGTCCGCGATCGCCACCGGTCCGGGCCGGCCGCGCTTCTGGCAAGGCGGCCTGCTGTGGGCCAGCGCCGCGCTGCTGGCCCTGGTGCTGTATTTGCCCCACTCCCGGCCCTTGTTCTCCAGCCTGTTCCCGGCTTTGGAGCGCCCGGTCTACCAGCAGGAACCGTTCGCCGAGCTGCTGTGGCAACACTGCAAACTGGTCGGTATCTCCAGCCTGCTGTCAGTGCTGGTCGGCAGCCTGGCCGGCATCTTCATCACGCGGCCCGCGGGCCGGCAGTTCAGCTCCGTGGTGCAGGCGCTGGTGGCCATGGGGCAGACCTTTCCCCCGGTGGCGGTGCTGGCGGTGGCGGTGCCCCTGGTCGGCTTTGGCGAGCTGCCGGCGCTGTTCGCCCTGGCCCTGTATGGGCTGCTGCCGGTGGTGCAGGCCACCGTGGCCGGTCTGCACGCGGTGCCGCCCGCGGTGCGCGAATCGGCCACCGGCATGGGCATGTCGCCGTGGCAGTGTTTTTGGCAGGTGGAGGTGCCGCTGGCCCTGCCGGTGTGGATCGCCGGCATCCGCACCTCGGTCATCATCAACATCGGTACGGCAGCCATCGCCTCCACCGTGGGCGCCAAAACGCTGGGCTCGCCCATCATCGTGGGCTTGAGCGGCTTCAACACCGCCTACGTATTGCAGGGTGCCGTGCTGGTGGGCTTGCTGGCAGTGGTGGTCGACATGGCCTTCGAGCGCCTCGCCCGCCGCGCCGCCTGGCAGCACTGACATTCCGATAGACTGGTACACCCATGAACGCTAGCCAACTTATTCGCGATTCGGTCATGCGCGTCACCGAGTTGCGACAAATAGCCGCCGACACCCCCGGCCTGGCGCGGGCCGTGAGCGACATCAAGCAATTGCAGGCGCGGCGCTTTGCCGGCACGTACTACGACCTGCTGCACTCGGCGCAATTCAAACTCGCCGCCCTGTTTTTTCTGGATGAGCTGTACAGCGAGAAAGACTATTCCGCCCGCGATGCGCAATTTGCCCGAATCGCCGGCACGCTGGAACGCGTTTTTCCGCACCAGGTGGTGCAGACCGCTGTCTCGCTGGCGCAGGTGCACCGCCTGACGGAAGAGCTGGATCTGGACATGGCCCAACATTGGATGACGCACAGCGAGGGTGGTGAAGCGGCGCGTTACTGCCGCGCCTGGCGCGCGGTGGACCGGCGCGCGGACCGCAACGCCCAGCTGAACACAGTGGTGGAGATTGGCCATGAACTCGACCGGCTGACGCGCACCCCCGGCCTGCGCTTCATGCTCAAGATGATGCGCGGACCGGCCAACCTGGCGGGCATGGGTTCCCTGCAAAAATTTCTTGAAGCGGGCTTTGACACCTTTGCCGCGCTGGGCCGCCAGAAGCAGGGCGTCAGCGCTTTTCTGGCGACCGTGCAGGCCCGTGAAGCCGGGCTGGTTGCGCTGCTGTTTGATGCCGACCTTGTCGCCGGCGAAGCCGAAATCACCCGGACACTGGCCCAAGCCCAGTGAGCATGGCCGTTTAAGCGGCCCCACATTAAATCCACAGGAACACACCCTTGCAGCGACCCACGCTTCCCCCTCACATCACCGTTCTGGAACGCGGCTGGCTGTCGTCCAACAACATCCTGATCCGCGGCCGCGAATCAAGTGCGTTGATGGACAGCGGCTACGGCACCCATGCGCCGCAAACGCTGCTGCTGGTCGAATCAGCGCTGAACGGCCGCCCGCTCGATCTGCTGCTCAACACCCACTTGCACAGCGACCACTGCGGCGGCAACGCGGCGCTGCAGGGCGCTTACCCGGCGCTGATGACCCTCATTCCACCCGGCCTGGCCCGGCATGTCAGTCCCTGGGACCCGCACGCGCTGACCTATGCGCCGACCGGGCAGACCTGCCCGCAATTCGGCTTCGATGCGCTGCTGCTGCCAGGCACCGAGATTCGGCTCGGCGACACGCTGTGGCAAATCCACGCGGCGCCCGGGCACGACCCGCACTCGGTGATCCTGTTCGAGCCGGCAGCCCGCGTGCTGGTCTCGGCCGATGCCTTGTGGGAGCGCGGCTTTGGCGTGGTGTTTCCCGAGCTGGAAGGCGTGGATGCCTTTGCCGCCGTGGGGGACACGCTGGACCTGATTGAATCGCTCGCGCCGGCGATCGTGATTCCGGGCCACGGCCCCGCCTTCGCCAGCATCGAGACCTCGTTGGCCAGCGCCCGCGCGCGCCTGGACAGCTTTGTCAGCCATCCGGAAAAACACATCAGTCACGCCGCCAAGGTGCTGCTGAAGTTCAAGCTGCTGGAAGTGCAAAGCCTGGCGCTGCCGGCCTTCATCGCCTGGGCGCGCGCCACGTCGTACTTCCTGCTGATTTACAGCACGCATTTTTCCGAGCTGGATTTTGCGCAGTGGGTCGAAAACCTGATTGCGGATTTGATTCGATCCGGCGCGGCAACGCGCGATGGGCTGATGATTCGAAATGCCGGGTGAGGGGTACCCGCTCGTACAATTAAGGCCCGCTTATGTCTGTAGCCTTGGCCGGGCCACGCGCGCAACGCGCCAGCGTCATGCCTTATTGAACTCACCATGCACCAAATGATCGTTGCCACCCGGCGCCAGCACCGCATCCAGTGGCTGCTGGTGGTTTTGCTGTTGGCGCTGCTGGGTGCGGCCCTGGCTTATCTGGTGCTGGATGAGCGCCAGCGGCTGCTGCAGCGCGAGGGCAAGCGCCTGATGGACCAGGCCCGTGTGGTGGAGGAAAACATTGGCCATCAACTGATCGGGGCGAGTGCCGCGCTCGACAGCGTGCGCAAGGACATGGCTTACTTTGCCACCGCCGAGGGGCAAGGCGCGGCATCGCGCCACCTCGCGGCCCTGAGTGCGGCCATGCCCGGCGTGCGCACCATGCTGGTGGCGGACACCCAGCGGACCATCCTGGCCTCGAATCGTGAAGAACTGCTGGGCGGCCAGGTGCGCGAGCGATCCTATTTTGGGGCCGCGAAGAGTCATCCGCAGCTCGACACGCTGTATGTGAGCGAACCTTACACCACGACCTTGAAGGTTTTCTCCCTCAACCTAGACAAGATTTGGACCGATGCCCGCGGCAACTTTGCCGGCATCGTCATTGCCACGCTGGACCCCGACTACTTCGCGGTCATGCTGCGCTCGGTCCTGTATGCGCCCGACATGCGCGCCGCGCTGGCGCACTGGGACGGCAAGATCCTGATGGCCATGCCGCAGCAACCGGGCACCGAAGGCAAGAACCTGGCGGTGCCCGGCTCCATGTTCAGCCGCCACCGCGACAGCGGCAAGACCGAGAACCTGATGACCGGGATTGTTTATAGCACCGGTGAAGAACGCATGATGGCCATCCGGACCATCGCGCCCCAGGCCATCGGCATGGACAAGCCCCTGGTGCTGGCCGTGAGCCGCGAAATGGGTGCCTTGCTGCTACCGTGGCGCAGCACCGCACTGCTCTATGGCCAGATGTATGGCCTGCTGGCGCTGTTGCTGCTCGTCAGTGTTTACCTGTCGCAGCGCAAGCAAATGGCTTTATTGGCGCTGACCAAGGCGCGCGAGAAAGAGACGGCCGAGCAAGCGCAGCGCATGGATCTGGCGCTGGCCGGCGCCGACCTCGGCTTGTGGGACGTGGACTTGGTCACGGACAAACGTGAGGTCAATGCCCGGGCGCAGGAAATGATCGGGCTTACCGCGAACGACGCGGTGGAGGATGTTGTCGACTGGCATGCGCGGGTGCATCCAGACGATTTGCCGGCCTTGCGGGCGGCTCGCATCGATCACGAGGCGGGGCGGACCCAGGCTCTTGTCATTGATTTCCGGGTTCGGCATTCGGATGGCCATTGGGTCTGGATTCACAGCCGCGGCAAAGTGACACAGCGTGATGAAAATGGCCGGGCTTTGCGCATGACCGGCACCTACCTCGATGTGACCGAACAGAAGCTGGCGCAGGCGCAGATTCGCGAACTCGCGTTTCTTGACCCGCTAACGCACCTGCCGAATCGCCGCCTGCTGATGGATCGCCTGGGCCAGGCGCGCCTGGCCAGCGCGCGCAGTCATTTGTTCGGTGTCGTGATGCTGTTCGACCTGGATGGTTTCAAGTGGGTGAATGACAAGCTGGGTCACGACATGGGCGACCTGCTGCTGCAGCAGTTGGCCGGCCGTCTGCTGGCGTGCGTGCGGCTCAGCGACACGGTGGCGCGGCTCGGCGGCGATGAGTTTGTGGTGCTGATCCAGAACCTGGGCGCGACGTGGCCGGAGGCGCAAGACCAGGCGCACGGTCTGGCCGCGAAGATCGAGGCCGCACTGCGCCCGCCCTTTGCGCTGGGCGAGCATCAGCACACCATCGGCGCCAGTGTGGGCTTTGCGCTGTTCAGCGGCGAGGACCAGGCGATCGACAGCCTGTTCAAGGAAGCAGACCAGGCCATGTACGCGGCCAAACGGTTCAGGCAGGGGGGCAGTTTGGCGGTTGAAGCTCTGTGAAAAATACGCCTCTCTGCTGATTTTTTGCACGCCATGTACACCTGAAAATGTAGTAACAAAAAGCCTTTCCTCACTGCAGAAGTGTTACTACAATCAGGATTGTGCATATCGAGTTCGACGCCAACAAAAACGACACCAACATCCGTGACCGTAGTCTGTCGTTTAAGCGGGCAAGGGAGTTCGATTTTGATAGCGCCATCATCAAGCGGGATGTGCGCAAGGTTTACCCTGAAGTGCGTTACGTGGCGGTAGGTTTTTTAGATGCGCGGCTGCATGTGTTGTGCTTCACGCCCATTGAAGGCGGCATTCGGGTTATCAGTTTTCGCAAGGCCAACTCACGGGAGATTAAAGACTATGAGCAAACGTATCCCACTCATTGACGACAACGGCGAAGTTCGGGAATTGACGGCTGCGGATATGCGGGTGTTCAAACCCGCCAGCGAGGTCTTGCCCCTCACCTTGCAAAAGACATTGGGCATGCGTCCACGCGGGCCGCAGAAGGCGCCTACCAAGGTGTCCACGACCATCCGCCTCTCAAATGAGGTGGTGCAAGCCTTTCGTGCGACAGGCGATGGCTGGCAAACGCGCGTGGACGCCGCACTGAAGGACTGGCTCAAGACGCATTCGCCGGTGTAAGAGACCGAGCCGAGCCGATTGAGTAGAAAAAATGGCACCTTCAGGTGCCATTTTTATTACGGAAGTTCTAGATAAATAGCCTCTAGCCCCTGCCAATTCAGCGCATGAAACTACTAATTAAGTAGCAAATCTCAAGCCGCCGGTGCCGCTTCCTCAGGCGCCGCCATGGGCTCCGCAGCCGGCACCGGCACCTCCGTCACCGGCACTTCCACCACGGGTGCAACCGGCGCCAGCGCAGCCGCCTTCACCTTCAACCGCCAGGCATGCAGCAGCGGCTCGGTGTAACCGCTCGGCTGCGCCAGCCCCTTGAACACCAGATCGCACGCCGCCTTGAACGCCATGGATGTCTCGAAGTTCCCCGCCATGTTCTTGTACAGCGGGTCGCCCGCGTTCTGGCCGTCCACCACCGCCGCCATGCGCTCAAAGGTTTCCTTCACTTGCGCTTCGGTGACGACACCGTGGTGCAGCCAGTTCGCCATGTGCTGGCTGCTGATGCGCAGGGTGGCGCGGTCTTCCATCAGACCGATGTTGTGGATGTCGGGCACCTTGGAGCAGCCGACGCCCTGGTCGATCCAGCGCACCACGTAACCCAGGATGCCTTGCGCGTTGTTGTCGAGCTCTTGCTGTTTTTCAACATCCGACCAGCTCGGTGTTGCGGCCACGGGAATGGTCAGCAGGCCAACCAGCAGGTTGTCGCGCTCCTTGTTGAAGTCGATCTTTTCCAGTTCCTTCTGGATGTCGCTGACCAGCACCTGGTGGTAGTGCAGCGCATGCAGCGTGGCGCCGGTCGGGCTGGGCACCCAGGCGGTGTTGGCACCGGCCAGCGGGTGCGCAATCTTTTGCTTCAGCATGTCTTTCATCAGATCCGGCATGGCCCACATGCCCTTGCCGATCTGCGCCTTGCCGCGCAAGCCGCAGCTCAAACCGACCAGCACGTTGCTGCGTTCGTAGGCGGCAATCCAGGCGCTGGTTTTCATGTCGCCCTTGCGGATCATGGGGCCGGCCAACATGGCGCTGTGCATCTCGTCGCCGGTGCGGTCCAGGAAGCCGGTGTTGATGAAGGCGACGCGGCTGCTGGCGGCTTCGATGCAGGCTTTCAGATTCACGCTGGTGCGACGCTCTTCGTCCATGATGCCGAGCTTGACGGTGCTGTCTTCAAGTCCCAGCATCTTCTCGACGCGGGTGAACAACTCCGCCGCGAACGCGACTTCCGCCGGGCCGTGCATCTTGGGCTTGACGATGTAGACCGAGCCTTTGCGCGAGTTGCGGATGGCGTCCGTGGCGGTGCGCTTCAGGTCGTGCATGGCGATGGTCGTGGTGACCACGGCGTCCAGAATGCCTTCCGGGATTTCGCGGGTAACGCCGGCTTTGTCGGTGTACAGAATGGCCGGATTGGTCATCAGGTGGCCGACGTTGCGCACGAACATGAGTGAGCGGCCGTGCAGAACGACTTTTTTGCCCTTGCCGGAGGCGGGCGTGTAGACGCGGTCGGCGTTCAGGCCGCGGGTAAATACTTTGTCGCCCTTGCGGACTTCTTCGGTCAGCGTGCCTTGCAGGATGCCGAGCCAGTTGCTGTAGGCCAGCACCTTGTCGTCGGCATCGACCACGGCAACCGAGTCTTCCAGGTCCAGAATCGTGGAGAGGGCCGCTTCCAGCACCAGGTCGCTGACGCCAGCCGGGTCGCTGGCGCCGATGGCGGTCGCGCGGTTGATTTGCAGGTCCAGGTGCAGGCCGTTGTGCAGGAACAGCACGCTGGACGGCGCCTTTTCTTCACCCTGATAACCGACCAGCTGCGCCGGGTTGGCCAGGCTGGTATTGGAACCGTCAGCCAGCTTGACCGCCAGCTTGCCGTCCTTGATGCGGTAGCTCACCGAGTCCACATGCGAGCCCTTGCGCAGCGGCGCGGTGCGGTCCAGCACATGGCGCGCGTATTCGATGACCTTGGCGCCGCGCTTGGGGTTGTAGCCGCCTTTTTTACCGACTTTTTCGCAGCCCTTGGCGTCCGAAATCACGTCGGTGCCGTACAGCGCGTCATACAGGGAACCCCAGCGCGCGTTGGCGGCGTTCAGGGCGTAGCGGGCGTTCAGCACCGGCACCACCAGCTGCGGGCCGGCCTGGATGGCGAGTTCGGCATCGACCTTGGCGGTGCTGATGCGGACCTTTTTCGGGCTCGGCACGAGGTAGCCGATTTGCTCCAGGAAGGCGCGGTAAGCGGGCATATCCGCGATGGGGCCGGGATGGGCGGTGTGCCACGCGTCCAGCTCGGATTGCAGGCGGTCGCGTTCTTTGAGTAAGGCGATGTTTTTGGGCGCCAGATCGGCCACGATGGCGTCAACGCCTTTCCAGAACTTGGCGGGCGTCACGCCGGTGCCTGGCAGGACTTTGGAGTCGATGAACTGCAGCAGATTGGTGGCCACTTGCAGGCGGTGCTTGGGGGTGCGTTCGGTCATGGTGTGAGTTTCAGTTAGGGGTGGAGATGGGAAAAAAGTCGAGCACATCGCGCAGGCTGCTGCCGGTGCGCGTGGGCTGGGTGCCCAGTTCTTCGAAGGGCAGATGGTAACGGTTGACCCACAGCGTCTGGTAGCCGTACCAGGTGGCGGCGAGCGCGTCCCAGGCGTTGCAGCTGACGAAGGCGATCAGGCTGGCGGACAGGCCGGTGGCCTGTTCGCCCAACGCGTAGGCCTCGGGGTGGGTTTTGTACTTGCGGATTGGGTCGACGCTGATTACATGGTCCAGCAGCTCGGACAGGCCGGCGGATTTGACGGCCAGCTGCAGCATCGCCGGGTCGCCATTGCTCAGGATGCCGGTGGGGATGCCCCTGGCTTTCAGCTCACTCAGCACCTGCCGGTTTTCCGGGAAGGCGCTCAAATGGCGGTACTGGTTCATCAGGCGCTCGATCTGAGGCCCAAAATTTATATCAAATTGGCCGCTAGCCCCCGTCTGCTCTGCGGTAGCAGCTACTCTTTTAATAGCGTACACGAGCGCCGCACGGGTCAGCTCCCAAAACGGTTGGTAGTGCGCGCCATGGTTGCTGGTGGTCACCAGCCGGGTGTATTCAATCTGCTTGTCGCGCCACAACACGCTCAAGGCCTGGCCGTGGCCGGGGAATAACTGCTCGGCCACTAGGCCCACGCTGTAGACGTCAAACAAGGTGCCATAGGCGTCGAATAGCACGGCGCGCGGTGCCTCAAAGGGCGACGCTCTGGACTTTTTCAACACAGGGGCAGGGGCTTGGCTCATGACCTGATTTTATTTGACACTTCGCCGATGATTAACTTGCAATAAATCTGTTTATCTGTGACAAAAATAGAGGTAATTGGAGTTGCGGTCTTTGCAGCGCCAGCGACCGTTCACCGATTTCCGGTGTCTGATGGGATGCAGAGCGTTTTGCATTGACCGCTGCTGCTTGAAGAAAAAAATATAAACCAATAGACTGTTTCTTGCAGGAGGTTCATATGTCTCATATGTCGCAGCTGAAGTCCTCTCTCGTTGATCTCAAGCCAACATGGGGCCTTGACACAATCTTTGCCATTTTTTTGATCGTCTGCGCGACTACGTCGGCGCACTGTGCTCCGGATCCTATAAATGTCGCCGAGGCGAGCGCCGGGCTGGCTTTTTCAGAGTCCGAAGTGGGCGACCATTCCGTTGATTTAAGAAAGCGATTTTTAGCAAAAATCGAACTTAAACAGGAAGAAGGATGCCTGGCACAGTGCCGAAAGATTGCCCGTGTTTGGGAGCGGCTGCTCCCTGTTATTCAAGCCCAGCAACCCAAGGCGCTTGCCAGACCACGTCTGGAAATAGTCAACAGCAAAGACGTCGACGCGCTCTCGTTCGCGGAGGGAACAATCATCCTCTCAGAGGAATACGTTTCCCGCCTTGAACTTGACAATGAACAGATTGCGTTTGTCCTTGCCCATGAGGTGTCGCACATTCTTTTGCAACATGAAAGGCAAACCCTCACTTCGGCAATGGCGCTAATGCCTTCCCGAATCGTTCGTAGCGCCTCGGACGTTCACACTGAGATGGAGGAACAGTATTTCTCGTTGGACACTTACTTTTCGCTCATTGCGCATCAGACTGAATTTGAGGCGGACGAAGTTGGGTTTGAATTAGCCGCTTTGGCTGGATTTGATCCGCGCAAGCAGTTGGAATTCATGCAGAAACTTGCGCGAAACAGTGTGGCGCAGTCGATGATGTCAACGCATCCAGAAGCCTCGCAAAGATTGGACAGACTGCGCGATCTCTTGCCATTGGCATCTCGACTCTACGAAGGTGGAGGCCCTTAGACGTTCACATCACGGGCGGTGTGACGCACCTCGCCCCGGTCGCGCGTTTCAACCACCCGCCACAAAGCCTCTGCCGGCGCCGACAAGGGCGCGCGCGGGCGATACAGGCGGATGTCCACCGGGATATGCCAGCGCGGATTGCCCGCAGCCACCAGAGCGCCGCCAGCGAGATCGTCCTTGATCAGGCTCTGCGGCAACCAGGCGATGCCGCGCCCCTCCTTGGCCATGGTTTTGAGCAGCACCGCATGGTGGGCCGTGAACACGGTGCTGAACGGCGCTTCATCAAGCGCGGACGACATCAGCGCGCGCATGATGCGGCCGAGGCCGGAGTCCTGACTATAGGCCAGCACCGGCACGCTGGTTTGCGGGGCGTCGTCGATCCAGTGCTGTGGCTGCCCGCTGGCCAGCGGCGCCGTGACCGGCAGCAAGACGTCGTCGCTGACCCGGGCAAAGGTGAACTGCACGTCATCCAGCCGGCTGGCCACCGATGAATGGCCGTGGCACAGCAGAAACTGGATGCGCCGCTGCAGCATCAGTTCCTCGCAAGCCACCAGGTTGTCCGACATGATCTGGATCGGTCCCAGCCGCAGCTGCGCCTCGATGCCACTGAGCCAGCTGGGGAAAAAGCTCAGCGACAACACATGCGTGGCGGCAAAGCGCAAGCTCATCGCGGCCTGCTCATGGGCGGCGCGGGCCTTGAGGCGCGAGACTTCAAGCCGCTGCAACAGGTCGTCAACTGCAGGGTGAAAGCGCTTGCCGGCCTCGGTCAGCGACACCGGGTGCGCGCTGCGGTCAAACAGATCCACCCCGACCCACTCTTCCAGCGACTTGATGTGGCGGCTGAACGCCGGTTGCGCAATCGCGCGCACCTGCGCCGCACGCGAAAAATTGCCGTTCTCGGCGAGGGCCAGAAAGTCTTCCAGCCATTCAAGATCAAGCGGTCGGTTGCCGGGGCCCATAAGTGAATAGTTTTATGCGTTTCGAGTATTGGACGGGGTGGGGCGGCGTGGCCGATCATCCGGGCATCTTTTTTCCAACCCGTCAATCAGGAGACTCCATGCCCACCATCGCCAATTATCGGGGGATTATTCCCGCCATTGCCTGCCCGTTCAAGACCGACAACAGCATCAACGAGCCGGCCCTGCGCCGCCTCGCCTCCTGGCTGGCCGGCCACAAAGGGGTGGTCGCCGTCATGACCAACGGCCACACCGGCGAAGTGTTCTCGCTCACGCCGACCGAGCGGGCCCGGGTCACGCGCATCGTGGCCGACGAACTCAAAGGCCGCCTACCGGTGATTTCCTCCATCGTCTGCGAAGGCCTGACCGAAGCCGCCGAGCATGCGCGCCTCGCCGTGGAAGCCGGCGCCTCGGCGCTGGACGTGATGCCGCCGCACCACTGGCTGCGTTTTGGTTTCCATCCGGATCACGCCTTGCAGTATTTCGACGCCATCTGGCAAGCGTCTAACCTGGACCTGGTGTGCCACGTCTACCCAGCCCGCACCCAGGCCTCGTATTCGTCCGAACTGCTGGCCGATCTGGCGCGTCTGCCTTATGTGCAGGCCTTCAAGGTGGGCCAGCGCGAGATGAGCAAATATGCGCGCGACATCAAGGCCATCCGCGATGCCGACCCGAGCAAGGCGATCCTGACCTGCCACGACGAATACCTGCTGGCCTCCATGGTGCAGGGCGTGGACGGCGCGCTGGTCGGTTTTGCCAGTGCCATCCCGCAACTGATCATCGATTTGTTTGACGCCGTGAAAGCCGGCGACCTGCACCAGGCCATGAAGATCCAGGGCCTCATCACCCCGATCAAGGAAGCGGTCTACGGCGCGGGCGAACCCACCGGCGAAGCCCACGCCCGCATGAAAGCCGCCATGAAGTTCGCCGGCGTGCTGGAAAGCGCCCATGTGCGCCCGCCCACGCATGCGCCCTCGGCGGCCGAGAACGAGCTGATCCGCCAAGCCGTCGCCAACGCTGGCCTGCTCAAGTAATCGCTTAAAAAATCATCCGAGGAGACAGACACCATGAATCGCAAAAACTTCGTCCGCACCCTGTTGGCCACGGCCTTGCTGGGCGCCAGCGCCGTGGCCATGGCGCAAGCCTGGCCGAACCGGCCCGTCAAAATGATCATTCCGTTTCCGCCCGGTGGCACGTTGGACGCCGTGGGCCGCATGCTGGCGCAGAAGCTGAGCGAGCAGACCGGCCAGACTTTCATCATTGACAACAAGCCAGGCGCCCAGGGCATGATTGGCGGCGACGCCGTGGCCAAGGCCCCGGCCGATGGCTACACCCTGCTGTTCAACGCCTCCACCTTCACCACGGCGCCGATGACGGTCAAGACCGCGCCCTATGACGTGACGCGCGACTTTGTGCCGGTGGCGCTGGTGGCCAAGGCGCCGCTGTCGGTGGCGGTCAACAAGGACCTGCCGGTGAAGGACCTCAAGGGCCTGATCGCCTATGGCAAGGCCAATCCCGGCAAGCTGGCGTTTGCCATCGGCTCGACCGGCTCGGCCGGGCACCTGTCGACCGAGTTGCTGCGCCGCTCCGGCAACCTGGACCTGCTCATCGTGCCCTACAAAGGCACGGCGCCGGCGTTTCAGGACCTGATCGGCGGCCAGATCAGCGGCTTTGTCGACCCGATTCTGGGCTCGTACAACTTCTACAAGAGCGGCATGCTCAAGGTCATCGCCGTGACCTCGGCGGCGCGTGTTTCCACTTTGCCCGAGGTGCCCACGGTTGGTGAAACCATCCCCGGCTACGAGTTCTACAGCTGGTACGGCGTCTGGGGCCCGGCCAAGCTGCCGCTGGACATTGCGCATCGCCTGAACGCCGAGGTCAACAAGGCCTTGAACGGCGAGATGCGCGACAAGCTGATCCAACAGGGCCTGCTGGTGGCCGGTGGCACCATGGACGAGTTCGCGCGCTTCCAGAAGGACGACATGGCCCGTTCCGCCAAGATCATTGCCGAAGGGGGCATTCGTGCCGCCGAATAACAGCGCCAACAGCCCCGCCCGAGCGCACGCGCTGGTCACCGGCAGCAGCTCGGGCATTGGCCTGGCCATAGCGCGGCACCTGCTGGAACAGGGCTGGCAGGTGAGCGGCTGGGACCTGTCGGCCCCGGTGCTGGAGGACGCCCACTTCACGCCCGTGGCGGTGGACCTGATGGACGGCCACGCCATTACCCGCGCGCTGCAGACCCAGCCGCCGGTGACGGCGCTGGTGCATGCGGCGGGCTGGATGCGCACCGCGCCGCTGGCCTCGCTCGATCTGCAGGCCGGTGAAGCCATGTGGCGCCTGCATGTGCAGTCGGCCACCCAGCTGGCGCAAACACTGGTGCCCGCCATGGCGGAGCGTGGCCAGGGCCGCGTGGTGCTGATCGGCAGCCGCGTGGCGCAAGGCATGGCCGGGCGCAGCCAGTATGCGGCGGTGAAAGCGGCGTTGATTGCGATGGCGCGCAGCTGGGCCGGCGAGGTCGCCGCGCAAGGCGTGACCGTCAACGTGGTCTCGCCCGCCGCCACCCAGACAGCCATGTTGAGCGACCCGGCGCGCGCCGGCAGCGCGCCCCAGTTGCCGCCGATTGGCCGCTACATCGACCCGGCCGAAGTCGCGGCCCTGGTGGCGTTTTTGCTCTCGCCCCAGGCGGCGGCCATCACCGGGCAAGACCTTCAAATTTGTGGCGGCGCCTCGCTGCCGCGCTAAGGAAAACCTTCATGAAAATTGTTGACATCATTGAATCGACCCGACCGATCAAGTCGGACATCCGCAACGCCTACATCGACTTCTCGAAGATGACGCTCAGCCTGGTCGCCGTCGTCACCGACGTGATCCGCGACGGCAAGCCGGTGATTGGCTACGGCTTCAATTCCAACGGCCGCTACGGCCAGGGCAGCCTGATCCGCGAACGCTTTCGCCCGCGCGTGCTGGAGGCGGCACCGGCTACTCTGCTGAGCGACAGCGGCGACAACATCGACCCGCACAAGGTCTGGGCCTGCATGATGTCCAACGAAAAACCCGGCGGCCATGGCGAGCGCTCGGTGGCCGTGGGCACCATCGACATGGCGGTGTGGGATGCCGTGGCGAAAATCGAACAAAAACCGCTCTATGAATTGCTGGCCCAGCGCTACGGCAACGGCACGGCGAACCCGCGCGTCTTCGTTTACGCCGCCGGCGGTTACTACCACCCCGGCAAGGGGCTGGACGGCCTGCGCCGCGAGATGACGAGTTACCTGGAGCGCGGCTACTCGGTCGTCAAGATGAAGATCGGCGGCGCCTCGATCGCGGATGACATGGAGCGCATCGAGTCCGTGCTCCAGCTGCTGCAGCCGGGGCAACAACTGGCAGTGGACGCCAATGGCCGTTTCGATCTGCAGACCGCCATTGATTACGGCAAGGCGCTGTCCGCTTACCCGCTGTTCTGGTACGAGGAAGCGGGCGACCCGCTCGACTACGAACTGCAGGCCCGCTTGGGCGAGGTCTACCAGGGCAGTCTGGCCACCGGCGAAAACCTGTTCTCCATGCAGGATGCGCGCAACCTGATTCGCCACGGCGGCATGCGCCCGGACCGGGACTGGCTGCAGTTCGACTGCGCCCTGAGCTACGGCCTGGTCGAATACCTGCGCACGCTGGACATGCTGAAAGACTACGGCTGGTCGCCCAGCCGCTGCATCCCGCACGGCGGCCATCAGATGTCGCTGGCGATCGCGGCCGGCCTGGGGCTGGGCGGCAACGAGTCCTACCCTGATTTGTTCCAGCCCTACGGCGGCTTCCCCGATGGCGTGAAGGTGGAAAACGGCTACGTGACCTTGCCGGCCCTGCCGGGTATTGGTTTTGAAGGCAAGGCGGATTTGTATGCCGAGATGGCGCGGCTTACGAATTGACGGGTGGGGGCGGGATTGCCCCGCTCGGCGGCCCGGTGATACGGACCGATGCCGCGAAGATGACGACAGTCCCCGGCGTCTATGCCGTTGGCGGGGGTGTCGCTGCACCAGGCTTTGGTCTTCGGGGGCTGATCGTTCTCACGGGCGGATCAGGGGGCGCTGCGTCAGTACCTTGAGTTTCTGAATGACACATGCGGGAACTGGCGAACAGCAGCTTTCTTTTTTGCCCAATTCACTTCTGATCAGCGGCCGTTCATGACAGGCGACTGGGTGCCCTTGGACGAAACCGCTCACGCGGTACCCTGCGACGTAGCGTTGGTGCCATGACTACGGGGATGGTCCTGATGTGATCCTCGGACTGCTCGATCACGCCCTTGCTCTGCGAGTCGCAGCCTGATGTTGACGTGCAGGCCTGTTCGTTCTGTATCCAGCAAGGCGACGTAAGACTTGATATAGCCCGCTTCTCCAAGCCGCTTGACTCGCGCCAGGCAGGGTGATTGCGACAAGGCCACACGTTCGGCAAGAACCGCTGCTGCGGCGATGCGACGAGCCACAGTTCGACACGAAATGCCGCTCCACCTGCTCTAATAGAGTGCATCTCTGTAACCGTGACCGATGCGTCGCATACCTTTGTGCCGAGCGTCCGTTCTAAATCGAAAGCTGCCATGAAAGACATTTACTCCCGCGAAATCGACGGACACACGCTGAGCGCACAGACGCTCATGATGGGATATGGATACGATCCGCACCGGTCCGAGGGGGCTGTCAAGCCGCCGGTCTTCCTGACCTCGACCTTCGTGTTCCCGAGCGCCGAGGCCGGGGCACACTTTTTTGATCAAACCGCCGGTCGGGTGCCGCTGGACCAGGGCCAGGACTCTGCCGGCCTGGTGTACAGCCGCTTTAACCACCCCAACATGGAGATCTTCGAACGCCGATTCGCGCTCTATGACGGTGGCGCCGCGGCGGCCGCGTTCTCCAGCGGCATGGCGGCGATCTCGGCATCCTTCTTCGCTCTGTGTCGTCCAGGCGACGTGGTGGTCCACAGCATGCCGCTGTATGGCGGTACCGAAACGCTGATGCGCAAGCTCATGACCCAGTGGGGCGTGATCCTGCTGGAGCTGCCGGCCGAGGCCTCCGCCGAGCGTGTATTGGCCACGCTGGAGGAGGGCGCAAAGCTCGGCCATGTCGCGATGGTGTACGTGGAGGCACCGAGCAACCCAACCAACGACCTGATCGACTTTGAAGTCATCAATCAGGCGGTCAATCTGCATGCGTCGAAGGCACTGCGGCGGCCCCTGATCGTCTGCGACAACACGATGATGGGGCCCGTGTTCTGCCAGCCCTCCCTGCACGGGGCCGACCTGTGCGTCTATTCGTTGACCAAGTACGTGGGCGGGCACAGCGACCTCGTGGCCGGCGCTGTGGCCGGAACGAAATCCATCGTCGACCAGGTACGTTCGGTGCGCAGCGCCACGGGCTCGCAGCCTGACCCGCACACTTGTTGGATGCTGTCGAGGTCCCTCGAGACCCTCGAACTGCGCATGCGCTACTCCGCGAGTTCTGCGACCACAGTGGCGGCCTGGCTCAGCAGCAACGAGTTCGCGGAGGTGAAGGTCCTGCACCCGGACCACATCGACTCGGTGGCGTACCAGAAGATCTTCAAGACCTACTTCTCTGCTGCCGGCTCCACGTTCTCGTTCGTCGTGCCAGGCGGGCGCGAGGCGGCGTTCAAGCTGATCGACAATCTCCAGCTGATGAAGTCGGCGGTCAGTCTGGGTGGGACCGAGACCCTGGTCTGCCACCCGGCATCGACCACGCACTCCGGCGTCTCCGTAGAGATGCGCCAACGATTCGGCGTCGATGACGGCCTGATCCGCATATCGATTGGCCTGGAAAAGCCGGAGGATCTGATTGCCGATCTCAGGCACGCGATGAACAAGGCGTTTCCGCGGACGGCACCATGAGCGGCGCGTGAGTGCCACGCAACTCCGGAATCCCGACTTCTGCGGCCATGGGGAGCGTGTCACGCGCTCAGAGGAGTTCCCGCCGGCACTGTCGCGCGCCCGATCGGGCGGAAAACCGGGAATACTTCATTGTCTGCTGGACCCGGCTGTAGAGGTTTCCGAACTGGTCGCTACATGGTGGTCACAGATCGGGACGCCGTGTGCGTCAGCAATGTGGCGATGATTTCAATAACCGCAGCGCCCGCACCCGAGCAACACCGGACATCGCGTGCTGCGCAGCCGACACCCAGACCATGCAGAGGTTAATGCTGGCCGCCACATATTTTCGGCCGGCCGGTCCGACTAGACGGCCTCACTACTGTATCCAAAGCTTTATGGGTTTCGCTTGGCAATTTCATTGCCAAGATATCCACCACCCACAGCCCCGGCGACGGTTGCCAGGGTCTTGCCCTTGCCGCCACCTACTTGATTGCCCAGCAATCCTCCGACCACCGCGCCTATGCCGATGCCAATGGGGCTATTTTGTGCAACAGGAGCTGGTTGCTGGTACACAGGTGCCTGGGAATACTGTCGGCTGGACTGCGCCTGTGCGTGCTGGACCGGATGGTGATGCACGACAGTTTTGCGCATTGCGCGTTCATCGCGGACTGCCGGAGCAACTGCGACTTGATGAACAGGTGCAGATATCGGTGCGACGGCGGGAGCCTGTGCGGTAATCGGCACAATTTGCGCCGCGGTGGCATGCGAATTCGGTAAGACGCCTGTGACGGCTGCGATGCCCAGTAGGCTTACGAGCATTACGGACACGGCTGCGCCCGCCATCAAGGGGTGGATGCGGTTCGAGGGTTGATTCATTTCCATTTGATACTCCGGTTGATAAGCCTGATTGACGGCCTGTGTGTTTACAACGCGCGACTCAACGGGAAAAGTGACGCAGAAGGCATTTCAGATGTAACGGAGTTCAACAAGCACCAAGCCTCGAGGTCTCGCCTACGCGCATTAAATTTCTATTCGCGGGCTACTTCGGGTGCGCCATACCCGCCTATCGTCGCCGGCGCCTGGATGCCCAAGCCGGTCACAAACGGAGAGTCGAGAAGCTGCCATTTGGAGCAAGGTTCAATTCAGCACACCATGAGCGCAAACAGAGTCACGAAGTTCAACCGGGTAAAATCACTTGCATCATGCAAGTCCGCAGATGCGACGCTTGATTTCGATTTACCCAACAACCCCCCAAACCATCCCCGCTCCGATGGCTATCGGACGCATGCCATGCGGTAGCAGCCAAAGGCAGATATTTGGCCCAAGCCCTAGTTTATTAAATTGGATTTTTCTTGCATATGACGCGAGCACTGACGCGTACAAACTTCCATAGCTCGAAACTCATCCGAGTTCTCTCCGACTTGGCCGTGGTGGATGCGGTCGAGCCGGGGACGGCCTTCGCAGAAAAGCTGGGGCTGTGGTTAAACCTGCATGACGCCATCAATCTGTGTGCTGCTCTCAACGAAAGCAGCGCAGATCAGTCATCTGCAAAATTTGGGTTGAAATCAGAAACAAGTGCTGCCATCGGTGACGAATTCGCCCGGGTACGGACTAACTTGGTGAATTCAATCACCCAGAGTTGTCCGCCCAACCTGGGCGCCGACTATGAGCCCTATCGTCGCTACTATGCTGCGCAGCAACGCGCCATGGATTCGAGCGTTCGCCCACTGCGCTCCAGCGTGCGGGCGGTGCTTGCCAAGGCGTCACCTGCGCTCAAGACGCTAGCAGATTTGGATGCGACTTTCGACGCGATAGTCTGTGAGCGCGAGAGCAAATTGCTCGCCACGGTACCTTTGCTTTTAAAGAGGCGCTTTGAGCAATTGCGCCAGGCACATCAGCAGATGCTGGTCGATACGCAACAAACAGACGACCCGGCCTTGTGGATGACAGCGGGCGCCTGGCTGGCGCGCTTCTGCCATGAATTGCAAACGGCGCTGCTCGCGGAATTGGACCTTCGCCTGCAACCGACGGTTGGGCTGATGGAAGCTATCAACAATGAAATGACACAACATAAATGAATAGAAATTTGTTCACGATCGCTTTTTTGTTGGGCGCGGCGGCGGTCGTTTGGGTCGGGGCCGGATTCATGGGCGCCCATGTTCTGGCACTGACGATGACGATGATCATTGGCGCGGTCTATGGGTTTGGCGCGCTCGAACTGCGTCAGTTTCGGCAGGCCAGCGCGACCTTGACCACGTCGTTGGCGGCGATTCCTGACCCGCTCACGAATCTCGGTGACTGGCTCGACGGCGTGCATCCGTCGCTGCAGAACGCCGTGCGTTTGCGCATAGAAGGTGAACGCATCGGCCTGCCCGGCCCGGCGCTCACGCCTTACCTGGTGGGGCTGCTGGTGATGCTGGGCATGTTGGGTACGTTTCTGGGGATGGTCGTCACCCTCAATGGGGCCGCATTTTCACTGGAAGGCACGACCGATCTTCAGGCGATCCGCACGGCGCTTGCCGCACCGATCAAGGGCTTGGGGCTGGCGTTTGGCACCTCCGTGGCCGGCGTTGCCACCTCCGCCATGCTGGGCCTGATGTCGGCACTCAGCCGACGCGAAAGAATGCAGGCAGCGCAACTGCTGGACACAAAAATTGCGACAGTGTTGCGCGGTTTTTCACTCACGCATCAGCGCCAGGAAGCCTACAAGGCGCTGCAGTTTCAAGCCCAAGCCTTGCCGGAAGTTGTCGACAAACTGCAGGCGATGATGGCGCAGATGGAACGCATGAGCCAGCAGTTGAACGAACGCTTGCTGACCAATCAGGAAAGCTTTCACGGCGAGGTCAAAGGCATTTACAGCGATCTGGCTTCTTCCGTGGACAAGTCTCTCAGAGACAGCCTGACGCAAAGCGCACAGGTTGCCGGCGAGAGTCTCAAACCCGTGGTCGAAGCCGCCATGACGGGGATTGCCAAAGAAGCGAGGTTACTGCACGAACGCGTGATCGATACGGCGCAGCTGCAACTCGATGGGCTTTCTGAACGGTTTAGCGCTACCGCCTCCACTGTCGCGAATACATGGACGGCGGCGCTCGCCGATCACGAACGGACCAGCGAAAACATGGTCACTGGTGTGGGCCAATCACTGGCGGCATTTAACGACACATTCGAGCAACGATCCACCTCGCTTCTGATTGCGACTAACGAGGCGCACGCCACCTTGCAGGCCGATCAGGCATCGAGCGACAGGCAGCGGCTGGACGCATGGATGAGTTCGCTGGAAAGCATGGCCGCAGGGCTCCATCGTGAGTGGCAAGAAACAGGCGCACAAACGCTCAGCCAGCAACAAGCCATCTGCCACACCTTGACCCAAACCGCGCAAGCGATCACGGAACAGGCGCGGAGTAGCGCCAGCCATACGCTGGGCGAGATCACGCGCTTGACGACGTGCTCCGAGGAATTGCTTCGGTCTCGCATCGCGTCCGAAGCGAACTGGATAGAACAGCACAGCGCGCGCATGGATCAAGTGACGAGCCTGTTGCGTACCGAACTCGGTGCGCTCAGAAATGAAGAAGTGCAGCGTGGCCACGCCGCGGTTGAACGGCTGGGTGAATTGCAGGCCGCGCTGACCAGCCATTTGACAACGCTGGGTGTCGCGCTGGAAGACCCGATCACGCGGCTCATCGAAACTGCCTCGGAGGCGCCACGCGCCGCTGCCGAGGTCATTGGCCAATTGCGTCAGGAAATGTCCAGCAGCATCGTGCGCGACAACGAACTCCTGGACGAGCGCAGTCGCATCATGGAAACACTGAACTCGCTGCTCGACGGCATCAATCACGCGTCCGCTGAACAGCGGGCCGTGATCGATTCCTTGGTGACGACATCGGCGGAGGCGCTGAACCAGGCCGGAGGCCAGTTCGCCGAGAAGGTGGACCTGGAGGCCGCCAAGCTCTCCGACATTGCGGCGCACGTCACCAGCAGTGCGGTCGAAGTATCGAGCTTGAGCGAGTCCTTTGCTTTTGCGGTGAACTCGTTCAACGAGGCCAACGAGAAGCTGATTGGAAACTTGCAACGCATTGAAGCCGCGATGGATAAATCCATGGCGAGAAGTGACGACCAGCTCGCCTACTACGTCGGTCAGGCGCGTGAAATCATTGATCTGAGCATCATGTCGCAAAAGGAAATCTTTGAAGAATTGCGCCAGCTCCCGGGCAAGCAGGCCTTGTCTGCCGAAGAGGTGAGCTGATGATTGAGAGTGACGCCGGGGTTGAGGACACCGCGCCGGTCTGGGCCGTTTTTGGCGACCTGATGGCGGGTTTGCTGGGGGCTTTTGTGTTGATCCTGGTGGCCGTGCTGGGCATCCAACTGGAGATGGCGAGCAGCCTGGAGGCCGAGATACAAAAACGCCAAGTCGAAGAGCAGCGGCGCATCACGCTTGAAAAAGCTTTGGCGATTCCGCTGGCCACGGGGCGGATCACCTTGAACAACGGGCGCATTGGCATCAGTGGCCGCGTCCTGTTCTCGTTGAATTCGGACCAGTTGCAGCCCGACGGTCGGCAACTGTTGAACAGCCTGGTCCCCCCGCTGCGCGCCTATCTGGCGGCGCGTGAGGAACTGTTGATGGTGAGCGGCTTTACCGACGATCGGTCGATACGCGGTAGCAACAGCCGGTTCGCTGACAACTGGGAGTTGTCGGCACAACGGGCGTTGACGGTCACGCGGACCTTGATCGACGAAGGCATGCCCGCGTCCATGGTGTTCGCGGCGGCCTTTGGTGCTGAGCAGCCGGTCACCCCCAATATTGACGATGCGGCGCGCTCGCAAAACCGGCGCGTGGAAATGGCGCCTGTGCCTAAAACCGCCAATGCGAAAACTGCCGCGCCGTGAATGAAACCGTTGATTTCAGCGGGGACATCGCGTCCTTGCGCCAACTGGGCGCGGATCAGTTTGATCCCGTGCGCCTGCACTACCTGCAAGTGCTGGCGACTCGCGCAAGCGCGCATCAAGGCCCTGTCAAACGCATACTTGACGCCAAACTGGCGAAGGCCTTGGTGACTTTCAGAGAGCGGTTCGAGCAAGCCCAACGCGATACCAAGGACACCGTCGCCCCATCGAAAGAAAGCGACCCTCGCGCGTCCCTGGGTGAGCTTGTCCGCTACATGGCGCAACATTCGCCGGACCATGTAGAGGGTGGTTTTGATGGCGATGTCGGCTTGCGCCGCGAGCTGAAAACCACACGCTACTTCAGAAACACCTGGTCGAAACTCAGCGTTGACAAGCAAGTAACGCAAGCCATCAAGCAAGCGCCCAAGAATGCCGGGCCGATCAATTCGCACATGCTGGTGCTGCGCTCACTGGCCTTGATGCGCGAGATCTCGCCTGACTATCTGAACCGGTTTACGTCCTATGTCGATGCCTTGTTATGCCTCGATCAATGTGACAAAGAAAAACAAGTCACCGCCAAAAAAGCCGCTGACGCTGCAAGCAGCAAGAAACTGAAAACTCCCCGCGTTCGATCCCGGTAGGGCTTTGCACCCACCAATGCGCTGCCTGGTCCATGCAGTATCAGAAGCAGAGGTAGTTGCGCCGCCTGAACATGCTCAAGCGCGAAATCGTCTTCATCGACGAGCCGGGCCTGAGAAAGCTCAGTAGTCCAGCAATTGCCCAAGCCGCACCACAGTCACGCCGGGGCGCAATTGTCGCAGCGACGGCATCACGAGCACGCAGTTCGGGTACGGGGTCCTGACGGCTTCGCCGTCACGCCAGGCAATGACGGTGCCTTCTTCCGCAAAGGTTTCCAGGCCGGTGAAGTTGCGAACGAAATGGAAGTCCATGCTGTTAGACACCACCGCTTCCGTCACGCGCACCACACGCGACTTGAGGGGAAGGCGCCGGAACCAGCCGTGGGGCAGATCTTCGGTCCTGACGATGCCGTGCATCATCAGGAAACGGGCAGTGACGTCCCGCGCGATGCCTGCCACCGAGGCCTCCCAATGCTGGCCACATTCAACCAGCAAGGCATTCTTCGGGCTGTCCGGGGCGCCGAAGTCGGCATAGTCGCGCAGTCGGCGGCCTTCTGGATGACCTTCATCGGCAATGATGTAGGAGGGTGTCTTGAGTTCGCGGGCAAGCGCAATGCCTTTGGACAGCGGGCCGGAAACCGCCAGCGGGGCGCTCCGTTCGTGCATTGAATGCAGGTCGAGCAGGAAGTCGACGGTGTCGACTACCGGACGCATCTGGCGTGCGCGGCGCAGCTCCGAGGAATCGCGGGACAGGTCGTCCAGAATTCCGGCGGTCCAGACGCGGTTGAGGTCCTGGTCGACGAAACGCGAAGCGTCTGGGTTGGCAGGGTTGAAACTGTTGTACGCGTCGACGTTGGCGAAGGCAAGCGTCAGCTTGCCCTGGCGCGGCCGGATGCCCAGATCAAGCAACTCCTTGACCGCGATCGCGCCGCACACCTCATTTCCATGCGTGAGGGCATTGATCATCACATGCGGGCCCGGAACACCGCTGTCGAAGGAGTACACGTAAGGAATGCCGGCATTGCCCTCGGCATAAGGGCGAATATCCGGAAATTCGATCTCGATCGGATAAGTATCGAGAGTTTCTTTTATCGTATGCATTGCAGCAGTGTCCTTATAGCTTGTTAGGCAAACCCGCCCTGGCACAGATATTTCATCTGCATGTAATCGTCCAATCCATATTGGGAGCCCTCGCGCCCGTAACCCGATTCCTTGACGCCGCCAAAGGGCGCTGCTTCCGACGCCAATGCACCTTCGTTGATGCCGACGATGCCGGCCTGGAGACGCTCGGCGACACGCGACACACGGACGATGTCGCGCGAGTAAAAGTAGGCGGCCAAACCGAAAGGCGTATTGTTGGCGAGCGCGACGACCTCGGCTTCTCCGGTGAAGCGGAACAGGGCAACGACAGGGCCGAAAGTTTCTTCCGAGGCCAGAGCCATGTCATGGTTTGCCTCAGCAATGACCGTCGGCGCGAAGTAGTTGGGACCATCGGCAACCTCGTTCCTCACCCGGCCTCCTCCTGCAAGGAGCTTGCCGCCGTGGGACAAGGCATCCTGCACGTGGTGTTCGATTTTCTCTACCGCGCGCCCATTGATCATCGGGCCGATCTGTGAGTCTTCCCTGGTCGCCGGTCCGACGCGCAGCGCTTCCACGCGGGCGGTGACCTTCTTTGCGAATTCCGCGTAGATGGACTCCTGGACGTAGACCCGGTTCGGGGACACGCAGGTCTGTCCGCAGTTGCGGAACTTCGCCGTCATCAATCCGTCGGCGGCGGCGTCGAGGTCGGCATCCTCGAACACGATGAAGGGCGCGTTGCCGCCGAGTTCGAGCGACAAGCGTTTCAAGGTGCCCGCCGATTCGCGTGCAAGGTGTTTTCCAACGGCAGTCGACCCCGTGAAAGTAATTTTGCGCACCCTGGAATCGAGCAGCCATGCACCAACGACTTCCTTGACCTGGGCCCGGGATGCGGTGACGATATTGAGCACGCCGGGAGGAAGGCCGGCCTCTTGCGCCAGCCTGACCAGTGCCAGCGCCGTCAGCGGCGTATCTTCCGCCGGCTTGGCGACGACGGTACATCCCGCCGCGAGCGCGGGAGCAATCTTGCGTGCGATCATCGCAAGCGGGAAGTTCCACGGGGTAATCGCCGCGACGACGCCGACCGGTTCCTTTGCGACCATCATTTTTCTTCCGCGCACCTGCTCGGGAATGATGTCTCCGTAGGTTCTAACGGCCTCTTCCGCAAACCATTCGACATACGACGCGCCATAGTTGACTTCTCCGCGTGCTTCCGCGAGAGGCTTGCCTTGCTCGTACGAGATGATCCTGGCGATGTCCTCCGCATTGGCCATGATCAGCGCATGCCAGCGCTTGAGGAAGCGCGCACGTTCGCGGGCGGGGAGCGTGCGCCAACCGTCGAAAGCGGCCTGTGCGGCGAGGGTGGCCATGTGCGCGTCCGCGGCGCCGCTATCGGGCACGCTGGCGAAGGCGCCGTCTGTCGCCGGGTTGGCGACCTTATGGCGCAATCCGCTAATGCAGTCGCGCCATTGTCCATCGATGAAATTCTGTTCCTTGAGCAGATCAGTACGCGTAAGAGTCAAAGACATGATCAAAAGTCCTTATGTAGTGCAATGGATGTATTCATGATGGGACGGGTCACGCTGCGCGTTCTACTGCGGCAGCGATTGCCATGCCCATGTCGGTTGTCGAGGCACTCCCGCCGAGATCGGCCGTGCGGGGACCGTCGAGCAACACTTGCTGAATGGCGGCCAGGATGGCGTCGTGCGCTTGTCGTCCGGCCTCGCCGCGCTGGTCGAGGAAATCCAGCATCAGCGCGCCGGACCAAATCATGCCGATCGGATTAGCGATGTTCTTGCCATAGATGTCCGGCGCCGAACCATGGACCGGCTCGAACATTGACGGGAATTTTCGCTCCGGGTTCAGGTTGGCGGAGGGTGCAAGACCCAGCGTACCGGTGCAGGCCGGCCCGAGGTCGGACAGGATGTCGCCGAACAGGTTGGACGCGACCACCACGTCGAAGCGCTGCGGCTGCAGTACGAAGCGCGCGGTCAGGGCGTCGATATGCTGCTTGTCCCAGCGCACATCCGGGTAGTGCGCCGCCATCTCCGCCGCACGTGTATCCCACCACGGCATACTTATCGCAATGCCGTTGCTCTTGGTAGCGACCGTGACATGCTTGCGTTGGCGCTGCTGCGCCAGGTCGAACGCGAACTTTAGTACACGATCAGTGCCGTGCCGTGAGAACACCGCTTGCTGCAGCACAACTTCACGATCGGTGCCTTCGTACATCGCCCCGCCGATAGCGGTGTACTCGCCCTCGGTGTTTTCACGCACGATCATGAAATCGATGTCGCCTGGCTGGCGTCCGGCGAGCGGGCAGGGCACGCCGTCGAACAGGCGGGCCGGACGCAGGTTGATGTACTGGTCGAACTCGCGCCGGAATTTCAGCAGCGAGCCCCACAGCGAAACGTGGTCCGGCACGGTGTCCGGCCAGCCGACTGCGCCGAAGTAGATGGCGTCCATGCCGGAAAGTTGCGCCTTCCAGTCGTCGGGCATCATCTTGCCGGTCGCCGCGTAATAGTCGCAGCTGGCCCATTCGATGTGGGTGCAATTGAGCCGGATGCCGAAGCGTTCCGCGGCGGCGTCAAGCACGCGAAGGCCTTCGGGCATCACTTCTTTACCAATGCCATCGCCTGGGATGACGGCGATGTTGAATGAATGATTCATCATGAAGGTCGATCTGTTAATGAAATAAGGGAAGCCCGCCAGGGGTGGCGGATAAAACATCTGCAGGTATCTATGCTAGTTCCCGTTGCGCAGCGGGTGCTTGCATAAACTACCAGTGAAATTGACAGAAGCTGTGTTTTTTTTCGCACATTTGGCATGTTGTGCGGCACGCGAAATGGGGAGGGAGGGGACAAGAATAGGGAAGGCGAGCCACGGGTCTGGCTGCCTTATGACATCGGAAGCTGCAGGGTCAATCGGCGGCGTGGCCGGTCATTCCTGCGAGGAATACAGTTTCTCGATCGGGTAGTAGTGCTTGATGACGGGCGATTTGATCACGATGTAGCTGAAGTATTTCTCGATGTTGATATTTTGCTCGAGCACTTCTTCGATGATGGTCTGGTAATGGACTACGCTGCGGGTAACGAACTTCAGCAGATAGTCGAAACCGCCGCTCACAAGATGACATTCGACGACCTCGCTGATATTGCGGATAGCGGCTTCGAATTTCGCAAAATCCTCTCTGCGGTGATCCGACAGCGTCACCTGGGTGAACACCATTTGCATGGGGCCCAACTTTTCGAGCTGCACATGGGCGCCGTAGCCGGTAATGAAGCCTGCCTTTTCGAGCCTCTTGACCCGGATCAGGCAAGGGCTCGGCGACAGGCCAATGGCATCAGCCAGATCCACATTGGTGACCCGGCCGTTACGCTGCAGATGACTGAGGATTCGAATGTCGATCCGGTCCAGCTTGAAAGCGTCATGCATCATTGTTATTTGCCATTTTCCGTAAATCCTACGAGACCATCATCGTAGCAGCCAATTTCGCCTTTGGCATCTCAGGGCTTCCGTACGATACTGCCATTACCTGATGGCACGGCGCACCTCCGGCTGATCGAGCACCTCATCCAGCGTTTTCTTCAGGCGCTCGAATAACAGGTCGAAGTCGCTTGCGCCATAGCACAAGGCCGGGGCGAAGCCGAGGATGTTGTCGCCGAAGGCGCGGAACACCACGCGGTTGCGGTATGCGGCTTCGGAGATGCGGTCGCTGAGTTTCAGCGACGCATCGAAGCGCGCCTTGCTTGCCTTGTCGGCAACCAGTTCGAGCGCGCCCAGCATGCCGCGGCTGCGCGCATCGCCGACCAGCGGATGCTGCAGCATGTCGCGCAAGCCTTCCTCGAAGCGAGGCGCCTGGGCAATGCCGTTGGCGAGCAGTCCGCCTTCGCCGTACAGGCGCAACACTTCGAGCGCGATGGCGGCGCTGACCGGATGCGCGGAGTAGGTATGGCCATGGCCGACTGGCGTGCCGGGCGCGCCGCCATCGGCGATACCCGCATACACCGCATCCGACATCAGGACGGCGCCCATCGGCGCGTAGCCCGCGGTCAAGCCCTTGGCGACCGTCATCAGGTCGGGCTCGACGCCTTCCGCCTCGCAGGCGAAAAGCGGGCCGGTGCGGCCGAATCCCGTTATGACCTCGTCGACGACGAACAGGATGTCCAGTTCGCGGCAGGCGTCCCGCATCGCCTTGAGCCAGCCCTTGGGCGGCACGATCACGCCGCCGGATCCTTGCACCGGCTCGCAGAAAAATGCCGCCACCCGCTCCGGTCCCAGTTCGCGCACCTTGGCGCGTAATGCGTCGACCGACGCGCGGATGATGGCTTCGGGGTCGGAGCCGACCGGATTGCGGTAGGGATAGGGCGACGCGATCTTGTGCTGGTTGGGTAGCGGGACATCGAAATTCTGGTGGAACGCGGCGATTGCCGTCAAGCCCGAACCCTGCGAGGACGAGCCGTGATAGCCGTGGTCCAGCGAGATGAAATGTTTCTTTTGCGGACGGCCGGTCGAGTTGTAATAGTGCGTGATGAAGCGGATCGCGGAATCCACCGCATCCGAACCGCCGAGCGTGAAATACACGTGGCGCAGCGACGCCGGCGCCAGTTCCACCAGGCGTGCGGCCAGGCGGATGGCGGGCTCGGACCCGAAGTGAAAGTATCCGGTCGCATACGGCAGCCGGCTCATCTGCTCCGCCGCAACGCGGACAATGCTCTCTTGTCCATAACCTACGTTGACACACCATAGGCCGGAAAACGCATCGAGGACTTCGTTGCCCTGCGCATCGCGCAGATAGGCGCCGCGTCCCGATTCGAGAATCGTGACACCCCTCTGTTCGTGGGTGCGGAAGTTGACGACGGGGTGGATCAGGTGTGCGCGGTCAAGCGCGACGAGAGAGTTGTTTTTCATGATAGGAATCCGTTTAAAAACATAAGCATGTGTGAACGAGGTAAGCCGTCTATGCGCACCAGTTGATGCAAAACGCCAGCGACATGACAGTGACGCCATCGTAATCAGAGGTGCGCAGCGTTAGCTTTCGCAGACCGGCGTAGAAATCACCGGAGATCGCGTATTTGCGATGTATTCGGCATTTTCTGCCGCGTACCCAGTGGGATACTTTATTGCGCCGGCTGCCTTCGCGAGCGGCATCTTCATTCCTGAAGGAAGTACAACGCACATGACAATTAAATCGCGATTGATCGCCGTGATCACGTTCCTGTCGATACTGGCCGCCGGTATCGGCATGCTGGGTTTGCATGGTATGAAAAAAGCCAATGAAGGGTTAAAGGCCGTCTATGAAGACCGGGCAGTGGTGCTGGAGCAGATCTCGAGAATAGAAGCGCTCATGTTGCACAATCGCCTTTCACTGTCCTTGGCGATCACTGACCCGATGGTCGATGTGAAAGCCGAATCGGCGCAAATCGAGAAAAACATCACCGAAATCAATACGACATGGAGTGGCTACCTGCCGGTCATTCTCATGCCGGATGAGAAACGCCTGGCCGATAAATTCGAGGCTGAATGGTCCAGGATGAATACAGAAGGTTTTCTTCCCGCCTTGTCCGCCTTGCGCAGCGGCGATGTAGAAACTGCTAAAACAGCCCAGGACAAGATTCAGAAGCTGGCACCTGCCGTCGTGCAAGGCATCAATGCCTTGCGCAAATTGCAAGTGGAGGCGGCGAAAGACGAATATGAGCGTGCTGTAGCGCGCTATGCGGCGCTGCGCAATACCGCAGCGATTGCGATTGTGTTGTGTACGCTCATCGCAGCGCTATTTGGGTTTTTCCTTATTCGAAACATCTACCGCGATCTCGGGGGCGAGCCCGAATATGCCGCGCATATCGTACGCAGCATCGCTGCCGGCGACTTGACCATGAACGTCGCACTCCGGCAAGGGGACGATGGCAGCCTTCTGGCCGCGATGCACACGATGCAAAGGAACCTCACGCAGACCATCGGGCAGATCAATCTTGCGACGCAGACCATCAACAGCGACTCTGCGCAGGTCGCTTCAGGAAGCCAGGACCTTCGCTCCCAGACCGAACAACAGGTTTCATCATTAAAAGAAACCGCGTCTTCGATGGAAGAAATCACGTCAACCGTGAAGCAGAATGCGGAAAACGCACGCGATGCGAACCGGCTCGTTGTCTCTGCATCCGAAACTGCGCAAAGGGGCGGCGCCGTCGTGGCCGAGGTGGTTAGCAAGATGGATTCGATCAATGCATCGGCGAGGAAGATTGTCGACATCATTGGCGTGATCGACGGCATCGCCTTCCAGACCAACATTCTGGCGCTGAATGCGGCGGTGGAAGCGGCGCGTGCGGGCGAGCAAGGCCGGGGCTTCGCTGTCGTCGCCAGCGAGGTGCGCAGTCTTGCACAGCGCTCCGCAAGCGCGGCAAAGGAGGTCAAGACGCTCATTGATGATTCGGTGGGCAAGATCGACGCCGGCGCACAGCTCGTGCACCAGGCCGGCGATACCATGAACGACATCATGGAAAGCGTCGGGCGCGTGGCACACATCGTCAACAATATCGCTGTTGCGAGTCAAAAACAGAGCTCGGGCATTGATCAAGTCAGCTTGGCGATCGGTCAGATAGACCGTGTGACACAAAGGAATGCCGTGTTGGTGGAAGAGGCGGGTGGTGCATCCGAATCCCTGCGGCAGC
This sequence comes from Rhodoferax ferrireducens, assembly GCF_003347515.1. GTDB lineage: Bacteria > Pseudomonadota > Gammaproteobacteria > Burkholderiales > Burkholderiaceae_C > Rhodoferax. The sequence goes on along the minus strand of NZ_QEII01000323.1, from coordinate 67,733 downwards.
AGGCCGTCAAGCTTTCTCAACTTGTCACTGTATTCAAGCTGGGGGATATATAGCCCACCACGCGCGTCTCTGACGCGGACCGTAATCCTGCGTTATTGCTGGCTTCAGGGCAATACTGACTTTTGGCGCATACCTTGCGCCGTATATCAGCAGAGCGCCTGATTGGCGATGGCAAACTGCTTGACGGCTTCGTCCTGATGCGGCGCGCCGTTACGCGCCATGGCCACCCCGGTATCCACCTGAACCAATCCCGCCTCCGTGAGCCAGGCGCCCAGGCCGCTTGTGCCCGTGACGTCCACACGTACGAAGGAACCGGCATAGGCGCTCGACCAGTGTGCGATCAGTGCCTTCGCACGTTCGCTATCGGTAGCCACCATCGGCCCGATTATGTGTCCGCGGCCGAAGCGGCGGATGAAGGAGAAGCCCGCAAGTTCGCCATGGCGTTCGAGCACAGCCCCCTCCGCCACGGAGACCAGCTGTTTCAGCAACGCGTCGCGCGACATGCCGGTGGCCCGGTTCGCCAATGCGATGATTTTTGCAATGTCGGCTGGTTCAGCCAGGCGGATGTTCTCTCCGGAAGCGAGTGCAAGGGGCGCGATGGAAGCCATCGTGCCCTGGTGCTGATGGATGGTGCCCGTCGCCACGAAACCGAGGCGTTCATAGAGCGGCTGCCCGGCCGGCGTGGCGATGAGCAGCGTGCAGCGGCCGCCAAGCTCTTCCAGCACCCGGTTCATCAGCTCGCGGCCGATGCCTTTACCCTGATGTTCGGGCGAAACGATGATCATCCCGAGCGACGCTTGTGCGTCTCCCTGCTTCCAGCACAGGGCGGTGCCGATCATTGCGCCGCCTTCCTCCGCGACGAAGCCGGTGCCCAGGCGGTGGACGAACTGCCAGTCTTCAAGGCGGTGCGGCCAGCGCACCGTTTGCGACAGGGCATGTGCTGCGGGCAGGTCGTTACCGTTCATTCGGCGGTAAGTGATTCCGGTAGGGGTAGTCTGGATTGTCATGATTCAATGTCTCTAACCGAGGGACTGGCTGAGCAGCGCAAAGCGTGTGACCGAGGGGTCGGGCCGCGGCGGTTCGCCTCGCGCCATCGCGTGTACCGTCGCCTCGACCTGGACCAGGCCCATTTCGGTGAGCCAAGGGCTGAGGTCGCTACTGCCCGGCACGTCGAGGCGGACAAAAGCGCCTGCATGTGTGCCCGCCCAGTGGGCGATCAGGACCTTGGCACGCTCGGCATCGGGAGCGACAACGGGACCGATCACATAGCCGTGTCCGAACTTGCGCAGCGACGCGAAGGCGATCAGTTCGCCGTAGCGGTCGATGGCGACGGTGTCCGCCACGTCCATCAGATGCTTGAGCACGGTGGCGCGCGGCATGCCGACTGCGCGCCTGGACAATTCGCTGAGCGCCGGTTCATCCCGCGAACTGATGGGCCGGATGCGCTCGCCTGCGCCGAGCGGCACGAGCGGTGCGCGGAAGACGCTGCCTTGATGCTGGTGGACCCAGCCGGTCTGCACGAAGCCGAAACTTTCACAAAATTTCACGCCGCCCGCAGTGGCATGCAGCAGGATTGTGCGGTCGCCAACTTCCTTCAGGATTCGTGACACCAGTTCGCATCCGATGCCTTTGCGCTGGTGCTCCGGCGAGACAATCATCATGCCGAGCGAAGCATAGTTGGACCCATGGACCCAGCACATCGCCGTTCCAACGATGCCGGAACCGTCTTCGGCGACGATGCCCTCGCCCAGTCCATGGATGAATTTCCAGTCGTTCAGCCGGTGTGGCCACAGCACCGAAATCGACAGCTTGTGCGCCATCTGCAAGTCATCCTTCGTCATCCTTCGGTAGCGGACGGCACCGTTCGACGTTCGATCATTCATGCTTTGTTCCTTATCTGTTCGGACTGCTACAGAACCAAAAGCGGCATTGCTCCTGCACCGTTTTCCAGACCGCATTTTGTGAGTCCCGTGACTCTTCAGAGTAAAGCTATCTTGCCACATACATGTGCGGCTGGCAGCGGAGAAATGCAATTCAACACGATCTTTTGTCGGCGCCTCCAGAACGAAATCTTGTGTCGCAGTGGGTGCTTGAGACCGCAGGAAATACTTCGGTAGCGCTCTTAAGATCCAGACACAGCCATTCGGGCCGGTGCAGATTCCTGGTGCCTGCCTGATTCGCATTCATTTGAAAGGATTGCTAATGGAACGCTTCGACCCGGATCAGGTTGCAGTGCGCAGCGCGCATTTTATCGGCGGACAATATGTGGAGGGCAAGGCGGATACGCTGGATGTGAAGCGTCCTTCCGACGGCAAGGTTTATGCCGGCCTGCCGGTGGCGGATGCGGATCTTGTCGACCGTGCGGTGCAGGATTCCTGGCGCGCATTCAAGACCAGCGACTGGGCGCGCTGCGCACCGCGCGACCGCGCGCGCATCCTGCGCCGCTGGGCGGATTTGATCGATGCCGATGTGAAGACCCTGGCGCCGCTCGAGGCGATCGGTTCGACGCGACCGGTCAAGGATGCGGCGAGCTGGGATGTGCCGTTCACCGCGGACGGCATCCGTTTCTTTGCCGAGTGGGCGGACAAAATCGGCGGTGACGTCGCGCCGACGCGCACCGACCATCTCGGCATGACCATCGCCGAGCCGTATGGCGTCATCGGCGCCATTGCGCCCTGGAACTTGCCGCTCGTGATGTCGTCGTGGAAAGTGGCGCCGGCGCTGGCGGCAGGAAATGCCGTCGTCCTCAAGCCCTCCGAGATGACGCCGTTCAGCGTGCTGCGTATCGCCGAACTGGCGACCGAGGCCGGCATACCGGATGGGATCTTCAACATTGTGCAAGGCGACGGCCGGGTGACCGGGGACGCCCTGTGCCGCCATCCCAGGATATCGAAGGTGACCTTCACCGGCTCAACCCGGACTGGCGCCGCGATCATGGCGGCATGCGCGGAAAACGGCACCAAGTCAGTGACGCTCGAACTGGGCGGCAAGAGCCCGCAGATCGTATTCGCCGACGTGCCCGACATGGAAAAAACCGCTCGCACCGTTGCGCGCGCCATCACGCTCAATGCCGGCCAGGTCTGCGTGGCCGGGTCTCGCCTGATCGTGCAGCGTGCGATCGCGGACCGGTTCATTGCGCGTCTTTCCGCGATCTTTGCGGAGCTCAAAGCAGGCAATACCTGGGATCCAGATGCCACCATGAGCCCGATCATTTCGAACCGGGAAATGGAGCGGATTGATGGCATTGTGCAGCGCGCGGTAGCTGAAGGCGGGCGCATCGTTGCCGGCGGCAGCCGTATCGCAACCGGCAACGAAGGCGCGTTCTATCAGCCGACCATCCTGGCCAATACCGCCCCCCGCATGGAAGCAGTAAAAACCGAAATTTTCGGGCCGGTACTCACGGTGCAGGTCTTCGATGACGAGGATGAGGCGCTTGTGCTTGCCGACCATCCGGAGTACGGCCTGGCGGCCGGTGTCCATACCGCCGATATCGGCCGTGCATTGCGCATGGCACGGGGCATCGAAGCGGGCACGGTATGGATCAACCGTTACGGCCGCACCTCGGACTTCGTGATCCCAACCGGCGGTTACAAGCGCTCCGGCATCGGCAAGGATCTCGGGCGCCAGGCGTACGAGGCGAACCTGCGCTACAAGAGTGTGCTCGTCGATTTCGGGCTCAGCAAATTATGCTGATCGGCACCTTAAACACCGCTGTTTCTGTGCTTGAACGGTATGAAAACAAGACATTTATGCAGGGCAGAGGTGGTCTAATTATTTCCAGAAGGCAACATTCCAGCGAGTGCAAATAGCCAGCGAGAACGTGCTTTTCGAACCCAAGCCGCCGACCGGACGCAGCGACTCCGTAGGCCCGAATTTGTCAAACAAAGGAACCTGAACCATGACTACCAACTTGAGGCCGAAGTACATCTCCTTCGATTGCTACGGAACGCTGATCAACTTCCAGATGGCGGATGTGGCGCGCGAGATTTTTGCCGACCGCATTGCTCCGGAAAACATGGGGCAGTTCACGCGCGATTTCTCCTCCTACCGCCTGGATGAGGTGATGGGCGACTGGAAGCCGTACAACCAGATCGTCTGCAATGCGGTGCAGCGCACCTGCCGCCACTGGGGTATTGAATACCGCGACAACGAAGGCTTGAAGTTCTACGAGGCCGTGCCGAGCTGGAATCCGTGGCCGGACGTGCCGGCTGCGCTGGCCCGCCTGGCCAAGGAGTACAAGCTGGTGATCCTCTCCAACTCCATGAATGACCTGATCCCCCACAGCGTCGCCAAGCTGAGTGCACCGTTTCACCGCGTCTACACCGCGGAGCAGGCGCAAGCCTACAAGCCGCGTCTGCAAGCTTTCGAATACATGATCGATCAGTTGGGCTGCAACCCGGAAGACATCCTGCATGTGTCGTCGAGCTATCGCTACGACCACCTGTCGGCGGACGACATCGGCATCAAGAACAGGGCGTTCATCGGGCGCGGCCACGAGCCGAGCTGGCCGGTCTGGGGTTCCCACGAAATGAAGGACCTGAGCAGTCTGCCGGCCCTCGTCGGTCTGTAAGCACGATGCCCATGAACCCGGAAAGCCACCAAGACAGGACGCAGCGATGAAACTGGAATCCTATTGGCTAGATACCGCACCTGCCTTCACCAGCGGTGCGCAAGGACCGGTATCGGGACGTGCCGACGTCGTTGTGGTCGGGGCGGGCTTTACCGGCTTGTCGGCCGCGCTGGCGCTGGCAAAGCGCGGCGCATCAGTGGTCGTGCTCGAAGCGGGCCGCGTCGTGGGTGAGGCATCCGGGCGCAACGGCGGCCACTGCAGCAGCGGCACAGCGCATGATTTCGGCGCGCTCGCCGGGCGTCTCGGCGTGGAGAAGGCGCGCGCCTTCTACCAGGCTTACGACGCGGCGTTTCATACAGTCGAGGCGCTGGTCAAGCAGGAGGATATCGCCTGCGACTTCAAGCGTGTCGGCAAGCTCAAGCTGGCCGCCAAGCCTGAGCACTACGACAAGCTGGCGCGCGCCTGCGACCTGCTGCGCCGCGAGGTTGATCCGCATGCCGAGATGGTGCCGGCGGATCGCATCCGGTCTGAAATCGGTTCCGACAAATTCTTTGGCGGGCTGCTGCAGAAATCCAGTGCACAGCTGCACGTGGGCAAGTTTGGCGTAGGGCTGGCAGAGGCCGCTGCCCGAAACGGAGCGCGTGTTGTTGAAAATGCGCCGGTGACCGGGTTGGAGCGCCGTTCCGATGGCGGCTTTCGCGTCACCAGCGCTCGCGGCACCCTCGATGCCAAACAAGTGCTGCTGGCCACGGGAAATTCCCGCACGGGCCCGTTCTCTTATTTCCGCCGCCGCATGATCTCTGTGGGCAGCTTCATCATCGGTACCGAACCGCTGGACAAGGCCTTGCTCGACCGCCTGCTGCCGCAACGCCGCAACTACGTCACCTCGAAGAACATTGGCAATTACTTCCGCCTCTCGCCCGACAACCGTTTGATTTTCGGCGGGCGCGCGCGTTTTGCGATGTCCAATCCGACCTCGGACCAGAAGAGCGGGCGCATCCTGCGCTCCGCAATGGAGGAATTCTTCCCCGAGCTGCGCGGCGTGGGTATCGACTACTGCTGGGGTGGATTGGTCGACATGACCGCGGATCGTTTGCCGCGCGCCGGCGAGCACCGCGGAATGTATTACTCGACCGGATACAGCGGACATGGCGTGCAGATGTCCGTTCACATGGGGCAGGTGATGGCCGATGTCATGGCCGGACACCCCGAACTGAATCCATGGCGGGGACTGGAGTGGCCGGCGATACCTGGCCACTTCGGCAAGCCCTGGTTTTTGCCGATAGTGGGAGCCTATTACCGGGTGCAGGATTGGTTGCATTGAGCCGGGTGAGACCGGGCGGCAGCAAGGCTCAGGAAAACGTTGTATATATTTACCAAGAACTTTTGAGGAGACAGACATGAGCGACAGAAAATTCAATATCGTCAACCCGCAGCATTCCGAGATAGGCGACCGCATCGTCGACGACCTCAAGCGCGGCGTATCGCGCCGCGATGTGATGCAAAAGCTTTTGGCCAGCGGCATGGTTGCTTCCGCCGCCGGCACTCTGCTTACACACACCGGCATCGCCTTTGCCCAGACCCCGAAAAAGGGCGGCAAGATCCGCGTCGCCGTTGGTGCCGGTTCCACCGCGGACACGCTTGATCCGGCCAAGGGTGGGGGCTTCGCCGACTATGTGCGCCACTTCATGTTCTACAGCCGCCTGACCGCCATCGACACCAAGCTCACTCCCCAGATGGCGCTTGCCGAATCGATCACTACCAAGGACGGGGCGTTGTGGACCGTCAAGCTGCGCAAGGATGTGCGCTTCCATGACGGCAAGCCGCTGATCTCGGCCGACGTGGTGTATTCCCTGCTGCGCCACAAGAATCCCGCCACCCTCTCGAAGGTCAAGGCGGTGGCCGAAGAGTTCGAGGAAGTCAAGGCGACCGGCCCGCTCGAACTCCAGATCAAATTGAATTCGCCCAACGCCGACCTGCCGGCACTGCTGGGCACCCCTCATTTCTCGATCATCAAGGACGGCACGACGGATTTCACCACCGCGATCGGCACCGGTTCGTACAAGTGCAAGGAATTCAAGCCGGGCGTGCGCTCGATCAGCGTGCGCAATGACGACTACTGGGTGCCAGGCAAGCCCTACCTCGATGAGATTGAATACTTTTCGATTCCCGACGAGGCGGCGCGCGTGAACGCACTGCTGTCGGGCGACGTGCACCTGATCAATGGCATTAACCCGCGCTCGGCGCCGACCGTAACGGCTGCTCCCGGCTACACGCTATTCGAATCGAAGACCGGCCATTACACCGACATCATCATGCGCGACAATCTCGGCCCGGTGAAGAACCCGGATTTCGTGCTGGCGATGAAATACATGCTGGACCGCGAACAAATCCGCAAGGTGGCCATGCGCGGTTTCGGCCTCATCGGCAACGACCAGCCTGTCCAGGCCTCAAGCCGTTACTACTTTTCCGGCCTGCCGCAACGCGCATACGACCTGGACAAGGCCAAGTTCCACCTGCAGAAATCCGGCATGGCCGGCATGACCCTGCCGGTGGTGGCATCGACGGCGGCCACCGGTTCGGTCGACATGGCGCAGATCCTGCAATTGTCGGCGCAGAAGGTCGGCCTTAACCTGGACATCAAGCGCATGCCGGCGGACGGCTACTGGTCGAACCACTGGGCCAAGCATCCGCTGTCCTTCGGCAACGTCAGTCCGCGTCCGACGGTCGACCTGATGTTCACGCTGTTCTACAAGTCCAATTCGCCGACGAACGTGTCGGGCTGGAAGAACGAGCAGTTCGACCAGTTGCTGGATGCGGCGCGCGGTGAAACCAATGAAGCCAAGCGCAAGCAGATGTATGGCGACATGCAGGTGATGGCGCACGAGGGCTGTGGCGTCGGCATTCCGATGTTCATCCACTCGATCGACGGTTTCACCAACAAGCTCAAGGGCTACAGCAGTCACCCGCTGGGCGGCCTGATGGGCATGGAATTTGCCGAGCACGTCTGGCTCGAAGCCTGACGACAGATGGCCGGTGTCTGTGCTAAATCTGCACGATATCGGCCACTTTAATGATGAAAGGTTCAATCATGAACGGTACCACTGTACGACTCGTCATCAATCGGCTCGGTGTCGGCGCGCTGACTCTGCTGGCCGTTTCGGTCGTGATCTTTACGATCACCAACCTGTTGCCGGGCGATGCGGCGCAGGCACTGCTCGGGCAGGAGTCCACGCCTGAACTGCTCGCTGCCTTGCGGGCAAAGTTCGGGCTGGACCAGCCTGCCTATGTCCGGTATTTCCACTGGTTGGGCGGGCTGCTGACTGGAAATCCCGGCATTGCGTTGGCCAATGGCTTGCCGGTGGCAGATCTGATCGGCGGACGTTTGCCGAACTCGCTGATGCTGGCGGCGGCAACGACAGCCGTATCGGTGCCGGTTGCGCTGGCCATCGGCATCACGTCGGCGATGTACCGCGGCTCGCTGTTCGACCGCACGGTCAGCGTGGCGACGGTGTGGACGGTGTCGGTACCGGAATTCCTGATCGCCACCGTGGCGGTGCTGATCTTTGCAGTCAAGCTGCGCTGGCTGTCCGCGCTGTCGCGTACCGAGGATATCGCCACCTTCGGCCAGTTCCTGCGCGTGTACGCGATGCCGGTGATGACGCTGTGCTGCGTGATCGTGGCGCAGATGGCGCGCATGACCCGCGCCGCGGTGATCGACCAGCTCAATTCTTCCTACGTCGAGATGGCGCGCCTGAAGGGCGTGCGGCCGATTCGCATGGTGCTGGCCCATGCACTGCCGAACGCGGTCGGCCCGATCGCCAACGCGGTGGCGCTCTCCCTGGCTTACCTGATCGGCGGCGTAATCATCGTTGAATCGATCTTCAACTATCCGGGCATCGCCAGCTTGATGGTCGACTCCGTCACTATGCGCGACATGCCGGTGGTACAAGCCTGCGCCATGATTTTCTGTGCCGGCTATCTGGTGTTGCTGACCCTGGCTGACATGGCCGCGATTCTTTCCAACCCGAGGCTGCGTAAATGAACAACCCCGTGAATACCCCCGTTATGACTCCCACCGTCAAGCGCAAGCCGCGCCGCCGCCTGCCAATAGCGGGCGTGATCGGCATCGTGATTGTCACGTTCTGGCTGCTGATGGCCCTGATCGGGCCCTACATTGCCCAGTATGGTGTAGGCGGCGTCACCGGCGACGATGTGTTCGCGCCGATGAGCGCGCAACACCCGCTTGGCACCGATTACCTCGGGCGCGACATGCTGAGCCGCATCCTGCACGGTGCGCCGTACACCATCGGCGTGGCGCTGGCTGGGGTGCTGCTGGCCAGCATCGGCGGCACCGTCCTGGCCTTGTTCGCTGCGGCTTTGGGCGGCTGGTTCGACGCCATCGTCAGCCGCATCATCGACATCAAGATCAGCATCCCCAGCAAACTGCTGGCGCTGATCATCATCGCCGCGTTCGGCGCCTCGATCCCGGTGCTGATCCTGACGGCCGGTGTTGGCTACATGGCCGGCGCCTACCGCATCGCCCGTGCCCTGGCCGTGAATGTGCAGGCCATGGACTATGTGCAGGCGGCGCGCGCACGCGGCGAAGGCCTGTTCTACATCACCCTCTTCGAGATGCTGCCGAACATGTTCCGTCCCGTGCTCGCCGACTTCGGCCTGCGCTTCGTGTTCATCGTGCTGATGCTGAGCGGCATGAGCTTCCTCGGGCTCGGGGTGCAGCCGCCGGAGGCTGACTGGGGATCGCTGGTACGTGAAAACATCATCGGCCTCTCCGAAGGCGCACCGGCGGTGATCATCCCGGCCATTGCCATCGCGACGTTGACCATCGGTGTCAACATGGCCATCGACAGTTTTGCCGGCCGCAAGCGCCGTGGAAGCGAGGCATGATATGAACGACATCGTCAAGGTATCCGGCCTGCGGGTCACCGCCCGCAATGACATGGACGAGGATGTGCCCATCGTCCATGGCGCTGATTTTTCGATTCAAAAAGGCGAGGTGCTCGCATTGATCGGCGAGTCCGGCTCTGGCAAGACGACCATCGCGCTGGCGCTGATGGGCTATGCCCGCGCCGGCTGCCGTCTGGCCGGCGGCACGGTAACCGTTGCCGGGCACGAGGTGCTGTCGATGAGCGAAGGTCAGTTGGCGAAGTTGCGCGGCCGTACGGTCGCCTACATTGCGCAAAGCGCCGCCGCCTCCTTCAACCCGTCCAAACGCCTGATGGACCAGGTGGTCGAGAGCGCGCTGATTCACAAGGTGATGTCGCGCGAAGTCGCCGAAGCCAAGGCGGTCGAGTTGTTCCGTGCGCTGGCTCTGCCAGACCCGGAAAAGATCGGCATGCGTTATCCGCACCAGGTGTCGGGCGGCCAGTTGCAGCGCCTGATGGCGGCGATGGCCATGATCACCGACCCGGAACTGGTGATCATGGACGAGCCGACCACGGCGCTGGACGTGACGACGCAGATCGAGGTTTTGCGCGCCTTCAAGAAGGTAGTGAAGGAGCGCGGCAGCACGGCGGTCTATGTTTCGCACGACCTGGCGGTGGTCGCGCAAATGGCCGACCGCATCGTGGTGCTGCGCGACGGTGAGGTTCGAGAAATCGGATCGACCACGCAGATACTGTCCGCGCCTGCCCATCCTTACACGAAGAGCCTGCTGGCCGCGATCGCGCCCAAGCAGCGCAGTGAAGCAAGCGTCGAGGTCAAGTTGACACAGGAACACCCGCTGTTGGAAGTGCGCGGCCTCTACGCCTCCTACGGCGTCGCCAAGCGCGGCGTGCCGATCAAGTGCGTGCTGGACGACATCAGCCTCGTCATCCCGCGCGGCGCGACCATCGGCGTGATCGGCGAATCGGGCTCCGGCAAGACCACGCTGGCGCGCGCTATCGCCGGCATGGTCGCACCCTCGGAAGGCGAGATCCTGCTGGACGGTAAGCGCCTGGCGCCCACGCTCGAAGGACGCACGCGCGAACAATTCCGCCGTATCCAGTTCGTGTTCCAGAGTGCCGATACCGCGCTCAATCCCATGCATTCAATTGAACGCATCCTCGCGCGTCCACTTGAGTTCTACCACGACATGAAGGGCGAAGCACGCCGCAAGCGGGTATTGCAGCTGCTCGACCTGGTCAAATTGCCGTCAACAGTGGCCGACCGCTTGCCGGGGGAATTGTCCGGCGGCCAGAAGCAGCGCATCAACCTGGCGCGTGCGCTGGCCGCGCAGCCTGACCTGATCCTGTGCGACGAAGTCACGTCCGCGCTCGATACCGTGGTCGGCGCCGCCATCCTCGAACTGATGGCCGAACTGCGCAAGGAGCTGAACGTGTCCTACATGTTCATCAGCCATGACATCAACACGGTGCGCGCCATCTGCGACGAGATCGTGGTGATGTATTCAGGCCACAAGGTGGAGGCGCGCAAGCGCGAGGCATTGGCGCTGCCGCCTTACCATCCGTATACGCACTTGTTGATCTCGTCGGTGCCGGCGCTGCGCCGCGGCTGGCTGGAAGAAGTGGGCGAACGCAACCCGGCCGGGTTGCCGGCGCTGACATCGTCCGGCCAGATGCGCGGTATCTGCTCCTTCCTCGATCGCTGCTCGTTACGCGTGGACGGCGTGTGCAACAACCTGCCGCCGCCGCGCCGGGTGCTCGACAATGGCGGCAGCATTCTCTGCCATCATTCAGAAGCGACATTGCGCGACATACAGACGCCACTGCGCCTGGTAGAAGGACGCGTGGCATGAGTCAGCGTTTTATCCGATTGGCGGAAACCAACCGTGCGCGCGTGCGCATCATGATCGACGGCCACACGGTCGAGGCGCTCGCCGGCGACACCCTGATGGTCGCCCTGCTCAACAACGTGCGGCACCTGCGCGAGTCCGAATTCGGCGACGGCAAGCGCGCCGGCTTTTGCCTGATGGGCGCGTGCCAGGATTGCTGGGTCTGGACCGCTGACGGCGAGCGCTTGCGCGCTTGCACCACCGTGGTAGGAGAAGGAATGCATATCGTCACAAAACAACCGGAGGCGACATGGCCCAACCTCGCGTAATCATCGTCGGTGCCGGGCCGTCGGGCGTGCGCTGCGCGCAGACGCTGGTCGCCGCCGGCCTGCGCCCGATCGTGATCGACGAGAACCGCCGCGACGGCGGCCAGATCTACCGCCGCCAGCCGGACAACTTTACCCGGCCCTACGCCAAGCTGTACGGCACCGTGGCCGCCTCCGCCCAGGCGCTGCACGAGAGCTTCGATGCGCTGCGCGACAAGATCGACTATTGGCCGGAAACCCTGGCCTGGAACATCTCCGACAAGAAGCTGAATGTCGTCAAGAACGAGCGCACCTCAGCCTTGCCCTACGATGCGCTGGTGATCTGTTCCGGCGCGACCGACCGCCTGATGCCCGTCAAGGGCTGGCAGTTTGCCGGCACCTACAGCCTGGGCGCGTCGCAGATCGCATTGAAGGCGCAGGCCTGCGCGATCGGCCGCCAGGTGGTGTTCATGGGCACCGGGCCGCTGCTGTACCTGGTCGCTTCGCAATACGTCAAGGCGGGCGCGAAAGTCGCCGCCGTGCTCGACACCTCGCCCCTGATGCGCCGTGTCGCCGCGCTGCCGAAACTGCTGGCGCGCCCCAAGGTGCTGATCGAGGGCCTGCGCCTGGTGGCCGGCTTGAAGCGCGCCGGCGTGCCGGTGCTGACCGGCGTCACGCCGCTCGAGATCACCGGTTCCGCGGACAACGGCGTGCAGGGCGTGACGGTGCGCGACGGCCGCGGCAAGGTGCGCAGCTTCGACTGCGACGCCGTCGCCATGGGTTACCACCTGCGCCCCGAGACCCAGCTCGCCGACCTGGCGCGCTGCGCGTTCCGCTTCGACCAGGAAACGCGCCAGTGGCTGCCCGAGCTCGGGGAGGACGGCCGCAGCTCGGTGCCGGGCGTGTACCTGGCCGGCGACGGCGTGCGCGTGCTGGGCGCGGACGGTGCCGAGATCGGCGGCCGTCTTGCGGCCATGGCCGTGCTGAAGGATTTCCATCTCAAGGTGGACGATGAACAATTGCAGCAGCTGCGGAGGGCGCAGGCCAGCATGGACCGCTTCCGCCGCGGACTGGTGCAAGCCTTCCCATGGCCGGCGAAGCAGGCAGCCGAATTGCCGGACGAGGCCATCGTCTGCCGCTGCGAAGCGGTCACCGCCGGCGAATTGCGCCGCGTGGTGTGTGAAATGGGTGCGCAGGAAGCGAACCGGGCCAAGGCCTTCAGCCGCGTCGGCATGGGGCGCTGCCAGGGACGTTATTGCGCAAACGCGGGGGCGGAAGTCATCGCCCATGCCGCCGGTGTTCCAGTGGAACTGGTAGGGCGGCTGCGCGGCCAGGCGCCGGTCAAGCCGCTGTCGCTTGCAGTGCGGGAGGAGGATCAATGAGTGCGATTCAAGCGGATGTCATCATCGTCGGCGGCGGCATCATGGGCGCCGCCTCGGCCTTTTTCCTGCGCAAGCGCGGGGTGTCGGTCATCCTGCTCGAGCGGGGATTGGTCGGCCAGCAGGCCAGCGGTGTCAACTTCGGCAACACGCGCCGGATGGGCCGCCCCGTCGAGCAACTGCCGCTGTCAAACCGCGCGCGCGAGACCTGGCTGAACTTCAAGGAATTGTTCGGTTCGGACGTCGAGCTCCTGCTGAACGGCCATCTGCGTACCGGCTTCACGCCGGCGCACGAGGAACGAATGGTGAAGTATACGGAGGATGCCGGCTCCTTCGGCCTGGATATGCAAATGCTGAGCGCGAAAGCGCTGCACGAGCGTTTTCCCTACCTGGGGCCGGAAGTCACTGCGGGTTGCTATGCCCCCCACGACGGTCATGCCAATCCCCGCCTGGCGGCGCCGGCAATCGGCCGTGCCGCGGTGCGCGAAGGCGCGCAGCTGTTTGAAAACACCGACATCGTGAGTGTCGAAAAGGAGGGCGGGGACTTCCGCGTGACCGCCGCCGATGGCCGGACCTTCCGTGCGCCCGTGGCGCTCATCACCGCCGGTGCATGGGGCAATCGCATCAGCGAAAGCTTCGGCGAGCCGGTGCCGATGATCGCCAAAGCGCCGCAGATGTGCGTCACCGAACCGGTGCCTTACGCCATCGGGCCGACGATTGGTGCTCAGGCGGACGTGTTCGAGCAAGTCGTCTTCTTCCGCCAGGTTGCGCGCGGCAACATCATCATCGGCGGCGGCGGTCATGAACCGGTGGATATGGAGAATCGGCGCGCCTACGTGAATCCGAACAGAACGCTGTACAAGCTGACGAACGCGCCGCGCGTGGTGCCCGCATTCAAGCACCTGAACATCATTCGCGTCTGGAGCGGGATCGAGGGCTACATGGAAGACAGTCGGCCGGTCATGGGGCCGAGCGCGCGCGTACCTGGCCTGTACTACGCCTTTGGCTTCTCCGGCGAAGGCTTCCAGTTGGGACCGGGCGTGGGCGACGTCATGGCGGAACTGATCCATACCGGCAGCACCAGCACGCCGATCGAGTGTTACCACATCGGGCGTTTCGCCAAGCTTGCAACGCAAGCGGCGTAGCCTTTATTTACATCATTATCGAATCGAGAACAAACCATGTCGAATTTGCAGCAAGCAGCGGCCATGCTGGCTAACCCGCCATCCTTCGTCGATCTGCGCCAGTTCGCGCGCGACAAGAGCCTGGGCACCGCAGTGAAAACTGCGACGGGAGAGGACCGTTTCCTTTCCAGCCGCCGCGTCCTGGACTGGGAGCCGAGCCCCGTCACCGCGGGCGTCATCGCGCTCGACGCCGGCAGCGGCTCCGTGCAGTCCCTGCCAAAGGATGAATTCATCATCGTCAACGAAGGCAGTCTGACCCTGACGCAGCAGGGCTCCACCCTGACGCTGGGGCCGAACCAGAGCGCGCTGCTCAAGCAGGGTGCGGCATTCACCTGGTCCGCACAAGGACCGGTGTCGCTGATCTTCACCCGTTACAACAAGAGCCAGGCGGGCGACGGCGCCATCGTGCCAATCAAGGAGAACCCAGAGATGGGACCGTCAGCGGGCGGGCCGCTGGCCGAGCTTCTGCTCACACCGGCGCCGGTTTGCCGCAACTACACCGACTACCGTTCGGCCGACGGCGAATTCACCTGCGGCACCTGGGACTCGACGCCCTATACCCGCCGCGCGATGTTCTTCCGCCACATGGAACTGATGCACCTGCTGGAAGGCAGCGTGACCTTCGTCGATGAAACGGGTCGCAGCGGCACGTTCTCGAAGGGCGACATCTTCCTCATCGAGCAGAAGGCCTCTTGCAGCTGGGAGAGCCTTGGGCAAGTGGCGAAGGTGTACGTGATCTACCGCCCGGCGTAAATAGGCGATGGCCATGACAGCACTGTTGGGATGCATTGCGGACGATTTCACCGGCGGCACGGACCTCGCCGGCATGCTGGTGAAGGCGGGCATGCGCACCGTGCAATTGATCGGTGTGCCGGAGGGGCCGCCGCCCGATGATGTCGACGCGGTGGTGATCGCGTTGAAATCGCGCACCAATCCGGTCGAGGACGCGGTGGCGGAATCGCTTGCCGCTTTGCGCTGGTTGCGCGAGGCAGGCTGTCGGCAGTTCTACTTCAAGTATTGCTCGACCTTCGATTCCACGCCGCGCGGCAACATCGGCCCCGTCGCCGAAGCCTTGATGCAGGCGCTGGAGACCGATTTCACCATCGCCTGCCCGGCCTTTCCCGCCAACGGACGTACCCTCTACAAGGGCAATCTTTTCGTCGGCGATGTGCCGCTCTCCGAGTCCGGCATGCACAACCATCCGCTGACGCCGATGACCGACGCGAACCTGGTGCGCGTGCTGCAGCAGCAGGCGGGGCGCAAGGTCGGCCTCGTCGATTACGCGACGGTGAGCAGGGGCGATGCGGCGATCCGTGAACGCTTCACCGCGCTGCGCCAGCAGGGCCACGGTTTTGCCATCGTCGATGCGCTGTCCAATGCGGACCTCGACGCGATAGGCGCGGCCTGTGCCGATCTGCCGCTGGTGACCGGCGGTTCCGGCATCGCGCTCGGCTTGCCGCAAAACTTCCGTTTGCGCGGCCTGCTTGCCGAGAATGCCGTTGCCGATGCGCTGCCGAAGACCGGCGGCCTGCGCGCCGTGATTTCGGGCAGCTGTTCCATGGCCACGCAAAGGCAAGTGGAAGTGATGCGCGCGTCCTTTCCCTCCTTCAACATCGATCCGATACAGCTGGCGCGCGGTGAGGATGTGGTTTCTGCTGCTCTCGACTGGGCAGGTGGTCGCATCGCGCAGCAACCGGTATTGATCTATGCCACGGCCACGCCCGAGGCAGTCAGGCAGGTGCAGGCCGAACTCGGCGTGGCGCATGCGGGCGAACTCGTGGAGAATGCGCTGGCAACGATTGCGCGTGGCCTGGTGCTGCTTGGCGTGGGCCAGATGATCGTGGCCGGCGGCGAGACTTCAGGCGCGGTCGTCAAAGCGCTCGGCGTGAAGGGATTGCGCATCGGGCCCGAAATCGATCCTGGCGTGCCATGGACCAGCACCCTGCACGACGACGACGGCACGCCGCCGCTGGCGCTCGCGCTCAAGTCCGGCAATTTCGGCAGCGAGGATTTCTTCCTCAAGGCCTGGGCCAGACTGCAATGAGCACGATGATTTCCACCGGCCGCGACGAAGCCGCATTGCGCGAAGAGATGGTCGGATTCGGCCGCTCGCTGTTCGACCGCGGTTTGACCGCCGGCAGCAGCGGCAACATCAGCGTGCGGCTGGACGACGGCTGGTTGCTGACGCCGACCAATGTCTGCCTCGGCCGCCTCGATCCGGCACGACTGACCAAGCTCGACTGGGACGGCCGCCACGTCAGCGGCGATGCGCCTTCCAAGGAAGCCTTTCTGCATCGCGCGATGTACGAGGAGCGTGCGGGCGCGGGCGCCATCGTGCACCTGCATTCCACGCATTCCGCCGCCGTCTCCTGCATGTGCGGCCTGAACCATGACGATTGCATCCCGCCCATGACGGCTTACTTCGTGATGAAGGTCGGCCTCCTGCCGCTGATTCCCTATCACCGCCCCGGCGATCCCGCGTTGGGCGATGCGATCCGCGGCCTTGCGCGCAAGCATTGTGCTGTGCTGCTTGCCAATCACGGGCCGGTGGTTTCCGGCACCTCGCTCGAAGCTGCCGTCTACGCAACGGAGGAACTGGAAGAGACGGCCAAGCTGTTCCTGCTGCTGCGCAATACGCCGACCAGCCCTTTGAACACCGAGCAGATCGAAGAACTCAAGTCGGTCTTCAAGCTCGACATCTAAGAAACTCTTCAACACCCTCAACCCGCCGCAGGCGGATGGCCGATGCCGCGCTCAATCCAGCTTGCAGGAGAATTTTGAATGACCAAACGCATTGCCTTTATCCATACCGTCGGTTTCCTGGTCGATGAGTTTCGGACGCGCGCGCGCGCCGAAATTCCCACCGCCGACTGCTTTCATATCCTTAACGAAAGCCTGTTGCAAGACCTGTTGCGCGGAGCGCCGCAGCCGCTGGTTTACCGGCGCGTGGTTGATCAAATCGTGCTGGCGGCGCAAGCGCAGCCCGACCTGATCGTCGTCACCTGTTCATCGACGTCGCCGGCCGTCGATATCGCGCGGCGCATCGTGACGCAGCCGATCCTGAAGATCGATGACCCGATGGCGTCGGAAGCGGCGCGCAGCGGCCCGCGCATTGGTCTGCTCTGCACGGCATCCAGCACGGTGGAACCGAGCAGTGCACTACTGCGCGCGCATGCCGCAGAGCAAGGGCGCGAAATCATGATCAAGACTGTGCTGCGCGCCGAGGCCTACCAGGCGCTGATGGCAGGCGATCGTGCGCGGCATGACGCCATTCTTTACGAGGCGGCCACCGAGATGTCCAAAGAGGTGGATGTGCTGGTGCTTGCTCAGGCGTCGCTGGCGCATTTGCGCGACAGGCTCGCCGCGGAACTGACATGCCCGGTCTTAGCCAGCCCGTCGTTGCTGATGCGGGAAATCGCCAGACTCAGCGCCGAATGAACCGCGCATGACCTTTGTCTACAAATCTGATCCGGTTCGCGGTGCGGTATGGGCAGAACTGTTTGCCCGCAAGATGCCGGAGCTGCCGTTTCGGATCTGGCCCGATATCGGGGACCCGCGGGAGGTACGCTTTCTGGCTGCCTGGCAGCCGCCGACTGACCTGAGCACACAGTTTCCGAATCTGGAAGTCCTGTTCTCGACCGGCGCAGGAACCGACCAGTTCGACTTCTCCACCATTCCCGCCACACTGCCGGTGGTGCGCATGGTCGAATCGGGCATCATCCATGGCATGGTCGAGTACGTGACGCTTGCTGTGCTGTCCATTCATCGCGACTGGCGCACCTACCTCGATCAGCAACGTGAAAATACCTGGAAGGCGCACCGTGTGCACCCCGCATCATCGCGGCGCGTGGGTGTGATGGGCCTGGGCACCCTGGGCCGCGCCGTGCTGGACCGCCTGCGCGCCTTTGGCTTTTCCTGCGCAGGTTGGAGCCGATCGCCGCAACAGATCTACGGTGTGCAGTGCCACGACGGCCCCGATGGCTTGCGGGATTTTCTGGCGCGCACGGACATCTTGATCTGCCTGCTGCCACTGACCGACAGCACCCGAGGCATTTTCTCCAAGCGGCTCTTCGACCAGCTGCCACGCGGTGCCACCGTGATCAACGTAGGGCGTGGCGGCCACCTGGTGCAGGACGACCTGCTGCAGGCACTGGATACAGGACAGCTCTCCGGTGCGATGCTGGACGTGTGCGAACCGGAACCGCTGCCGCCCGAACACCCGTTCTGGACACATCCCAAGGTGGTGATCACACCGCATATCGCCAGCATGACGCAGCCCGAGACGGCGGTCGATGCCGTGGTCGACAACCTGCGCCGGTACCGGCAAGGCCTGCCAATGGTTGGGCTGGTCGACAGGGGGCGTGGCTACTAACGGGTTTCAATACGATGCCTGCCGGTATGTTCGACATTTAAAAAATCGAGGGGTAATACAAATGAAAACTCTGCTGCTCAAGAAAGATGAAGTAAGCAAATTAATATCTATGAAGGAAGTCATAGGTACGGTGGAGGAAGCATACAAAGCCTTTAACAGTAACCAGGTGGTGCAGCCTAGCTATATAGGGATAGATCTTCCTTCACCTCGCGGGGATATCGACTTCAAGCTTGGTTACTATAAATCCAATGAAGTGATCTCCATGAAAGCGTCTTCTGGAGGGTTCATTGATAACCCAACAACACACGGCGTGCCGAGCGGCATGGGGACCATTCTGCTATTTGATGCCACGACCTGTGCGTTGATTTGCGTGATGGATGGAAGTTTGATCACTGGCCTCAGAACTGGGGCATGTGGTGCCATTTCAGTAAAAGTACTGGCAAGAAAAAATGCGAAGAAAATTGCCTCTATCGGCACAGGGAATCAGGCAAGGATGCAAATCCGGGCAATCAGCGAGGTTATGAAAATTGGAGAGATCCATGCATGGAACAGAAACCCGGATACGCTTTCCAAATTTAAAACGGATATCGAAAGCGAATTCGGCATTCCGGTAATGATGGCTAATTCCAAGAAAGAAGCTGTTCAGCAGGCTGATATCTTGATCACCACGACCCGAGGGAAAGGGTCGCTTGTGGAAGCAGACTGGGTAAAGCCCGGTACACATATTGTTGCCATTGGTACAGATCAACAGGGTAAACAAGAACTGGATCCTGAGATCTTCAGGAATGCAAAAGTAGTCGTTGATTCCATTGCACAGTGCACCGAAAAAGGCGAAACGTGGCATCCCTTGAACAAAAATATCATCACCAAAGACGACATCCATGGAGAAATTGGCGAGATATTGCTAGGTAAAAAGCCAGGACGAGAAAATGATGAGGAAATCACCATTTTCGACTCCACAGGAATGGCCATACAGGACAACACGACTTCGAACAAAATCTATCAGAACGCAATAGAACGTAATGTTGGCACTTTCTTTGAGTTCATTGAATAGTTCTTGCTCTTGGCCGAGTGTGCAATGCCTTGTGAGCAAATCCGCGGCTTGGCCCAAAAATCAAATTAACCATCGATTAAAGCTTTCCTCTTAGGTTCGAAGGAGCGTAAGTTTGGAAATTGAAAGGCGAAAAACACTATGCGCAACTACCCTACCATTCAGGACATTCGAGAAGCCCAGGAACGGCTGAGGCCCCACATCAAACATACGCCGTTATTGCGTGCAGAAAAGTTGGAAAAAGCCGTTGGTTGTCAGCTGTATCTCAAACCTGAAACCTTGCAAATTACGGGCGCCTTTAAAATTCGAGGCGCTCTGAACAAAGCACTTTCGCTCCCCAAGGAAGAAATAGCCAACGGCATCATCGCCACTTCTTCGGGCAATCATGCCCAGGGGCTTGCTTACGCCGCCAGAATGCTGGGCGTAAAAGCGTTATTGGTACTCCCGGTTACCACGCCAAAAATTAAAATTGACAATACAAAAGCCCTTGGGGCAGAAGTCATTCTTTTCGATGGCGATACTGCCGCCAGATGGAAGAGGGTGTATGAAATTGCCGAAGAAAACAAATACGCAGTAGTTCACGCTTTTGAGGACCCTCTGGTAATGGCTGGTCAGGGAACCATAGGGTGTGAAATATTGGAGGATTTGGAAGATGTGGATACGGTCATTATTCCCATGGGCGGCGGAGGCCTCATTTCAGGCATCGCTACCGCCATCAAAGAAACAAAACCATCGGTGCGCGTTATAGGCGCAGAGCCTGCCTTGACACCGAAGTATTTCCACAGCAGGATCAATAAGGAACGTACATCGCTTCCGTTAAGAAACACCATTGCGGACGGTTTACGAATAAGCGTGCCAGGTCAAAACCCATATCCCATCATTGAAAAGTATGTGGATGAGATTGTTCTCGTTGAAGACGAATATATCATCGCGGGTATGCGTGCACTTGCCAAGGATGCGAAATTGATCGCGGAACCCGCCGCTTCGATTGGTATTGGAGCATTGTTGGCCGGTGTCGTAAAAGTCAGACCGGATGAAAAAGTTTGCGTAGTACTGACTGGCGGGAACTGGGACTTATGCGACCTTGCAGAGATATACAAGCTTGTTGAGTAAGCTCAGCGCTCCTTCGAATACTCGACGCCCTGTCACCGGCACTCAACGTTCTACCGCCCGGCGTAATGTTTTAGAGCACCGGCGCTTTTGAATTTGTCTCCTCATCCTCTGGAAGCTTGGCTCGCAGGCAGCAATATCTGCGAGTTTTTTTGATGAACGAACTAGTAGACATTCCCAAAGCACTGCGCCAATCCGGCCTGAAAGCGACATTGCCAAGGTTGCGCATCCTGCAGCTCTTTCATGAGCGCGAAACCAAGCACCTGTCGGCGGAAGAGATCTACCGCTTCCTGATCGACGAGAAGATCGACATTGGTCTCGCGACCATTTACCGCGTGCTGATGCAGTTTGCCGAAACGGACATTGTCATCCGCCGTCATTTCGAGTCGGGCGCCGCAGTGTTTGAGCTCAATGAAGGCAGTCATCACGACCACCTGATCTGCACCGCCTGCAGCAAGGTGGACGAATTCGTTGACAGCGGCATCGAACGGCGCCAGGAAGAAATCGCGAAGGAACGCGGCTTTGCTCTTCATGAGCATTCACTGTCCCTCTACGGCGTGTGCGGAGACTGCAAGTCGACCAAAACCGCGACATCGAGAAAATCCAAATCTCGCGACGTCATGCGCACTTCCTGATGAGACGGAGCGCGTTAATGCGCTGCCGTCGGGCGACGTGCAGTTGATCAATGGCATCAACCCGCGCCGGGTTCCGCCGCCCAACGGCCATCAGCAGAGCATTCACATTAGCAGCTTGATCTGAGCAGAAAAAGCTGGTCAATACAGATCGGGGACGCAGCTCCTGGAGAGTTGCATCTCCCCGGCACCGACACGAAATCCACTCCAGGCTGTCGCGACAACAGAAAGTCGGACGAACATGCCCCGACAAAGTTCGACCTCAACGGACGCCACGGAAAATGCCAGGCATGCTCCAGATTCAAGTGGAAATTGCTTGAGTCTCACGGCAATAAAGCATCTCCGTAGCACTGAGAACTCTAAACTTGTATTCATCCACCTGTAGGAGATTTACCAAATGATATACAAGCCAAAATTCATCAGCTTCGATTGTTACGGGACGCTCATTAACTTCGAAATGGGGCCGACTGCAAAGAAAATTTTCGAAAATCGTGTTCCGGCCAATCGGATGCCGGCTTTCCTAGACAGTTTCGGGTTCTACCGCCTTGATGAAGTATTAGGTGAGTGGAAACCGTTCTTTGACGTTGTTGAAAATTCCATTCAACGGGCGTGCAAGGCACACGGCGTTGAATATCGTCAATCCGATGCGATCGCGTTGTACGACGCCGTCCCGACCTGGCAGCCCCATCCGAACGTGGTCGAGGCGTTGGAGGCAATCGCTCCGCACATCCCATTGGTGATCCTGTCGAACTCGATGGTCGATTTGATTCCGCATAGCGTCGCCCATCTCAAGGCCCCCTTCCACGCCGTGTACACCGCCGAGGAAGCACATGCCTACAAACCACGGGCCCAAATGTTCGAATATATGTTCGATCAACTCGGCTGCGGTCCTGACCAGATGATGCACGTCTCGTCGAGCTTTCGTTACGACCTCATGACGGCGTCCGATCTGGGATTCATGGCCAAAGCGTTCATCGATCGCGGTCACGAGCCCGCGTGCGACGGTTATGGTGTCAACAGGTTGACCGATATTCGCCAACTTCCTGGTTTGCTTGGACTCGAATGTCTGCCCCAGACCGCAACGATGAAACGAGGCGCGTGATGCCGGAGAATCGTCCGATCGAGGCAGCGGCGTTGAGTACAGCAGTGCCCAGCCTTGCCCCAGACGAGGTAGGGGCCCTGGTCAGTCGTCTCTACGGTATCGATGGCAGCGTCAAATCATTGGCGGGCGAGCGCGACCAGAATTGTTCCATAGAGACCGCGGACGGCACGCGTTACGTCTTCAAGATCAGCAATCCATCCGAGCCGGTTTCGGTCGTCGATTTCCAGATTGGTGCTCTTGAGCACATGGCCCGCGTATCGCCCGACCTGCCGGTGCCACGCGTGGTGCGAACGCTTGGCGGCCAGACGCGCGACACGGTGGCGTTGGCCGGCGTGGTCCAAACCACCGTGCGGATGCTGACCTATCTCGACGGCATCCAGATCCGGGAGACTCCCCGAACTGCCGCGCAGCGTCGGGCAATGGGGGCATTGCTCGCCAAATTGAACCTCGCCTTGCGCGATTTCACGCATCCTTCGGCGACGCACGATCTGCTCTGGAATGTCTCCGCAGCGCACCGGCTGACAGACAAGCTCGACGGCATCGATGACGCCCCGCGTCGCGCGCTCGCCGAGTTGTTCATGAAGCGCTTCACGGACCATGTCCTGCCGCGTCTGGCCTCGGTGAGGGCGCAGGTCATCCACAACGACTACCACCTCTACAACGTGCTGGTCGCACCCGACGATCATGAACGCATAGTGGGGATTATCGACTTCGGCGACATGCTGCATGCACCGCTGGTTGGCGAGGTCGCTACGGCGGCGGCCTTTCACATGACTGGCAACGCCGATCCGTTCGAGGGACCGGCGCAGTTCGTCGGGGCCTATCACGCGACGCTGCCGCTTACCGAAGTCGAGCAGGAGATCGTGGCCGATCTCATGGCGACACGCCACCTCATCACCGCACTGATTTCGGAATGGCGCGCCAAGCGCTACCCCGAGAACCGCACCTACATCATGCGCCACAATCCCGCCGCATGGGAAGCACTGTCTCAGATGGCTGATCTTTCCCGCAATGAGGCGCGCGACCGATTACTAACCGAAGTACAAAAAGGATAAGGAAATGGAAAAGCCAATGAAAAGCACTACTGACCTCAATATGGTCAACGCCTATATCCCCGGACGTGTCGACGTGGGACCAGTCACCGCGGCGATGATCGCGCGGCGCGAGGCCTTGCTCGGCCCGGCATATCGGCTTATGTACGAACATCCGCTTCACATCGTGCGCGGCGAAGGCGTATGGCTGATCGATCCGGCAGGTCGCCGTTACCTCGATATTTACAACAACGTCGCGTCACTCGGACATTGTCACCCGGCGGTGACCGAGGCGATATGCAGGCAAGTGCAGACGCTCGCGACCAACACCCGCTATCTGCACGACACGATTCTTGAACTGGCCGAACGCCTGCTCGCGACCGTGCCTGAGACTGATCTTGCTCATCTCATGTTGACCTGCACGGGCAGCGAGGCAAACGACGTCGCCTATCGCATCGCCAAGGTCCGCACGGGCGGCACGGGCGTGATCGTGACGGACACCGCCTATCACGGCTTCACCGACGCAGTGTCGCAATTCTCGCCATCACTCGGCGCGACAGTTGATCTCGGCGCGCACGTTCGCGTGGTCCCGGCACCGCGCCTCTATCATGCTGAGGGGGCTGACCTCTCCGAA
Source organism: Rhodoferax ferrireducens (assembly GCF_003347515.1). Taxonomy (GTDB): domain Bacteria; phylum Pseudomonadota; class Gammaproteobacteria; order Burkholderiales; family Burkholderiaceae_C; genus Rhodoferax. Next base: position 43,630 of record NZ_QEII01000323.1, on the reverse strand, counting down.
CGCTTCACGCGCGATGTCGAGGCGGCGATCGCCGATCTTCGGCGTCACGGCATCAAGCCAGCGGCACTGATTGTCGACTCCGTGTTCACCAGCGACGGCATCCTCCCGGAACCCGCGGGCTTGTTGAAGGGCGCGGTCGACGCGATCAAGCGGGCCGGCGGCCTCTTCATCGCCGACGAGGTCCAGCCTGGCTTTGGCCGGACGGGCGAGCATATGTGGGGCTTTCAGCGTCACGGCGTCATTCCTGACATCGTCACCCTGGGCAAGCCGATGGGCAATGGACAACCTATCGCGGGACTGCTGGCCACCGCTGACGCGCTGGCGGAATTCGGCAAAAACTCAAGATACTTCAATACCTTCGCCGGCAATACCGTATCGTGCGCGGCGGCGCTGGCGGTGTTGGATACGATCGAGAAGGAAGGCCTGGTGCAGCATGCCGCCAAGGTCGGGAGTATCCTGCGCAACGGCATCGCCGATCTGGCCACCCGGCACGAGGCCATTGGTGATGTGCGTGGCGTGGGCATGTTCGTCGGCGTGGAACTTGTCTCAAACCGCGCATCGCGAGCACCCGACCGCGAGCTCACCACCCGGGTGGTCAATCGAATGCGCGACAAGGGCGTCTTGCTCAGTGGCTGCGCGATGGGACACAATGTGCTCAAGATTCGACCGCCGCTGGTGCTGTCAGCGGAACAAGCCGGCATGGTGATTGAAACGCTCGACGAAGCGCTAACCTCAGCGCAATCGGGAAAAGCGCGGTAACCGGGGCCGACACTGCAGGGGTACTATCGGCTCATGCGATCTTCAGCTTCCCTCGACAAGTTCGATATCAAGATTCTTGTGCATCTTCAGCGCGAGGGACGCTGTTCTAATGTTGATCTGGCCGAGGCCATTGGCCTCAGTGAGAGCCCATGTCTCCTCCGTACAAAACGGCTTCAAGACATCGGCCTTATCCGTGGCTACCGCGCGGTGGTCGCACTGGAGAAGCTGGGCAGCCACGTCATCGTGTTTTCCGAGGTGACCATCAGCAGCCATCGGCCCCATGACTTCCGTAAATTCGAAGCAGGGGCTGGTAAGTACCACGAAATCGTCGAATGCTACAACGTCAGTGGTGGTTACGATTACCTTCTGAAAATCGTGGCGCCTAGCATTGCCCATTTTCAGGCGCTCATGGAGCGGCTTTTGGACGATGATATCGGGATCGAGAAATTTGCCTGCCGGGTCGTATTGCGCCAGCCACTTGACCAACGTGAATATCCGCTGAGTATTATCGCAACCGGAAAGCCAAGTTGGGAGTGATGAGGTGACGCGTTGGCGCATGAACAATGCTGGACGTCTGCGAACCGGAACCGCTGCCGCAGGCGCATCCGTTTTGGACGCATCCCCAGGTGGTGCTGACGCCGCATATCGCCAGCATGACGCAGCCGGAAACCGTGGCCGGTGCGGTGATCGGCAACCTGCGCCGGCATCGGGAAAGCTTGCCGATGATTGGGCTGGTCGACAGAGTACGCGGCTATTAAAGTCGCCGCCATCGAAGTCGTACCGAAATTTCAAGGATTGGCAAAACCCTCTGTGATTTCCCGCTGATCGAGTAAGGAATCGCCATGCGTTTGCTGACCGGCGCACAAGGCTCAAAGCTGCGTCACTTCGCCAGCGTGAACTCACCGAGTCAGAAAATCATTCAAAGCATTACCTGGCTCAAACACCACTTTGCGCTTCCCATGCAAGTGGATGAAATGGCAAGCAGTGCCCACATGAGCCCATCCACCTTCCGGCAGCATTTCAAGTTCGTTGCGGGCATGAGTCCGGTGCAGTAGCAAAAACAATGGCGTCTTCAGGAGGCCCGGCAATTGATGCTTGGCCGACAACTCGATGCGGGCAGCGCCGCAATGCATGTAGGCTGTGAAAGCGTATCTCAGTTCAACCGCGAATACTGCCGCCTCTTCGGCGCGCCGCCACTACGCGACATCAAACGCCTGCGGTATTTGTCCGATGGCGGGGTGACAGAATCCGCCCCCTGAACATGGCGCCCGAGGTCGGGCTCAGAGCTCACCCTGTGGCGCTCAAGTTTTGACTATGGGCACCTCATGCGGGCCAACATTCAGAGGGCTGGCGGCGCGGCGCCTGGCGTGCCCGTGCCCACATAAAACAGCGTGTACTCCCCGTATTCCGCTTGCCGCTGGAGGCGGGCTTGCACTTCAGGTGGCAGGGTGTCCTGGTCGCTGGTCTTGACCGCCAGGAAGAGGGGCGGCGTCGCCAGGCGGGTCAGCAGCTGGGCGGCTTGCGTGATTTCTCCGGCCTGGCCCCGGCTGTAAAAGGCCGCGGAATAAGGGCGCTCGGGATAGAAGGCCAGGGTACTGCCTTCGGTTTTGAGGGCCGCATAGTGAGCGATCAGATGGCGGGTGGTGTGCCAGTCTTGTGTTGGCTGCAAATTCAGCCAGCCTACAAAGCCGGCAAACACCAGGGCACTGCTGATCAGACCGCCGGTCAGCCAGCGGTTCACGCGTCGCGGGTCTGCCTGCCTGGACAGCCAGCGCGCGCCCAGCAGGGCCAGCGGCGCCAGGGCCGGCAGCACATAGGTCCACAGAATATTGCCGGCCAGGGTGAAAAACACCAGGGGTGCCAGGCTCCACAAAATCCAGTAGCGCTGCAGCGGCTTGTCTGGGGCCGCAACGGTCCGTGCGGTCTGAGCCGGAGTGGCCTGATCGCTCACCGGAATGACCGCCGCTCGGCGCCAGCGCCACCAAGCCAGCGGCAGGAGCAGCGACCAGGGCAGCAGCGCCACCCACGCATAAACCCAGATGCTGCCGCGTGCCGCCGAATGGGCCACGCCGTAGCGGTCGCCGGTCCAGCCGGCGGTGACGAAGCGGTGCCAGTGCTCGCCCAGCAAAAAATAGTCCAGAAAGCCGGGCGTGCGCAACTCAGCCACCACGTACCAGGGGCCGACCAGCAGCGCGATCAGCAAGGTGCCGCGCAGCCAGGGTAAATCGCGCCAGACGCGCCCGAGTTGGCGGCTAAAGAGCGTCCACAGACCCAGCGGCAAGCCGGCCAGCACCAGCACCAGCGGCCCCTTGGCCAGCAGGCCGATGGCCAGGCCGAGAAACAGCAGCCAGCCCTCGCGCTGGCGCTGGCCTTCCCCGCCATGCAAACCCAGCCAGAAGCCGCGCATCGCCAGGGTGGTGCCCACGGCCAGGGTCATATCGGTCATCACCGCGCCGGCCGAGATCAGCATCAGGCTGCTGCCTGCCAGCAAGGCCACCGCGGCCAGCGCTTGCTGGCGTGATTGCTGCACCGCCCAGCCCCACACCAGCCAGCCCACCAGCAAAGCCGCCAGAAAATGCGGCAGGCGCGCGGCAAACTCGTTGACGCCGAACACGGCCATGCCCAGCGCCGTGGTCCAGAACGACAGCGGCGGCTTGCCCCAGAACGGGATGTGGGTGTCGTACCAGGGCGTGACCCAGTCGCCCAGGGTAAACATCACGCGCGCGATTTCGGCGTAGCGCGCCTCGGTGTTGTCCATCAGCGGGTACAGGCCCAGGCTGACCAGGCGCAGGCCCAGCACAGCGGCCAGCGCCCACCAGACCGGCGCCTGACCGGGGGTGTCGGTGCGCATGGGGGGCGTGCTCACGCGGGCTCAGCGACCGTCAGCGTGGCTGGCTGGAAGGAATCCAGCAGGTACAGGGGCCGGCGCTTGGACTCCAGGTACATGCGCCCGACATACTCGCCCATGATGCCGATCGCCATCAGCTGCAGCCCGCCGAGCAGCAGCACAAACTCGATCAGCGTCGGGAAACCCTTGACCGGGTCGCCCCAGATATAGGTTTTGACAAAGAAATAAATGGCATACACAAACGCGCCCAGCGCACTCAGAAAACCGACGTAGGAGGCGATGCGCAGCGGCACGGTGGAGAAGGAGGTAACGCCTTCCAGCGCAAAGTTCCATAACTTCCAGTACGGCCACTTGCTCAGGCCGGCCGCGCGGGCCTTGCGGTGGTAATCCAGCGTCACCTGCGGGAAGCCGATCCAGGCGAACAGGCCTTTCATGAAGCGGTTGGACTCGGGCAGGCGGTTCAGCGCGTCGACGGCACGGCGGCTGAACAGGCGGAAATCGCCGACATCGCTGGGAATGGTCACATCGCTGAGTTTGTTGATGACGCGGTAGAAGAAATGGGCGGTGGTGCGTTTCAGCAGGGTTTCGCCATCGCGGCCGGTGCGCCGCATATTGACCACGTCGGCGCCGGCGCGCCAGGCCTCCAGCATGGCCGGGATCAGCTCGGGCGGGTCCTGCAAATCCACATCCAGGATGATCACGGTATCGCCCCGGGCCAGCTCCAGGCCCGCCGTCATGGCGCGCTCCTTGCCAAAATTGCGGCTGAGCCGCGCCACGCCGACGGACGCAGACGTCGCCCGAAGGCCTTCCAGCACCTGGCGCGAGCCGTCGGTGCTGCCGTCGTCCACATAAATGATTTCATGCACACCGGCGCAGGCGGCCAGGACCCGACTCAGGCGCGCATGAAACAGGGCGATCACCGCCTCTTCGTTGAACACGGGCACGACCACGCTGAGCTGGCAGGCGGGCGCGGCAGGGGATGGGCCGGACCGGGCAGACGGCTGGCTGGTCGATGCGAGGGTGTTGACGGGCATGAACACGTATGATTCCTGAGGTGACAGCATGGGCATGTATTGTGGCAAGCCCGGGGAGCGGTCGAAGAAGGGGCGCCTGACGAATATGTAAAGTCTGGTAAAGCCCCGCCGGCGTTCACAATGCGGGCATGACCTCCAACGCCACCCGTTTGACCCTGCCGGGGCGTCTGCTGCTGCTGTGCCGCGACCCCGCCCGCATCAACCTGCAATTGCAGGGCACGAAACTCTCGCGGCTTGAAGCCGGTCCCTTGCGCGACGATATTTCCACTGACGAGATCACGCCGGTGGCCATTCTGAGCCACTACGACGACGCGCTCGGGCGTTATCCCTACACTGGTTTTCGGGCCGACGGACAAAGCCCGATTGGCGTCAACGCCGTGCGGGATGGTGGCTTTAGCGTGGTCGTGGCGGGGCAGCGCTACGGCAAGGGCTCCTCGCGCGAGCACAGCCCGGCGGCGGAAAAGCTGGCCGGCATCCGGCTGGTGATTGCGGCCAGTTTCGAGCGCATTTACCGCCAGAACGCCGACAACATTGGCCTGTTCACCTCGACCGACTTCGGCTTGGTCGAGCGCATCCAACGTGGCGAGGCGATTGCCGTGGATGAGCTGGTGGCGGGACGCGACGCCTTGGCGGCCGCCATTTTGAAAAGCGGCGGCTTGCTGCGCTTTGGCCAGCTGCACATGGGCACGGTGCGCAGCACCGTGCCCGCCGCCCCTGCCCGAGCGCTCCCGGAGCCCCAGCCGCAGACCCTGTTTGAAAAAATCATCGCGCGCCATGCCCTGCCGACCGCCTTGACCGAAGCACAGCCCCCGGCCGGAGCCGGCTTTCATCTTCCGGGCGCCGGCATGTTTGTGCGCGCCGACTGGCGCTTCATCCATGAGTACTACACCGGCATGTGCGCCCACATGCTGCACACCACTTTCGGCCGCCCGCTGGTCCTGCATGGGCCGGCCTCCATCATCGTGTTTGAAGACCATACCTCTTATGTGGCGAGCAGCCCGGCCCACTTGCGCGCGGGCCTGGTGCCGAATGTGCGGACCATGTGCCAGGCGCAGCGCGACTTTGCGCACGACTACGGCCTGCGCTTTCACCGCACGCTGACCGACGAAGAAGCGGCGCTGGACGACGGCAGTAACGTGGCGGGCATCAGCCACGCCATGATGGCCGAGCACTACGCGTTGCCGGGCCAGCTGGTGGTCGGCACCGACTCGCACACGCCGCACAGCGGCGCCCTGGGCTGCGTGGCGTTTGGCGTCGGCACCACCGACATGGCCAACGCCTTTGTCACCGGCGCCGTGCGCCTGACCGTGCCGGCCTCGCTGCGCATCGAGCTGCTCGGCCCGATCGCGCCGGGCATCACCGCCAAAGACATCGTGCTGCACCTGCTGGCCGCGCCCGACATCCGGGCCGGGCTCGGGGTCGGCAAGGTGTTCGAGTTTGGCGGCTCGGCGCTGGCGCACTTGAGCATCGACGAGCGCGCCACCTTGACCAATATGACGGCTGAACTCGGCGGCCTGACCGGCATCGTGGCGCCCGACGCCCAGACGCAAGTGTTTTTGCGCGAACGCCGCGGTGTCGACTTCGAGATCGAGCCCTGGATGCACAGCGACCCCGACGCGCATTACGCCGGGTACATCACGCTGGATTGCGCCGCCCTCTCCCCCATGGTGGCCGCGCCTGGCGACCCCGGCAACGGCGTGGCCCTGAGCCAGCTGGACGTCCCGGTCAAGATCGACATCGCTTACGGCGGCTCCTGCACCGCCGGCAAGCGCGGCGACTTTGCGCACTACCACGCCGTGCTGGCCTGGGGGCTGCAGCATGGCTTGCGCGTGCCGTCCGGCGTCAAGCTGTATCTGCAATACGGCACCACCGCCGTGCGCGATTACTGCATCGCCCAGGGTTATGACAAGACCTTCGCCGCCGTGGGCGCGCAAATCCTGCAACCCTCGTGCGGCGCCTGCGCCAACTGCGGGCCGGGCTCGTCCACCGAGGCGGACCAGGTGACGGTCAGCGCCATCAACCGCAACTTCCCCGGCCGCTCCGGCCCCGGCCAGGTCTGGCTGGCCAGCCCGCCGACCGTGATGGCCAGTGCGCTGGCAGGAGAGTTGATCTCGTTTGCGGGGCTGCAGGCGCGCGTCGCGGTTCAAGTCGATTAACTATCAAATAAATAGCTTCATACGCTTATTGGACAAGGGCTAGAGGCTAATTTCTTCATGAAAATGCATGGCACGCATCGCGATGCCTGCACCACCGCCCATTTCATCAAATCTTGCGCAAAATCAAGTTGCTACACGCGTCACGACGGGGGACGGGCGCATCATTCACGCACGGAGGTTAATACCAATGGATGAAGGCTTTTTTAGTCGTTACATTCGAGTCCCGCGGACATAGTGACCCGAATGCAAAGGGAGAGGAATCGTTGGATATCCACGATTGTCTAAATGCCATTTTTCTTGCCTGAATTCGAAATACGCACGCTCGCCCTGGCGGTGATGGGGCTGGCTGGCGGGTTGCAGCCGCTGTCATTGGCGATGGCAAGTGACCTTACCGCTGTTCAGGCGACGGTCGCCTCCCGAAAAGACGTGGCCGATATGGACCTGGGCGAATTGGCCAATGTGCGCGTGTCCCCCTTTGAGGTGTCCGCCTATCTCGACAGCGGTTACCGCGCGTCAAACTCCGTCTCGGGCTCGCGCCTGGATACACCGATCCGCGAACTTCCCTTTGCCATCCAGGCCTTCACCAAATCCTTCATCAAGGACCAGAAGCCAAGGGATATTTTCGATGTTGCACGCTTCTCACCGGGTGTTACCTACCGCAGCAACGACTTCAACGAGGGCAATGCCAACCTGGCCATCCGCGGTTTCGCCGTCAGCGCCACGCCCGGCAACGTCCAGATATTGCGCGACGGCTTCCATGGCCCCTCGGTCTTCGATTTCACCAACATCTCGCGCGTCGAGGTGGTCAAGGGACCGGCCTCCTTCCTGTATGGCCAGGTTGCGCCCGGCGGCATCGTCAACATCATCACCAAGAGCCCGCAGGCCCAGTTTGCCGCCACCGCCGATGTGGCGGTGGGCTCTTATGGCCAGCACCGTTTCGAGACTGACATCACCGGCCCGGCATCCCCCACGCTCTTTTACCGGCTCGCGGCGTCCTACGACCAGGACATGCACTACTGGGACCCCTATGATGCCCATTCGAGCAACTTGTCGCCGTCCCTGCTGTGGCAACCCAATGACCGCGTGAGCGTGACGCTCAAGTACGAGAACTTTCGCAAGTCCGAGACGCCCCAACTGATGCAAAAGCCCGGCTACGGCACGCAGAGCGGGCTTGTGCCAACCGCCTCTGCCCCCAATCTGTCAGGCGTTGATGTGCCAGGCCTGCCAGACAACTGGAACAGCATGGCCTACGCCGACTTTCGCCAAAGCAATACCGACAACCTGAGCGCCTGGCTCGATGTCAAGGCCAATGAGCAGTGGAACCTGCGCGCCGGGTACTCCCACTTGAAGTACCAGGTAGACGCCCTGTTCTCCGGCAACCTCGGCATGGCCAACAACACGACACTGCTGCAAGGCCGCCGCGTCAGATACCAGAGCTACCACAACCGGGACAACACCATCGAGGCCCAGGCGGTCGGCCAATACAACTTCAGCTGGGCCAGCCTTCGACTCCTCCTGGGCGGGCAGTATATTGACCGCCGTTTCGACAACCGGGCCGGCCAGGCGCCCAACGACCCGGCGCTTGGCAACGACCCCACAGCCTCGCCATTGCCGCTATGGGATTTGAGCAATCCATCCACCTGGAATCGCTTCGCCACCTTGCCCCTCTCCGCGCTCACCGCGAGCCCAACCGACCAGACCACCGACTACGTGGACAAGTCCGTTTATGGTGGCAGCACCTTCGGCTTCCTGGATGACCGGTTGCTGCTCCTAGCGGGCTGGCGCAGGACGTCGACGCAAAGCCAGCTCACCAACCACCTCACCGGCGAGTCTCAAGCCGCCATCTCCGCCAGTGCCATCACGCCGCAATACGGCTTGCTCTACAAGCTCACGCCGGCGCTGTCACTGTTCGGCTCCTATGCCGAGTCCTTCGTGCCCGGCACCCAGGTCCTAAACAACCCGGACGGCACCACCCAGCCTGCCACGCCGACCCGGGGCGATGGCTACGACATCGGCCTTAAGGCTGAGCTGTTCGAGGGCCGCGTTTCTGGCACGCTGAGCTTCTTCGATATTCGCAACCAGAACATCGTCAATGACCTGGCGGTCACCGATAGCTCCGGCACGGTGAAGATTTACAACGTCCAAAGCGGCGAGCAACGCTCGCGCGGTGTCGAGCTGGATGCCACCGCTACCTTGACCCCCAACTGGCAACTCTATGTGTCCTACAGCCTCATGAACGCGCGGATCACCGAGTTCAGCGGCAACGACGCAGCCATCCTGGCCCAGGATCCTGCCTTGCTGGACGCTGCCGGACAAGCCAATTACAAAAACGTGCTGAGGTATCACAACGCGCCCCTGCAGATGAGTGCACCACGTCTGGCCAATCTCTGGACGCGCTACAACTTCACGCAAGACGGCCTGCGGGGCTTTTATATCGGTGGGGGTGTCAACTTTGTGTCCGATCAGACGCTTCTGCCAGACAGCCCCGACACCGCCCAGCAGACCTACACGCTCGTCAATGCGATGGTGGGCTACGCGTGGACACGCGGTGATCGACGCATGAATGTGGCCCTGACCGGAAAAAACCTCACCGACCAAAGCTACCGCCCCTCGCAGAGCACGCGGAGCCGTCCGCGTGAGTTTCTCCTCACGTTCACCGCCAGCTTCTGAGCACCGGGCCACGTTCATGACAACCACCCCCAGTCCCTGCCGTTCAGCATGCTGGACCTGGATCGCCCGGCTGGCCTTGGCCCTGCTCATACTGCCGGTGCAGGCCTACGTCGCAAGCCAGGAGTTGACGGCAGAAAACCCGAACCGGGTCAAGGCCGCCTTTCTGCGCAATTTCGCCCACTACGTGACCTGGCCCAGCAGTGCTTTCCCGAATGGCCTCGGCCCTTGGCGGGTCTGCATCGTGGGCCGCGATCCGTTTGGCGATATGCTGGAGAACACGTTCAAGGGCCGCACCGAACAAGGTCACCCCTTTGAAATTTACCGCGCAGACACACTGCACAAACTGCCGGGCTGCCACATCGTTTTTGTGGCCCTTGACAACCCGGTTGCACGCCGCGCCGTCCTGGGTGAATTAAAAGGCAAGCCCATCCTGACGGTGGGCGACGCGCCGGAATTCCTGCGCGAAGGGGGTGTGATCCGCTTCCAGGTCGAAGACCGGGTGCGCATGAGCATCAATCTTGACCAGGCACGCGCGGTTTCGCTGGCCGTCCAGACCCGGATGCTGGAAGTCTCGCATGAGATTCTCGAGAATGGCGTGATCCGAAAGGTGCGCTGAGCCATGGTTCGCAAACTCAGTATTCACAACCGGTTGGCGCTCGTGCTGCTGGGTGCTGCCCTGTTGGCGTTTGTGGTGGCGGGTGCGGGCCTGGTGCTGTATCAGCGTTTTACGCTTGAAGACCGGACACGGCAAATCATGGAGCCCTATGCGCAATTGGTTTCGGTGGGCACCGACGCGGCTGTGGCTTTTGAAGACCCGCAGCGCGCCACTGAAATCCTGAACACCTTGCGGGTCAACCCACAAATCCTGCAGGCCGTGATTTATCTGGACAACAAGCGCCCGCTGGCCAGCTTCACCCGCACGTCCAACGCCACGCCTGGGGTCCTGCCGGACAAGCCCAACGGCCTGTATATCAGCCACGATACGGCAGACATGCTGCAAGCCTTGCCTCACGGCGCGCGGCTGCACATCAGGATGGGCTTGAATCAACTCGGCGAGCAAACCCGGCAGGTCCTGTGGCTCTTTGGTGTCGGTGCGCTCGTATTTCTGATTGCCACACTGGGTCAGTTGGCGGTTCTGCGTCGCACCATCGTGCGCCCCATCGCGTCCCTGACGCACGCGGCCGAACTCGCTCGCGCCAAGGCGGACTACAGGCATCGCGTGCCATCGAATGGGAGCGACGAAGTGGCCCGCCTGGGGCAGAGCTTCAACGACATGATGGCAGCGATTCAGCAGCGCGAAGAGGATTTGCAGCGGCTCACCTTCTTCCAGCGCACGATTCTGGACAATGTGGCCTACGGTGTCATCTCCGCCTCACCCGATGGCATCGTGACCAGCTTCAATCCTGCTGCCGAGCGCTTGCTGGGCTACACCGCCGAAGAGGTGGTGAACCAGCAGACCCCCGCGCTTTGGCACGATCCGCAAGAGCTTGCCCGGTACGCCACCCAATTGACCGAGCAACTGGGGGAAACGATTGCCCCTGGATTTGATGTGTTTGCGGCCCGCCCGCGTCGCAATCTGCCTGAGGAGAACGAATGGACCTACATTCGTAAAGACGGGACACGCATTCCGGTCAACCTGTCGGTGACCGCGTTGCGGGATGAGCGCGCGCGCATCACGGGATTCGTTGGCCTGGCCTATGACCTCACCAAGCGCAAGCAGGATGAACTGGTCATGCGTCGCCTGAATCGGGAGTTGCGTGCCATCAGCGACTGCAACCAGGTTCTGGTGCGTGCGGAAGATGAGCAGACCCTGCTGGAAAACATCTGCCGCATCGTGTGCGAGGAGGCTGACTACCGCATGGCATGGGTCGGCTACGCCGAGCACGATGAAGCCAGAACCGTGCGCCCGGTGGCCAAGGCGGGTGCCGACATGGGCTACCTGGAACACACCCGGTTCACCTGGGCCGACACCGACGAACCCAGCGGAGCCGCCATTCGAACCGGCGACATTGCGGGTGTTGACGATTTCGCCGCAGACCCCCAGACGCAACCCTGGCGTGAAGCCGCATTGCAACGCGGGTACCGTTCCTGCATTGCCCTGCCGCTGAAAGACGAAGGCGGCAGCACCTTTGGCATGCTGGGCATCTACGCCACCGAAGCCCATGCCTTCACGATCGAAGAGCAACGCCTGCTGGAAGAGCTCGCCGACGATCTGGCCTTTGGCATCGTCTCCCTGCGTACCCGCAGCGAGCGCACGGCGGCGGAGCAGCGCATCGAGCGCCTGGCCTTTTACGACCCCCTGACGGAGTTGCCCAACCGGCGCCTTCTGATGGACCGTCTGGATCGAGCCATGACCGGTAGTGCGCGTACCCAACACATGGGGGCCTTGCTGTTCATTGACCTGGATAATTTCAAAATGCTCAACGACACCTGTGGCCATGATGTCGGGGACCGCTTGCTGATCGAGGTCGCCCACCGCTTGGCCACCTGTGTGCGCGATGGTGACACCATCTCGCGCTTGGGCGGTGACGAGTTCGTGGTCATGCTGGAGGGTTTGAGCGAGCAACCGCAGGAGGCCGCTGCGCAGGCCCAGGCCATCGGCGAAAAAGTGTTGTCAACCTTGAACCAGTCCTATGTGATGGGAGACCGCACACACCACAGCACACCCAGCATCGGTGCCACCCTGTTTGTCGGCAACGAGAATTCGGTGGATGACCTGCTCAAGCAGGCCGACATCGCCATGTACCAGGCCAAGTCAGCGGGGCGCAACACCTTGCGTTTCTTCGACCCCGACATGCAAGCCTCCCTGGCTGCCCGGGCCGACATGGAAACCGCCATGCGCCAAGGCATCAAGAGCCAGCAATTTGTGCTTCACTATCAGGCGCAGGTTCATGGCCAGGTGGGGATTGTCGGCGCGGAGGCCCTGCTGCGCTGGAACCATCCCACGCGCGGCCTCGTGTCACCGGCCCAGTTCATCCCCCTGGCGGAAGAAACCGGCCTGATCCTGCCGCTGGGGCAATGGGTGCTTGAAGAGGCCTGTGAGCGACTCGCCGCCTGGTCGCGTGATCCGCTTCACCGTGACCTGTACCTGTCCGTGAATGTCAGTGCACGCCAGTTCCATCAGACGGATTTCGTTGACCGGGTGCGTTACGCGCTGCTGAGCACGGGGGCCCCGGCAACACGCCTGAAACTCGAACTGACCGAAAGCCTGGTGCTTGACAACATCAGCGACACCATCGCAAAGATGCAACAGCTCAAAGCGCTCGGGCTGAGCTTTTCCATGGACGACTTCGGCACTGGTTATTCATCCCTGTCCTACCTCACCCAGCTTCCGCTGAATCAGTTGAAGATTGACCAGTCGTTTGTGCACAACCTGCCAGACGGCCCCAACGATGCCGTGGTGGTGCAGGCCATCATCACGCTGGCCCAAAGTCTGGGGCTGGACGTGATTGCCGAAGGCGTGGAGACCGAGGCCCAGCGCGAATTTCTTCACCAACACGGCTGTCCCATCTACCAGGGCTACCTGTTCAGCAAACCCGTGTCCCAGGAGGCCTTCGCGGTATTGATGCAAGACATCGCATCCCAAAAACAGCTGATTCAGCGCTTGCAGGATCGGGCCGATATCGACCATTTTGATGGGGTGCTGAGGCCTTGAATTGGGTCGTATAAAACCCCGAGTCAGGCGGAGGCGGGCTACTTCCGCAACAAACGCAGGCCATTGCCGACCACCAGCAAGCTCGCCCCCACGTCGGCAAACACCGCCATCCACATCGTGCCTGCGCCGGTCAGTGTCAGGACCAGAAAAACAGCCTTGATGCCCAGCGCCAGCACGATGTTTTGAATCAATAGCGCATGGGTGTCGCGCGACAAGCGAACAAAGCGCGGCAACTTGCGCAGGTCGTCATCCATCAAGGCCACGTCGGCCGTCTCGATGGCCGTCCCCGTGCCCGCGGCACCCATGGCGAAACCAATGTCGGAACGTGCCAGCGCCGGCGCGTCATTGATGCCGTCACCGACCATGCCGACCGCACCCTCTTTGCCGAGCTTGCTTTCAATCGCCTTGAGCTTGTCCTCGGGCAGCAAATCGCCACGGGCTTCGTCGATACCGACCTGAGCGGCGATCGCCCGTGCCGTGTGGGCGTTGTCGCCCGTCAGCATGATGGTTTTGATCCCCAAGGCGTGCAGTTCTGCTATCGCCTGGCGGCTGCTGTCCTTGACCGTGTCCGCCACGGCGAACAAGCCATGCACACTCTGTTCGTCGGTCAGCAAGATTACGGTTTTGCCTTGTTCTTCCAGGGCCGACAGACGCGCTTCCAGCTCGTCCGAGCATCGGCCTTGCTCATGAATCAGGCGGTGATTGCCCAGGTGGTAGCGCTTGCCGTCAATCAAACCTTTGGTGCCGCGCCCGGGCAGCGCCTCAAACTCTTCCACATTTCGCAAGACAACGCCATCGCGTTTGGCCGCTTCGGCCAAAGCGCGTGACACCGGGTGATCCGAGCGACTGGCCAGACTGGCGGCCAGACTGCGAACCTCGGTCTCGTTCCAGCCATTCAACACCACGAAATCCGTCTGTGCGGGCCTGCCGTGGGTGAGGGTGCCGGTCTTGTCGAGCGCCAGCCAGGCCAGCTTGCGGCCCTCTTCCAGATAAACACCACCTTTGACGAGAATGCCCTGGCGCGCCGCGGCGGCCAGGCCACTCACGATGGTGACAGGGGTTGAAATCACCAGCGCGCAAGGGCAGGCAATGACGAGCAAAACGAGCGCCTTGTAGACCCAGTCAAACCAGTCCCCACCCAACAACAGCGGCGGTAAAACGGCAACGGCCACCGCCATGGCGAACACCACCGGGGTATAGACCTGCGCGAAGCGATCGACGAAACGCTGCGTTGGCGCGCGCGCCCCTTGCGCGGCTTCGACGGCATGGATGATGCGCGCCAGGGTGCTGTCGCCCGCTGCCGCTGTGACGGCGTACTCGAAGGAACCGGATTCGTTGATCGTCCCGGCAAATACAGGATCGCCTTCGGCTTTTTCCACCGGCAGGCTCTCACCCGTGATCGGTGCCTGGTTGATGTTTGAGCGCCCACTGACGATGGTTCCGTCCAAGGCGATGCGTTCGCCGGGTTTGATACGAACGCGGGCGTCCACTTGAACCGACTTTGCGGCGACCTCGCCCCAAGTCCCGTCAGCTTGCAAGACAGTGGCGCGTTCTGGCGCGAGCTGCATCAAGCCTCGGATGGCATGGCGCGCCCGGTCTAGCGACTTGGCCTCGATCAGCTCGGCAATCGTGAACAGCACCATCACCATGGCCGCTTCAGGCCACTGGCCCAGCAGGAGTGCACCGGTCACGGCGATGCTCATCAGCGCGTTGATGTTGAGATTGCCGTTGCGGATGGCAATCCAACCCTTCTTGTAGGTCGTGATGCCGCAGGCCAAGACTGCTGCCATGGCCAGCAAGGCCGCCACCCATGTAGGCAGTCCGGCCCAATGAGCAAGCTCTGAGCCAATGGCAGCCACGCCCGCCAGCACCAACGGCCACCAGGGTTTGACAGGCTCCGGCGTGGGCTCGGAGTGGGCCGACGTATCGCAGGCAATCTCGGGCGTGAAGCCCAATGAACGGACAGCCGCCAAAATGGTCTCTATGGCTTTGGGCTCGTGCGTCACCGTCAGCACTCGCTGCATCAGGTTGAAATCCATGCCCGCCACACCGGCCATGCCGCCCAGCTTCTTGCGCAACAGCGCTTCTTCGGTGGGGCAATCCATCTGCATGATGCGGATAGGGGTTTGAATGCCGTCACGGCGCGTCTCGGGCTGGCCGAGTTGCACCAAGGGCTGATCCGCACTATGGTCACAACAGGCCGTGGCATGTGAATGGTCGTGGTCGTGTGTATCGTGCTGGTGCTGGGCTGACATGGCGTGTTCCTGAAACTGATTCAGCCCATTAGGCAACCTGAAGTTACTATAGAGTCAAGGTATTTCTGGAGTCCCTCATGAAAATCGGTGAATTGGCACAGGTGGCGCAATGCACGGTGGAGACGGTGCGCTATTACGAGAAGGAAGGCCTGCTGCCAGCGCCCGCGCGCACGCCAGGCAACTTTCGGGTGTACGGCCCGGCGCATGTGGAGCGTTTGCGCTTCATCCGCAACTGCCGCGCGCTGGACATGAGCCACGGTGAAATTCATGCCCTGCTGCGGCTGGCCGATCAGCCCGCCGAAGGCTGCGGCGCCATCAGTGAGGTGTTTGACCAGCACATCGCCCATGTCGATGAACGTCTGCGGGAACTCACGCAACTCAAGCAACAACTGGGGGCCTTGCGCGAGCGCTGTCAAAGCGAACAGGCGGTCAATGCCTGTGGCATTCTGCAAGGGCTGGCGGCGATGGAAACCGAGCCCAAACCCGAACGGCATACGCATCTGGGTTGAGGCCTATCGCGCTATAAACCCTGATTCACGCCATGCCGGCGCCGGGTGTCTGCAAATGCGCCAGCAGCAAGCGCGCCGCCGCCGACAGAGCCGCCTCATCCCGAAAACAGATCGCAAAATGCCGCCGCGCCCAGACTTCCTCCAGCGGAATCAGGCACAGCGCATGGCCGGCGGCGTAAGGCCGCGCCACCTCCAGCGGCACCACGCTGATGGCCAGGTTGGCATGCACCACGCGCAGGGCAGCTTCAAAGTTGGAGACGATCACGCGGTGCACCAGGGTCCGGCCTAAGGCCGCAGCCATACGTTGCAACATCACCTGCACGGCACTGCTGACCGGCAGGCTGACGTGCTCATAGTCCAGGGTCTGCTCAAAACGCACTGACCTGGCGCCCGCCAGCGGATGCGAGGGGTGGACCACGATCGCCAGGTGGTCGCTGCGGTAGGGACGCGACTGCAGCGCGCCCAGATCGGCACCGTGCTCGCTGGCCCAGCAGATGCCCAGCGAGGCGCTGCCTTGCCAGATGCCGCGCACCACGTCCGGGCTGATGCGTTCCTCCATGTCGACCCGGATGTCACGGTGCGCCGGGTTCTTCAGAAACGCCGCGACGTCGTCGGCCAGCGCTTCGGCCATCACCGAGGCCGTGGCCAGCAGCCGCACCTGGCCCTTGATGCCGGAGGCATAGGCGGCCATGTCGCGCTCGATCCGGTCGGCACTGGCCAGCATGCTGCGGGCGTGCTCCAGCAGGGTTTCGCCGGCCGGCGTGGGCTCGACGCCGCGGCGGCGGCGCACCAGCAAAGGCGTGCCGACGGTGTTTTCCAATTGCGCCAGGCGCTTGCTGATGGCCGAGCCCACGATGTGGGCCTGCTCGCCGGCGCGCGCAATATTGCGGGTTTCGCACACCGTCACGAACAGGCGCAAGGTGGTTAAATCGAGATCGCGCATGCTGAACAAGGGCTGAAATGGGGAGGATCAAGAAGTTCCATCTCGGAATGGTAGCGCTTCCGAAATCTATTTCGTTATCTTGTCCGGCATATCTAAACTCGCCCACATGAACCACACTCACCCAAGCCCCGCTTTACCCCGCTACGTCATCCTTCGCGAGGTCGGACTGCGCGACGGCCTGCAAAGCATCACCCGCGTCATGCCCACCGAGCAGAAGCTGGCATGGATTCAGGATGCCTTTGATGCCGGCCAGCGCGAGATCGAAGTCGGCTCCTTCGTGCCGGCGCGTTTGCTGCCGCAACTGGCCGACACCGCCGAGCTGCTGGCCTTTGCCAAGACCCTGCCCGGCCTCACGGCTTCGGTGCTGGTGCCCAACTTCAAGGGGGCTGAGCTGGCCATGGCGTGCGAGGCTGACCTGATGCTGCTGCCTATTTCCGCCAGCCATGCCCACAGCCTGGCCAACCTGCGCAAAACGCCGGACGAGGTGGTGGCCGAGATCGGCCGCATCGTCGCGGCGCGCAATGCCAGCGGTTCGCGCACGCTGATCGAGGTCGGCATGAGCACGGCCTTCGGCTGCACGCTGCAGGGCCGGGTCGAGCCGGCCGAAGTGCTGCGCCTGCTGCGGGCCGTGCTGGACGCCGGTGCCGACCGCGTGGGCCTGGCCGACACCGTGGGCTATGCCGACCCGGCCATGGTGCACGACTTGTTCGCGCAAGCCCTGCCCATTGCCGGCGACAAACTCAATTGCGGCCATTTTCACGACACCCGCGGCATGGGCGTGGCCAATGTGTATGCCGCGCTGCAAATGGGCGTGACGCGCTTCGACGCCTGCCTGGCCGGCATCGGCGGCTGCCCGCACGCACCGGGCGCCAGCGGCAATGTGGCGATCGAAGACCTGGCCTATATGTTCGCCAGCATGGGCATCGCCACCGGGCAGGATATTGAGCGCCTGCTGGCGCTGCGCCAGAAAGTGGCGCACTGGCTGGATGGCGAAACCCTGCACGGCACGCTGTGGCGCGCCGGCCTGCCCAAGACCATGTTGCCCACTGGCATCACGCCCGCCCAGGCCTGTGCCTGACACGTATCAACGCCTTTTTAAATAATCAATCCAAAATGCAAGAGACCCCCACGCCCCAACCCCTGACTGGCCTGCGCGTCGTCGAATTCACCCACATGGTCATGGGCCCGACCTGCGGCATGGTGCTGGCCGACATGGGCGCCGAGGTGATCAAGGTCGAGCCCATCGACGGCGATCGCACCCGGCACTTGCTGGGCGCGGGCTCGGGCTTTTTCCCCATGTTCAACCGCAACAAGAAAAGCATCGCGATCGACCTGCACAGCCCGGCCGGCGCCGAGGTCGCGCGCAAGCTGGCGGCCTCGGCCGACGTGGTGGCCGAGAACTTCAAGCCCGGCACCATGGGCAAATACGGGCTGGACTACGCCGCCTTGTCGTTGGTGAACCCGCGCCTGATCTACGTCAGCCACAAGGGTTTTTTGCCCGGCCCTTACGACCACCGCACCGCGCTGGACGAAGTGGTGCAGATGATGGGCGGCCTGGCCTACATGACCGGGCGCCCGGGTGACCCGCTACGCGCCGGCACCAGCGTGAATGACATCATGGGCGGGCTGTTCGGCGCCATCGGCGCCTTGGGCGCCTTGATCCAGCGCGGCATCAGCGGCAAGGGCATGGAAGTGCAGTCGGCGCTGTACGAGAACAATGTGTTCCTGATGGGCCAGCACATGCTGCAGTACGCGATGACCGGCAAGCACCCGGCGCCCATGCCGGCGCGCGACAACCCCTGGGCTGTCTATGACGTGTTCACGGTCAAGGACGGCGAGCAGATCTTCCTGGCGGCGGTGAGCGACGCGCAGTGGTTCACCTTCTGCGACGCCCTGGGCCTGCCCGACTTGAAGGCCGACGCCGAACTCGCCACCAACAACCTGCGCGTGGCCCGGCGCCCGCAGCTGCTGGCCACGCTGCGCGAACGCCTGGCGCCGCGCAGCGCCGCCGAGCTGGCGGCGGTGATGGAACAGGCCGGTCTGCCCTTCGCGCCGATCCGCAAGCCCGAAGACCTGCTCGATGACCCGCACCTGCTGGCCACCGGCGGCCTGGCCGATGTGCGCCTGCCCGATGGCCCCAAGGCCGGCCAGACCGTCAAGACCACGCTGTTTCCGATCACCCTGGACGGCCAGCGCCTGGGCGTGCGCCTGCACCCGCCGACCCTGGGCGAACACACGCGCCAGCTGCTGACCGATCTGGGTTATGACGCGGCCCAAATTGAATCCCTGCAGGCGCAGGCCGCGATCAGGTGATACTGCAGAGCATTGAATTATTTATAACAAGGAGACAGACATGACACACCAAACGACACAATTTTCCCGCCGCCACACCCTGATCCGTCTCGGCGGCGTTGCGGCCGGCCTCGCCGCTTGGGGCGCACCCGCCGCGCTGCTGGCGCAGACGAGTGACCGCGTGGTCAAGTTCATCCTGCCGGTGTCGGCCGGTTCCGGCGTGGACGGCATCGCCCGCGCCGCGCAAATCGCCCTGGGCAAGGCGCTCGGCCAGACCGTGGTGATCGAGAACCAGCCCGGCGCCGGTGGCGTGGTCGGCACCTCGACCATGATCAAGTCGGCGCCCGATGGCCTGACGCTCTCCATGGTGTCCAACAACCATGTGATTTACCCTGCTGTGCTCAAGTCCGTGCCGTTTGACCCGGTGGCCGACATCACGCCGATTGCGATCATTGGCGCAACCCCGCTGGTGCTGGTGGTGAATCCCAAGGTGCCGGCGAAAAACATGAAGGAGCTGGTGGCCCTGTTCAAGGCCAACCCGGGCAAGTACAACTACGCCTCCAGCGGCAACGGCACCATCCTGCACTTGGCGCCCGAGATGTTCAAGGACGTGACGCAGACCTTCGTCACCCACATTCCCTACCGCGGCGTCGCGCCCATGGTGCAGGACATCATTGCCGGCCAGGTCGACATGGGCGTGCTGGCCCTGCCGTCCGCCCAGGCGCACATCAAGAACGGCACCATGCGCGCGATTTGCGTGTCGGCGCCGGCGCGGATTCCGGCCGCGCCGGACATCCCCACCTCGACCGAGCAAGGCTACCCTGGCTACATGGTGGAAGGTTGGATCGCCGTGGTCGGGCCCAAGGGCATGGCCCCGGACCTGGTCAAGCACATCAACGCCGCCTTTGTGGCGGCGTTTTCAACGCCCGAGGTCAAGGAGTCCATGGCCAAGCAAGGCAACACCATCAAGATCTCGACGCCGGAGTTCGCGCTGGCGCACTTCAAGTCGGAAATGGTGAAGTACGCCGGGCTGGTGAAAAAGGCCGGCGTGGTGCCGCAATAGGCGCTTTGCCTGAGAAAGCCAAGAAGATGCGCACTGACCCGCAGGTCCTGATCAGCGAGGTCGGACCGCGAGACGGCCTGCAATCGGTCAAGGCCACCCTGGCCACGGCGAATAAGCTCCGCTGGATTGACGCGTTGGTGGCGAGCGGCCTGCGCGAGATCGAGGTCTGCTCTTTTGTGCCGGCCCGGCACCTGCCGCAAATGGCCGACGCCGCCGAGGTGGTGCGCCATGCCCTCACCCACCCCGGCGTGACCATCATGGCGCTGGTGCCGAATCGACGCGGCGCGCAGGCGGCCCTTCAGGCCGGCGTGCACAAGCTGACGATTCCGGTATCCGCCAGCGCCGCGCATTCGCTGGCCAATGTGCGGAAAACGCGTGAAGAGATGATCGAAGAAGTGCGCGCCATCGTGCGCCTGCGCGACGACATCGCACCCGGCGTCACGGTCGAGGCCGGCATGTCCACCGCCTTTGGCTGCACGCTGCAGGGTGCCGTGGCCGAGGATGATGTGGTCTGGCTGGCCCGCGAACTCGTGGCGGCTGGGGTGAACGAGGTTGGCCTGAGCGACACCACCGGCATGGCCAACCCGGCCCAGGTGCGCCGCCTGTTCACACGGGTGCGTGCGGCCATCGGCGCGCGGACCGGCGCCGCCCACATGCACAACACGCGCGGCCTGGGCTTGGCCAACTGCCTGGCCGCCT
The DNA here is from genome assembly GCF_003347515.1 of Rhodoferax ferrireducens. Taxonomy (GTDB): domain Bacteria; phylum Pseudomonadota; class Gammaproteobacteria; order Burkholderiales; family Burkholderiaceae_C; genus Rhodoferax. The sequence continues at coordinate 22,747 of NZ_QEII01000323.1, read as the reverse complement.
ACGACGTGGGTATCCGCACCTTTGACAGCTCGCTCGGCGGCCTGGGCGGCTGCCCCTACGCGCCCGGCGCTTCCGGCAATGTGGTGACGGAAGACCTGGTCTTCATGTTCGAGGCCATGGGCGTCGCCACCGGCGTCGATCTCGACAAACTCATGGCCGCGCGCGCGCCGCTGACGGCCGGCCTGCCGGGCGAGCCGCTTTATGGCATGACGCCGGAGGCGGGTCTGCCCAAAGGCTGGACGCCACGTCCCGCGTCCGCCGCTCTGGCATCAGCGTCCGACGTGACAGAACCCCACGGTACGGCCAAGCCGTTGCCCTATGCCGGCCTGCGCGTCGTCGAATTCACCCACATGGTCATGGGCCCGACCTGCGGCCTGGTGCTGGCGGACCTGGGGGCCGAAGTCATCAAGGTCGAGCCGATTGGCCACGGCCGTGCCGGCGACGCCACGCGCCAGTTGCTCGGCTCCGGCGCCGGCTTTTTCCCGATGTTTAACCGCAACAAGAAAAGCCTGGCGCTGGACCTGCAGACGCCGCAGGGCAAGGAGGCGGTGTTGCGCCTGATTGCCACCGCCGATATCGTGAGCGAAAACTTCAAGCCCGGCACCATGAAGAAACTGGGGCTCGATTACGCCAGCCTGAAGGCCCTGAACCCGCGCCTGATCTACGTCAGCCACAAAGGTTTTCTGCCCGGCCCCTACGCGCAGCGCACGGCGCTGGACGAGGTGGTGCAGATGATGGGCGGCCTGGCCTATATGACCGGGCGCCCGGGCGACCCACTGCGCGCTGGCACCAGTATCAACGACATCATGGGCGGCCTGTTCGGTGCCATCGGCGCCATGGCCGCCCTCAGTGCGCGTGAAAAAACTGGTGTCGGCCAGGAGGTGCAAAGCGCGCTGTTCGAGAACAATGTGTTCCTGGTGGCGCAGCACATGATGCAGTACGCCGTCACCGGCCAGGCCGCCGCGCCCATGCCGGCGCGCATCTCGGCTTGGGCCGTGTACGACGTGTTCAAGGTCAAGGACAACGAGCAGATCTTCCTGGCCGTGGTCAGCGACACCGCCTGGGCCCTGTTCTGCGAGGCCTTCGGTTTTGCCGACCTCCAGAATGACGCGCGCCTGCGCAGCAACAACGACCGGGTGCGCGCGCGCGACTGGATGATGCCTGTGCTGCGCGAACGGCTGGCGGCGTACAGCGCGGCCGAGTTGAGCGCCGTGTTCGAGAAAAACGCCTTGCCGTTTGCGCCCATCACCCGGCCGCAGGACTTGCTGGACGATCCGCACCTGAACGCCACCGGCGGCCTGGCCGCCATCACCCTGCCGGACGGCCGGCAAACCAAAACGGTATTGCTGCCGCTCACGTTGGACGGCGCGCGCCCGGGCGTGCGCCTGAGCCCGCCCCGGCTTGGCGAGCACAGCACGGAACTGCTGGCCGAGCTGGGTTACAGCACCACAGAAATAGAGGCGCTCTGCCCCCATGGCCCAGCTCAAACAACTTGAATCCTTTGTCGCCGTCGCCACCCGCGGCAGCCTGACGGCAGCCGCCAAGGCCGAGGGCGTGGCCCCGGCCATCATGGGGCGCCGCCTCGATGCGCTGGAAGCGCGCCTTGGCGTCAAGCTGCTGGTGCGCACCACGCGGCGCATCGCGCTCACGCACGAAGGCAGCGCATTTCTGGAGGATTGCCAGCGTTTGCTGGCCGACCTCGCCAATGCCGAGGCCAGTGTCTCGGCCGGTGGCGTCAAAGCCAGCGGGCATTTGCGCATCACGGCGCCGGCCGGCTTTGGGCGGCGCCATGTGGCGCCGCTGGTGCCGCGATTTCGGGAGCAACATACCGAGGTCACCATTTCCTTGAACCTGAGCGACCGAGTGGTCGATCTGGCGGGCGAAGGCTTTGACTGCGCGGTGCGCGTCGGCGACATGCCGGACTCGTCCCTGGTCAGCGTGCGCCTGGCTGACAACCGCCGCCTGTGCGTGGCCACGCCCACGTACCTGAGGCAGCACGGCACGCCGGCCCACCCGCAGGACTTGTCGCGCTTTGATTGCCTGACCCTGTCCAGCGAGGCCTCTCAAACCCGGGGCTGGGCCTTCAAGCTGCCCAAGGGTGAGGCCCATGAACTCATCTATCTGAAACCCGGCGGCCCGCTGAACTGCTCGGACGGCCAGGTGTTGCATGACTGGTGCCTGGCCGGCTATGGCATTGCCTGGCGCAGCACCTGGGAGGTCGAGGCCGAGATCGCCGCCGGGGCGCTGGTGCCGGTGCTGGAAGACTTCGCCGCCCCGGCCAACGGCATTTACGCCGTGTTTCCCAGTGCCCGGCACCTGCCCCTGCGCGTGCGCCTGTGGATTGATTTTCTCAAACACCATTACGGTCAGGCCGGTTTTTGGAAGGCGCAATGATGGACACGGATGCGAGTGGCAGGCGAGACGAGGCGGGCATGAAAGGAGTGATCCTGTGCGCCGATGACTTTGCCGTTCATGAAAGCGCCTCGCTGGGCATTGCCCGGCTGGCGCGTCTGGGGCGCCTCAGCGCCACCAGCGCCATGGTGCTGTCACCGCGCTGGGCGCAGGATGTGGCGCTGCTGCGCGAGCTGCGCGGGCGCATCGATGTCGGCCTGCACCTGGACTGGACCAGTGACTTTGCCATCAGCGCCGGGCACGGCCTGTCCTTGGGCGCGGCCATGCTCAAAGCCGCGCTGGGGGGCTTCGAGCCGACGGCGGCGCGCGGCGTGATCGAGCGCCAGCTGGATGCGTTCGAAGCGCAATGGCAGGCGCCGCCCGATTACGTCGACGGCCACCAGCATGTGCAGCAGTTCGCCGGCATTCGCGAGGCCTTGGTACAGGCCCTGGCCAGCCGCTATGGCGCTCGCCTGCCTTATCTGCGGATTTCACGCGCGCCAGCGGGCCACGCCGACTTGAAAAGCCGGGTGATCGCGGCGATGGGTGCATCTGCTCTTGAAAAGATAGCTTCTAACGCAGGTGTGACGTGCGGTACAGCCCTTTTAGGCATTTATGATTTTGCGGGCACCGAAGCCCGCTACGCGGGGCGGATGGCCGGCTGGCTGCGCGCCGCCCCGGCCGGCAGCATCATCATGTGCCACCCGGCGCGGGCCGCCGAGCCGGGCGACGTCATCGGCGCGGCGCGTGCGCAGGAATTCGCCTATCTGAGCGGGGCCGACTTCTCCATGGCGCTGGCCCAGGCGCGGGTCCAGCTGGTTCGGGGCGCGTCGACCTAGCCCACGGCCAGACGCGTGATCCTGGCCCTGCCCGCTAAAATTCGCCAGTGAATACCTCCCTGACCGAACGACAAAAATCCTGGCTGACCCTGGCCGCGCTCTGGCTGCTCTTGCTGTTGCTGGCGTCCCTGCGGCCGCTGGCTGTGCCCGACGAGGGCCGTTACGGCGAAATCGGACGCTGGATGCTGCAAAGTGGTGACTGGCTCACGCCGCGCCTCAACGGCCTGCCGTTCTTTCACAAACCGCCCTATCTGTACTGGCTGGAGGCGATGTCGCTGGCCACGTTTGGCGTCAACGAGCTGGCCCTGCGTCTGGTGCCGGCGCTGCACGGGGGCCTGATGATCATCGCCCTGTACCTGTCGGCGCGCACCATCAGCAGCGAGTCCATCGCCCGCCGCGCCGTTCTCATGCTGGGCACCAGCCTGACCTTTTTGATCGGCGGCCAGTACATCAACCACGACATGCTGGTGGCAACCTGGATTGGCGTGGCGATCTGGTGTTTTGCCTTTGCCTTCATGGCCGGCGACAAGCCCGATGCCACGCTGGCGCGTATGGGTTTTGTGGCCTGCGCTCTGGGCATGCTCAGCAAGGGACTGATCGGCATTGCGCTGCCGGGCCTGGTGATATTCATCTGGCTGCTCTGGACACGTCAGTTCAAGAAAGTGCTGTACCTGCCCTGGCTCACCGGTCTGGCGCTGTTTGCGGCGATTGCCCTGCCCTGGTTTGTCGTCGCCCAGCAAAAATACCCACAGCTGTTTGACTACATGTTCATCGGCCAGCAGTTCAACCGTTACACCGCGGCCACCTACAACAACCCGCAGCCCTGGTGGTTTTACCTGCTGTCGCTGGTCCTGCTGCTGTTTCCCTGGGTGTTTTTTGCACTGAATCAGTTGCGCCGGCAGGCTCGCCACGCACTCGGCGTTGCGCCCAAGTCCGCGCCGCTAATGGCCCCGCCATGGTGGAGTTTGTGCTGGATCTGGGTCGGGGCGATTACGCTTTTCTTTTCCATCCCCAACTCCAAGCTGGTTGGCTATATTTTGCCGGTCATGCCCGGGCTGGCGCTGCTGGCCGCGCTGGGCTGGGAGCGCGCCATGGCGCACCGTGCCAGTGCGGGCAAGATTTTTGCCGGCTTGTGCCTGCTCAATATCGGCATCGCGCTGGCCATCGTCACCCAGGTCGGCGGCGTGACCCGCACCGGGCGCACGCAAGACATTGCCCAGGCCCTGGCCTGCGCGGCCCGCCCCTCGGACACGGTGTATGTGTCGGATGCCTATCCCTACGACCTGCCGTTTTACGCGCAAACGCGCAAACCCCTGGTGGTGCTGGAGCACTGGGCCCAATTGCGTGAGCAGGTGGGCGACGGCTGGCAGCGCGAGCTGTTTGAAGGGGCGGATTTTGACGAACAGGCAGCCCGGGTGCTGCAATCGCCGGTGGTGCTGGCCCAGGCCGGTGCCGTGCCGGGCAACTGGTTTGTGGCACGCACCGGCAACACCATGGCTGCGGGTCTGAGCGACTGGCAGCTGTTTTTCCAGGGCGCCGGCTGGGCGCTGTACCAGTCAGGCAGCCCGCTGGCGGCGGCAGGCGCGAAACCAGCTGAACCCAAAGGCTTGCCCGGCTGCAAAGACCCGGGTCACCGATAACGCCAGTAGCGCGCATCTCAAGGGCGCTCACTGCCACGCGGGCGACTAGTTTCCCGTGGACACGACTTTCATGCCAGAATAAACGTTCTAGTTCAACAAAAGAAACCAAACGGGAGTCTGGGTCATGAATGAACTGTTCAGGTCGTCGCGCGCGTGCGTTTTCCAACTGGCGTGGAATCACGCCACAGCTTGCAGAGGGCGGCCATGACCATGGCCCCTGCCGGCGACAACCAGGCCAATCCCGACGCACTCAATGCCATCGTCAAGGCGAGCGAGGCCTACTCCATCGTCGCCTCACAGGACATCGTCGATGTGCAGGGGCTCAAGCTCTGGGCCAAAGGGCAACCCGTGTCATCTGCCTTGCAGCAGCGGCTGCTGGATCGCAAATTGAGATATCCGCTGGAGACCTGCCTGGCGGCGGAAGATGGTGTCACCTCGTTCAGCCTGCATGCGGACCTTTTGGCCTGCTTGAACACGGATGCCGCGCTGGCGCGAGCCCTGCGCCCTTGGGCGCCTGTCTTGCTGGAGCAAGTCAAGCAATTGCCGTTGCATTCGGTGGCGCAACTGCTGTTGACCGCCGCCATGGCCACCCGACCCAGCAGCCTGCCGCATGCGCTGGAGTCCATGGCGCTGGCGGGTGCCATGGCCAGCGGGCCGGATTTGTCTTCGTCGGTGAACGTCCGCATGGCCATGCTCGGCGGGCTATTGCACGATATCGGAGAGGTCTATATTCAGCCCGAATACCTGACGTCCAAGGCGCCACTGGACCTGATGGGTCACAAGCACCTCATGGTTCACCCCCGGGTGGCGCAAATGTTGTTAAGCAAGACGACCGACTACCCGCAGACATTGTGCCGGGCCATCGGCGAGCACCACGAGCGGCTCGACGGCTCGGGTTATCCAGCGCGCCTGTTGGAGCCAGGTATCTCGTCCCTTGGCCGCCTGCTTGCCGTTGTCGAGCTCACCATGGGCATCTTGCGCACGCCCCGTGCGCCCTTGACCCGTGCCGACTTCGCGCTGCGCGTGGTGCCCGGTGAATATGATCCAGCGTGGAGCAGTTTCATATGCAATTTGGCCCGTGCCGTGCCGGAAAACCCGACCACGACCCCGGCTCAGCCTGCCTTCGCGGACGGGTCGCCACTGCAGCAAATCGACGAACGCACGGCGCAGGCGCAGCAATTGGCCGTGACTCTGAAGGCGCAAGGCCGGGCCGGCCCGGTCCTGGAAATTGTGGACACCGCCCTCATACGATTGAACCGCTTGCGCCAAGCCTGGAACGCCTTGGGCTTTTGGGGTGCCAACCCCCATGACCTGAGTCCACCGGAGCTATTTGAACTGGAACTGGCCGGCCATGAGTTGCAGCAGCGTTTGACCCAGCTCCAGCGCGAATGCCTGCTCCTGGGTGAGCGACTGGGGGAGCTCGAAAAAATGTGGCTGGAACCCTTGTGGCGCGGTATTGCGATCTAGCGATGTCATGGACCCTGATGGCCCCGCCCCATGGGGCCGCCTGCTAGCGGCGAAAGGCCCAGAAGCGGCTGAACACAAAGGTTTGTCCGGCTGCAAAGACCAAGGCTATAAATAGCGCCAGCAGTGCGGGCATATCAAAGCCGCGCAAGAGCAGCACAAAGACGAGTTCATTGCTGGCAAAACCGGCCAGGGCGGTCACGGCAAAGCGGCGCAAACTGGTGCCGACGCTGGTGCCTGCATCCTTGAAGCTCAGCAGTCGGTGGCCCGCAAAGCTGACAAAAAACGCGACAAGAAACCCCAGGGCGTTGGCCAGCTCGGGCCACATCAGATGTTGCACCAGCGTGAACACCAGCATGTGCGTGAGCGCCGCCGTACCCCCGACGGCCAGGAACCAGAACGTGGAGGCGCTCAAAGCAGGGAGGCTTCCTGGCGTTCCAGAGGCAGGTCTTCGCCCACGGCCGATGCGGGCGTGGCCAGTCCGGCCCCCGCGCGCTGGCTGATGAGGTAGGGCGGGCGCTGCTTGACCTCTTCATAAATGCGGCCCACGTATTCCGCCAGCACGCCGATCGAGAGCAGCTGGATGCCGCTGAAAAACATCATGCCGACCACGATCGTGGCGTAGCCGGGGACGGCGATGCCGGAGAAGAAATATTCGCCGACGACCCAGCCGCCATAGCCCAGCGCGATGGCCGACAGCACCAGCCCGACCAGGGTCAAGGCGCGCAAGGGGGCAATCGAAAACGCCAGAATACCGGTCAGCGCCAGCGACAGGGAGCCGCGCAGGCCAAAATTGCTCTTGCCGTCCGCACGCGGCAGCGGCTGGTAATCAATGGCCGTGCTGTTAAAGCCAACCCAGGCGTACAGCCCTTTCATGAAGCGGTTGCGTTCGGGCAGGCTTTTCAGGGCGTCGACCACCTTGCGGTCCATCAGCCGGAAATCTCCGGCGTTGGCCGGAATCTTGACCCGGTTGCCGAAGTTGACCATTCTGTAAAACAGCCCGGTCAGGCTGACCTGCAGCCCGGACTGGTCTTCGCGGGTCTTTCGCACGGCGTACACCACGTCCGAGCCGGCTTGCCACTTTTGCAGCATCTCGGGCAGGAGTGCCACGGGGTGCTGGCCGTCAGCATCCATCAAGACCACCACGTCGCCGCGGGTGGCGTCGATGCCGGCCGTGAGGGCCGGCTCCTTGCCGAAGTTGCGCGAGAGCTTGAGGTAGACCACCTCACTGTGGGCCGCGCACAGCGCCTGCATGACTTGCGTGGTGTCGTCGCGGCTACCGTCGTCCACCACGATCAGCTCGATGCGATCACTTAAAGACGAAAGTGTTTCCAGGATATGAGGCACCACCGCGCCCAGATTGCGCGCTTCATTGAAGGCGGGGATCACGCAGGAAATGGACGGGGACTGGGGAGAACGGGACATCATGGTCGCATCATGCCAAAAGAAAACCCCGTCGGGCAAAACCGGCGGGGTTTTTTTGCGCTTCGTGACGTCAGTGCTTGACCTCATCCCGCATGGCCTGGTTAAACGTGAAAGTTAGCTACTCAGGCAGTCTTTCATGAAGGTCTTGCGCTCGGCGCCCTTGAGTTTCTTCTCACCAGCGTCTTTGTTGCAGGTTTTCATTTTTTCCTGCTGGGCCATTTTCTTGTCGGAGGTGGCGGCCACAGGTTTTGCGCTCAGGCATTCCTTCATGAAGGCTTTGCGTTCATCCCCCTTTTTGTCAGTGGCTTCCTTGTTGCACATGGCCATTTTGCTTTGCTGCGGCGTCTTGGCGGCGGCATCGGCGGCGGGCGCGTCAGCGGCATGGACAGCGCCCATAGACAGGGACAGGGCCAGGCCGAGAAGGGTCATCAGTTTCTTCATCATGCATCCTTTGAACGGGTTTAGAAGGGGAATCCGGGCTGGATTCCAGCACACAACGCCCGGATTGGCAAATCTGATGACAAAGCGTTACCGCGGGGCCGATCGGGCGGCATCGGCGTCCCTCGTAAAATCACGCCATGTTGTCTGTAAAAATTGAATTGCTCGAATCCCTGGCGCAAGCCCTGGAAAAACTGTCTCCTGGCGCCGGCGCCAAAGCCGCCTTTGAGTCGCCCAAGGTCGCCGCCCATGGCGATCTCGCCACCACGGCCGCCATGCAACTGGCCAAACCGCTCAAGCTCAACCCGCGCCAGCTGGCGGAGAATCTACGCGCCGAATTGCTGGTAGCCGCCCCGTTTCAGCGTTGGGTGGAGGCCATTGACATTGCCGGCCCCGGCTTCATCAATATCAAGCTCAAGCCCGAGGCCAAGCAACAAATCGTGCGCGAGGTGCTGGCGCAGGGCCCCAACTTTGGCAGCCAGGCGCGTACAAGTCACCGCATGTTGGTGGAGTTTGTCTCGGCCAACCCGACCGGCCCGCTGCATGTGGGCCACGGCCGCCAGGCAGCTTTGGGCGATGCCATCTGCAACCTGTACCAGACCCAAGGCTGGGAGGTGTACCGCGAGTTTTATTACAACGACGCCGGCGTGCAGATCGGCACCCTCGCGACCAGCACCCAATTGCGAGCCCGGGGCTTCAAGCCGGGCGATGACTGCTGGCCGGTGGACCCCGACAACCCCGCCAGCAAGGGCTTTTACAACGGCGACTACATTGCCGACATTGCGGCCGACTTCCAGGCGAAAAAGACCGTGCGCTCGGACGACCGCGAGTACACGGCGTCCGGCGACGTGGAAGCGCTCGACGACATCCGCCTGTTTGCCGTGGCCTATCTGCGCCACGAGCAGGATCTGGACCTGAAGGCTTTTTCCGTCCAGTTCGACAACTACTACCTGGAATCCAGCCTTTACCTCAGCGGCAAGGTCGATGATGTGGTGAAGAAGCTGCACGACGCCGGCAAGACCTATGAGCTGGACGGCGCGCTGTGGCTCAAGTCCACCGAATACGGCGACGACAAGGACCGCGTCATGCGCAAGGGCGACGGCAGCTACACCTACTTCGTGCCCGACGTGGCGTACCACATCACCAAATGGGAGCGCGGCTTCGAGAAGGTGGTCAACATCCAGGGCACGGATCACCATGGCACCATTTCCCGCGTGCGGGCCGGCCTGCAGGCCGCCGGTGTGGGCATCCCCCAAGGCTATCCGGACTACGTGCTGCACACCATGGTGCGCGTGGTCAAGGGTGGCGAAGAGGTCAAGATTTCCAAGCGCGCCGGCAGCTATGTGACGCTGCGCGACCTGATCGAATGGACCTCGAAGGATGCCGTGCGCTTCTTCCTGCTCAGCCGCAAGCCCGACACCGAATACACCTTTGACGTGGATCTGGCCGTGGCCAAGAACAACGACAACCCGGTGTACTACGTGCAGTACGCGCATGCCCGGATTTGCTCGGTGCTGGCCGCCTGGCGTGAAAAGGATGGGGGCGACGTGGCGAGCTTGGGCCAGGTCGACCTGTCGCCGCTGCAAAGCCCGCAGGCCCAGGCCCTCATGCTGTTGCTGGCCAAGTACCCCGAGATGCTGAGCGCTGCAGCGCAGGATTTCGCGCCGCACGACGTCACTTTTTACCTGCGCGAACTCGCGGCCTGCTACCACAGTTATTACGATGCCGAGCGCATCCTGGTGGATGACGTGACTGTCAAATTGGCCCGCCTGGCGCTGGTCGCTGCCACCGCCCAGGTGTTGCACAATGGTCTGGCAGTGCTGGGCGTCAGCGCTCCGCAGAAAATGTAAATCGAGTTGAATGGGCAGCACATGAAAAAACAGCACGGGGGAACCATTCTGGGGTTCGTCATAGGGGTGGTCGTTGGTCTCGGTGCGGCGCTGGCGGTCGCTGTCTATGTCACCAAGGTTCCCATCCCGTTTGTCAGCAAAGGACAAAGCCGCAGCGCGGATCAGGATGCGGCAGAGCTCAAAAAGAACAAGGACTGGGATCCCAATACCCCCTTGTATGGCAAAAATCCGATCAAGCCCGTGGTTCCGGCGGCCCCGGCTCCCGTAGCGCCTTCCGCCGGACCGGTCGCGGCGACCGCACCGGTGCCGGCGGCGAAACCATCGCCAGACGCGGCCGCGGTGGCGGCAGCGGCCAAAAATGGCGGTAAACCGGCGGTGTCTACCGATCCGCTCGGGGATCTGGCCAAGGCGCGTGCGGCCAACGCGGCGGCGGAACCGTTCTCGTACTTCGTCCAGGTGGGCGCGTTTCGCACACCCGAAGATGCCGAAAGCCAGCGGGCCAAGTTGTCGCTGGGCGGCGTGGAAGCCAAAGTGACCGAGCGTGAGCAGTCGGGTCGGGTCGTGTACCGGGTGCGCGTCGGCCCCTTTGACAGAAAAGAAGAGGCTGACAAAACCAAGGAAAAGCTGGAGGCCGCCGGCATGGAAACCGCGCTGGTCCGGGTGCAGCGCTAGGTGCCGTGGCCCCGTGGCGCTGAACTTATTGCGCCGGGCTGGGTCCGATTGATTTAACTGGAGTGTTTGAAGATGAAGCGTCGTGATTTTTCTCTGGCCTGCGGTGCTGCTGTGGCAGGTTCTGCATTAGTACCATCCGTGGCTTTGGCCCAAGGCAAACCGCCCGAGGCGGGCACCGATTACTTGGTGGTGGAGAAAGCCGCGCCGGTGGAAGCACCTGCCGGCAAGATTGAAGTGGTCGAGTTCTTCTGGTACAGCTGTCCGCACTGCAATGTCTTTGAGCCAGCCTTTGAGGCCTGGCGCAAGCGCGCACCCAAGGATCTGGCGGTGCGACGCGTGCCGGTGGCTTTCCAGGACAGTTTCGTGCCGCAGCAGCGTTTGTACTATGCGCTGGAGGCCATGGGCCTGCTGGACAAACTGCATGCGAAGGTGTTTACGGCCATTCATGCTGAAAAACAAAACCTCGCCAAGGGCGAGCAAATCGCCGACTGGGTCGCCAAGCAGGGCGTGGACAAAGCCAAATTTCTGGAGCAGTTCAACTCATTCTCGGTCGCGACCAAGGCGACCCGCGGCACCCAGTTGCAAAACGCCTACAAGGTCGAGGGCGTGCCCGCCATGGGCGTGGCGGGTCGTTTTTACACCGATGGTTCGCTGGCCAAGAGTATGGACCGCGCCCTGACGGTCGTTGAGTTTCTGGCCGCGCAAGTGCGCAGCGGTCGGTGAGGTGATTTGAGCGCAAGGGGCCGTCACGCGGCCCCGAGTTGATGCGCTGTTGCGTTAGCTCCTACATTCGTCACTGGCACAGCACACCATGGATCTGTCCAGGGTGCATGCCCGACAAGCCCCACAAGAACGCAATTGCCCTCACCATTGATCGGGTGAGGTGGCACGATGCCGCTTATGGTCGTTACAATCAAAAGCACGACGTTAATGCAAGATTCATGCCTTTATGAAATCACCCCTTTTCTCCCTGCTTTTGATTGCGAGCCTGACCCTTGCCATGGGACTGGCTCGCGCAGAGAAAGCCGACCGCAACAAGCCCATGAATGTGGAGTCCGATGCGCTGCGTCATGACGACTTGAAGCAGACCAGTGTCTTCACCGGTCGGGTGGTGTTGACCAAAGGCACCATCCTGATCCGGGGCGCCCGGATCGACGTGCGCCAGGATGCCGAGGGCTACCAGTTTGGCGTGGTGGTCGCCGAGCCGGGCAAGCTCGCGTTTTTCCGGCAGAAGCGCGAAGGGGTGGAGGAGTTCATTGAGGGCGAAGGCGAGACGATCGAGTACGACAGCCGGGCTGACACCGTGAAGTTCATCAGCAACGCGCAGTTGCGCCGTTACCGCGGCGCCACGCTGAACGACGAGATGACGGGCGCGGTGATCCTGTACAACAACACCACCGATGTTTTCACCATCGACGGCGCTGTCGCCAAGGGCGGTCTGGCCGGGCGGGTGCGGGCCATGTTGACGCCGGCGCCGGACGCGGCCGCAACCGCGCCGTCGGCCGAGGCCAACAAGGCGCAAGCGCCGAAACCGGTATTGCGCGACAGCACGACGCTGGGCGGGGAGAAAAAGTGACGCAAGACGTATTCGCCCCTGCAGCACCGGCCCGACTTGACGTTGCCAGCGGCGAGAGCCGGCTGGAAGTCAGTCATTTGCAGAAGTTTTATGGCAGCCGCAAGGCGGTCAAGGACGTGTCCCTGGTGGTGCGCAAGGGCGAGGTCGTGGGGCTGCTGGGCCCCAACGGCGCCGGTAAGACCACTTCCTTCTACATGATTGTCGGCCTGGTGCACGCCAGCGCCGGGGACATCACGATTGACGGGCACTCGGTCGCGCAAATGCCGATCCACCGGCGGGCCCGGCTGGGCCTGAGCTACTTGCCGCAGGAAGCCTCCATTTTTCGCAAGCTCAACGTTGAAGACAATGTGCGGGCGGTGCTGGAGTTGCAGCGTGACGAATCGGGCAAACCGCTGGCCAAAGGCGAGATCGAAAAGCGCCTGACCAGCCTGTTGCGGGACTTGCGCGTGGACCACCTGCGGGAAACGCCAGCGCTGGCCTTGTCCGGTGGCGAGCGGCGCCGGGTCGAGATTGCGCGGGCGCTTGCCACCCAGCCGCGCTTCATTCTGCTGGACGAGCCGTTTGCCGGCATCGATCCGATTGCCGTGATCGAGATTCAGCGCATCATCAGTTTCCTGAAAGGCCGCGGCATCGGGGTCTTGATCACCGACCATAACGTGCGCGAAACCCTGGGTATTTGTGATCATGCTTACATCATCAGCGACGGCACCGTGCTGGCGCAAGGCACACCTTCCGAGATCGTTAACGACGCCAACGTGCGCCGTGTCTATCTTGGTGAACACTTCAAAATGTAGATATATGGCCCCCACGTTTGTCACTGCGTGTACTGCACTGCCCCCCGAGGGGGCTGGCCTTGCTTGGGGCGGCCCGGCGCGGCGGCCTTTACTCACGCGCCCGATACGACGGTGAGCACATGAAACAAGGCCTGTCCCTTCGCGTTTCGCAGCACCTGGCGCTCACACCGCAGTTGCAGCAGTCGATCCGGCTGTTGCAGTTGTCGACGCTGGAGCTCAGCCAGGAGGTTGAGCAGATGCTCGACGAGAACCCGTTTCTGGAGCAGAGCGCCGACGAACCGCCGCGCGAAGAGTTCGGTCTGGCACAGGCCGACACACCCGTTCGCAATGACGACCTCGAAGCTGAATCTGCTGCTAATTCAGCAGCAGACTACGTAACAGAAACAAGGGTTACAAGCGAAAATGACTCTGAAGTTGCGCCCCTCTCCTCGGACGACGGGCAAAGTTGGGACGGGGACGGCAGCGCGACCCTGTCGCCCGACGACAGTGAGTGGGGCGGCGACGCCAAGCCCAGCAGCAACAACCTGAACGGCAATGAAGACGCCGACGTGACCGAGATGGCGCGCACCCAGGTGTCGCTGCAAAGCCATCTGCATCGCCAGGCGCTGGGGCTGCGCCTGAGCGAGGAAGACCGGGCCGCGCTGCGCTTCCTGATCGAGTCGCTGAACGACGATGGTTACCTGGAAGACACGCTGCTCTCGCTGGCCCAGGGGCTGGCGGGCGAGGACGAAGAGCAGGTCGAACAGCTGGTGCACCATTTCACCGTGGCCTTGTCCCTGCTGCAGAGTCTGGAGCCGGCCGGCGTGGGCGCGCGTGGCCTGGCCGAGTGCCTGACCTTGCAGCTCAAGGCCTTGCTGGATCAAGGTGCGACAGACCCGGCGTGCAAGCCCATGATGGCGGCGGTGAAAGTCGCTCTGCGCATTTGCGCCCAGCCCATGGACCTGCTGGCGCGGCGCGACGTGAAACGTCTGGTGCAGCTGTGTGGTGCGACCGACGCCTTGGTGCGCGAAGCGATTGCGCTCATTGGCCGTCTGGAGCCCAAACCGGGGCGGCGCTTCTGTGATGTCGAACGCAACATCGTGGTGCCGGACGTGCTGGTGATCCAGACCGGCAAGGGCGCGCAAGCCAAGTTCCGCGTGCGCCTCAACACCGATGTGATGCCGCGCCTGCGGGTGCACGACATCTACGCTAACGCCCTCAAGCAGCACAAGGGTGGCGGCAACGAGGCGTCCAGCTATGCCGCGCTACAGCAGCGCTTGCAGGAGGCGCGCTGGTTCATCAAGAACATCCAGCAGCGCTTTGACACCATTCTTCGCGTCAGCAACGCCATCGTCGAGCGGCAAAAAAGTTTCTTCATGCATGGCGAGCTGGCCATGCGCCCGCTGGTGCTGCGCGAGATTGCCGACGAGCTCGGCCTGCACGAGTCCACCATCAGCCGCGTGACCACCGCCAAGTACATGGCGACGCCGTTTGGCACCTTTGAGCTCAAGTATTTCTTCGGCTCCGGCCTGGGCACCGACTCCGGCGGCAACGCCTCCAGCACGGCGGTGCGGGCGCTGATCAAGCAATTCATCAGTGCCGAGAGTGTCGACAAACCGCTCAGCGACAACCAGATTTCCGAGATGCTCAAGGAGCAGGGCATCGAATGTGCCCGCCGTACCGTGGCGAAATACCGGGAAGGGCTTCGCATTGCCCCGGCGTCCTTGAGAAAAGCGCTGTAACGAGCTGGAAATTAATTTTCGTCATTGCGAGTGAAGCGCGGCAATCCATGCTCCCTGGATTGCCGCGCTTCACTCGCAATGACAGACTAACTGACAGGACACTTCCGTGAACCAACTTCAATTATTTTTGCCCTGTGCCGCCGGCGTGGAGGACTTGTTGCTACCCGAGGTGCTGCGCATCACCGGCCTGCCACCGGGCTGTGCGACCAAGCAACGCGGCGGCGTGGCCGTGCGCACCTCGCTCGCGCATGCGATGCTGCTCAACCTCTACAGCCGCCTGGCGCAGCGCGTGCTGGTGCTGTTGTCGTTCACCGAGTACCGCAGCGAGCAGGACCTGTACCGCGCCGCCAGTGAGGTGGCGTGGGAGCGCTGGTTCACGCCCCGCGAAAGCATCAAGGTGGAAGTCACGGCGCAGCACAGCCCGCTGACCTCGCTGAACTTTGCGGCCCTCAAGATCAAGGACGCCGTGTGCGACCGTTTCCGGGCCACGGCGGGCGGTGTGCGCCCGGATGTCAACACCCAGTGGCCCGATGCCCGCATCTACACCCACCTGACCACCGACAACTGCTCGCTGTACCTGGACACCTCGGGTGAACCGCTGTTCAAGCGCGGCTGGCGCGAGGACAAGGGCGACGCGCCCCTGAAGGAAACCCTGGCCGCGGCCATGATCGCCGCCAGCGGCTGGATGGAGGGCGACGAGGACCTGCTGCCGCTGTACGACCCCTGCTGCGGCAGCGGCACGATTGCGATTGAAGCCGCGCAGATGGCCTGCAATATCGCCGCCGGCAGCCGCCGCCGCTTCGCCTTCGAGAAGTATTTGCCGTTCCGCCGTCAGGAGTGGGAGGCCATGAAAAAGGAAGCTGCTGAGGCAGAGGTGGTGCGCGAACCAGGCCAAAAGCCCATTATTTTTGGCAGCGATGTATCGCACCGCATGGTCGACTTTGCCCAGCGCAACGCCGAACGCGCCGGCGTCGCTGACGTGATCGAATTCCGCGGTGGCGACGCCTTGCAGCGCATGCCGCCAGTGGAAGGCCCCGGCGTGATGATGCTCAATCCGCCTTATGGCGAGCGCATCGAGGTGGCCGGTGTGGCGGGAGCGCCCGCGCAAGAGGGTCGCTTTGGTGCGCGCGAGTTGCCCGAAACCGAAGACGGCGGCGAGTTCTTCAGCCAGCTGGCCACGCACTGGAAGAAAAACTACCCCAACTGGACCGCGTGGGTGCTGACGCCCGACCTCAAGCTGCCGGGCAAGATGCGTCTGAAGGAATCGCGCCGCGTGCCGATGTGGAACGGGCCGATCGAGTGCCGCATGTTCCGCTTCGACATGGTGAAGGGTTCGGCGCGCGCGAAATGATCGTCCTCGACACCAATATTGTCCTGGACGCGTTCGTCTTCAACGACCCGGCCACCCAGCCGCTGAAAGCGGCGCTGGCCGCCCAAGAGATTCAGTGGATCGCCACCCAGCCCATGCGCGATGAACTGGAACGGGTGCTGGCCTATCCAAAGATTGTCGTGCGGCTGGCGTTCTACCAGCTCAGCGCCGCGCAGGTGCTGGCGCAGTTCGATGCTCAGGCGCGCATTGTCGATGCCGTCCCCAAGGCCGGCGTCACCTGCACCGACCCGGATGACCAGAAGTTCATCGATCTGGCCGTTGCCCACAAGAGCCTGCTCTTGAGCAAGGACAATGCCGTGCTTTGTATGGAAAAACGGCTTCTAGCCGTTGGCGTACACGCGCAGGCAGCTATTAAGTTTGTAGCGTAAACTGCTCGAAATCAGCGATGGGGACGGGCCTGCTGAACAGATAGCCCTGGCAGTCATGGCAGCCCGAACTTGCCAGAAACTCCCGCTGCGCTTCTGTTTCAACCCCCTCGGCAATCACATTCAGATCCAGACTGTGGGCCAGCGCCACGATGGTTTTGGCAATCGAGGCGTCGTTCGGGTCAAGCAAGATGTCGCGCACGAAGGAGGCATCGATTTTCAGTTGGTCCAGCGGCAGACGCTTGAGGTAGGACAGCGAGGAGTAACCGGTGCCGAAATCGTCGAGCGAGAAGCCCACGCCACGGCTTTTCAAGGCAGACATTTTTTCGATCACTTGCGGCACATCCTGGACCAGCAGGCTTTCGGTCAGCTCCAGTTTCAGCCGTTGCGGATTGGCCCCGGTTTGCAGGATGGCGCTCATGACCTGGTCGACAAAGCTCGGCTGACGGAATTGCCGGGCGCTGACGTTCACCGCGATCGTGAGATGGGCCAATCCCGGCTGGGCGGCCCAGCGCGCAAGCTGGGCGCAAGCCTCCTCCAGCACCCATTGGCCTATGGGCAGGATCAGGCCGGTGTCCTCGGCCAGTGGGATGAACTCGGCCGGCGACACCATGCCGCGTTGTGGGTGCAGCCAGCGGATCAGGGCCTCGGCGCCGGTGAGCCGGATTTTGCCATTGACTTGAGGCTGGTAGAAAAGCACGAATTGCTGCTGTGCCAGGGCCAGCCGCAAATCGGTCTCCATTGCTGCGCGCTCCTTGACCGCCGATTCCATGCGGGGGTCAAAAAAGCCCCAGGCGTTGCGCCCGGCTTCTTTGGACTTGTACATCGCAATCTCGGCCTGTTTCATCAGATATTCTGCGTTGACCAAATCGCCCTTGAACAGCGTAATGCCCAGGCTGGCCGAGCTGTGGTGGGTCACCTCGCCGAGCAGGTAGGGCTGGTTGAGCGCGTCGAGCATCTTGTGGGCGATGGTTTCAATCGCCGCTGCACTGGCGCCTTCTTCCAGGTTCAAGCCCTCCAGAATGAGTACAAATTCGTCACCGCCCAGGCGGGCCACGGTGTCGCCCTCGCGCACCAGGCGGGAGAGGCGCCTGGCGACCTTCTTCAGCAACAAATCACCCATGTCGCGCCCGAGCGTGTCGTTGATCGTCTTGAATTTGTCCAGATCAACAAAAAACAGCGCGCTGTACAGGTCATTGCGCGTGCTGGCTGCCATGGACTGCTGCAGGCGATCCATCAGCAAAGTCCGATTGGGTAGACCGGTCACGGGGTCAAAGTAAGCCAGTTCGTTGATTTTCTTCTCGGCCTTTTTGCGCTCAGTGACGTCAACGAACGAGGCCATCATGCAAAGCGGCTGGCCCGCCTCATTGAGGACCATGTTGGCCGCCAGCTGCAGGTCCGCCTTGCTGCCATCGGCGCGGCGCGCCAGCAGCTCGCCCTGCCAGCGCCCGTGGTGTTGCAGTGCCTGCAGTACCGGGCTCAACGCGACCGGATCGTTCCAGTACTCGCGCAGCGGGTGCCCGCGCGCATCATCCTCGTGAGCGAGCCGCCACAGGTCGGCGCAGGCGCGGTTGATGTAGGTCACAGTGCCGTCAAGATCCGCAATCGCAATGGCATTGAGCGAGGACGCCATGGCAGCATCCTTGGTCCGCAAATCCTTGACCTGCGCCAGCAGAGAGTCCTGCTGCTGGCGCAGGCGCTCGCGCATGTGGTTCAGGGCGGTGACCAGCTCGGAAAATTCGTCGCCTTCGCGGGGCTCTTTGCGTTCCAGCGTCAGCGGGCCGATGCTCTGGTCTTCGGCCACCTGCCCGGCGTGGCGGGCCACCTGCACTATGTGTCGCCCGATCAGGCGGTAAAACAGGCTGAAGACGAACAGCACCACAAAAAAAGTCTTGAGTACATTGGCACCGAGGAAAAACACCAGGCGATTGATAGTGCGTTGATAGACCTCCTCGTAACTGGCCGCCACCAGCAGTTCGCCAATCAACAGTTTCTGGCCCCGGTGTTCGCGCCATAACGGGAGGACACGTCGGGCGCCGTTTCCCTGCACCTCTTGACCCCGGCGCAACAGCGTTTTTCCCTCCACGCGGATTTCTGCGAGGCTGAAATTGGGCAGGCGGGTAATGCCCAGCAGCAAGGTGCCCAGTCGCTCATGGTCAACCACCCAGACGTTCTCGACCACGCTGGGCAGGTAGGCGTCCTCGATCTGGGCCATCTGGCTGTCGATGCTGCGCAAATCGCGCTGGTACTCGATCGACAACTCGGCCGCCGTGATGCCCAGCGCCAGCACCGAACTGAACAACACGATGAAAGCTGCCAGTTTTTGCGCCAGCCGGCCGGGGTATCTCAGCGGAAGAAAACCCATCAATCGCCCGTGGTGTTGAGGCGCGGTGCCAGCGACGTCAGGGTCGCATCAAAAATGCGCTGGTAAGTCCCATTGGCTTTCAGGCGCACCAGCGCCTGTGCCACGCGCGGCACCAGCGCCTCATGTTTCTTGTGCAGGTAGATGAACATGTCGGTCCTGGCCAGGGGCGGCTCCAGCGCATGCGCCTTGAGCCCCATGGCCTTGATTCTGGCCAGGCCCTGCCAGCGCTCGTACAAGGCCAGATCGGTGCGACCATTGGCCAGCAGGCCAAAGAGCTGGTCGGCATCCCGCACGGGTGTTACCTCCCGGGCATGGGGGACATTTTTTTCGAAAATCTTCCAGCCGATGATGTAGCTCAGCACGTAGGGCTCAATTGACTGCCAGTTGCCGGTGGTCAATTGCAAACGGGTGGCATAAGCGACGAAATCATTGGCGATGAGGGTTTCTGGTACCCGAATCAGGTTCGGATACTGCGTTTCCAGTCCGGCAATGCGCATCGCCTCGCCGTCGTCAACGCCCACATTGGCATTGAGCAGGGCGCGTGCGGTCGCCGTGGGAAACACCTGCAACTCGGCATCGAGCCCGGCCTCACGGAAGACGGCCACGATGATCTGGTCCAGAAACCCCCTGTGATCAGGCGTGGTGTAGGGGGCCAGCACGCCGGTGGTGAGCACCAGTTTGTCGCCCGCCTGAACCCCGCCGCCAAAGCCCAGGCCGCCCAGCAGGATGGCCACCCACGCCATGCGCCGGGCGTGATATCTGCTGGCGCCGCAGGCGAAAAAATGCATGCAAGTTTTCGGAAATTGAGGGTTTGTCAACATGTTGGGCACTCAAAGAGTATCAATTCAAAGTTGATGTCTGGCTGCAGACGTGGCACTTGAACGCTTCAATTATTCGCGAGTCCGATGACGAATTAAAAATTGAAACACCTCAAACAAAGTATCTTACTTGGGCGAATCGCACCCCCGGTATGCACCCATCTGATCCAGCTGCCTGTTTTTTTGCCGTTTGCCGTCATTGCGAACGCAGTGAAGCAATCCATGGCGAATAAAGCCATTTTTATATCAAATAGAGCTCTAGCCCTTTTGGGGTGTGCGCAAGAAGCTATGTATTTTGTAGCATGAAGCTGTTCGCACTGGCCAGAGGCCAACTGTGCTGGTAGATCAGCGGCAGACCCACCAACTCGTCCTGCAGCAAGGCGCCTGCCGGCAACTGTGTCAGGATCAACTGGGCAAACGACAGCACCTTGCGGTCCGCCGTGCGCCGCACGATGTGGTGGGCCGTGATGTCGCTGGGGTGCGTCAGGCCAGCAGCCTGTACTAATTCCTTGAGCGCATGCAGCGTTTGTTGGTGAAAGTTGTAGACCCGATCGGCCTTGTCCGGCACCACCAGCGATTGCTGGCGCAGCGGGTCTTGTGTGGTGACCCCGGTGGGGCACTGGCCGCTGGCGCAGTGCTGCGCCTGGATGCAGCCCAGCGCAAACATGAAGCCACGTGCACTGTTGCACCAGTCGGCGCCCAGCGCCATCAGGCGCGCGATGTCAAAAGCGCTCACCACCTTGCCGGCGCAGCCCACCTTGATCCGTTCGCGCAGGCCGGCGCCGCGCAAGGTGTTGTGCACCAGCAGCAGGCCTTCCTGCAGGGGCGAGCCGACATGGTCGGTGAACTCCAGCGGCGCCGCGCCGGTGCCGCCCTCGGCCCCGTCCACCACGATGAAGTCGGGCGTGATGCCGGTGGCCAGCATGGCCTTGACGATGGCAAACCATTCCCATGGATGGCCGATGCACAGCTTGAAGCCGGTCGGCTTGCCGCCCGAGAGTTCGCGCAGCCGGGCGATGAAGTGCATCATTTCGGTGGGCGTATGGAACGCACTGTGCGAGGCCGGCGAGATGCAGTCCACGCCGACCGGCACGCCACGCGCTTCGGCAATCTCGGGCGTCACCTTGGCGCCGGGCAGCACGCCGCCGTGGCCGGGTTTGGCGCCCTGGCTGAGTTTGAGTTCAATCATCTTGACTTGCGGGTCGCAGGCATTGGTGATGAACTTGTCGGCGCAGAAAATGCCATCGGCATTGCGGCAGCCAAAATAGCCGGAGCCGATTTCCCAGATCAGGTCACCGCCGTTCTTCCAATGGTGGACCGAGATCGAGCCCTCGCCGGTGTCGTGCGCAAAACCGCCGCGCTTGGCCCCGGCATTGAGCGCCAGGACGGCATGGGCGCTCAGGGCGCCGAAACTCATGGCCGAGATGTTGAAGATGCTGGCCTCGTAGGGCTGCGTCGTGTCGGCGCCAATGGTGACGCGAAAGTCGTGCGAGGCCAGCTGCGTGGGCGCCACCGAGTGGTTCATCCACTCATAGCCCTCGGCGTACACCGCCAGCTGGGTGCCGAAGGGCTGCTTGTCCGGCTCGCCCTTGGCGCGCTGGTACACCAGCGAGCGCTGGGCCCGCGAAAACGGGGCGGCCTCGCTGTCGCTTTCAATGAAGTACTGGCGAATTTCGGGCCGCACATACTCCATCATGAAACGCAGGTGACCAATGATGGGGTAGTTGCGCAGGATGGAGCGTTTGGTCTGCCGCACGTCGAAAACACCCAGGCCCAGCAGCGCGGCAAACAGCAGTGCCGCCTGCATGCCGACGCCGAAACCCACTACGGCGAAGAGGCTGAGCAACAGGCCCACGCTACTCAGCGCCAAGGCGGTGTAGCGAACCGGGAAGATGGAGTTCAGGTAGTGCAGCATGGGTGGGTTCCTTGGCGCTGACGATAACAGCAGCGGTGGCAGGGCAAAATACAGGGTTTCCCTTCCTCCTTCTTCGCCCGAGCACGACCATGACCCAAGACCTGCCCCCAACCGCTGCGGACTTCGCAGACACCGCCATCCTGACGCCCGAGCTGTTGAGCGCCGACGAGTTTGATGAAATCGACGCCATCCTGGATGAGTTGCGCACGCGCGACGACGAGACGCCGCAGTGGGAGTTTTGCGAAGGCTTCATGGCCGCGCTGATTTGTTGCCGCCGTCCGATCCCAACCGCCGAATACCTGCCGGTGTTGCTGGGCAACGGTGCGGAGGACTCCGACGGCGACGTCTCGTTTGCCGACGCGGCGCAGCAAGATCGCTTCATGGCCTTGTGGGCGCGGCGCTGGAACGAAGTCGTGCAGGCGCTCGACACCAAGATCGAGGCGCTCGACGACGAGGCCGCCTACCAGCCCGAAGTGATGGATGTGCGCGGCGCTATCGCCGCCCTGCCCGAGGAAGAACGCGCCGCCATGGAAGGTGAAGAGGTGCCGTCCTTCGGTCAGGTGTGGGCGCTGGGTTTCATGTTTGCGGTCGAAGCCTGGCCGGAGGAATGGACCGCGCCGCGCAACAAGGAGGCCGTCAAGTGGCTCAATGCCGCACTCGACGTCATCGTCACGCTGACCGAGGACGACACCGACCCGCCGACGATGTCCGCCTTTGACGACGGCGAAGGCCCGCCCACGCTCAGCCTCAAGCGCATGAACGACTTTGCCGACGCCGTATGGGCCGTGTACAACCTGCGCGAGATGTGGCAAAGCATCGGCCCGCGCGTGGAAACCGTGCACAAGGTGGCCACACCGGGCCGCAACGACCCGTGTTCCTGCGGCAGCGGCAAGAAATACAAGAAGTGTTGCGGCGCCTGAGGATCACTCCACCGCCTTGCCCATGTCCTCCACGACTTTCTTGGCATCGCCAAACACCATCATGGTCTTGTCCAGGTAGAACAGCTCGTTGTCGAGACCGGCGTAGCCGGCGGCCATGGAGCGCTTGTTGACGATGATGGTCTTGGCCTTGTAGGCCTCCAGAA
>NZ_QEII01000322.1 GCF_003347515.1 Rhodoferax ferrireducens | reverse complement strand
TTGAAGGCGGGTGAAAAGCTGCAATATCGTGTTGATGAGCAACTGCAAAATATCGCAAATGACAATGCATTGGTGAAGTCATTCTTTCGCCACCCTTCTGTCTCCTATATTACTGACTTATGAGTAACATAATTTTCGAGGCCCCTGTCGAAGCAACGGTGGTTATTAACTGATGTTACGCAGCCGCCCCCTGATAGGCTCCCCGGATGAATAAAGCTGACCTTGATTTGTACACGGACTATTTGGTGCTGCAACGGCGACTGGCTTGTCAGCGATGGTCGACGGTGACGTAAGCCATGACCAGATCACGCGGTTTTTATCGGCACAAGAATACACGTCCAAGGACCTATGGCAACAAGTCAAGCCGACCGTCAGATCGGTAAAACGTGAGGATGGCGTGCTGATTTTTGATGACACGATTCAAGAGAAAGCCTGGACCGATGAGAGCGAGCTGATGTGTTGGCACTTTGATCATTGCAGCAGTCGTACCGTCAGAGGGATTAACCTACTCAACGCGCTGTACTACTGCAATGGAGTCTCCATCCCGGTGGCGTTTGAGTTGGTGAAGAAACCGATTCAGTACAGCGACATCGCGACCAGAAAACTCAAACGCAAAAGTGACAAGACCAAGAACGAAACGATGCGCGAGATGATTGAAACCTGTATCCACAACACCTTGAAGTTTCGCTTCGTGCTGATGGACAGCTGGTTTTCCTCAGAGGAGAACTTCGATTTCATCACGGGCAAAGGCAGGCAGGGCAATCGCACCTAAATTGATAGCACTTCTATCTCCAGCACCTTCGCCATATAAGCCGGATCCCAGCCCGCGCGACTACGCTTGTTTTTAATGCCCACTTTCAGGCTTGTCTCGCGTTTGAGTTGCGTCAGCGCCACGCGGCGCAGGCACCCCAGGTTGGCAGGCCCTTCGTCTTTGCGCACCTGACTGGCATCTTCGCGAAAGGCTACGTCCAGCGACCAATGCAGTGAGTTCTCCACCGCCCAGTGGCTGCGGATCGCTTTGGCAATGCTCTGCGCGCCTGCGCTCAGTGGCAGGCTGCTGATGTAGTAATGCGCCTCCTCGCCTACCTGGCGCGTGCGCCGCACCATGGCGATGGTTTGCAGCTTCGTCCAGTACTTGGTGGCCCGCTTCAAATGCTCTGGCACCTCCATGAGCCAAAGCTCCCGGCTTTCTATGCGCCCGTGGTTGTTGCTCTGTGCGTTCTCCAGGCTGTAGCTGTACGTTTGTTGGGTAAAGTCGGTTTCATGGTTTTCTTGAAACCACGAAGCCACTTGCCCATGCAGATGGCGATGGTTGGATTTGAGGTTGAGCACGTAGTCGGCTTCACTGTCGATGATGGCTTTTGTGATCGCCTTTTGACAGCCCATGGCATCAATGGTGACGATGCAACCCTGGATGCTGAGCAGCTTCAGCAGTTCGGGGATGGCGGTGATTTCATTGGACTTCTTGTCCGTTTGCACCTGTCCCAGCAGCATGCTGTTCTGACACGCCCAGGCGCTCACGATGTGCAGCGGGGACTGCTTGCCACAGCGCGCGCCGCGCAGACTTTTGCCATCAATGGCCACCACGCCCTCAACCTGGCCTGCGATGCTTTGCAGCCACTGAATGCACACTTGTTCGAGCACCTGGGAGTCCAGGATCTGGAACACCCGACCAAAGGTGTCGTGCGAGGCAATCCCATTGGGTAGCTTCAGAAATGTGGAGAACCAGTCCTTCTTGGCTTTGCCGAATTGCACGATTTCAACCCAATCATCAGCGCCGCCAATGACGGCACACAACGCGATCACCAAAATATCCATCAGTTCGTGGCGCCGCGTGCGTTTGACCCGGGGATCGGGGACTCTGCCCAAGTGCTCCAGCAGGCTGGTCCCTGCACTTTCGATCATCAGCAATCCATATTCCAAAATGAGAAGCCTATAGTTTCCTCACTTTTGGCTTGGCAACATGGATTTCTGCTATCAATTTAGGTGCAATTGCCCTGCAAAGGCAGGCATTTCATTGCCGCACTCAAGGATACCTGTTCATGGAAGTGTGGAGGGGATAGTCGCCATAATTTTCTCTACATTTTTGGGGGAAGGGGAACTCCACCGCCTTTTTTGAGATAGTCGAAAGCCTTGTCGATATCAAAATAGTTAGCCACGTTTTGCATTTCAACAGCAGCATTACCCCAGAACCACACCTCAACGGCCCATCCCCTTTTCTTGGCTCGTTCAACCATCCCCTTAAAGTCTGCGTCCCCGGCCGCTATTACCATCGTTGCTGGTGGATTGACTTCGAAGAATCGTTCCACGACGTCCATTCCCATCTCCATGTCAACTCCCTTTTCTTTGTCGCGAATATTGCGATCAAAAAGTTTGACGTCGAAACCTTCGTTTCGTATCTGCTGCCAAACGCTATCGTCAGGCGGAGGGCGCGAACCATAAAGTACAGGAACCTGCGCCAAGAGTCGATCTCCGCGACTCTTGACGAGGTGTATGAACTTACCCCAGTCGATCTCGTAGCTATCGTCGGTTTGCTTACTGCGCTTTCCCCCGTTGATCCGCTTCGCATATGCCAGTCGAGCACCTTCGACCTTTAAGTTTGAGTTATCCACGAATAAATGAACTTTTGGGCTGACCATTGCTTTCCTCCTGATGCTGCCTGATTGGCGGCTATTGTTCGTGCGAACTGCACTGAAAAATCCTGCACGCAAAACTTCTCGGTTCGGTCAACAGTTTTTCTTCATTTTTCAAACTGAAACTGCTCTTAGCAGGCTGCTGAAATACCTCGCTCCAAGGTCGACCCCTGCCACGGCTCAAACGTTATAGACGAGGCAATATTGCAAGCCCCAAGAGCACCAGACCATGCGCGGAGCCGATATCGAACTACGCGTCCAGACTATTTGACGTCGGGGGCCATGGCAATCCGATATTCAGGTCCATCGTCTTTCGCCATTGGCAGACCGATAACCTGCTGAACTTGAGCGCGACGGTCATCCACAAAGGAAATGAGGGTGGCTCCGAGCGAGGAGATGAAAACGCCAAGGTATCGTGGTGGATGACCGAATGTTCTGGATTCTCAGAGACCGAGATTGCATCATCTGCGCAGTCCAACCGGCAAATTTTCGTTCGAAAGGGTTGTTTATTGCTGGTAGTCCTGGAGTACCCGAGCCAGCGTGTTGGCGATATCGAACTTGTCGGTATCCCAGAAGGCAGTTGGACAGCGGCAGGTTCGATTGAACATGACGAGTCTGCCGCTACGAGACATACCTATCTCATCGACACGGCGTGTCTGGATGCTGATCAGATTTATCGCGCGAGTCTGAAAATCTCTTCAGGTGTGATGGAGGAACGGATTCCAGTTGGTGAGCTCCGCGTGGAAGGCTTCGTTGCAGTGCTACCGGAACTGCGTCAAGAAGAGATTGGTGACATGTGTCGGCAGATTGGCCCGTCCGGGTTGCATAGACTGGTGCTGGTCGACGGAGAAGCTGGCGTGGGCAAGACGCATTTCGTCGAACGGGCGGCTGAAGCGCTGCGGACAAAGTATGGCTTCGATGTCGTGTCGTTCACTGTCACCGATGAGCATCAAGGACACCTTTTAGCCGCATTGCTCCGCGCGTGCCTCACGCCCTCCATACATCAAAAAAGCTTTCAGGAGGTTGCTCAGGCTGTCCAGAAGGTGCTTCTCTCCGATGAGTTGGATGCCGGCAACTTGGAAGCCAACGTGGGCCTGCTGGCCCGAGTCGCCATCCGCATGGGACCAAGAGTGATCGTATTGCGAGACTGCCAGCTCCTGAATGCGCAGGTTGCAAATCAGATATGGGCGCTAGTCGTTGCGCTCAATGACGCGGGCTGGGGCGGCGTACGGCTCGTCCTGGAGTATCGCCAGCCCGATGCAACCCTTAACGAAGCAATCAAGTCGCTGGTCACAAAGATCAAGCTGAGAATTCGCCGGGTGTTGCTGACGAAGCCGTTGGTCCCATTGACCCAAGGTGAGCTGTCGGCCACGGCGGCAAAGATTTTTCGCCACGTCACCCCGGAGATCGCGGCGTGTTTGATGCAACGAACTGGGGGACTGCCGCTCTTCCTGGAATCCTACCTGTGTCGTCTGCTCGACCTTGGCTTCGTTGTGTGGGATCGAGGCAATCCGCCGCGACTTTCTATTAGCCAACCAGCGCAAGTTCTTTCCGACACGCTTCCAGTCAGCGGCGCACTCATCCTGGAAGACCGGATGCGCACATGGCTTCAGAAAACCTTTGGCGACGATGCGAATATGGTGGCGACCCAATTGGGATTGGTTGCGGTGACCGACAGTGCGACGAGTCAATCATTCATCCTGGAAGCTTTAAGCATTTCTCCTGAGCGGTTACGCGCGATCCAGTTGGCGGTGGATGCTGGCAACCTCGGGTATTGGCGTCCTGACGGGGAGATCGTGTTTCGCCACGACTTGCTGCGAACCGCGATGATTTCGGTGGCGAGAGAAGATCAGAGGTTCGTTGTGTCCGCTAGGGAGATTGCGGATAGGCTTGTCTTGGCCGTGAACAAAGAAAATGAGCTCCAAATTCGATACCTGCGCGCGCGAATTTTTTCGGTGATAGCAGACCGCGTTGCCTTGGAGGTGGAACTACGATTGGGCGTCCAAGCCGCCAAGGAAGCCAGCGACTACGGGCATCTCGTGTCCTTCCTGGCCCAACTTCTTGCCCTGTTGCCCAAGTCTTCCAACGCTGAAGAGCGGCTCGACTTGATGAGTGGCTTGGCTTGGGCGGAATGGGTTTCCGATTCGCTGCTCGTTGCACGTCAGCGTTATCTCCTACTTGCCCATGAAGCTCAGCAGATAGCGACAGGGGATTTCAGCTTCGCGGAAGCAATCGCCACGGATGCCTACCGGCGCGCCATCGGTATTGACCTTGAACTGATGGAGCCGCTGGCATTCCTCAACAATGCGATAGCCGTATTAAAGCGCCGTCAAACACCGGTCACTTTCAATTCAATAGTTAACAGGTTGGTACTTTTCTGTGCCCGGTTTGGATATCCCCAAGCTGGATTCGAGTTTTCGGAGTTGGCGTTTAACTACATCGGGGAAGGCCTTCGGGAAAATGAGGGCGCTGTCATTTGTTCGGAGATGGGTGCCCTCTACGCGCATGCTGAACCTGATACTGCGCTTTCCCTTTTCCGCCAAGGCGTCGACCTAGCGAGCGATGAGTGTCAGCGCTCATATAACGTACTTGACATACTTGTTTTGGAAAGCCTCCACATGGGAGGCGAGCTCGATCTGAACTCCTTTAGCCAGCTGTGGACGACTTCTTCGCAAAACAGATTTTCAGAAGTCCTGACTCGGGCTAGTTTGCTGCGAGGCTCCCTCTATCTACGAGCAGGCGACCTAGTGAATGCCCGTCAATGGATAGAGCGGACTTCCACCTTGGTCAACTTGTACCACCTGAACGAATTCGAATTGCCGGTTCTCAACGATTTGCTGCTTCTTTCCTTTCTGGAGGGAAATCTTGACCAAGCCAGGACGCGCCTCACTGCCTTCATCGACGAGTTTGAAAAATTGCTTGAGGCAGTTGAGCGCATGACGCGGTTAGTGCCAAAGGCCCTCAATGAGTGTCGCGATGCTGCCAAGAAGTTGGCCGTCGAACAGTCACCGCTTTTCAAGCCAGGCAGTCCTCCAGAATATTGCGGCGTGTTCTTCGAAATATTGGGAAACATCGCGACGATTGCGCCCAGGTTGGGGATGAGTGAACTGGCTCTCAGTTGCCTACGGCCCGAACTGCTTTTACCGGGCGGATCAAGGGCGAACGGCAATCGGTACGCGAAATGTGGAGACCTTGAATTGGTTTTAGGTGCCTATTGAACGATGGAACTCGCCAATCCAGCTGAGGGCGAGCTTTCGGATTTCTCCGTTCCGTTCACCGAGCAGCATCACATTCCTGTTCTGTGGGTAGCTCCAACGGGAAAACGCGGCGGGTCCAAAGCCTGGCTGCACCCGTTCGTCAATTTCATTTTTGCGAATGGGGTCCCACAGAACCATCGCTGGCTTGCTGAAGGCCGTCGCAACATGAGCCACGGAACTGTCGAATCCCACAAACAGATCAGATGCCCAAACGATTGCCATCATCTGGCGCAGAGTCGTCCGGAATCTTTTTGTCGGAAGCGACTTGTTCTCCTGGGGATGCAGGCCCACTTCGACGACCGAAAAACCCGATGGCAGTTCATCGATCAGCTTTATCCATTCCTGTTTGTACCAGGGATGGTTTTCCATCGGAGAGCTGGTGCCGTAAGGGTGCACGCAGAGTATCGGCCGGGGAAGGTCTGCAAGCCTCAGCAGCGCTTCCCGGCATTCGGCTTCCGTTAGATAAAGGCTTGGCCGTAGCATCCTGGGAACCAGCCCGTACTCCGCACAGATGTTGGAAATCATGTGGCCAAACTGGCAATGGTTCTCGTGGACTGCATTGATCTCCTGCAGAAGCCCCGGTGCGATGGCCTGCGCATCCACGATCTTGTTTACGAATGGATTTGCTTTCCATATCGGGTAAGCCTCTTCGTCGTCCACAGTTCCGACATCTATCGGCACCATCCGTCCCGTCAGGATGTTGAGCGGACGGCCCTTCCGCATGGCTAGTTCTTCTACGACTCTTGTGTACATCAGCACGTCGCCGATTCCCGTGACATTGGGTATGGCAATGTCGCATTGATATTTCGTTGCGACGGAGCAAACGGCCAGGAACGGGCTGGTGGGTAAGAATGCGCCGCCCGCCCGCCCACTCACTTTCGCGTTCAAATCGCATCTCATAATTCCTAGTTATCGTTTTGGGTTCAAAAAGTCCTGTACAGAACCACGTGAAATGTGTTGCTGCGCCATAATTAGGATCAGTCAATCGAGACTTTTCTCAAGAGCAGTGTCGAACATATTATCGTTGCGGAGGAGCACTACATGATGAGGCCCCCTCAGCCACCACAATCTTTGGACTCGACACACGCTGCAACCAACTCATTGAGCAGCGACTGACCACGCGTGACCGATGGCTGACGCTGACGTTGGTTCCGATCCCGATAGCTCGCGACTGCGAATGTCGATGACATTGATCGGCGTATTGCAGACACTCCACTCCAGCAGTATCAGTGGAGTTCAGTGATTCGGAGACAGCCCATGACAGTGAGAACGGCCCCCACCGAAACTGGCAAGATGAGTGAACTGGTCCGGGATTGCTGCATGCCAGCGGCCCACCAGACAACTGGCGAATCCAATTCGCTAGCCATTCCACTTAAGACCAGGAGGCCTGAGTCTGCGGCAGTGCCTTTCCTGGATCAAAAACTTCCAACACATCCGGCACAGCCAGCATCTGGGTAAATAACACCAGGTTGGTTCCGCCCTTGGCCAGACGCGAAGGAAACAAAATACCTTTCGCCCCCGCAGCAATCACCATATCCCCAACGACCCAACTTGGCGGCTCGACACGTTGGTTAAACCACAGTTCACGCCATTCGCAGTAGAAGTCTTCCCAAATGGGGGGCCACACAGACGCGCTGTAGCCCGCAGTGAAATCGACCACCGGCGCAGCCGTCAGTTGATAGCTCGTCAACGTGCCGGGCGGCAACAACGTGGAAACTTGCTGGTATTCGCGAACCGCTGTTTCCGTCTCCAGCGCCAGATAAAGGGCCTCCACGCCGGGACGGTTGGCTCTCCCGCCATGCTTGGCCGCCCCCGCCCCGCTGGTTGGCGCGACTGCCCATCGGGGCACTTGCATCCGGTAAGCCGTGACATCGGCCAACGCGGTCAGCTTCATCCTGCTGCACCCGCTTCGAGCGACTCCACATAACGCAGAACATCCTCGGTGCGCCCTTCCGATACCAGTTGCTCTGCTGTCTTGTAGCCAAACGGGGGCAAGGGCTCGTTGCGATACCAAAAGATGGCACGGGTGACATCGCCGGACAGGTCATGGGCCGCGCGCATCACGCGCAGCGCCTCGCGCAGAAATTTCTGCACGCTCTCAGATGCCGGTGCCCGGCTGATCGTGTTGCGATGGACATGGGCCTGGGTGGCAAGCGTCTGGATATCGATGCTCAGCACGTCGCCGAATCGCTTCGGCGACAACGTGGACGCCCCCGTTTCCTGGTCGCGCAGGAAATCGATGAAACCATCGAAACCGTGACTCAAGGCTGGGGAAACCTGAAGGGTTGCGGTGTGCATATTTTCCTCTCAAACGAATTGTCAACCAAATTATGCACCAATTTTGCACTTATGGTGCACCACGGCTATTGAGATCGTCCCCCTATGCTGCGGGCGACACCTCGAAGTCATCATCGGGGTAGATCGCCACGCAGCGCGGCGGAGCCTCCCCGGCGTCGATCTCGTCCTCGCCGACACCGAACCGGGACAGCGCGGCGCACCGGGCCATTTCCTCTCTGGATTCGTTCACCTCACCGATGTACTGCGACCGGCCTTCCCGGATCACATACACGTTCCACTTTCTCTGCATGATTTGAAACCTCCGTTGCTACAGTTCAAAACTCATGGTCTGACACGCTCTCGTGTCAGACCACTGAGGCAACCCTTTGCAGGGTTGCTGCCCGCCGACTTCCGTTTACCCGGCCAATGCGGGCTCCTGCGCCCGCTGTGCTGCGCCGTCCGGTTCCACATGCTCTTCACCATGCGTCACAGGCGGTTCGTCGCTATCTCC
Source organism: Rhodoferax ferrireducens (assembly GCF_003347515.1). Classification (GTDB taxonomy): domain Bacteria; phylum Pseudomonadota; class Gammaproteobacteria; order Burkholderiales; family Burkholderiaceae_C; genus Rhodoferax. The sequence goes on along the minus strand of NZ_QEII01000322.1, from coordinate 118,183 downwards.
AGACGGGTTGACCTTCTCAGGCATCCCGACCCGTAGCACGGTGGGTAACCAGCCCGTGCCCACTATTGTCTGCTCGGCCCCCATCACCACCGCATCCTTCTTGAGTGCGGCCAGCGGACTGGCCGCATTGGCATCGACGGCTTCCGTTACCACCTCCAGGATGCGGCCCTTGGACACGTGGTTGAAATACGATGGACCAGTGGCAGACCACCACTTACTCATGTCCAGCCCCAGCGCTACGGCCAGCGCATCGATGCTCTGCTTGCTGCGCTCCACACCGTAGACACCGGTGACGGTCGAAGCAATGAGGAAGGTCAGCAATTGCTGCACAGTGATGGGTTCCTGCGCCAGCACCCACGGGAAGATTGCATCCACCGATTCCGGCAGTCGTGCCGCCCAGGTTGCGCGCTCTGCATCCATCTTCTGCCAAGCGGCGCTGGTCTTCATGTCATCAGCTTCGGATGGCAGGCTTGCATGCGTGTTGGTCGCGCTCGCCGTCAAAACATCGTCGCTGCCGTAGTGGCGGCGGTAGCTGTCGATCAGCAGTTTCCCGGCCAGATGGGCCGTAATCGCGACCAGCGCCACGTCGGGTCGGTCAATCAGTTCGGCCTGGACTGCAGCAACCCGGTGGGCGGTAAGTCGGCGCATCAGCTTGTCGGAATGGATGGGTCGGGTCTTGGGTGAGGGCAGCGACACCAGAGATTCATCGTCACCACCCTCGCCTGTCAGCCGCGCCGCCTGCACCATGTCATTGCGGTCTTCGGGGCGAACTAAGCCGCATTTGAGGGCCGCTGCGCCGTCGCTGCCGACATAAACCACGCACCCGGCCTGGGCCATCAGGTCGGCGGGCCAGACGCTGAGGGTGTCTTCCAGTGCCTTGATCTGCGCCTGCAAACTCTCAAACTCGGCTTCGAGCTTGTCGTATTCGACGTTTTCATCGCTCTCATCCGATTCTGCTTCGGCCAGGGCTTCCATCTGGTCATACAGCGCTGTCGCTTTGGCTTGGAGCTCAGCGATACCGGCGGCTTCCTGCTCGGTCGGCTCGCGCCGGATTTTACGCAGTGCGCCGTACTTGACGAATTCATCGTAGTTGTAGCGGACACGGACATCAACCCACTTCCAGCCATCAGCGGCGACCTGCTTGGCCTTTTTCTGCAGCTTGTCGGTCGCCAGCTTCTCCAGCAGTGCTGCATCCAGCAGGTAGGCTTTCTTGTCGTCGTCGCTGAACAGGTCGCGGCGCAGGGTGCCACCGGCTTTCTCATACGCTTTGACGGTCACATATTTGGCCACCGGGTCGCGGTCAGACTCAATCTCGCCCTGTGTGAGCAATTGGCGCAGGTAGTCGGGGCGACGATTCCAGGTCGGCACACCGGCCCAGGTCTGCTCCTGCTTGTCGTGGTCATCCACCGAGGCCAGCACCATGAGGCAGTCCAGACCGATCTTGTCTTCCCGGAACTGAGCCATCAGTTGGGGAGAGACCGTGGCCAGCTTCATGCGACGTTTGACCACCAACGGCGTGACACCGAAGGCTGCTGCTACGTCTTCAACCGACTTGCCCTGGGCCGTCAGCTTGGCAAAGGCGGTGTATTCGTCAGCCGGGTGCATGGGAATGTGGAAGCAGTTCTCCGCAAGACTAGCGATCAGGGCCTTGTCGGCGGGCACGATCAACACGGACACAGGGTAGTTGTCGGGAATGTCGCCGTTCATGACCAGCAGGGCCAGTGCTTCGAGACGGCGACCGCCTGCACAAACCTCGAATAGACCGCGTGCGCCCTTCACAACGATCAGGTTTTGCAGGACATCGCTTTCCTTGATGGATGCTGCCAGTTCGGCGATGCTCAACTTCGACGTGCTGCCAGCCGGGCGCGCCTGGTAGGTCACCGACAAGATCAACTTGTTGAAGGGGATGGTGGTGCGGGGGGATGCTTCGATGACGGCTTCGATTTCGGCTTTCGAGAATTTCATGGAGACTCCTGAAGGGTTAAAAAGGGACCAGCGACGTGCTGCCCATGCCTTCAGAATCTCATGCGCTGCGCGTTCTTCAAGCCCACTGTGCGATAGCATCGCGCCATGTCCCACGGAAAATCGTGCGCCAAATTTCAACCCGAATTCAACGTATTTTTTCCGCTCCACCCCCGCCGTCACTATCCATGCCACCGCTGTACGAAGTCCTGCTCCTGTTTTCGGCACCACAAGGGTATCTCGCGGAGATCAAGCGATTGGACCTGCCAGCAGATACACCCAAAACCACGGTGTACCAATGGCTGTGGATACAGGAAACGACCGTCACGGTGCTTCAGTTCGTGGACATGGCCGATGGCCCGCAACGGCAACGGACATTCAAAGAGGGGCTGCTGTGGTTCGACGATAAGCAAGGCGAACTGCGCTTTACCGGCGGTCGAACAGTGCAGCTCGCGACAGAAGCCAAAAAGACCCTAACTCAGCCCATGATGCGGCTGGTGAATCTGCACCTGAGCTGACTCGCGGCCCTGGCTCTGGGTCAACGCCCGTGGTCGCCAATGTCACCCAAGCTACGTGATGGTTTTCCCCATGTCTGTGAACACCGGCTCAATCTCCTGAACCGTCAGTGGCCACCGCTCCGCAGTGACATTTGGAATTTCCGATACCACAAGATAGGCGAGAAGAATCCAAGCTTGGCGAAACGTATATTGACTTCCAAAACGATCCCGTATGCGCTCAGCAATGAATGGCTTCGACGCAAGTAGCGCCTCCAATCTGGGGCGAAACGTATTTCCAAGCTGGTCCCTGAACGCGTGCAGAACAATTGCATTCGATTTATCAACGTGCGCAGTCCTACCGACATGTTGAACATACAGTTGAGACAAGTCTGTCAACGCATTTCTTTCTGCTTCGCTGGACTTTTCCAGCTCATCCAGAACTTGTGCGAAGAAATCATCAACCGCCTCAATCAACGCCATGCTCTTGGCAACCGTTCGTTCGATTTTTTTGGTTATCTCGGTGCCGGGATCGCGTTTGTAAATGTTGTCGTGCGTGAGTTCAGAGTGCGCATGTTGCAAAAGCGTGCGAAGCTGAATTTCGCACGGCGTGCCCTTCGGAACGACCAATCCAGCAGTCTGTGTATCAGACGCCGCTTTCAACACATAGTGTTTGGATTGATATGCAAACTCCATCGGACGAGAATCACGATCAGCCTCAAAATCTTTGTCAAGACTCCACGACCAACGATCCGATGACTCTATGACATCTTTCAGTTTGAGGATGTCAGCCGTCAGAAGAACCACGAAGCGAAGTCCAACCTTATCCTCAATGTCGGCATACGGGTCCTGATACGGTTTACCTCTATGAAAGGCCTTGCCAATCAATGAGTCAACCGTTTTCAGCCGCGGTTGTGGCGGAATTTTCAGAAAGGACTGCAAATCAACAGATGGACTGGTGTTTTGCAAAGTACGTTCGATTTCTTCCTGCACGAAGCTACCCCATGCCCGATAGATGGGCTCCTCGGATTGCCACTTCGCGAGAAATTCCGCTTCGTTCATTCCTGGTTCGCGATATCTGCTTTAACCGTTAGCATGGTCCATCTCGGAGGCCCGTTGGGTCCCGGTGGCACTCCATCGATGATGTCAATTTTCATCAGGTCTTCGAAGCCTTCGGCCGGCCCGGTCACCTTAATCTGATTTTTGAACGTCAGCTTCCGAAGGCGCAGTGACACATTCACGTCAGCCAAGTCTTTATTTACGGCCGTGTTGGGGAAATCAGCGGTCGTCATGTGCGTGCCATAAGCGTCCCGAATCTCACCTTCAGCGAAATAGCTTTGACCAAAATCTGCAACACTGACTGTAGGTGTTTGGTCCGCCTTGAGATACGTGACCAGCGCGTTGTGCAACACGGCGCGCTCCTCTTCGGGAATACTCATCGAACGAATGAAACTCTTGGTCAAATCATGAAACTGCTTGGTCTGACGAGCGCTGGATTGCGGGAACTGACAACCCAGAAATCCTTCGTAGAAATACTGCGCTGCGCCATATCGGTTGGCAAGGGTCAGCGTCTCATCGTAAATGTAGGCATCCCAGCCAGCAGGCAACCCGCCTGCGGCCGCAGGATCCGACTCGACAAAGAGTCCAATCTTGTACAACTTTGTCTGCGCGGTAAGAAGCAAGTTCTTCAGGAACTTCAATGCGAGCCCACCCTGCTGCTGCTGTTCGCGTGTGAACCCATTGTGCACTTCAGCTTTGATGACACCCATCAGCCGTCTGGCAGGCACGCCTGCAGTTCCTACAAAAACGACAACAATCCCGCCTGGAAGGTTACGAAACTTCTGGGCATCAGCCAGAAGGTCAGCCACACCCCGCGATTGCTGGATGTACAACGCTTCGTCCGCGTCCACGAGCGTTGAGGCGAACGAGCACATGCTACCGACTTGTGTTTTCTCGATAGTCATCTGAATGCACCGAGCAGGACTGGACATCGCGGCAACAACTCTGTTGCGGAGTGCGTCCATCGCTTCCAGGTCGAGGTTTTCAACTGAATCGCCGTACACCGGCGGGATTTTTTTCTTGTCGTCGGCCCTTTGAAAAACCTCGTGAATTACGACACGAGACAACTGCAAGTTCACCAGTTCCATTTAGCCCCCTTTTTTTCGAATGTACCAGAAGCCCCAAATACGCCTCCGTTCTCGCGACTTACCACCGGCGAACATTCCAGCCAAGCAATTGCCACCCGAAGTCCTCCGTATTTCTCGACGATTGTGCTGGCGATTCACCCAAAACGCTCGCGCCCTCCTTTCAATAAGGTCACACTGATCCCGCATCTTGGCCTCGGCCAAAGCGCGCTCGTCGGAGCGCCCCTGAGTCTGCTCAGGCGTTGCGGTCGTTACCCGCCTTCCCTATTGGCGCTGCACCCTGCGGCTGTCATTGGCACCTGGGTTCTTGCCCCACTTGAGACATCCGCTTGCTGTCGTCTGACGGCAGACCGTTTCATTTTTCCATAGCCCATTGAGCCCGCCAGCTTCCCCCGAAACCCGGCGTGCTCGCATTCACACACGGGGGTCATTCCTGACCCTCTCATTCATTCCCACCCGGGGAGCACGTCTCCCCAGTGGGTGGCTGTGTTCCCCATTTTTTGGAGAACACACCCATGGCACGCTATACCGCGCCTTCCCTATGGCTACCCGGGTTCAATCCGGAGCCGTCCGAGCCCGCAGCTCTTGTCATCGAGACCGAACCGCCGGCTTCTGAACTGGCCACTTCAATGGAGGAAAGTTCTGCTGATGAGTCGGTCGAATCCGCCCGTCAGCGTGTCAACTGGCGTGTGCTCAGCGGCACCGCAAAAACTGCAACCCGCAGCCTGTGGCCGCAATTGACCCGCGCCGAGCTGTACAAGCTGGGCGGCAGCGTCACCAAGTTCGAGGCCAACCTGGCCGCGATCGAGATACTGCGCCAGATCGAATCCGAGCAACGCCCGGCTACCCCGGACGAACGCAGCACCCTGCTGCGCTACACCGGCTGGGGCGGCTTACCAGCAAGCTTCAACCTCGAAACAGAGGATGCCGCCTGGGGTCACCGCGCACGGCAGCTGAATGCACTGCTGACCCCGGCTGAGTACGAATCCGCCCGTGCCTCGGTCAACAACAGCCACTACACCGAGGTCCACGTGATCGAGGCGATGTGGCAGGCCGTGCTGCGCTTTGGCTTCAGTGGCGGGCGCATCCTGGAGCCCGCTGCGGGTATTGGCCACTTCATTGGTGCCATGCCACCGGCCATCGCTGAATGCAGCAGTGTCACGGCAGTCGAGATCGACCAGTTGTCCGGGCGCATGCTGCACGCGCTGTATGCGTTGGGTGGTGTCGATGTGCGGATTTCCCCCTTCGAGAAAACCGCCCTGGCCGACAACTGGTTCGACCTGGTCATCGGCAACGTGCCATTCGGCAAATACCAGGTTGCCGACGTGAGCAACCGGGCCTACGCTCGATTCAGCATCCACAACTACTTCTTTGGCCGTGCGCTGGATCTGGTTCGGCCCGGCGGCCTGGTGTGCCTGATTACCACCAGCTACACGCTGGATGCCCAGGATGCGACTGTGCGCCACTACCTCGGCGCACAAGCCCAGTTGCTGGGCGCGATCCGGCTTCCCAAAGGAGCCTTCGCAGGCATTGCGTCCACCGACGTGCAGACCGACATCCTGTTCCTGCGCAAGCGGCAGCGGGCGGAGAAGGTCGATGACACCTGGCTGAGCCTTAACCTGGTGCCCGAGACACTGCGCGACCCGCAGTGCTATCAGAGGTACCTGCAAATCAATGCCTGGTACGCCCAACACCCGGAGTTCTGCATTGGCCGGATTCGGCAGGAGAGCAACGGCTACGAGGAAGTGCCGGTGGCGGTGTTCGACGGTGACCTGGAAGCCGTATTACCCGAACGGGTTGCCCTGCTCCCGTCCGATGTCTACCAGCCGCTGGTGAGAAAGCCTGTGCCATTGCGCGTCGTTGTACCCGCCGAATTCGGTGCCCGCCCCGGCAGCTACCGCCTCCACCAGGGGCGGGTGCATCGGGTGGACGGTAGCGAAATGACGGATGTGCATGACCGGCTCAACGCGACGCAACGGGGCCGGATCACCGGTATGTGTGCGATTCGCGATTACGCCCGGACCTTGCTGGATGCCCAGCTGTCCGGAAGCAACGACGGACGGCTGGGTCACCTGCGGGCTCTGCTCAACGGCACCTATGACCGCTTCATTGCCAAATACGGTTGCCTGAGCACCCGGGCCAATGCATTGGCATTCCGGCGTGACCCGGATTACCCGTTGCTGCTGTCGCTGGAGCACTACGACGAAGAGTCGGACAGCGCCAAGAAGGCGGCGCTGTTTACGCGGCGCACGCTGACACGGGTGATGGAGCCGACCACGGCGGGAGAGCCAACCGAAGCGCTGGCAGCCTCCATCCAATGGCGCGGCCGGGTCGATCCAGCTTACATGGCCGGGTTGCTCGCCGCGCCTGAAGACGCGGTGCTGCAGGCGCTGGCTGAAGCCGGACAGGTCTTTCTCGACCCGGCGGACGCTGACTGGAAAACTACCGACGCCTACCTGTCGGGCAACGTGAAAGCGAAGCTCAAGCAAGCCGTGATGTCGGGTAGCGCCTACCGGCGCAATATCAACGCGCTGGAACAGGTGCAACCCGAAGACCTGCCGCCAGCGTCCATCGAGCCGCGCCTAGGTGCGGTATGGATTCCAGCCATGGACGTCGAAGGCTTCGTGCAAGACGTGCTGGAACTCCAGGACTGCGAGGTCAGCTATTCGGCCGAGGCCGGTGCCTGGTCGGTGCGCTACAACGACTGGACAGCGCGCCAGAACGTGAAAGTGACACAGGAATTCGGTACATCCCGGATGAACGCGATGGAGCTGGTGCAATGCGCGCTGAACGTGCAGGTACCCACGGTACGCGACCCGGACCCCGAAACCGACAGGTATGTCGTCAACCCGGGGGAGACACTGGCCGCGCGCGAGAAGCTGGGCCTGATCAAGGACCGCTTTGCTGACTGGGCCTTCGAGGACACGGCACGGCGAGAAAGGCTGTGCCGCATCTACAACGAGCTGTTCAACGCCACCCGGCCACGGCAGTTCGACGGTTCCCACCTGAAGCTGCCGGGGTTCTCCCGCTGTTTCACGCTGCACCCGCACCAGCTGGATTCCGTCTGGCGCATCGTGCAGTCGGGCAACACCGGACTGTTCCACGTGGTCGGTGCGGGCAAGACGGCAGTGTGCGTGATCGCCAGCATGGAGCTGCGTCGCCTGGGTTTCATCACGAAGCCTTGCCATGTGGTGCCGAACCACATGCTGGCGCAATACACGGCGGAATTTGTTCGGCTCTACCCGAACGCGTCGGTGCTGATGGCCAGCAAGGAGGATTTGGAAGGCGACCGTCGGCGCGAGCTGGTGTCGCGCATCGCCACCGGCAACTGGGACGCGGTGGTCATCACGCACTCAAGCTTTGAGCGCATCAAGATGTCGCCGCAATTCACGGAAGGCTTTATCAAGGAGATCATTCATGAGCTGGAAATGGCCGTACGCGCCGAAAAGAGCAACGACAAGTCCAACCGGATCGTCAAGCAACTGGAGGCGATGAAGAAGAACTGGGCCGCCCGGCTGGAACGGCTGCTGGCGGACCAGAAGAAGGATGACCTCCTTACCTGGGAACTGCTGGGCATTGACTGTCTGTTCGTGGACGAGGCGCATTTACATAAGAACCTGTACCGGTTCACCAAGATGACCCGTGTCGCAGGCCTGCCGCTGACCAGCTCGGAACGCGCCTTCGATCTGTTCCTGAAGACGCGCTACACCATGCAGATCCATGGCCATGCGCAGCGTGGGGTGGTATTCGCCACCGCAACGCCGGTGGCCAACACCATGGCGGAGATCCACACCATGATGCGCTACCTGCAGCCCAATCGCCTGGAGGAACTGGGCTTGCAGCAGTTCGATGCCTGGGCCGCCACCTTCGGGGAGAGCGTCACGGCACTTGAGATCGCGCCGGACGGCAGCGGCTACCGCATGCACACGCGGTTTGCGCGTTTCATCAACGTGCCGGAGCTGATGGCGGTGTTCGGCGAAGTGGCCGACATTCGCACAGCCGAGATGCTGAACTTGCCGGTGCCACCATTGAGAGGCGGTAAGCCACGCATCATGGCCTGCCCGGCCAGCAAGGCACTGAAAGCTTTTGTGCAAACACTGGTGCTGCGGGCGGAGGCCATCCGCAATGGCGATGTGAAGCCGCAGGACGACAACATGCTGGCGATCACCACGGACGGTCGCAAGGCTGCGCTGGATTTCCGGCTGGTGGCACCGCTGGCCAAGTTTGATACCAAGGGCAAGGTGGCAGCCTGTGTGCGTGAGGTGATGGACATCTGGCGCAGGACGTCCACCTTCCGTGGTGCCCAGATGGTGTTTTGCGATCTTTCATCGCCCAAGGGGGGTAAAGGGTTCAGCGTCTATGACGATTTGCGGCAACGGCTGATCGATGCAGGCCTGCCTGACAAGGACATCGCCTTTGTGCACGACGCCGACACCGACGTCCAGAAGGCGACGCTGTTCAAGGCGGTGCGTGAGGGACGGGTCCGGGTGCTGCTCGGATCGACGGCGAAGATGGGTATTGGCACCAATGTGCAAACACGGTTGTATGCCCTGCACCACCTCGATGCGCCCTGGCGTCCTTGTGACGTCGAGCAACGAGAGGGGCGCATTTTGCGCCAGGGCAATGAATGCGAGGAGGTGGAGATATTCAGGTACGTGACTGAACAAAGCTTCGATGCCTACCTCTGGCAGACGCTGGAGACCAAGGCACGCTTCATTGCCCAGGTGATGAAGGGCGACAAGGGCATCCGCTCGCTGGAGGACGTGGAACTAGCGACCCTGTCGTATGCCGAGGTGAAAGCCCTGGCTTCCGGCAATCCGCTGGTGATCGAAAAGGCCGGTGTGGATGCCGAAGTGGCCAAGCTCTCAACGCTGTTCTCGCTGTGGCGTAACCAGCGCTACGCCAATGAAAGCGAAGTGGGTCGGTTGCCCATGATGATCGAGGCCCTGGAGAAGAAGATAGCGTTGTCTACCCAGGACGTGGCCAGGGTTGAGCCGCAAACCATGCAAGGCATTGCGATGGAATTGGCGGGACGACCCATCGCCGGACCGGATGCCGTCGGGGATGCCCTGCGAGGTCTGGTGAAGGCAGCCAAAGAAGAGGTGCGTACCTCCATTCGGATGATGGAGCGGGTGATTGGCCGCTTTGCTGGCTTCGACCTGGGCATCCTGGCTGCTCACGGCGAGGAAGTGCCCAACCTGTACCTGGCAGGCCATTGCCTGTACAACGCCGAGCCCTACCAGACGGGGCCGGCCCTCGTGGCAGGCCTGCTGGCAGCGCTGGAATCGGTGACCAAACACCACGCCGACGCGCTGGGGCAGTTGGAGGTGCGGCGCAAACGGCTGGAAGACATCCGGCTGGAACTGGCCCGGCCGTTCGAGTACGAGGGTGGTTTGGTAAATCTCCTCGCCCGTCAGCGAGAGCTGCTCAAGCAGCTTGACCTTGACAAGGATGAGGCGGGCAGCGCGAAGGTCGATGCCGAAGAGGTGCGACAGGTGGCTTGATTGAATGGACCCCCATGGCTGAAAGGCGATGAGGGTCTATTTTTACTCCCACGGCTGCTGGCGTTGTTTGAAAATTGATTAATTACGGGATAATTCGACTTTTCATACTATGAGAGACTTCGGATTTCGTTTACGCCGTCTAATTCGCAAATAGAAATATGGTGTGAATTTTTCTGCAAGCAAACGCCTAAAATCCATATTGGTGTTTTGCACCCCCGTGTCACCTCCCTGCGCGGGCGCGTGATCGCAAGATTAGGCGTTCCAACCCGGCCTCGCGTCGGGTTTTTTTTGCCCCGGCGACATCTTCAATCTGCCACATGACAAATTGACTTCCTGCTTCTGGGAAGTTACTTTTTGTCAGTTTTTGGCTTGCAGTCACAACAAAAAAACATGGGCGAGTTCAAATACCTCTTGATCATCCCGTTTTTGCGCAGCTTGTGAACTCCGCACTTGATGCAACTCATTGTTTCTCCCATGCCACCCATGCCCTGAAAGGGGGACCCGTTTTCCTTTGACGTGTATCGCAAACCGGTCGGGGAAATTAAGGTGTCTTCGTATTTGTACATCGATGACAAAATTATTTGTGAAGTGCCAATTTTGATGGGAAAAGTTGCTTTTTAATGGACATGAGGCTTTGAGTTAGGGCTCGTAAAAGCGCCCTGCGTTTCATGGTGTGCCATCCAACACAGTGCACGGCAACCGTAACATTATGGCGGGCATTGTTCTCGGTATGCCAATATAGAGGCTGGTGGTACTGACATTGGCATGTCCCAGATTGTCACGCACGACCTTGAGGTCCGCCTTCTCACTCAGATGGTTGTTTGGGAAAATTTAGCCAAGCAGTAGTAGTGCCGTCTAGAAATAGGTTGAGAATGGCACTTTTGTCCGACCTCAATATATCGGGCAAACTTTCACCGGTGAAAGTTTATGGTCAAATTTTGAATAGCAAACATGTTTTAAATAATCAAAAGGCTTATGTGCGATTTCTGACCTTATCCCGGTTGCCCCCCAAGATGACGTCGGCGGAAACACATCATCTCCCGGCTTTTGTTATTCGGAATCATTCAAGATATCCAGTTTTCGTGCCTTGGGCTTATTTAGCATCGTAGAGTTTGCACTGAAACAGGTGAACTGCCTTGCACTGGAATGACTGGTATGGTTTGGACGGAAATGAGTGGCGGTATTCACTGGAATACGCAGACAAAGCTGAAGCGGGCAGCGCAAAGGTCGATGCCGAAGAGGTGCGACCGCAGGCTTGATCGACATGCGTAAAGACAATTGGGGGTCTTTTTAGCGCTTGTTTATCCACATTTCCTGTGGACAAGCAAGCCGCAGCATGCAGGCAGCCCGCGTCAGATAACGATGCGGATGGATTGCCTAAAAATCAAGCAAAACTCGAGAATGCAGCGTGAAATCACTCATGTTTTTGATGGCGGCAAGTTTTTTCTTTCACGCGAAGCACGTCAGCCCACGAGGTTTCGATTTTGCCGATGCCGCTGGGACCGACGAACAGGAACACGCCTTTGGATGGGCTCGGATCGTTGGGGTTAGCGCACGAGGTGTGGCCTGTTTCTCAGGAGCCTTCTGACTCGACCTTGGCTTCGCTGGCAACGCTTCCCAAAAGATCATCAACCACCTCGACCACTGCGTCGGAAATTGGCACGCGTTGAGTCCGTCCACTCTTCGGGTCAAACAACACCACAGTTTTCGAGGTGGAGAACACGACGCGGCCACGGGCTACGTTCTTGCCATCTTTCGTGATCGCTACACACACAGCTCCGGGCTTGCCTTTGACGTGATGTCCCTGCTGTCGATTTTTCCAATCAGAACTCAACGCGCAATGATCGGGATCGAGAACCCACTCTTTCACATAGGCCTCACCTGCAGTCATCCCCATGATCGGCACCATGGCCAGAAGTGCCAAACCAAACACAATCACCACAACGCCCAGCAACGCAAAAAGTGGCGACAAGAAAATGAACAGCATCATCAGGGCATGCATGAACCAATATTGAACTGCCGAACGGCCCCCGTTTAGATCGTTTGTCTTTTTACCAGAGTAAGCCTTGACCAGGTTAGACCGTAAATCAGGCCAGTACCAACCAACCACGGCCATGAACAACACTGCAGCCACGGCCAGAATAACGGTCGGCCACTGCGCCCGATAAAGATTGACGTAGAACGCCCATTGGGTCAACGCTTGGCCGATGGCTGGAATGATTTGAAGGACGGCAGCACTCGCCAAATCTATCAGTTCGAAGGCGGAATCAAACATGGCCGCGTGTGGAATCCCGAACAAATTCTCTGCCGCCAGCGAGACACCGTAGCCCAGCAACGCCAGCGTAACGGCGACGATAGACACCAAGGAAGCGGCCACCGCAAGCCAACTGATTTCTTTTTTCTTTTCCCCGACTACGTCGTTGCCCGTGTCTTTTCTTGCTTCTGCAGTTTTCACATTTTCCCCTTTTGATTACCAATAAAAATCAACACACCTCTTTGCCCGCTTTGCGTGGCTCACATTTTTTAGGCAGTGATGCCCTGCATGGCCAGTTTTTCAAATTCGCGCAAGGGCACGGGCCTGCCGAACAGATAGCCCTGGTAGGTCTGGCAGCCAAAACGTTCAAGGCAGGCGCGCTGCTCCTGCGTTTCCACGCCTTCGGCAATCACGCGCAGCCCCAGGTTGTTGGCCATGCCAATGATGGTTTGTACGACGATGGCGTCGTTGTGGTTCGTGTCAATGTTGCTGACAAAACTCTTGTCAATTTTGAGTTGTTGAATGGGCAAGAGCGTCAGCTGCGACAGCGAGGAATAACCGGTGCCAAAGTCATCCATTGAAAAGTGGATGCCCTGCTGGTTCAATGCCTTCATCTTGGCGATGGTGTCAACCACGTTGTGCAGCACCAGACTCTCGGTCAGTTCCAGCTTGAGTTTTTCCGGGTTGATGCCGGTTTGCGCCAATATCTGGCACACCATGGAGACGAAATCAGACTGACGAAACTGGCGGGCACTGACGTTGACCGCGAGCACAAATTTTTCTGTCACCGGGTCAGTCGCCCAGACCTTCAGCTGCTCACACGCTGTGCGTAATACCCATTCGCCAATCGGCAGGATGAGTCCTGTTTCTTCCGCTATTGGAATGAACTGATCGGGCAATACCAGGCCGCGTTGGGGGTGTTGCCAACGCAGCAACACTTCGGCGCCCAGGACACCCTGCGTGTTGTCTATCTGTATCTGGTAGTACAACTTGAGTTGACTGCCCGCCAGGGCGTTGCGCAGTTCGGACTCCAGTGAAATGCGTGTTTCCAGTGAGGCCTGTATTTGCGGGTCATAAAAGCGCAGGGTATTGCGCCCGCTGCTTTTGGCCTGGTACATGGCGCTGTCAGCACGTTTGAGCAGCTCATCGAGAGTGGCGTTTTGACCCAGAAACAGGCACAGCCCCATGCTGGCAGAACTGTGGTGAAGCTGGTTTGCCAGCATGCAAGGCTGGTTGATGGCTGCCAGAATCTTTTTGCCGACTCCCTCCGCCTGCAGTGCGGCCTGCGCTTCATCCGCGCTCAAATCAACCAGCACGACGATGAACTCATCGCCACCCAGACGGGCGACCGTGTCGGCCTGGCGCACGCAGGACTGGATGCGCAGTGCTGTTTCCACCAGCAGGCGGTCACCGACATCATGGCCACGGGTATCGTTGATGCGTTTGAAATTATCCAGATCGAGCATCAGCACAGCACCGTAGAGATGGTTGCGCGTGCCCAATGACAGTGCTTGTTGCAACCGGTCATGCAGCAGTCGCCGGTTGGGCAGGCCGGTCAGGTGATCATAAAAGGCGAGTTGCTCAATATGAGCCGCCTGGACTTTAAGCTCGGTGATGTCCTCCACGACGACCAGCAATTCTTCTTCTTCTTCTTCTTCTTCTTCTTCTTCTGCAAGCCGGATTCCAGTGATGGTGAGTCGCAGCCATTTTTCACCCAGCGCGACGTCAATGCCGCGCAAGGCCATCCCGCTGGCGAGGACGGCTTGTGCCTGTTGGCGTAGATCGGGTAGCGGCAGGATGTCTTCGAGTTCGCGCCCGCAAACGTCTTCTCCGTTTTTCAGTCCGAACATTTCGCGGAAGGAGCGGTTGATGCTTCGCACCTTGAGGGTGTCGTTCACCACGATCAGCCCGGCGGGCAGGCTCGCAATGATGTTCTCGGCGTAGCGCTTGAGGCCGAGAATAGTATGCCGGCCGGCTTGCATATAGGTGTCGAGGGCAAACCCTATGTCCAGGAACACAATCTTCTGCAGCGCGTGGTAGGTGGCGAGAAACTTTTCCGGGTCGTCGCCAAGTAAGCGCCACAGCTCGGGCAGCAGCCCAACGAGGTACTTGCTGTAGGCGCCGAGGTACCACTTGGGTTCGAGTCCGATGCGCTGGTGGACGACGCCTACGCGCAGGCGTTGGAGAACGTATTCGGGGCCGTAGTCGCCGGCGGTCAGGCTGTCGAAGTAGGTCGCCTGGGAGCGCTTCAGGCGCTCAAGGGAAGGTGAATCCGGGACGAAGCGGCGGGTTTCCTCGAATTTGATGAGATGGGTGTAAAAGTCGTCCACGAAGTGCTGCGACACATCGTGCAGACGTGCGTGCAATTCCGTGAGCAAGTTGACATCGGTTTCGTCGAACTTCAGGAATGCCTTGCGCTGGGTGATCTCTTGTGCGTCGATCCCGATCGCACGGGCCAGCGCGGCGACGGCCTCGTTCGAGAGATTTTTCATCGTCCGGTTCCCGCTATGGGGCTGCAGACGGCAAAAGGGAGGTCAGGCTTGCTTGCTTGCTTGCTTGCTTGCTTGCTTGCGCAATATTTGTTCCACGATATGGCCCATTCCTGTTAATTCGCGTTTATATTTTTTGCCCCAGACGCTGGTGCACCCCCATTTACCGCTTTCCAATTCTCACGGGCTCATTCGGTTGCACGGCGGCGGCATGCCGAAGGTTTCGCAAAATACCCGATACAGATCCCGCTCCGCCCAGCGCCAGCCTTCGCTGATCAGACGAAATCGCACCCGAGCAGCACCGTCTACGAGGTGCTTGTAAAGTAGCACATTATCACTACTCCCCCGCAGGTGATCCCCCAAACGCTTGCGCAAATCCCCGGTCGAGCCAATGTACACCACGCTGTGCGGCCCCGGCGGCGCGCTTTTCTCAAGGCATCCCTCTTTTGTTTCACTCACGGGCGAGCCTAAAGTTGCCCGGATTTCGTACACCCCCGGCTGGGCCGGAACCACAGTCCGCAGTGCTTGAAGGGTCAGTGGTACCAGTGTGGAAAACCCCTCGGTCGCCGCCAGATAGTTCATCCGCTGACTGCGACTCCGGCAATCGGGAATCGCCAGGTCGTGTCGGATGTTGGCCACCGTGCGCCGCGACAAACGAATGCCGTATTCGCGCTTGAGGATGGCAGCGATGGCTTCGTCTGTCAGCGGCTCGCACAACACCCCTTGGAGTATCCAAGCCTTTTCCCTTTTGATCACATGGTCCACAAAATGACAATGAACCTGCCGCGGCTTCGGGAAAAGTCTGCCCAATGGCACCGCTTCGCCATTCGGCAGCGCGATAGACAATACGCGCACTAACCGGGAAATCCGGCCTGGATCTGCGACCACGGAAAGAGTCGATTCCGACCGCAGCCGGGTAGAAATCTCCGCTTGGGTCAAAGGCAAGAGCGCCAAGCCCAGCCCGGAGCGCAGATAAGTCGCTTGCGATGCCAGCACGGCCTGTATCAGCGCGTGGGTGAGCCGGTTCCGGGTATTGATGAGGCGCAACCGGCGCAATAAGTTCGCCTGTTCCCTGGGGAAGTCCGGGTCGGACATCAGGTTGGTCACACCCTCCTCATCCAATCGGTATTCCCGCGCGTAGCTGTCGCGGTAGTAGATGAACATCAGACCCCAGCTTGCCTCGCGAATCACCCCCAGAACCGGGGAGGCTTGGGCTTGAGGGGTGTGGGCCGCATGGTGCGCCACCTGTGCGCCTTCCAATTGACCCACGGTCACCCAGGGACGCAAAGCGGCAAACTCGGCACAGGACTCCGTTCGGGTGACGAGAAGGTCGAAAGCCCGCAGCGGTAACTCCAGAAAACGGGCGAGAACGATTTTACCGAGCAGTCCGGCATCAATTTTATTGTTGTGGTGCTGCAATCGCTAGTACGCCGATAAGTGTGTTTTAACATGTCGAGGACTCACTATGAGATACATCAAATAACCATCCCCGGCAAAGCCGGGTGTCGGGTTCTTTGCTTCTTTAATTCGCCAGCACCATCGTCGATCACAAGGTCAGGCACCAGTTCACCTGGTCGCCGCCTGAAATGCGGCCTGCACGGCTCGCACCAGCGAAGGGTGCAGCGTGCCAAGCTTCGGCGTCTGGCCGTGCGGCGCGGCGGGCGGCACCGAAAACCACTCGGTCGTGTACGGCAGATCGAGTGCTGGTTTCAAATCAAATTTGGTATCGTAGCTGAGGCCTGCAGCGCTATAGGCCACCGGATTGCGGTCACGCAGGATGGAAAATTCGCCTCGGTGCAAGGTGCTTGTGCGCTGGCTGGTGCCGTAGGCGACACGAACCTCGAACTGAGGTGCATCGTCGTCAAATACTGCCAGAATCAGCGCTGGCCGTGGCTTCGGGCGTGGGTTGACGTCATCGGGGAAGTGGCACCACACAATCTCGCCAGCAGTGGGCTCGTCCCACCACTGATGCATCATGCCAACGCCACCTCGAACAGGCTGGATCGCACTGAACGCTTCTTGCCCTGCGGAACAAGCTTCTTGATCTGGCGCACTTGGGCCACCGTCAGCGGAGCATCATCGGCCTCATACTGCGGCAGCAACTTGACTGCCATTTCGTGCAAGGCCATATGGATGGCCTGGGTTTCATCAACGCCCAATCGTTCCGCCACGCGTTTTGCTGTTTCGCGCGTCACGCCGGTGCTGCTGTCTACCGTACGGTAGCGGAACGCGATTTGGTTGGCAGAGCTACGCTTGTTCATATTGAGGCCTCCTTGATTTGGATATCTTAAAGATATCTTAAAGATCGTGGTTTGTCAAGGCACATCACTCCGCCCTTCGCGCCATGGCGTTCATTTCAGCGTATAGCAAAGTCATAGACCGGGGCTGAAACGCTGCTGGCTCAGGCACGTACATCCAGTTGCCCAAATGCTGCTTTGACGCTGACAGGCAGTTGCCTGAAATTGCCACGTCAAACCATCCAAACTGTCAGGCGTTTGCGGGGGCAAGCCATCACAGCGTGACTGTCGAAGCTTGAACGGGTGCGTCGTCCTATCCGACAATGCAAAGGCTATCCGTGGACATCGCGTCCGCACAGCCTTCATCGGGGAATCCGTTCCTCCTGAAGTCCAGCCTGACTGGCGTCGCAGTCGTTACCTGCCTCTGAAAAATGCCGGTCTTCTTTGACTCGGTTAGGCCACGCACTTCGTGCACATGGCCTCGTGATCCGTTCAGCCCCAGGCTGAACACTGCGCTTGCCATTGAAGCTCCGGTTTCGATGGCATGGAATGTCGTGCGCGGTGACATCTTGTGTGTCACTGCGGACAGGCATCGATAGAAGGTCTCGGTTCGTAAGAGCTGTGGATCTTCGTTTTCATGGCACACCGCCAGGTGTCGCCACCCAGTCGCTCGGCCGTCTTCGGCCCGAGCATTCCCGAACGGGGAACTCCAAGTTCCCTGCCGGGGATGGGTGTTCCCCTTCTTACCCTGAAGGAGAGCACCATGTTCGCAGTCCTTGTGACGAGAGAAACGCGCCCCCTTGGTGTGCTGCTGGGAGGGTCCGGGCGTGCCCGGATGCTCACGATTCGCAAGCCATTGGTAGCCGCGCTGTTAAGGCCGTATCCCTTCGTCTCCAAACGAATCGCGTCGGTCGTTGAAACCTGCGCGGAGGTAGCCTGACCATGCTGGCCAGTATCTATCGCAAGCGCGTCGTGACCATGGCGATTCAACTCGCCAAGGATGACCCTCAACTGGTCAAGGAAGTGATCGCCCGGCTGAGGAAGTCTGGCGAGATCGAGTCCGACGATCTGGTCTACCTGGACCAGATTGCCGACCGCTGGATCAGGATTGCCCGGGAGAACCGGCAGCAGGCACGGCGTTGACCACCAGGTCCAGCGCTGAGGGCGGTCGCACGCCCTTGACCTTCGCCATCTCCAGGACGATCTTGTGCAGCAGATCAGGACGTTCATCGACCAGGGTCTGAGCCCAGCGGCCCAGCGCCTGTTCGACGTCGTCCTGCGTTCGCGTCCCGGCGAAGTCGATACCGAGTGATCGGTAGTCCTCGACTTCGTTGGGCGTGAACCGTACCGCCTTGCCTGCACGAAGCATGGTGTGGGCCTTTCCTGTGTTGTCACTGAGCTTATCAGTGACACGTATCTTTGCAAACCCTCGGGGAGTCCACCGTCTCCCCACTGGGGAAAAGGTGTTCCCTCTTTCATCTGGAGAAACACCATGTCCCTTGAGAAACCCCCTCCTCGCGCGAAGCGCTCCAGCATCGAGCACGAGGAAGAAAGAGCATGGGTCAGCTTTTACAAGCGGGTTGGCAATGATCTTGCCCTCGCCACCGAAGTACTGGCCCAACTGGATTCCGATCCAGACATGAAGCGTTCCCATCTGGCTCTTTACCTGGGCTGCAAGGAATCCTTGCGCACGCACAAGGCCTGGCAGGCGCGCAACAAACGGATCGGACTGTTCGTCCGCTGGTTGTGCAGTGGGCTGTTCACACAGCTGTTCCTGGAATGGCCGAGCGCATTGCGCCGCAGTCTGCGCCAGGGCGGCGACATCGTTGCCGAGTGTTTGCCCCAGACCGGCAAGGACATCGGCAAAGAGCCTGCCATGGCCAAAACCAGGCAACTGGCCCAGGAGTCCACCTTCGCCACCGCGCAGGCGGACTTCCGTCAGCAAAAAACGGGGCTCGCGTCAGACCCCGCCGCGACGACCGCACAGGCCGGTGATTCGGTCCTCCCCCCGGCCATCCGCAAGGCGGCCTGAGTTGTCAACACCCGTGGGCTGCACGTCAGCCCCTCCCGTCGACTTGCCTTGGGGCTTGGCGGCATCCCTCATGAAAAGAGTTCATCCATGACTTCCATTGCTGATACCCTGCGTGCCATCGAGGCACGCGCCGAACGCGCCATCGTCCAGGAATTGCGACTGATGACGCAGGAGATCCTCGCCATGCGCACCATGCTTGTGCTGGAAGACCGCAGTCACGCTGATGCCCTGTTGCTGAAGCTGGATCGCCTGGCGCAAGACCAGATGGTGACACCGGCAAGTAAAAGCGATACGCCAGTCCTGCTGATGCCGGACTTGCGTCTTGATGAAATACAGGCGCTGGAGCCTGTGGTGTACAAGGTCTTCTTTTATGACCGTGCGTGCGGTGATCTGGAGGATGTCGTCACCCTTGACGCTTTCGACACCGGCGTCCAGTGGGTCTGCGACCGGCTGGATACGCGCACCGACTGTGTAGTCGAAGCCAGCTGGACCAATGGCAGAGGCGCCCTCAAAGTTCTGACACCTAACGGCACCGTGCTGGCCAGTGTGAACGCGGCAGATGATGTCGATGTGGCGGTACACCCGGTCGTGAGCAACGCCTGCCACGCCCTGCAATCGGGCGATGCCTCGCGCATCGGGCAGTTATTCGGCCTGATGCTCAAAGTCGCTTGAAGACCCACATCGGCGTGTGCCTCGTCACGCCCCCTTGGCGCCTGCCCTTTCCTTCGGGACGTGCAGGCCCTTTTTTTTACGACTGAGCACGGAGTCCAGGCTACTGATTCCATTTCTAATTCACAAATGAAGTTAAAAATGCACCAATGATCCAGGGCCAGGATACGATGGAACCTACAGTGCTGGGGTCGAGTTCCATTGTTTTCAGCGCTATCGACAAGTGATCTTCCAAAGCATCGAGGCTCTTGAAGACTCGGTTGTGAAAGAATTTCTCACGCAGTTCATCCCATACGTGCTCTATCGGATTGAGCTCGGGCGCGTCGGGTGGAAGTTTCAGCAAGTGGATGTTTTCTGGTGCTTTGAGCGCATCGCTGCGATGCCAGCCCGCACCGTCAATCACCATGATGATGCGATCCTGTGGATGGCGTGCCGAGACTTCGTCCAGGAACAACTGCATGCAAGCGGTGTTGACGTGCGGCAGGATCAGGCTGTCGAGCTCGCCAGTGCAGACATCCACTGCGCCATAGGCGTAGGTGTATTCGTGTGTCAGCATGCCTTGGCAGACTGGGCGTAGTGGCTTGGGAGCCCAGCACCTGCGCACGTCCGAGATGCGTCCAAAGCGCGCCTCGTCTTGAAACATTACAGGGACTCCTCACGCTGTCAAGCACTCATATCGATTTTCTCTTGATTACGGTTTTCTACATTCGCGTTAGTTGAAGGGGCGGATAAACGAGGAACAGACTGCACATTTACAGACGGCCTTGTTGCACTTATTGTGCTGACCCAGATACGAACCGCTCGGCGGGGCTCCATTTAGCTTACGGGTATTTGCCAATGCAATCCCCGATGTTTCATCGAGCTTGCCCGCCGCCGGTCTGACCTGTTTACTGCATCTTCAATTTCACGTCTTGCAGAAATACACCTACCGAGCCAACTATGCCATTGCTGTTGCCGGACCAGCTGGCTTGACACTCACATGCCTGGGGTCAAAACGACACCCTTTAGTCATGATGGCCCACAGAATGCGTGCATTCTTGTTCGCCATCGCCACAGCCGCCTTTTGCCAGCCTGACTTTTCACGCAGTTGAAACAGCCACTTTGATATGGGGTCACTGCGCATATGTGCTGTCATCACCGCCGATTTAGCACCCTGAATCAGCAACATGCGCAGATACATGTTGCCGCGCTTGGTGATGCCGCCAAGACTATTCTTCCCTCCGCTGGAGTTTTGCCTGGGCGTCAGCCCCAACCAAGCGCCAAACTGCGCACCATTCTTGAACTGATTAAAGTCGCCGACTGTCGCCACCACAGCCGAAGCCGTCACCGAGCCAACTCCCACAAGCTCTTTGGCAGCCTTGGCCTGCGCATCATCCTTGACGTGCGCATTGATACGTTCATCGCACCATTCGATGCGCTTGTCGATATCTTTCCAATGGTCATAGGCCTCTTGAACGACCAGTCGCGCCAATCCGGATAGATCGTTACTGGCATCCTCCAACATTTCGGTCAACTTCTCACGCAATTTTTCCGGGCTCTTGGACACCACCAGGCCGAACTCAGTCAGCATGCCCCGGATGCGATTGATACTCGCTGTGCGTTCTTCCTTTAACCCCTCGCGCAAACTGTGCACGCACAAAATGCCCTGTTGAACCGTGGTTTTGACCGGTACAAAACGCATGTTCGGTCTGGACGCTGCTTCGCAAACGGCTGCGGCATCATTGGCGTCATTCTTGCCACCTTTGCCCTGCAGCCGATAAGGTGTCACCAAGTGTGCCGCGATGATTTTTACATTCAAGCCCAAAGCAATTAGTTTGCGGGCCCAATGGTGGGATCCACCACAGGCCTCCATCGCCACCAAGCAGCCTGGCGATAGCTGCGCACACCACGGCAGAAACTTGTCTCGACTGAGTTGCCGGTTGGTGACAAGTTTTCCACCAGCATCAACGGCGTTTACCTGGACCACAGATTTTGCCAAATCCACTCCGACTCGTGTAATCTCGCTCATGGGACTTCCCCTTTCAAAGGTTATAGATTGACTTTCCAATAAACCAATCTTGGCACTTGATGCCGTTGCCGGAAAGTGGGGAGTCCCTTCGTATTTAGCTTGACGGTTTTGCCTTGTGCCCAGCCTTGGCGGATTTCGGCGAGCGCTTCGGGGAGTTTTTTTTCCACTCCTCCTGAGCCAGCGGGTCACTTTGAGGATGGCGTTTGTCGGGCGCGAGCTTTCTCCAGTTGTGGCGATGCAGCAGGTTGTAGGCTGAGGCCAGCGCCACCTCACGCCCCAAGCGCTTGTCCAGCGCCGCTTTAATCTGGCCGACTACAAGCACGCCACCCGTGGCGGCTTGCTCCAGGAAGGGCGCCAGAAACTCACGCTCTTCTTCCAGGCTCATGTTCTGGCGTTTGCGCCCGCCCGCGGTGGGCGCATCTGGCGCTCCTGCTTTGTGTCCATGAATAAAGCGCCGACGCAGTTGACAGGCCCAACCCGGTGACACGCCAATAACCTGGGCCGTGTCGGCCAAGCTCATCGCATAGTCCAGTGGCAACACAACCGCCTGCGCCTGACGCAACTGTTCCACCGTCTGCGCCGAAGCGATGGCCTCGCGGGCTTTCATCAATATTCGATCATCTCCGCTGGCAGGACGCGACATGACTTTTTCCATCAGGGTTGATGGGGATATTATTACATCAATGAATTAGAAATTGAATGAGACGTGTTAACAATCAAGCCAGCCAGATATAGGCGCAAGCGAGACAGGGCGCGCCAAAGAAGTTGCGCACCAATTTTTCGTAGCGTATAGCGACGTTTAAGCTAATGCCGTATGCGCTTATTAGGATTCTCCGCAATGGCGATGGCCAACCAAAATGCTCACATTGTGCTCCGGATTGCTTCATTTATTACCTACTGGCACGGGTGCATAGCGAACTAGATCGACTGCGTGGCTGGTAGCCACATGGACCGTGGCTGCAACGGCGAAGGTCACAAGCACGGCCGTGACGAGGCTTCGGGTATTCAGCGCTTCGTGGCGTTGATAGAGATACGCCACTGCGAGAGCTGCGATCCAGGCCGTACCAAAGCTCAAACCACCCACGACGTCTGACATCCAGTGTGCTCCCAGATAGAGCCGGGACCACGCGACCGCACCGATGAGCAACGCAGTGGCAGTCGCGATAGAGACGCGCAGCCTGTGGGAAGCTTGCACAGACAGCAAGAATGCGAGAAAGCCGTAGACAACAACGGTCAGCGTAGCATGACCGCTCGGGAAGGAGAACTGCTCAATGCCGGCATACGACGCACCGGGCCGGGGGCGGTGCAGCGCGAGTTTGATGACCTTCACCAAGGCCTCGGCCACGCCGACCGCCGCAAGCCAATAGATGGCAGTGCGCCAGAACCGGTGTGCGATAAACCAGCCCAGAGCAACCAGGATGACCGGCAGTACGACCTGGACGTCTCCGAGTTCGGTGACCGCAACCAGGAAGCTGTCGCCGCTGGGTGTCCGCAGGGTCCGGACGACCTCGTAGACGAACGCGTCGACCTCCACGAGCGGATCGCGGCTGACCACGTCTTCAAGTATTCCGAGGAACAGCCACGCACCACCGAGAACAAGCACCGCCGCCGTCATGAGAAACCACTTGGGTGATCCTCGGCTCAACAACCAGGCAACCATCTCGCGCATCTTGAATCGGGGGATAGTCGAAGGGAGAAGCGTCCTGCGTGCCGGGACGGAAACGCTCCACAGCGCCAGGCCGCCCGCCACCGCGACGATGCCGGCCACGCCGATCCACATCATGGCGTGCAGAGGCTCGAGTGCAAAAAATAGACGCAAAGGCGACAGCCTCAATATCACCGCGAATGCGACGCAAATGATTACGATCAGGCCCGTCCGCATCGCGGTGAGCGGGCGCGCAACCAGCCCGACAATCCATACCGCTATGGCGAACAGCGCCACCGCAGCACCGGTGCGCGCTTGGGCAACGTTTGCGCCGAGAACGCCACCCAGAAGGCTGTAGGCCCCGAAGGTAGCCACGGCGGCTATGAGGCCCGCGGGCAACGAGAAGCGAAGCACACGTTCGACGAAACCGGGCAGGACGCGGTCAGCATTGCGTTCGAGCGAAAGAAAGAAAGCGGGTATGCCGATGGTCAGCGCGCCGATCAGCGTCAGGTGGCGCGGTAGAAAAGGAAACGTGACATCGGCAAGGCCCACCGCGAACGCCAGCAGCATGGCATAGACCGTCTTCGTCAGGAACAACGCCGCGACCCGTTCCACGTTACCGATGACACGTCGCCCTTCGGCGACCACGGATGGGAGTCGCGCGAACGCGTTATCCAACAGAACGAGTTGCGACACCGCGCGCGCGGCGCTCATGCCGGCGCCCATCGCCACGCCGACGTCGGCCTGCTTCAAGCCAAGAATGTCGTTTGCGCCATCGCCGATCATCGCGACAACATGGCCCTTGTCCTGCAGCGCCGCGATGATCGAACGCTTCTGCTCAGGCGTCGCACGGCCGAACACGGTGCGCGTGACGGCGAGCTCGGCCAATGCGCCGGGGTCTGTGGACATTTCCCGCGCATCGACGGCGGCATCGGCCGCCGCAATCCCAAGCCGGCCTGCGACCTGGCTGACCGTGGCGGGGTGGTCGCCCGAGATCACCTTGATGCTGATGCCTTGCTCGCTGAAATAGCGCAAGGTCTCCGCGGCGTCAGGCCGAACGCGCTCGGAGAGGATAACCAGAGCGACCGGGATCACCGCTTCTGGCCGACGCTCCGCCGCAATGGTGCTGTCCGTCCGCGCCAGCAGCAGCACGCGATACCCTGCTTGTGCCAACGACTGTGCCTGTGCACGCACCGCTTCATCGCCGTCGCTTGCTGGCAGTAAGACCTCGGGCGCTCCGATCATCCAGGTGCCCAACGATGCGAACTGTGCACCGGCCCACTTGCGGCTCGACGAGAACGGCACCGCGTGCTCGGGGGCCGGGGCCTGCGGGTCACCGTAAGCCCGCGCGATCGCCTGCAGCGTCGTGTTCGGATGCGGATCGGCAGCCGCGAGTGCTGCGAGCGCTTTGGTCCCGACGTCTTTGTCGGTAAGCCAATCAACGCGGACAAGCTCCGGATCGCGTTCCGTCAGCGTGCCGGTCTTGTCGAGGCAAACGGTGTCGATCCGGGCCAGCGTCTCCACCGCCGGTAGGTCCTGTACCAGCGTGTGGTTGCGCGCGAGCCGGATCGCTCCAAGCGCCAGCGCGGCGCTGGTCAGCAGCACGAGGCCCTCCGGTACCATCGCGACCAAGCCCCCCACCGAAAATCGCAGCGCGTCGCTCAGAGACATGCGCAGCCCGAGTTGACTCGCAACCAGCAACACCGCCGTCGGCACAATGGCCCAGGCGACATAGCGCAATATCCGATTGATACCGGCGCGAAGCTCGGAGTGTGCGAGGCTGAATTGCCGCGCCTCTGTCGTCAGGCGGTGCACATGCGATGCCGCGCCAACACGCGTGGCGCGACAGCGCGCCGTTCCCGCCACGACCAGGCTGCCCGAAAGCACTTCATCGCCCGCGTGCTTGAGCACTGGCTCGGCCTCGCCGCTTAGCAGCGATTCGTCGAGTTCGAGTTCCTCGGCCGAAAACACAAGGGCATCGACCTGGACCTGGTCGCCTGCAGCAAGCACGAAGATGTCGTCGAGGACAATCTCGGACGCCGCGATATCGATCGCGCGCCCGGAACGCACCACCAGGGCTCGTGTCTGGCTCAGCATCGCGAGATGGTCGAGCGCCCGTTTCGCACGCAGTTCCTGGGCAATACCGATCACAGAGTTGATGACAATCACGCCGCCGAACAAGGCGTCTTGCCAGGGTCCGAGCACCAGCATCAGCGTGAACAGTGAACCCAGCAGCGCATTGAAGCGGGTGAAGACGTTGGCACGAACAATGGCCCATGCGCCACGGCTCTTGGGCTCGGCGACACGGTTGACTTCGCCCCGGTCGCGCCGAGCCCCGACCTCAGCGTCGTCCAGGCCCGCAAGGTCGCTCGGCACAAATGCCTTGGCCATCGTGCTACGGACGCACCCAGCGCCGAGAGATCGGCCAGGCCATCGCTCTCTCGTACACCAACTCAACGAGCCGGGTCGCGCCTCCACCCATGCGGTGCCAGACCGGCGTGACGAGCAGATACATGATGGCGGCGATGCCAGCCGCCCCCAACATGTCGAGCGGGAAATGGACACCCAGGAAAATCCGCGCCCACGCCACACACAGCCCCGCCGCCAGCAACGCGAGACCAAGTACCAACTCTCCGTCCAGCAGCATGCAAAGACCGACAGCGGCGAACACCGTCAGGTGATCGCTGGGAAACGATGCGTCAGCCGCATGCGGCATCCAGGTATGCCCCAACCCGATCATGAAAGGGCGTGGGTGCGGCCAAGTGAGTCCAATCAACTGGCCTGCACCAAGCCCGAGGCCCGCGACAATGCAGGCCTTGAGTGCGACCGCCCGCTGGCGATGGCCGCCCCATAACCACAGCACCGTTAGCACGATTGGAATCAAGTAAATCAAACCGTTGGCAACCGCCTCCGCTGTAGCCAGCATCCAGTGCGCAGTTCCCGGGCGGGCGTTCAGAGCCAGGAAGACGGTCTGGTTCCAAAATTCTGCATTGTTCACTTACTTTCTCCCTGACTTCGAGTTTTTGCACGACGCCTCGAATCAGGATTATCCGCCTTGCCGTGATGGGCACACTATTTCTTTTAGGGGCGCGACTGGCATGGTTCGGTCAAGGTCTGATGTCTTTGATCGAATGTTGAACCCCATTCGCCAAGTCAACGATTCGCTCGGGAGCATTGAGGAGCGTTCAATGACTGCTAAGGGGTGCAATTCAAAATGACTCCCGTGGTGGTCGCCATGGGCCATTGGCACATCAACTCTGACTGACTGAAATCAGGGAGTCTTTTGCGTGTATCCGAGCTAAATGCGTAGCGGACGAGCCGTAAATGGAATTGGCGCAAACTGAAAAAGTATTTCGAGACGCTATTCTTTACCCAGCACTCGAAAAACAAGCCTTCCCGCTGATTTTGTGGATATTTGACTTGCATGAAGAAAGATCGCTATTCCGCATTCCTCTCAGAGGCCGTCGCAAAAAGTGTTGTGCACTCTTGAGTCGCACCATAGCAGTTTCCGGCCGCAATCGCTATGCAACCTGGCGGCACTGGCGATATTCCCGATCAATCAGCCAGTGGATGAACTCCGTTTGCTCGGAAACACCCCAGTAATGCGCTTTGCACCGTGCGACATAAGCATCCAGGTCACCCAGCGTGCGAATGCCCACCGGTTCGATGTCGGTGATCTTGGTAAAAACTTCGATTTCCTTGCGGGTCAAGCGAATCTGGTCGTTGAGTCGAATCATAGTCATGCCCAACAAATGGGTTTGGCCGGTATCTTGGCCGAATTTGACCCGCATATCTCTGGATTTTTGTGGTGAGCTCAAAAGATATTTCCAGCATTACTCCAGTCGCGGGCAAGTGTCCCTCCACTGTGAATTGCGACCCCATCTGAAACGCCACGTCGCGTCCATGGAACAGGGCCGATGCCAGAAAAGTGACCCCTGGCATACGCCACCGAAATCACCCGATCTTTTATGACAGTTGCAGGTGGTGTCGTGGCGCCCCCACTTGAACGCAGCCCTTCTCCGCGCCAGACTATGCGGGTGATCCCTGTGCATTCCATCGCGGAGTGCCCATCCGGTCTCTGGCCGGCGTCGCAGTCGACACCTGCCTTATCAACCGCGCATGCCCTGGCCTGTGCATCCCGAGCGGGAACCTTGTTCCCCTCGGGATCGGCGTTTCCGCTTTTCTGTTTATAGAGGAGAACGCCTTGAATCCTTCCTTTCTTTCCCGCGCCGATCTGGTGCGCGAGTTGCTCGCGCCTCCGGTCCTGGATTTTCTTGATACCGCACCCCATGTCGGTGACACCGAAGCTGGCTACCACGGTGTCGCCGCCAACGATTCGGCGCTGACCCACAAACTTGACGTGGCCCGCGAATTGCTGCTGCGTGACCTGCAGGCTCAGATGTGTACCGGTCCGGTCATGCATTCGCCGCAAGCGCTGCGCGATTGGCTGCGCCTGCACTGCGCCAACCTGGAGCATGAGGTGTTTCTGGTGCTGTACCTGACCGCGCAACACCAGTTGATCGAAGCGGTGGAGATGTTTCGGGGCACCTTGACCCAGACCAGCGTTTATCCGCGGGAACTGGTCAAAGGTGCAATTGCCCGGAACGCCTCCGCCGTGGTCATCGCCCACAACCATCCGAGTGGGCATGCCGAACCCAGCCGCGCTGATGAGTTCTTGACGCAAACGCTGAAGACGGCGCTGAGCCTGGTGGACGTGCGCGTGCTCGACCATTTGATCGTGGCGGGCGACACCGTGCTTTCTTTTGCGGAACGTGGCCTGATCTGACACCTTGGCCTGCGTTCCCACCAAAAAATTACTCCCCCGAGGGGCTTGCTGCCTCATAGGGGCCTGGCGAGCCCTTCTATTTTCTGAAGGAGAAACGATGCCTGCATCCACACAACCCCGTTGCCCCCTGTGTCCGGGCTTTGGGATTTTGCTTGGCCCACTCGGCCAACGGCGCTGGTTTCGCTGCCGGGCCTGCGGGATGGACTTCAACCGTCCATCCCGTGCCCGCCGGGCCGCGATCCAATCAACCCAACCCCAAGGAGGCCCCCATGAATGAAGCCACTGTTACCAGCTTGCGCCAGCAGGCCGAGCCTCTGGCAGCGCTGTCGAGTGCGCATTTGACGCCAACCACACGCCAGAGGTTGATCAGCAATGACCTTTCGGTCAATGCCTATCCCACCGCACATGGCGGCTTTGTTTACGTCGGTTCGCCGCGCTACGACATTCCAACGGAAGCCGACCTGGCGGCCGTCTTTGAAGCGGCGGAACTGGCCGGTATCGTCTGGCTGAAATTCGATGCCGATTCAGCCGTCATTGATGGCTTGCCAGTCTTTGACACCCCAGGAGACGCGTTGTGAGTCAGCATTCTGTCCGCACACGCTACCAAGGCGATGAAGTCGTGGTGGTCGCCGGCTATGACCGGCCGCTGAACGATCTTTTTCTGCAAGTGCTGAGTCATGAGGATGCCCCTCAGGTCGGCGAGGAATGCGTGCTCTACAGCAGCCTGCACGAGCCCCAGCGCGACTGGACCGATATCAACACGGTGTCGGACAAACTGATTGAACTGGGCATCAAGGTACCCGACAGCCTGTTGGAAGCGGTGTACCTGGACCAGTTGTTCCATGCTGGAAACTGCATGGTCCGGCACCACATTAACCAGCCGCCCGAGGTGCTGCTGGCCGGATGAATCGTATCGGCCCCCGAAAGGTGGCCTCAAGTCCCTCAGGGCGTCGCGCTGCAAGGCCGACGCCCTGCTTCTTTTGGAGTAATGTATGCAACATGACAACACCCGATTGGGAAAGGAACGCCCAACCCCACAGGTGACCCTCAACCCTGAGCAGAAACTGTACGTGATCGCCACCGACTATGGCTACAGTTGTTTTGGTTTCGACAATGCCCGCGACCATGCCAACCAGATTGCTGAGCGCCTGAACCGGACCGACTTGTCTTTCACCCCGAGCGACTACGCGGCACTCGCCGGGTACAGGAAATACGAAGAAGCAGTTTCGGCGTGGTCCCAGTCAGCCTTGACCCAGCAGACCTACTTTGACCCGGGAACGGATCCCCAAGCTGCCACCGTTCTTGAATCTCGGTATCAGACCGGCGGCAAAGTGCGACTCGTGTTGGGCGACACCCGCACCGGAGAACCGTGGCTGAATGAATATGACGTGGTCGGCAAGATTGGCCGCTCGGGTGGTAGTCTCAAGGTGCCACTGCTGATGGAAGACGGTGAGTCAGGCGGTAGCGCCATCCTCACGGCTTGTGTGCTTCACATCATCGACTGGAAGTCGGGGCGGACGTTGTACCGTCACCCTGCCTACCGGGAGCCAGAGCTCATTTTGCAGCCATCGGACATTCCTGAGAACCCCTGGGCCGTCATTCATCTCAATGAAGTGATTGCCCGGTTCAAAGACATGGGCAAAGCCTGCGCCTACATCGCATTCATGCGGGGAGAAACGATCGAACCGAGAATTTTCCAGTAGAGTGCCCTTGCGGAAAGCAGTTGGCAATCGTTTATACCGCGTCGGCTATCGACCCATCAAGCGGTGGCGAGCGATAAATCTCCTGAGACGAGGGATGTGCTGCCAGGTAGATTGGAAGCTCCTCCTCCGCCCATGGCACGAAAACAATATCGGTGACCCCTGCGCTTGACACGATCTTGTCAAGCTTGTGGGGGTTGACGAAGGCAGCCACGACCGGACCTTCCAGCTTGCGGAGTTGGATTTTCTCGGTCAGCAGATGGATCGTGATCCCTTTCAGGTCCAGCTTGTTATCCCGGTCCAGCACCTTGACCACGCTGTCACCGAAGACGGTGCGCACAACGCCGTCCAGATTGCTTTTGTTGTGAACCGCCAGACCCATGGTCGCGCCATGGCGCTGCTGCATCAGCGCGCTGCATTGGAGGAATGCAGCGCGCAGGGCCGCTTCATCCGGCCCCACGGAATGCGTATGAAAACGTTCAGGTGTCAAACTGGCTCCTCTGTCACCGAGATGTATTGATGGAATAGTTGCAGGTATTTTGCCAAAAGCAAGGCGGGTCCAATATGAAAGTACTGCCTCAAACGGCCGCGCATTCCACAGCATACTTCGACACCATCTGCGCATCCAGGTCAATCACCACATCCGCCATGGCCGTCAGCTCTGGCGTCTGCGACACGAAGAACTCCCGTGAGTAGCCGCCCAGGCGCAAGACCTCCCGTTTCATCGCCATGAACATGCGTTTGCGCTCAGAATCCAGTGGCCCATCGGCTTCGTCAGAAAACAGCGTCGCATAGCGCCGCCCGGAGTGCTGGGCCAGGTACAGGGCCACAGCCCGGGTCAGGCATTCATTCACGAAAACGCGTTCACCTCCACTCATCAAACCGACACTCTTGCTTTCACCCGAATCGCCGTCGTGCACAACGATGTCAAAACCTTCCCGCTGTTCGCCCTTACCCGTTTCCACCAGCGTATGGATGGACACGGTGAAACGCGGACCGTAACAGGCCAGCAACAGGTCGTTGGTCAGTCCCGACAGGGCCGGACCGGCGTCGTCAATCGCCAGGGCAATCAAGCCGTCGTTGCTCATGCAACGCGCGAACAGGTTCCAGCCGCCCAGTTCGGCCTCCACACGGGCCATGCGCGACGCAAGCTCCAGATGCCGACCAGCGAGGGTCTGAGCCTGATGGGCTAAGGTCTCGACCTGCTGCGCTTCCCGCACAGCGGCCAAGTGTGAGTGCTCGGCTGCCGCGACCGCCGCTTCGGCCTGAGTCATGGCCTGGACGGCCACAGCCAGTTGTTGGTCGTCGTAGGGCACAGGCATCGCGGCCAAGGCGTCGTCCAGCCGATCGAGCCCGGTCCGCAAATGCTGGGACTGTCGCTCCAATTGCTGGGCAACGGCCTGCCGTGCCGCGCCAATCTGCTGGCGCTCGGTCTGCTCGTCGGACGTCTCGGCCGCGTGCGACGGGTCGGCATGACACTGCTGCAGTGCGACCAGTTCCTGTTCGGCGCTGGCCAGCGTGGTGCGCGCCTGTGCCATCTCGCCTGACTTGGCCGCCAGCACGGCGAGTCGCGACGCACGCTCCCGGGCTCTATGGCCCCGGTGCTCAGCCCACGCCAGCGCCTGCGCCACATCGCCCAGTCCCAAACGCTCGCGACGGACAGTCGCCAACTCCGATTGCACCTGCGCCCGTTCCTGCGCCAACCGGGTGGTCTGTGCCTTGGCACTCGGGATCAAGGCTTGGGCCTCTCGCGCATCCCCCAGCAGCTTGCATTGACCCTGCAGGTCGGTTCCTACACACGGCACCTCGCCCGTCAGACCGAAGCGGTGGGCCAGTTCCTCGGCATGCAGCACCGCCTTGCCGGCCTCGCGCTCAATACCCGCCAGTTTCTGCGCAGCGACACGCTCGGCCCCTTGGCATTGGGTCAGACGCTGGGCTTGTTGACGACAGGTCAAGGTCTGCGCGGTGCGCAATGACACTACACGCTCGGCCAAAGGCAAGCGCGCGGCGGCATACCCGACCGCCACCGCCGCATCCAGCACCGCCCGGCACTGCCGCTGCGTGTACTGCAAGGCCTTCCTGCGGACGCATTCCTGACTCAGCCGATTCGCGATGCGTTGCACCAAGCGTTCCAGTCGATGCTGCTCGCCTTGATCCTGCGCCTTAAACGCCGCGATGGCCTGGGTACCCGCTTCGACCAGCGCCTGGCGCTCGGTCAACCATTGCGCCCGCCGCGTCTCGACGGCCCGCGACTGCTCACGCTCGGCCGACAGCGTGGCGTGCCTTGCTCTGGCGACATCCAGCTGATGTTGTGCCAGTTGCCGCGCGGCAAGGCCTTGCGCCACCCGATCCGATGCGCCGTCAAGCCGTCGCCGCTCGCTTGCGACACGCCCGGTTTCCTCGTCGAGACCGGCCAGTTCCTGCCGGATCCCCGACAGCCCGGCCTTGAGCAGCCGCGCCGTCTCCGCCGCTTTCTGCCCCAGGGTACGGATTTCCTCCTGTCCGAGCAAATCGGCCAACAGGGTCTTGATCTCGGCGTTGCGGTAAGTGCTGAGCTGGCGCCTGCCCTGCGCGGAAAACACCGACGTGAAAAAGGTATCGGCGCTGCCGCAGATCGCCTCCACGCACCGGGTGTAAGTCTCCACCTTGCCATCAGAGACGGTGCCGTCGTCCAGCCGCAGTGGCACCCAACTGCCCGCATCACTGAGCGCAAACAGGAAAGCCTCGGTCTTGCGCCGACCATTGAGACGGATCACCACTTGCGAGCGGTAGCTGCGGCCCTCGTGAGCCCAGGTCAGGTCCTTCTCGTTCTCCGGCAGGCAGACGTGGTCGTAATATGAAAAACCGCCCGGCCCCGCCACGGCGGCGCGCGAAGGCATGGTCAGGTAGGGGTGCATGTTGTCCATGACGGTGGTCTTGCCCCGTCCATTGGCCCCGGCAATGGCGACCAGTTCGGCGCCATCGGCCAATCGCTCGAAGTCCAAGCTCAACGCGTCGCGGCCCAAGCCATCGCGGATACCCCGAAACCCTTTGAGGGTCAGTGAAAGAATTTGCATGATCGTGCTCCTGAAGAATGACGGAACCAGTTTCTCGCGTTGGAGGTTTTGTTCAAGTCCATCGGCACGCTGGATAGCACCGTCAGAACACCAGTTCTGACTGACATTGCGCATCCGAGATTGACGTCGAATCAGGCGTCACCGCTGGCGCAGGCGTCCCGGTTCGGCACAAGGCTCGCTCGGCAATCGCTTCCGGTGTCTGGCTTGCCAGCGCCTGCAGACAGTCCAACAGTGGGTCAGGTTTCGCATCCGTGGACTTTGCCCAGGCCCGCACCTTGTCAGCAAGGCTCGCGAGTTGGGAGATGCCTGCTGACCGAACGCGCACCACCGGCACGATACGCCCTTCGAGTTGGGTCTCGGCCGCCCCCTCCAGCAACTTCTGGATCGCCGCGCGATTCACTTCGTGCCTATCCTCATCGGCCACGGTCCAGCGCACCCGCACAAAAGCCCCGGCGACGTCCTCTCGTAGGACGGCTTCGCGCAGCACCTCAAGGTCAGGCTTGCCTTCAAACACAATGTTAATGGTGCGACGCGCCGGTGTCGGCTCCAGCGTGAAGCGAACCTCGTCCATGGCAATTTCCCACAACAGAAAACCCTTGTCGCCCTCCTCGCCATAGTGGAAGCGTCCAATAGAGCCGGGATATGCGATGCACTGATGCCCGGCCAGTCCCCCCAACGCGGTTGTCTGGTTCTCCCAAACCTGGTGTCGGTGAATATGGCCCAGCATGAAGGCTTGAGCCTGCGCGCCAAACAACGCGCCGGTCGTGAACTCGTGGTCAAAGGCTGCCATGGGCACGCCATGCTCCGAGATACAACCAAACACCGTGCCGTGCGACACGCCGATGGTGGCCAGACCTTGCATGTGGGCCACCTGGTTGCTGGCGGCAAACCCACGCAGCAACAACGCAAGATGCTCACCCACCGCTTGCGCCGCCAAACTGGCACCCACGGTCGCCGCGACCACCGCCTTGTTCACCGTCGGCACGCAAGAAAACAGTGCATACAAACCAGCAGGCAGGGATGTGAAGCACCATGCCTCCGATGCCACCCACCGACCCTCCGTCGTGAGCCCGACCTGTTCAATCCGGTCCGCGACGTGCACCGGGTATCGCCCGCCCAGTAGCCGGAACATCGCCAAGGTGCCCGGCGGTTCGTGCGAGAACGTCCCTTGCAGCATCAGCACCGGACAATGGTCAGCCAGACGCCGGATGTTGCGTGCCAGGCGCTCCGCTGCAGGCGAATGCAGATCCAGCGCATGGTCCGTCGAATCACCCGACACCACGGCAGCATCCACTTTCAGGGCGATGGCGCGGTCAACCGCATGGCTGAAGCAGCGGTCAGCCTCGACCAGATTCTTGGCGTTGTAGTGAAGATCAGAAAACTGGGCAATACGGATCATGGCGAACTCCTGAACTGGTGTCTGGTAAATATGTGAAGGCTTCAACAGCTTCCCCTTGATTTCCAAATCATCAAGGGTGTGCGCAGAGCCCAACGCGGTGTTGAGGGACTCCTGCCCGCTCACGCCCGCCCCTGCATCGCGCAGTCGATCTTGTCGAGATAGCCCTTTGGGTCGTTCCGATAACGTTCCAGTTCGTCATACGCGTGCTGGCGACCGAAAGCATTCAAGCGCCAGCCACGGCCCCAGCGCTGGTCGGCGTAGGCTTCGTACTGGATCCGGTCGATGCCATAGGACTTGGCCCGATCACTGACCTGTTCGAACGTCGGCCCTTTCACGGCGATGTCTTTCCAAGCTACCTTGTCATCGGGTGGGCTATCAGCGGGCTCTATCGCTGGGGACATCTGATTGGCAGCGGCATTACCTTCTTCCAGTCCTTTGGCCCCTTCCAGCACTTGAGCCGCTTGCCGAGCCTGCACGATGACAGCACCTTCATCCTCGTTCTGACGTATCAGCGCCGTCACATCAACAGGGGCTTCCAGATCGATGATCCATTGCGGTACCCGCACCGCCCTGCCCTGCTCGTCGATGCGCGCCACCTCCATCAGCTTCTTGGTCAGATAAAACGGCGTGCGCTGGCTGTCCAGAAAGCCCGAGATGCGCCCGCCGCGCAGAAAGCTGATGGTCTCGAACTTCTGGATCGCCATGTTCATGGCGTAAAAGCTGTTGGTGTGCAGTTCGAAGGCGCTGATCGAGCGGATGCCGGGGATGAAAAAAAGAAAACGCCCGGTCAGGTTGCACTGGCGAAGCTGGTATTCGCGGCAGGATTCCGGGTCGCACAAGCCCTCGTTTTGTTCACGCAACATTGTTTTGCGCCCGCCGAACAGCCGAATCACCCGCTTGCCGGTATCGTCGAAGGGCACAGACGCGTGCTGTTTGCAGTAGCGCACACGGCCATCCGGCGAGTATTCAGACCAGTAATGTTTCTCTGCCGCGCCCCAGGCCGCCAGTTCGTGGGGCATCACCACCTGCCAGTAGTCGGAGGGGAACACCACCGGGAATCGGTAGAGGCGCTTGAAACCGTCCCCTCGGTCTTCACTGTGGGCCGCCAGAATCTGCCGGGCGATCTCGGGGTTCGCAAAGTCCTGGCCACGCACCGTGAACCAGGACACGTTCTTGGGAGTTAGCGGGGTTTTCAGCTGAGGCAGCGCAGCGGCAAGCGCCTGTTCGATCTGGACAAACGATTCGCCTGCCGCCAGGCCCCGCTCGTAGATGGCGCGGGCATCGGGGTGCGCCGCCGCCTTGGCAGTCAGAACCTTGATGCCGGCGCGGATTTTACCGCCGGTGGGAATCCGTGCCGGGCCTTGCCCGAGCACGGTGGGCAGCTCTGCCTGGCTGCCATGGACCTTGAACACTGCATTCGACATGGTTGCACTCCTTCATGAATCGCGAAACAACTCGCTGATTCATGCTCTCGCGCAAAGAGACTGTGTCAACCGACCGTTTGGCGCGGGGGCAAATGGCATCCAATTCATCGATTCGCAAGCAGAAACCTGCGCCCGAGCTGTTCAGCTTCTATGAAACAGCCTCCACCTTCTGAAGGCCATTCACCTTGATCGCAATTTTTGACTCCATCGCCGCACGGTCTGCCGCCACCAACGTCACCTTGCCATCGCAAACGAGTTCATGGTCGTCGTAAGCCCTGATGCAAAACGTGACGCTACGCTGGCCCAGCCGCTCTACCCAGCCCAACAGACGAATCGTTGCACCGGGCGGTATCGGGCCGCAATGCTCAAGGTGGATGGTTCGGCCAACAACCACCTCCACCGAAGGATCGATCTGCAGCTGCATCTCCCGGATGCAAATTGACTCGACGACCGCGATCAGGTACCCGGTGGCCAGACACTCGATGAGCGTCTCGGCATAGTGTTTTCCATGCGGCAAACGGGTGAACAGTGAACGCGCCGTCTGATTGGATGGCACGGTGTAGGTTTCTTCGAAACATATCTCGCTTAGCTGTTGGTGATTCATAAAGTGCGGTTGGGTTGGTTGAGGTTGCATTGGCAACCGAAGCAGCACGATGTTCACGGATACACAGGAAACGCACCAGAGACAAGCAGCGCGAAAGAAGCGATGTTTCGACATCGGTTGACCCAGTACTACTGGTACGGCGCCACCCAACGCCTGCGCATTTGCCAGTGTGCTATGGACGCGCTCGGACCGGTAATTTCGGCATCGATTCACTCGTATGCCACACCCACTGCTTGTCGTCACCCGCTCTCAGAGCAAGTGCCTTGGCCGCTTGTTCTTTCGGATCCAAATAAGCACTGACCACATGCAAGGGAACCGGCGAGGCGCCTGCGTCCAGCAATAAGGCATTTGGAAAACTTGCCGCATTCCTGGCGTCGTAGCGCAGGGGTTTGACGAAACGCCGCTGCTGATCCACCAGGGCCTGCACCAAAGGCAACTCGTGAATGCCTTCGACCGGGATCCAGTGCTCGCTGGCCAACATCAGGCTCGCAACATCGATCTCGTAGGTATGCTCGCGGCGCGCGCGGATCAATGCGACCAACATCAACCGTACCTTCTGCCCCCCGTCGGCATCCCGAGCCTCCAACAGCGGAGCAAACACCCGCTCGATCCGTTCCCATGCCTTGGCGGCCATCAGCAGCGGCGCATCCGGCATGTGTTTGATCCATACCCGGCGTCCCAGTGGTGTCACTTCGCTCGCCTTGAACTCGCCAATCACCACCGCCAGAGGGCTCTGACCTTCCCGTGGCCGCAAGACCGCGAGCTTCTCGCGACGCCGCTGGGCAACTGCGGTTTTTCCGGCTTCACTGAAGGGCTCAGGCACATACAGTCGTTCTGCCAGCACCACGCCCTTGACCACTATGCCTTCGGCAGCCTCCTGCAAGTACTTGTGCAACACACCCTGGTTGCGTTTGCCTTCCATGGCAGGACTCCAGCGATTGAAGTCTGCTCGCTCGAACAAAAAGTGCATCAACGCCCGCAGGCTCATGCGTCGGCGCGGCACTTCAATTTCAGACGCGTCTTGTGGCTCCCCGCGTGGCACGCCTCGCCCGGTAGTCCTTGTCCACGGGAAATCAACGCGCAATTC
The DNA here is from genome assembly GCF_003347515.1 of Rhodoferax ferrireducens. Classification (GTDB taxonomy): domain Bacteria; phylum Pseudomonadota; class Gammaproteobacteria; order Burkholderiales; family Burkholderiaceae_C; genus Rhodoferax. The sequence continues at coordinate 80,689 of NZ_QEII01000322.1, read as the reverse complement.
CACAGTGCCCACCTCTGACTCAAGCACTGCTTCGCCAAGCAGTTCGCCCAGGCCAGATTGCTGCAGTTCGGGTTCGTAGGACGGGCAGCCGGGGTGGTGCTGACTCCCCGTTTCAGGCATGCGCTTGACCACAAATTGCCGGTGATGCGCCACGTACATCTCCACACCGCCCGGCACGCACAGGCAACGCGGACGCTCTGGTGTCTCGTGGACCTGCGCCAATGCACCCTGCAATTTCGGGTCGTCAGCACCGAATACACTTCCCTTGATGCAGAAACGCTGAATATCCATGGTCGTCAAACTCCTGATCAGGCAGGCTCAACCTTCCTGTCTCAAAGCGCCACTTAAAACAGCGAGAAAAGGGGTGGGATTACGGCACCGGCTGAGCCAAGTACCTCAGATCAGTTCGTCGACCAGCGCCAAAAGGGTCGGTTTTTGCCTGGATAGCAGTTCCCGCAGAGTCTGGTAGGTCGGGTAAGGATTGACATGAAACGCATCACTCAGGATGCGTTTGCCCGTCACCGGCCCGGTCAGCACGGCGTTCATCAGGCCGTTGGCTGCAGCGGTGCAGGGCGCTGTCCCTGCACGCTCAATCCAAGCCGCTCGAACAGCTGGCGGTCCCGATCGGCCTGGGGGTTGCTGGTGGTGAGCAATTTGTCACCGTAAAAAATGGAGTTGGCACCAGCGGCAAAACACAGTGCCTGCAAGGCCTCGTCCATCTGCTCGCGTCCGGCCGACAGGCGGACCATGGTGCGCGGCATGGTGATGCGGGCCACCGCAATGGTGCGAACAAACTCGAACGGGTCCAGCGGCTCGGTGTTGGCCAAAGGGGTCCCCGCAACGGCCACCAGGTTGTTGATCGGCACCGACTCGGGATACGGGTTGAGGTTGGCCAGCTGCGCAATCAGGCCTGCGCGTTCGAGCCGGGACTCCCCCATGCCGACGATGCCGCCACAGCAGACGTTGATACCGGCCTCGCGCACATGGCCCAGGGTGTCCAGGCGGTCCTGGTAGGTGCGGGTGCTGATGATCTTGTCGTAGAACTCCGGGGCACTGTCCAGATTGTGGTTGTAGTAGTCCAGCCCGGCGTCCTTGAGTGCCTGGGCCTGCTCAGCTTCGAGCATGCCCAGCGTCATGCAGGTTTCCAGGCCCAGGGACCGCACTTCGCGCACCATCTCCGTGACGCGCTCCATGTCGCGCTCCTTGGGGCTGCGCCAGGCGGCCCCCATGCAAAAGCGCGTCGCGCCCTGGTCTTTGGCGGCTTGCGCCGCTTCCATGACTTCGGCCAGCGGCATCAGTTTGCTGGCCTCAATACCGCTGTCTGCGCTGGCTGCCTGCGGGCAATAACCACAGTCCTCGGCGCAACCACCGGTCTTGATGGACAGCAGGGTCGACAACTGCACTTCATTGGCATCAAAGTGCTCGCGGTGCACCTGCTGGGCGCGAAACAACAAGTCCATGAAGGGCAGCGCATACAGGGCTTGCACATCCAGAACCGGCCAGCGTTGGTGAAATTTGGGGGCCTCGGTACGCGCCGGTGCCGGACGCAGCGAGGAAACGGGAACCAGGGTGATGGTGGTCATGTCATGTCTTTCAGGTAGAGGCCAGGAAGGAAGAAGTGGCGGTAAAAATGGTGTGCAGGGCGGAACCGTCCAAATGGACGGCGACGGCCGCTGGCGTGGGGTCGGGCAAGTAGGGCACCACGCCCAGGCAGGGGCTACCCTGCAATTGAAAGCGCTGGCGCAACGTGGCGACATTTTCGTCCAGCCACGGCATGTTCGGGTTAATGACGTTGCCCACCCAGCCGGCCAGTTGCAAGCCACAGGCACGTACCGCTTGCGCCGTGAGCAGCGCATGGTTGATACAGCCCAGACGCAGGCCGACCACCAGCACCACGGGCAACTGCAGGTCGACGGCCAGATCGGCGCTGTCCCAATCGGCGCCCATGGGCACACAAAAACCACCGACCCCCTCCACCACCAGCACGTCGGCGCGCGCCGCCAGTGCGTGGGCCGAGCGCAAGAGAAAGGTACGGTCAATGGTCTGCTCCTGGAGTGCCGCCGCAATGTGGGGCGCACAGGCGGCCTCGAATTGCAGGGGGCCTACTTCCGCATCAGTCAAGACCAGTGAACTGGCGTCGCGCAAGGTGCGCACATCGTTGTTGACCCACTGGCCATTGATCAGACTCGTGCCTGCGGCCACCGGCTTGAAGCCGGCGCTGCGCCAGCCCTGTTGGGTACACCAGTGCAGCAGCGCGGCGCTGATGCGGGTCTTGCCCACTTCGGTGTCGGTGCCAGTGACGAAGCAACCCGTCAGCGGGGCAAGCGCCGTCATGCCAAGGCTCCGGTCAAGTCCCCGGCAGCACGGGCCAGCCCATCAACCAGCCGCTGCACGTCGTCGCTGCTGTGCGCGGCGCTGAGCGTGATACGCAGACGGGCCGTGCCAGCAGGTACTGTGGGCGGGCGAATGGCTGGCACCCACAGACCCTGGGCATCCAGGGCCGCCGCCAGCGCCAGGGTGACCGCGTTGTCACCCACGATGATCGGCTGGATCGCGGTGCTGGAGTCCACCAGGCGCCAACCCAGCGCAGGGTGGGCGGCCAGCAAAGCGGTGAGCTGCGTGCGCAACTGCCCGATGAGTTGTTGCAGGTGGGCGCGTCGCCGGTCGCCTTCTGCCCCCGCCATCAGGCGCAGGCTCTCACGCAGCGCATGGGCCACGGCGGGGGGCGCCGCGGTGGTGTAGATGTAGGGCCGGGCGGCCTGGACCAGCCAGTCGATGATGGTCGGGTGCGCGGCCACAAAAGCACCGCCCACCCCGGCCGCCTTGCCAAGCGTGCCCATGTAGATCAGGCGTTCACTCTTCAATTCAAAATGCGAGAGGCTGCCGCGCCCTTGCGCGCCAAGCACCCCAAAGCCATGGGCATCGTCCACGATCAGCCAGGCATCAAAACGCTCCGCCAGCGCCAGCAGCGCGGGTAAATCGGCCAGATCACCGTCCATGCTGAAGACGGCGTCGGTCACGATCAGCTTGATCGGAGTCGTACAGCGCGTCAACTGGCTCTCCAACGTAGCGAGGTTGCGGTGGGGGTAACGCTGCAGGGGCGCCTTGGCCAACAGGGCCCCGTCGATCAGCGAGGCGTGGTTGAGTTTGTCAGCAAAGATCGTGGCGTGGGCGTCGCCCAGGGCCGTGAGCAGCGCCAGGTTGGCCATGTAACCGGTGCAAAAGTACAGCGCCTGGGCCTCCGGAATACACGGTGCCAGCCAGTGGGCGAGATCGTCTTCCAGCGCGGCATGGGCGCGTGAATGGCCGTTGATGAGGTGAGACGCGCCGCTGCCTGCGCCGAAGCGCTGTGCACCGTCCGCCAGCGCTTGAATCAGCGCCGGGTGATGGGCCAAGCCCAGGTAGTCGTTGCTGCAAAACGCCAGCATCTCGCGGGCCGGTTGCCCATCCCGGCTGACGCGCTGGTGCGGCGCACAGGGTGACTCAGCAACGCGACGCTGGCGTTTGAGCGCCTGCGCTTCGCGCTCACGCAGTTGGCGGTTCAGGTGCTCGATCAGCATCGGAGGGACTTTGGCTTAACACATCGTTGAGTGTGGCGATGACGCGGTCGGCCAGCCAGTGGGCGAGTTCGTCATTCAGCACATACGCTGGCATCAGGTAGACGGTACGCCCGATCGGGCGGATCAGGAGTTCGTGCGCGCGTCCGGCCAGGTGAAAGCGCTCGGCAAACCGCGGACCCGCGAACGCCTCGCGCACGTCAAAGGCCCAGATCATGCCGATGTGGCGCCAGTGTTCGATGCGGGCATCGCTTTGCAGGGGCGCCAACGCAGCGCTCAGGGTGGCCGCCTGCTGGCGGTTGTTGCGCAGCACCTGGTCCTGCTCAAACCGGTCAAGCACGGCCAGTGCCGCGCGGCAGGCCAGCGCATTGCCGGTGTAGGAGTGCGAATGCAGAAAGCCGCGTGCCACGTCGTCATCGAGAAAGGCGTCATAAATGTGGTTGCGCGATAGCACCAGGGACAGCGGCAGGTAGCCACCGCTGATGCCCTTGGACAGGCAGACCAGGTCGGGCCAGATCCGGGGCTCGTCCGGCAACGATGCCTGCTCGAAGGCAAAAAAGGTGCCGGTGCGCCCACAGCCCACCGCAATTTCGTCGGCAATCAGGTGCACTTCATACTGGTCGCACAGGGCACGCACGGCGCGCAAGTAGGCAGGGTCGTACATGGCCATGCCGGTGGCGCCTTGTACCAGTGGCTCCAGGATGATGGCTGCAATGTGATCGTGACGTGCAGCCAGCAGGGTCTGCAATTGGGCCGCCGCACGCAGGGCGACCTCCAGGGCGGACTCGCCCGGAGCCGCCTGGCGCGCGTCGGGCGACATGACCTGGTGTGATCGCATCAGCAAGGGGGCATAGGCATCGCGGAACACGGCCACGTCGGTCACCGCCAGTGCACCCAGCGTCTCGCCATGGTAGCCCTGGCGCAGGCAGACGAATTCCTGTTTGGCGGGGCGCCCCCGGTTGCGCCAATAGTGAAAGCTCATCTTGAGTGCGATCTCGACGGCCGAGGCACCATCACTGGCGAAGAAACAATGCCCGAGCACGCCGCCGGTCAGGCTGGACAGGCGTTCGGCCAGTTCCACCGCCGGCGCGTGGGTGCAGCCCGCCAACATGACATGCGGCAACGTGTCGAGTTGGTCTTTGAGGGCTGCGTTGATGCGTGCGTCAGCGTGGCCAAACAGGTTGACCCACCAGGAGCTGCTGGTGTCGAAGTAGCGCTGCCCGGCATCATCAAAAAGCCAGGGTCCCGCGCCGCGAACGATGGCCAAGGGCAGCACAGTGGCGGCCCGTCGCATTTGCGTACAGGGATGCCAGACGGCCGCCACACTGCGCTGGGCCAGCGAGGCGGCGGGCTGACCGCCATCAACGTGCCCCATCACAGGTGCTGGGTTGGCACCTGGTGGCGCAACGCGGTCTGTTTGTTTTTGTCGTTCACAAACACGAGCCGGGGCACGTGTGCGGCGACCTGGTCGTCATGCACCTGAGCAAAAGCCGCGATGATGATCAGGTCGCCCACGGCAGCACGCCGTGCCGCTGAACCGTTGACCGAAATCATGCCAGAGCCGCGTTCGCCCTTGATGGCGTAGGTGATGAAGCGCTCGCCGTTGTTGATGTTCCAGATATGGATCTGCTCGTTCTCGGCCATGTTGGACGCTTCCAGCAGGTCTTCATCGATGGCGCAAGAGCCTTCATAGTGCAGCTCACAGTGGGTGACGGCGACGCGGTGAATTTTGGATTTGAGCAAGGTGCGAAACATGAGGATTCTCAGTGGCCAATGGGAAATTTTTCAGTGATGTCATTTGGATGAGGCTTCGCAGAAAACATACCGCGAAACGGCCTACCCGGACTGAAATCAGGTCGATTTGTAAGGAAAAGCTCTCTGCACGGATCAGTTTTTGACCCCTCAGGTTCTATTTTTCAGCCCCCGCGGACGAACCAGCCGACCTTACATGCGCTCGAAAATGGCGGCAATACCCTGGCCGCCACCGATGCACATCGTCACCAAGGCGTAGCGGCCACCAATGCGTTCCAACTCATACAGCGCCTTGACCGTGATCAACGCACCCGTGGCGCCAATGGGGTGACCCAGGGAAATACCTGAACCATTGGGATTGACCTTGGCCGGGTCCAGGCCCAGATCGCGGGAGACGGCGCAAGCTTGCGCGGCAAAAGCTTCGTTGGCCTCAATCACGTCCAGGTCACCCACGGTCAGTCCGGCTTTCTTCAACGCCAGTTGGGTAGCAGGCACCGGGCCAATACCCATGTACTTGGGGTCAACGCCCGCATGGGCATAGGCCACCAGGCGTACCATCGGTTTCAGCCCGCGCGCCTTGGCGGTGCCGGCTTCCATCAACACGACAGCGGCGGCAGCGTCGTTGATACCCGAAGCGTTGCCCGCCGTCACCGTACCGTTTTCTTTCAGGAACGCAGGTTTGAGTTTGGCCATGTCGGCCAGCGAACAGTTGGGACGGAAGTGTTCGTCTGTGGCATAGGCAACGTCTCCCTTTTTGCTCTTGAGGATGACCGGCATGATCTGGGAGGTGAAGTAACCGGCTTCGGTAGCGCGCTGTGCCCGGTTGTGGCTTTCGACCGCAATCGCATCCTGCTCTTCACGGGTGATGCCCCACTTGGCAGCTATGTTTTCAGCCGTCACCCCCATGTGGATGGTGTGGAATGGGTCGTGAAGTGCGCCCACCACCATATCGACCATCTTGGTGTCACCCATGCGGGCGCCCCAGCGCGCCGTCAGGCTGGCATAGGGACCACGACTCATGTTCTCGGCACCACCGCCAATGGCGATGTCCGTGTCTCCCAACAGGATCGACTGGCTGGCCGAAATGATGGCCTGCAGGCCTGACCCACACAGGCGGTTCACGTTGTAAGCAGGTGTGCCTTCGGCACAACCGCCATTGATGGCCGCCACCCGTGAGAGGTACATGTCTTTGGGTTCGGTATTGACCACATGGCCAAACACCACATGGCCGACATCCTCGCCGTCCACGCTGGCCCGCGCCAAGGCCTCGCGCACGACTTGCGCCGCCAGCTCCGTGGGTGGAATGTCCTTCAGGCTGCCGCCATAGGTACCGATGGCGGTGCGCACACCGCTGACAACAACAACTTCACGTGACATGGTTGATTTTCCTAGGTTGAATGAAAGAATTGGTTCTGTCGAATTTTGCGGATCGTGGACATCAGTTCAATGGAGCTCCATGCTGACTTGACAATGCGAAAGCATTTGAATTCTGACATCGGTTGGGGCGCTCTCCATCGGCGATGCTGCTGAGCGACCTGGCCTGACAAGCCTTGTCGGGACCCCTCATTAAGCCCATGCATGACGGCTTTGATGCGCCAGCACACGGCACGGTTATTGCCACTGAAAACCCACTTTGTTCACGTCCACCCATCTGACAATTTCTGTCCACAGTGCGCTTGCACTGTTTCGGCGTTTTTCTGAAGCGACTCATCATAAAGAGAAAGATTGGACGTTAATTAATGCGACAAAGATACCCGGACAGGTCGACGCGTTCTGCTTTACAGCAAGGCTTTGAGCAGCTTGGCCATCTCGCTTGGATTGCGCGTGATGGTGAAACCGCACTCTTCCATCACTGCCAGCTTGGCATCCGCCGTATCGGCGCCGCCAGAGATCAAGGCACCGGCATGGCCCATGCGCTTGCCTGCAGGGGCAGTTACACCGGCGATGAAACCGACGATCGGCTTCTTCATGTTGAGCTTGCACCAGCGCGCGGCTTCAGCTTCGTCCGGGCCGCCAATTTCGCCAATCATGATGACGGCGTCGGTGTCCGGATCGTCATTGAAGGCACGCATGATGTCAATGTGCTTCAGGCCATTGATGGGGTCGCCACCAATACCGACCGCAGTGGATTGGCCCAGACCGATTTCAGTCAACTGCGCCACGGCTTCGTAGGTCAACGTACCGGAGCGGCTCACCACGCCAATGCGGCCCTTGCGATGGATGTGACCGGGCATGATGCCGATCTTGATTTCGTCAGGCGTGATCAAACCCGGGCAGTTGGGGCCCAACAGCAGGGTTTTCTTGCCGCCAGCGGATTCTTTGGCGCGCATTTTGTTGCGCAGTTCCAGCATGTCACGGACCGGGATGCCTTCGGTGATGCAGATCGCCAGGTCCAGATCCGCCTCAACGGCTTCCCAGATGGCGGCGGCAGCACCGGCTGGCGGCACGTAAATAACCGACACGGTGGCGCCGGTATCTTTGGCGGCTTCCTTGACGGAGGCGAAGATTGGAATGCCAAAAATGGATTCGCCAGCTTTCTTGGGGTTCACACCCGCGACGAAACATTCTTTGCCGTTGGCGTATTCCTGGCACTTTTCAGTGTGGAATTGACCGGTCTTGCCGGTGATGCCTTGGGTGATGACCTTGGTGTCTTTATTGATGAGAATTGACATGATGTTTCCTTATGCGGCAGCTTTAACAGCAGCAACCACTTTTTGGGCTGCATCGGCCATGGTGTCCGCGCTGATGATGGGCAGACCGGACTCGGCCAGCATCTTCTTGCCCAAATCTTCGTTGGTGCCCTTCATGCGCACGACCAGCGGCACACTCAGGTTGGTGGCTTTACAAGCCGTGATCACGCCGGTGGCGATGGTGTCGCACTTCATGATGCCGCCGAAGATGTTGACCAGAATAGCCTTGACCTTAGGGTTTTTCAGCATGATCTTGAAGGCTTCCGTGACCTTCTCGGGGGTGGCACCGCCGCCCACGTCCAGGAAGTTGGCCGGCTCAGCGCCGAACAACTTGATGGTGTCCATGGTGGCCATGGCCAGACCAGCACCATTGACCAGGCAACCGATGTCGCCGTCCAGGCTGATGTAAGCCAGGTCAAACTTGCTGGCTTCGACTTCGGCCGGATCTTCTTCGTCCAGATCGCGGTAAGCCACGATTTCCGGGTGACGGAACAGGGCGTTGGCGTCAAAGTTGAACTTGGCGTCAATCGCTTTGATGCCGCCGTTGCCTTCGAGAATCAAGGGGTTGATTTCGACCAGTGACGCGTCGGTGTCCATGTACACCTTGTAGACTTTTTGCAGCACGTCCATCGCTTGCGCGGTTGAGCCGGCAGGCACGCCAATGCTGTCGGCCAGCATCTTGGCTTGTGCATCGGTCAAACCGAGCGCTGGGTCAACGATTTCGGTGATGATTTTCTCAGGAGTGGAATGAGCCACTTCTTCAATGTCCATGCCGCCTTCGCTGGAAACAATCATGGCCACGCGTTGCGAGGCACGATCGGTCACAGCCGACACGTAGTATTCTTTTTTGATGTCAGCGCCGTCTTCAATCAACAGGCGGCGGACTTTTTGGCCTTCGGGGCCGGTTTGGTGGGTGATGAGCTGCATGCCCAAGATTTCACCGGAGATCTTTTTGACCTCGTCGATCGAGCGGGCCAGCTTGACGCCGCCGCCCTTGCCACGGCCACCCGCGTGAATTTGTGCCTTGACAACCCATACCGGGCCACCCAGTTTTTGAGCGGCTTCCACCGCTTCTTGAACGGTGAATGCCGGAATGCCGCGCGGCACCGGTACACCAGCTTGACGCAAGATTTCCTTGCCTTGGTATTCGTGAATCTTCATGAGGACTCTCTTCAAACAATGTTCAGGACAGGTTTTCAATACTTGCACGCCTATCGAATCAGACACGCCGCTATTGCGGCGTAACCCGAACGACGTTCCGCAATATGAACTGGTGTCGATGCTCACATAACCAATACCCAGGCCTATGTTGCATTTCGAGTGGGCAAAACTCTGTTACCGCTCAGTTTTTCAAACATTTCTTAGATAATTATAAATTAATAATAATTATATTGGCAAATTCGTAGCGTTGATCGTGTTTAGCGCTTCCAGTCGCTCTTCAGTGCCCCACCACACATTGACCTTGACGACACCCAACGGTACTTCGAGCTGCGAAAAAGGCTTGATTCCGTCGAGAAGGATCACTTGCGCCAATACATCCGCCACCTCAGAGAGCATCGGCAGTTCAAGGAAACAACGATCAAGCGACGACTGGCGAGCCTAAAGCTGTTGTTCAAATGGGCCATGCAAGAAGAGTTCATCAAGACCAATCCCTTTGGTTCACTCAACGCTTCGCGTCGCCATGCCGCCGTTGCAAGCCAATCCAGATCCAACTTAGACCGGCGGTGAAAAACTCTAACGCATTCTCTTTCAGCCCTCTGCGCGCTGGACCGGAATCGTCGATCTCAGTTCGCGTATCCGGTTGTCGGTATCCACAAAAACCAGTCGCGGCTGGGCGCTGTCGAGATCGGTCTCCGCCACCAGCCCGAACGCGGCAATGATCACCAGATCGCCCACTACGGCGCGACGCACGGCCGAGCCGTTAAGGGGGATGATCCCGCTTGCGCGTTCGGCACGGATGACATAGGTGATGAAGCGTTCGCCGTTGGCGATATTCCAGATGTGGATTTGCTCGTTCTCGCGCAGATCGGAGCATCCATCAGATCCTCGTCGATCGCGCAGGAGCCCTCGTAATGCAGTTCGCATGCCGTTACTGTGACGCGGTGGATCTTGGACTTGAGGAGGGTACGGTACATGGTTTCACCTTCAAAGGAGTTCAGCGGGCCATCAGCCCCAGGGTATCAAACAGGCGTCGATCGCTGGCCCAGTCGGAGTTACGGGTAGTGAGCAACTTGTCACCCTGGAAATCGAATTTGACCAGCCACAGCGCGTCAGGCGCCTTGTGGTCTGATGTGCTGGGTGGCCTCGTCTTCGACTCGCTGCCAAATCTCGACTGCCATCGGGTTCTTGCTTTCTTCCAGGATGTGCCCCACCAGCCCGATGGCGCGCGCCAGCACGCCGATGCCGCGCACGATCTTCCAGGGCAGCCCAAGCTCGCAGCAGATGGCACCGATGGCGCCGGTGGCGTTGACCGGCAGCATCTTGCCAGCGACACGCTCGGCCTCGGCGCAGATCAGTTGTTCGAGCCGGATGTAGTCGCCGGAAAAATCGTTCTCTTTGGCGATCTGGAACAGGCGCGGCGCGCGCGGATCGACCGGCTTGTGCAGCGGATGGCCCAGGCCGGGGATGATCTGGCCGCGGGCGCGAAAAGCGGCCACGGTGTCGATGGCGATGCGCTCCAGGTCCGCCCCTTTCGTTCCAGGCGGCAGGGCTTCGTAGAGCATTTTGGCGGTGCCTTCGGTGCTGCCGACGAACACGCTGCCCAGGCCGCACAAGCCGGCCGCCACAGCCGCCTGCAGCGATTCGGGCGCACCGGCGTAGGTCAGGCGCGCGACCAGGGCGCTGGGCGTGATGCCGTGCTCGACCAGCGTTACCGCAATGGCGTTGAACACGTTGGATTCCTGCGGCGTCGGCATGCGCCCGGCGATCTGCAAAAAGGCCATGTCGCCCAGGTTGAGATGGCCGAGGATTTCATCCGGCAGGCTCTTGCCATGCACTTCGATACGGTCGGGCGTGCTCCAGGCAATGTCGGAGCGGATGGGTTTGGTTTTGCGGGTCATAAGAAATTCCAGTCGGTTGGGGGTGGGGTCAAAAAATCAGGCATTCAGGCCTGCGTCGCGCAGCACGGCGCGCGCGCGCTGGACCACCGGCAGGTCCACCATCTGGCCGTCCACGGCCACGGCGGCGCCGCCGGCGGCGGCAAAGGCTTCACACACGCGGCGTGCCCAGGTGATGCGCTGCGGGCTGGGGACGAACACCGCCTGCACGGCGGCCACCTGCTGGGGGTGGATGCACAGCTTGGCGCCAAAGCCCAGACGCCGTGAGCGCTGCGCATCCGCCTGCAGGCGCTGCGGGTCGTGGATGGCGGTGCTCACACCATCCACCGGCGCGGCCAGCGCAGCCAGGCGCGAGGCCAGCACCAGTTGGGAGCGGAAGGCCAGCAGCTCGATTTCCGCGCCGTCGGGGTCACAGTCGATGCCCAGGTCGAGCGCCAGATCGACGCTGCCAAAAGCCAGCCGGATCACGCCCGGCACGCGTGCGATGTTGTGCATCTCATGCAGGCCGCGCGCCGACTCGATGATCGGCAACACGTCCTTGCCGGTGGCCTCGACCACGGTGCAGACGGCGTCGCGGCCCTCGGCCTTGGGCAGCATGAGCGCGGCCACGCCGGGGTGACGACACAGCGCCAGGTCGTCGTCAAACCAGGGCGTGCCCGCGGCGTTGATGCGCACCACCAGCGGCGCGGCCTCGTCCAGCAGCGCCGCCAGCACCTCGCGCGCGCGCACTTTGGCCTCGGGGGCCACGGCGTCTTCCAGATCGACGATGACCGCGTCGGCGCCGCTGGCGCAGGCCTTGGCAATGCGCTCGGGCCGGTCGGCGGGCACAAAAAGGTAGGCGTGCGGCAAAGCCTTCAGGCCAGAGGTATGGGCCGTCATGCGCGTGCCACCAGCCAGCGGTCCATGCGCGGCGCATCGGCCACGGCCCAGACGCGGGCAATCAGCGCCTGCATCTCGGCCGGCGTGGCCCCCTGGCCGTAAGCCGCCAGGCGCTGCGCCTTGTCTTCGAGCTCGGCGCGGGTCAGGGTGTTGCCGGGGTCGCCCTTGGGCTCGTCGACCCGCGCATTCAGCGTGCGGCCGTCGCGCGTCGTCACCGTCACCTTGCCGATCCAGCGCTGCGGGTAGGCCTGATCGACCTCGGCGTCGAGCTGCATGGTCACGCGGTCGCGCAGGGCGGCCACACGCGGGGCGAGGTAATGCTGCTCGAATTCATTCAGCCCGGCAAAGCCGTATTCGGCCGCCAGCGCCAGCACCGTGCCCATGGAGAATTTGGCCTGGTGCACGGTGGCGGGCACGGTGACGCGGCCCAGCACGTCAATGGCGCCCTGGTGCACATGGGTGGTGACGCTCTCAATGTCGTCGGCTTTCACGCCGTGCGCCTGCATCAGCGCCAGCAGCGCATCGGCGCTGGGGTGGGTGTGGCGGCACGAGGCGTGGTATTTGAACGAGGTTTCCGCCGTGGCCCAGCGCTGGCCCAGGCGGTCGGTCAGGCGCGCCGGATCGGCGTCGCTCGACATGCCTGCGGCCATGCCCTGCGCGCCTTCCAGAATCTGGCGCGCGCCGGTAAAACCGCTTCGTGCCAGGTAGGCCGAGGCCAGGCCGCAGGACGCGGCGTGCGCGGTGTGCAGTTGCTTGGAGTCGGCGGCGTCGCGCAAGAACTCCCACAACCCAGCGGCCTGCGTGCCGGCGCTGCCGAAGGCGTGCAGCATGGCGGTGGCGTCCAGTTTCAGCAAGCGCCCGGCAGCGGCGGCGGCGGCCAGTGTGCCCGCCGTGGCCGTGGTGTGGAAGATGCGGTAGTGCGCGCGACCCAGGAACTCGCCCACGCGAATGCCGACTTCGTAACCGGCCACCACAGCGGCCAGGAACTCGCGGCCGCTGGCACCGATCTCCTGCGCCACCGCCAGCGCGGCCGGGAACACCACCGCCGCGGGGTGGAACACCGAGCCGTTGTGGACGTCGTCCTGTTCGGCAAAGTGCGAGGCCGCGGCGTTGACCATGGCCGCGAAATGCGGCGAAGTCATGCGGCGCGAGATCAGCACCTCGGCATGGCCGGCGTCCGGCCCCATGCTGCGGGCGTAGGCCTCGATGGCTTCGACCGGCCGCGCGCCCTTGCCCGCCAGCGCCGAGGCATACCAGTCGAGGAACAGGTCTTCGGTGCGGCGCACCACCGGCGCCGGAATGGTGTCAAATTGCAGGCCGGCGGCAATGGCGGCCAGCGTCGCGCTCGGGTTTGTATCCAGGGTCATGGTGTCGATCTCGCGCTCAGATGGCTTGGTCCGCACGCAGCCGGGCGATGTCAGTCGCGCCGTAGCCGAGTTCGGTCAGGATGGCTTCGGTGTGCTGGCCCAGCGCCGGCACCGGTCCCATGGGCGGCGGCTCGCTGCCGCTGAGATGGTGCGGCGGGTACAGCGCGGGCAGCGGGCCGCCGGGCGAGTCGATCTCGGTCCAGCGCCCGCGCGCCGCCAGTTGCGGATGCTTCCACAGGTCGGCCATCTCGTTGAGTTGGCCGTTGGCGATTTGCGCCGCGTCCAGCCGCACGACCAGTTGCGCCGCGGTCAGGGTGGCGCACACGCCTTCGATGATCTTGCGCAGTGGCTCGCGCTGGGCCAGCCGGTTGGCGTTGCCCAGGTACTGGGCGGTCAGCTCGGGCAACTGCAGCACCTGGTTGCAGAAGGTGGCCCATTCGCGGTCATGCTGCACCGCCAGCACCACCTGCTTGCCGTCGCCGCAGGTAAACGGGCCGTAGGGGTAAATGGCGGCGTGCGAGGCGCCGGCGCGCGGCGGCGGCGGCTGGCCGTCCAGCGTGTAGTAGAGCGGAAAGCCCATCCATTCGGACATGGCTTCGAGCATGGAAATTTCGAGCCGCTGGCCGCGCCCGGTGCGCCCGCGCTGCAGCAAGGCGGCCAGCACGCTGCTGTAGGCGTACATGCCGGCGGCGATGTCGGCAATCGACAGGCCCGCCTTGGAAGGGTGCTCGGGCGTGCCGGTGACCGACACAAAACCGGCTTCGCTCTGGATCAGCAGGTCGTAGGCTTTTTTCTCGGTGTAGGGGCCGCCGTCGCCATAGCCGGAGATGTCGCACACCACGATGCCGGGGTTGACCGGCGCCAGGCTGGCATGGTCCAGCCCCATGCGCGCAGCAGCGCCGGGGGCCAGATTTTGCACCAGCACGTCGGCCCGCTGCACCAGCTTTTGCAGCACGGCGCGGGCCTCGGGATTTTTCAGGTCGAGCGTCAGGCTTTCCTTGGAGCGGTTGCACCAGACAAAGTGCGAGGCCGAGCCGTGGGCCCGTGTGTCATAGGCGCGGGCGAAATCGCCCTCACCCGGACGCTCGACCTTGATGACGCGCGCGCCCAGGTCAGCGAGCTGACGGGTGCAGAACGGCGCGGCAATCGCGTGCTCCAGGGTGACGACCAACATTCCTTCCAATGGACGCATGGCAATGTCTTTCAAAATGAACGGGGCAGCCCGAGCACATGCTCGGCCACGTAGCTCAGGATCAGGTTGGTGGAAATGGGCGCGACCTGGTACAACCGGGTCTCGCGGAACTTGCGCTCCACATCGTATTCGCAGGCAAAGCCAAAGCCGCCGTGGGTTTGCAGGCACATATTGGCCGCCTCCCAGGAGGCCTTGGCAGCCAGGTACTTGGCCATGTTGGCCTCGGCGCCGCAGGGCTGGCCGGCGTCAAACAGCGCGCAGGCCTTGAAGCGCATCAGGTTGGCGGCCTCGGTTTCGATGTAGGCCTCGGCCATCGGGAACTGCACGCCCTGGTTCTGGCCGATCGGGCGGTTGAACACCATGCGCTCGCTGGCGTAGCGCCGCGCCTTGTCCAGGAACCAGTAGGCGTCGCCAATGCATTCGGCGGCAATCAGGGTGCGCTCGGCGTTCAGGCCGTCCAGGATGTACTTGAAGCCCTTGCCTTCCTCGCCAATCAGGTTTTCCGCGGGGATTTCCAGGTTGTCGAAGAAAACTTCATTGGTCTCGTGGTTCACCATGTTGGCAATCGGCTGCACCGCCATGCCCTGGCCGATGGCATCTTTCAGATTGACGATGAAGATCGACATGCCTTCGGACTTGCGCTTGACCTCGGCCAGCGGCGTGGTGCGGGCCAGCAGGATCATCAGGTCGGAGTGCTGGATGCGCGAGATCCACACCTTTTGCCCGTTGACCACGTACTTGTCGCCTTTCTTGACGGCGACGGTCTTGAGCTGCGTGGTGTCGGTGCCGGTGGTCGGTTCGGTCACGGCCATGGACTGCAGGCGCAACTCGCCGCTGGCGATTTTGGGCAGATAGCGTTTTTTCTGCGCGTCCGAGCCATGGCGCAGCAAGGTGCCCATGTTGTACATCTGGCCGTGGCAGGCGCCGGCGTTGCCGCCGGCGAAGTTGATCTCTTCCATGATCACCGAGGCTTCGGCCAAGCCCAGGCCCGAGCCGCCGTACTCGGCCGGTATCAGCGCAGCCAGCCAGCCGGCCTCGGTCAACGCATTGACAAAGGCTTCGGGGTAGCCGCGCTCATGATCGACTTTTTGCCAGTAGGCTGAATCAAAACTGGCGAACATGCCGCGCAGGGCTTCGCGCATCTCCTGGTGGGCATCGTGGGACGGAATGTGGGTTTTCATGGATAGACTCAAGGTTGTGGATACAGTTCAAGCAGGCTGCGTTTGAGCACCTTGCCGCTGTGGGTCATCGGCAGCGACGTGATCGGCACGACCCGCGCCGGCCGTTTGTACGGCGCCAGGTTCTCCCGGATGAAGGCCTGCAGGGCCGCCATGTCCAGCACCGTGCCGGACGCGGTCTCGACGAAGGCGAGGATTTCCTCGTTGCCGTCGGACTCGCGCCGCCCGACCACGGCGCTGCGCTGGATGCCGTCAAAGCGGTTGAGCACCGTCTCCACTTCACCCGGGTACACATTGAAGCCGGAGCGGATGATCATCTCCTTGAGCCGGCCCACCACGAACAGCGCGCCATCCGGCGCGAGGTAGCCGATGTCGCCGCTGGCGTACCAGCCGCCGGGGCGCATCACCTGGGCCGTGGCCGCCTCGTCGCGCAGGTAGCCGGGCATCAGGCCCACGCCACGCATCCAGATCTCGCCGCGCTCGCCAGCGGGCAGCTCGCTGCCTTCGCTGTCGACGATGCGCAGCTCCGCCCCTTCCACCGGGTAACCGGCCGAGGTGTCGGTGCGGGCCACGCCGCGCGGGGTCAGGCACAGCGCGCCGGCGTATTCCGACATGCCGTAGCCGTGGTGTAGCGGCTGGCCAAAGCGGGCCTCGACCGCCTGCTTGAGCGCCAGGTCCAGCGGCGCGGCGCCCGTGTAGACATAGCGCAGCCGGGGGCAGTTCGGCCTGGCGATGCCAGCTTCGTCCAGCCAGGCCAGCAGGCGCGTGAACATGGCGGGCGGCCCTTGCAGGTTGGACACGCCCAGGCGGGCCAGCGCATCAAACACGTCCGCAGGGTCGAAGTGACTGCGCATCACGAGACTCGCGCCAGCGTGCAGCGAGGCCATCAGCACGGTGCCTAACCCGAAAATATGCGTCATCGGCACGTAGGCGTAAGACAGGTCGTCCGGCCCCAGGCCCCGCGAAGCGGCGGACAGGCGCGCAAACTGCAGCAGCCCGGCATGGGTCACCAGCACGCCTTTGGGCGCGCCGGTGGTGCCCGAGGTAAAGATCACCGCCGCCACACGCGGCACCAGCTCGCCCTGTTCGGCCTGCGCCTCGGTCCGCACCGGGCTGCGCTGCAAGGCGGCGAGCGCCGAGGCCCGCGCGCCGGCGCGCACGGCATGCTGCTGCGCCGCCGGCGACACGCCCATGGTGAAGTAAGTCACGCGCGGATCGGCCTTGTCGACAAAGGCCTTGATCTCGCCGGGCGACATGCGAGCATTGACGCCGCAAGACCAGGCGCCCACGCGGCTGCAGGCCAGGATCAGCGCCACGTGCTCGGGGCAGTTTTCGGCCACTATCATGACCCGGTCGCCGGGCAGCACGCCGTCGGCGCGCAGTTCCTGCGTCAGCAACTCTACCCAGGCGCCCAGCGCGGCGTAGCTCAGGCTCGTGCCGGGCAGAATCAGGAACGGCCGCTCGGGAGAATCCTTCAGGCGCTGCTCAAACAGGGAATGGATACGGGGATCAGTCATGCAATGTTCCGGGGCAAAAGATAAAAGAAATCGCGGCTTATCGCTGCACGGCCCGGTGATCGCCCCAGGCGCACCGGTTCGCACAGCGTACGAAGCGTGGCCTTCTCAATCCACCTGAATGCCTTTGGTCACGGTGGCCCACAGGGCCAGCTCCTTGCTGGCTCGGTCCGACAGGGTTTTGGGCGCGCCCAACCACAAGTCATATCCCTGCTCGACCAGCTTGCTGCGCAGCTCTTCGTTGGCAAGTGCCTTGCGTGTCGCATCGTTATAGCGGTCCACGATGGCAGCCGGCAATTTGGCAGGGCCGTACAGGCCGAACCAGCCACCCACCTCGTAGTCAGCAATGCCTTCTTCACGCATGGAGGGCACGTCGGGCAGCGAAGGATTGCGTTCGCGCGACGTCACGGCCAACGCGCGCACCCGCCCCGAGGTGATGTAGTTGCGGGCGCTGCCAACAATGTCGAACATCATGCTGATCTGCCTGCCAATCACGTCGGTCATGGCCGGGGCATTGCCTTTGTAGGGGATGTGGTTGAACTCGGTGCCAGTGCGCTTGGCAAACAGCTCGCCACTGAGGTGATTCGAAGCCCCCACGCCGGCCGAGCCATAGGTCAGCTTGCCAGGGTTGGCTTTGGCGTAGACCAGCAACTCCTTGATGGTTTTGAAGGGCTGGTCCTTGCTAACCACCAGCACGTTCGTATAACTGAGAATGGGAGCGATCGGGCTGAGGTCTGTGACCGGGTTGAACGACATGGACTTCAGGACGTGCGGACTGATGGTAATGGTCGGGCTGCCTGCAAAAAACAACTGCAGTCCGTCAGGAACTGCTTTGGCCACCGAGTTTCCGGCCAAGACCCCGCCGGCACCGGGCCTATTTTCCACAATCACCACCATGCCCAGCTCCTTGGCCAGCGCGGGGGCAAACAGCCGGGCTGCAGCGTCCACCGGGCCGCCTGCGGCATAGCCGACGACCAATCTCACGGGCTGTGAGGATTGCGCCTGCACGGCCAGTGGCCCAAATGTCACCAGCCCAAGCAAGGCCGCAGAAAGCCCGCGACGGGCACGCTTGACAAGTTTGAGGTTGTCCATAGTCTTTGTCTCCATTGTTGTAAAAAATCGGAACTCACGACCATGGGTGGGCACTTGCCTACCCATGGTCGTCCAGTTACGTCGCTCCGGATGGCACCCCTTCAGGCCGCGGCGACCCGCTCAAGCACCGGAAGCGATCGACACGCGACGGTCCAACCCGGCCCATCATGGTTGAACGTATTTGAAGGTGCCCATGGCCTTGGCCACGAGGTCACCGGCCTCATCCTCGATGCGCGCTTCGCAAAAACACACCGATCGCCCGCCGCCCAGCGCCGTGCCGTGCGCCACCAGACGTCCGCGACCCGGCTTGAGAAAACTGGTGGACATGTCGATGGTGACCACGGCCCGCTGAAAACCCGATTTGGAGAGGGCCGCGCTGGACATGGCGACATCGAGCAGGGTCATGATCACGCCGCCATGCGTGGCTTCAAAATTATTGGTCAGTTCGTCGCGGGTCTCCAGCACCATCCGGGCCTGCCCTGCCTCGCAGAACTCCCGCCGCAGGCCCAGCAAACGGTTGAATGGCACCCTGGCAAACAAGGTCGATGTATCGACCTCCGGCAAGCTTATTTCAGTATCCAACACACACTCCTTCATCAAACCGCAGCGCAGGGCGGTTGCGGGTTTTCATGCCAGGTGCTCGCGCACCCTGTGGCGGGCCCTCACGCGCTGCGGGATCAGGCTGGTGCCCACGTTGCGGCCGAACAGTCTGCTCACAATGCCGCCGCCGTTCCCAGGATCGCAGTCGCCTGGCTCGACAGCGTGCCACCGTTGCCATGCGCCAGTGCGGTCACCGCGCCGGCGATTTGCCGCTCACCGCAGTCACCGCGCAGCTGTCGCACCGCCTCGATCAGCGCAAAAATGCCGTACATGCCGGGGTGAACACAGGACAGGCCACCGCCGTTGGTATTGACCGGCAGGTGCCCGCCGGGTGCAATACCGCCGTTTTCGACAAAGCTGCCGGCCTCGCCTTTTTTGCAAAAGCCCAGGTCTTCGAGGAACAGCAAGGTATTGATGGTGAAGGCGTCGTAGACCTGCACCACGGCCATGTCTTTCGCCGACAGGCCGGCCATGGCATAAGCCTGGCGACCGGACTGGCTGGCCGCGGTGACGGTCAGGTCGTGCATGGACGAGATCTGCCGGTTCCACACGGCGGTCGCGTTGCCCAGCACATACACCGGCGGTTTCGGCAAATCACGGGCCCGGTCGGCGCGCACCAGCACATAGGCGCCGCCGCCGTCGGTGACCAGGCAGCAGTCGCGCACGCTCAAAGGGTCAGACACCATGCGGGCGGCCAGCACATCGTCGATCGACAGCGGCTCGCGCATGAAGGCTTCCGGGTTGAGCCGGGCCCACGCCCGTGCGGCCACCGCCACCTCGGCCAGCTGGCGGCGCGTGGTGCCGAATTCAAACATGTGGCGCGAGGCCGCCAGCGCGTAGGACGACAGCGGCTGCATCGGCTCGTAAGGCGCTTCATAGGGCTGCGGGTCCAGCCAGCGGCGGGCCGCGCCGATCTCGCGCCGGCCGAACTGCGCCGAGCGCTGGGCGCTGCCGTAACACACCAGCACCGCATTGCACTGGCCGGACTGCAGGGCATGCATGGCCGGCAGCAAATGGGCGATGAAGCTGGAGCCGCCCAGCATGGTGCTGTCGATGTAGCGCGGACGCAAGCCCAGGTACTCGACCACCGGCATGGCCCACATCGTGGCCGCGGCGCTGGCGGTGCAGATGCCGTCAATGTCGCTCATCTTCAAGCCGGCGTCCCGCACGGCGGCGCGGGCGGCGCGCGCCAGCAGCTCCATGTCGGTAAAACCCGGCGTTTCGCCGCAGCCAAAGGTGGCCACGCCGGCAATCGCCGCGCTGCCGCGCAATGCCTTGAGGGAGGTGTCACTCATGCTGCAACTCCTGTGGTGCCGGCCGCAGCCGGTGCGGGATCAAACAGCACCAGGCCGCGCCCGTCGGTGAGCTGGACCCGCGCCTGGACGCGCTGGCCGATTTTCAGTTCCAGCGGTTTCATGTTCTCGACACGGCTCATCAAGCGCACACCTTCGTCCAGATCGACCAGCGAGACGTTGTAATCGCCGCCGGCCTCGAATTTTCTCCGCACGGTGGTCACGGCGTAGACCGTGCCGAGACCGGTGGGCGCAACCCAGCCGAGTTCGGCCGAGCCGCAGTGCGGACAGCTCTCACGCGGGAAGTGCACATGCTTGCCGCAATCGGCGCAGCGCTGGATCAGCAGGCGCCCTTCGTCGAGCGCCGATTGGTACATGGCTTGGACGCCGCCGCCCGCTGCCACAGGAATGGACTGGTTTTGTGTCATGTTTCGGGCCTGTCTCAAATCGGATCCCAGCTGAACACGTCGCCGGAGCGGTCCAGCGCAAAGAAGCTGGCTTTCAACGCGGGCAGCGCGTGGCTGGCCACGGCCTGCGGAGTCCAACCTTCGGAGCGGTGTACCGAGCGGATCGGGCGCGGCTGGCTGATCAGGAAAATTTCGTTGTTACGCACCGCAAAAATCTGGCCGTTCGCGTCGCGTCCCGCTTCGCTGGCCAGGCAGACGGCCAGCGGCGCGATCTTGGCCGGCGTCATCTGCTTGATGCGATTGACCCGGGCCTGCTCTTCCGGGGTATCAGTCGGGATCGCGCCTATCATGCGGCTCCAGGCAAATGGGGCGATGCAGTTGGAGCGCACATTGAACTTGAGCATGTCCAGCGCAATCGACTTGGACAGCGCCACCACACCGAGCTTGGCCGCGGAGTAGTTGGCCTGACCAAAGTTGCCGATCAGGCCCGAGGTCGAGGTCATGTGGATGTAGTTGCCCGATTCTTGCGCCTTGAAATGCGGCGCGGCGGCGCGGCTGACGTGATAGGCGCCGTACAGATGCACCTTGATCACGGCATCCCATTCGTCGTCACCCATCTTGTGGAAAAAGCGGTCGCGCAAAATGCCGGCGTTGTTGACGACGCAGTCGATGCGGCCAAAGCTATCGAGCGCGGCGGTGATGATGTGCTGGGCGCTCAGGGCTTGCGACACGCTGTCGGTGCTGGCCACCGCTTCGCCGCCGGCGGCGCGTATTTCGTTGACCACTGCCTGGGCCGGCCCGGCATCAACGCCCTCGCCCGCCACCGAAGCACCAATGTCGTTGACCACCACCCGGGCGCCTTCGCGCGCCATTGCCAGCGCGATGTCGCGCCCAATGCCGCCACCGGCCCCGGTGACGACCACTACCTTGCCTGCCAGCATGAATGAACTGCTCATTGTCTCAAGTCCCCTGATTTGTATTGAAGCGCCTGCTGCGCGGAAATAGGGCATCGTCGCCGAGCCCGGGCAATTCAACAATCTGTAAATTCAGTAGCAAGGCTTCTGAATTTTCGAAGTCTGGCTCGCACCGCACGGCCCCATGCTGCTTTTACCGGCCTGCCAAATTCGTAAATATACGTACTAGCCGATGGTACGGGCCGGTCAGCGCCGGCGCACAGCCAAGGCTTAATCCATGCCGAAGGCTGGGCCGGCTTTGCGTTAGCATGGCGTCATGCAATTTGATCTGACAGACCTGCGGCTTTTTGTATCAACGGCCGATGAGGGCAATATGACCCGTGCCGCGCAGCGGCAGCACCTGTCGCTGGCAGCGGCCAGCGCCCGCATCAAGTCGCTGGAGGTCCAATCCGGCTTGAGCCTGTTCTACCGCGAGGCCAGAGGCGTGCGTCTGACGCCGCCCGGTGAAGCTTTTTTGTACCATGCACGTGGCGTGCTGCGGCAAGCCGACCAGCTGCGCAGCGACCTGCAGGAATACGGCGGCGGCCTGCGCGGGCATTTGCGGGTGTTTGCCAACACCACCGCAGTGACGGATTTTCTGCCGGAAATCCTGCCCGGCTTTTTGTCGGCCCATCCTAGAATCAACATCGACCTGCAGGAGAAGCCGAACGCCGAGATTGCGCACGGCGTGCTCGACGGCCGGGCCGATGTCGGCATCGTGGCCGGCAAGGTCGATACGCTGGGCCTGCAGGCGATTCACTTCAGCACCGACCGCCTGGTGCTGGCCACCGCGAAAAACCACCGCTTTGCGCGCCGCAAGAAAATCGCCTTCGCCGAAACGCTGGACGAAGACGCCGTGGGCATGCAACACGGCAGCACCTTGCAGACCTTTCTGGCACAGGTCGTGGACAGCCTGGGCAAGCCGCTGAAGCTGCGCATCCAGCTCTCCAGCTTTGATGCGATGTGTCGCATGATTGGTGCCGGCGTTGGCGTCGGCATTGTTCCGGAGTCCGCCGCGCGGCGCAACCAGGCCGACACCGGCATCGTGCTGGTCGAACTGACCGACCCCTGGAGTGTGCGCGAGCGTTTCATCCTGGTGCGCAAGCGTGAGGCCTTGCCGCACTACGCCGAGTCGCTGATTGAAACACTGTGCGCTCATTACCGGGTTTAGCGGAATTTGCTGAAATCAGGCTTGCGTTTTTCAAGAAAGGCACTGGCGCCTTCCTGCTGCTCGCCGGTGTTGAAGTAGTTGGGCGCCACTTCCTGGATCAGGTCGTTCATGTCCTTGCCCATGATCGGCGCCATGTGGTGGTAGAACGAGCGCTTGACGATCTTCAGGCAGGTCGGCGACAGCGACAACAGTTCGTCGCAATACTTCTGTACCTCCGCGTCGAGCTGGGCCATCGGCACCACCGAATTGGCCAGACCCCAGTCGAACGCCTGCTGCGCGCTGTAGCGGCGGCACAGCATCCACAGCTCGCGCGCCCGCTTGTGGCCAAGCACATTGGCCGCGTGCGAGACGATGTAGCCGCCCGCCGGTGAGCCGACGCGCGGTCCGTTCTGGCCGAAGATGGCGTGCTCGGCGGCGATGGTGAAATCGCAGAAATAGGCGATGTGGTGACCGGCGCCAATGGCATAGCCATTGACACGCGCGATCACCGGCTTGGGGCATTCGGCGATCTGGCGGTTGAAGTTGAACTCCAGGTCCTCCAGGCCGCTCTTGCCCCCCTCGCCCTTTTCCCAGTTGACATCACCGCCGACGCAGAAGGCGCGCTCGCCGGTCCCGGTCAGCACGATCACGCCCACCTTCGGATCGTTGCCGGCCTGGGCCAGCAGTCGCTCCATCTCCTTGATGTTGTCGCCGGTGAACGCGTTGAGCGTCTTGGGGCGATTGAGGGTGATGGTGGCAACAAAGTTCTTGACTTCGTAAATGACTTCCTGATCGCTCATGGTGATTCCTTGTGGATGAAAAAGAGACTTTGAAAAAATTAGCTGGCTCGCGTGGCGCGGACGCGTGCAAACTCAAGAAACCAATCGAGGCTGGCGGGGGTGGCCAGCGCATCGCGGTTGACCACCTTGTCGATGGCTTGACCGAGTAGCAGTTTCTTGATCGGCAGTTCGAGCTTCTTGCCGGTGAGCGTGCGCGGCACCTCGGCCACGGCGAACACATCGTCCGGCACATGGCGCGGCGACGCAGCCGCGCGGATGGCGCTCTGGATGCGCCCGATCAGCGGCTCGTCCAGCGCCACGCCCGGGCGCAGCACGACGAACATCGGCATGTAGCTTTCGCGCCCCAGGTATTCGAGGTCGACGACCAGGCTGTCGAGCACTTCGGGCAAGGCCTCGACCACGCTATAGATGTCGCTCGTGCCCATGCGCACGCCGTGGCGGTTGATGGTGGTGTCGCTGCGGCCGTAGATGATGGCGCCTCCGCGCGGTGTGATTCGGATCCAGTCGCCATGCCGCCACACGCCAGGATACATGTCGAAATAACTGTCCAGATAGCGCTTGTTGCCGGGGTCGTTCCAAAAATAGATCGGCATGGACGGCATGGGCGCAGTGCAGACCAGTTCACCCACCTCGTCCACGACCGGCTGGCCTTGCTCGTTGAAGGCCTCGACACGCGCGCCGAGGCAACGCCCCTGCATCTCGCCCACAACAACGGGCAAGGTCGGCACACCGCCGACGAAAGCCCCGGCGAAGTCGGTGCCGCCAGAGATCGGGTTAATCCAAGCATCGTGTCCGACATGCTTGGCTATCCAATGGTAGCTTTCCGGGGACAGTGGCGAGCCGGTCGAGCCCACGGTGCGCAGCGGCCCCAGCGCGCCCACCTCGCGCGGCTCGACACCGGTTTTCTGGCAGGCCGCATAAAACGCCGCGCCTGCCCCCAGAAACGTCACGCCGATTTCCCCCGCGAAACGCCACAACGTGGTGTAGTCGGGCCAGGCCGGGTTGCCATCGTACAGGCAGGCCGTCGCCCCCACCAGCAAGCCGCCCACCTGGCAGTTCCACATGATCCAGCCGGTGGTGGAAAACCAGTGGAAGCGGTCTTCGGGACCGAGGTCGTTGTGCAGGCGCATCAGCTTGACCTGCTCCAGGACGATGCCGCCATGGCCATGCACGATGGGTTTGGGCAAACCTGTGGTGCCCGACGAATACACGACCCACAGCGGGTGGTCGAAAGGCACCGATTCGATGCGCAGTTCAGCCTGGGCGCTGACCACCTCGCTCCAGAGCAGGCCAGCGCGCAGCGCACCCACGCTGGCGCTGCGCTCCAGGTAGGGCAAGAGCACGCAGCGCTCGACGCTGGGCAGCCCGTCGAGCAGCATGGCCACGGTGTCGCGCCGGTCGAAGCGCTTGCCGCCCCAACGGTAGCCATCGACCGCGATCAACACCTTCGGATCGATCTGCCGGAAACGGTCCAACACCGTGGGCGCCCCCATGTCGGGCGAACACACCGACCAGATCGCCCCCACTGAAACCGTGGCCAGAAAAGCCACCATAGTCTGCGGAATATTGGGCAGGTAGGCCACCACGCGGTCGCCCGGCCCCACGCCCGCCGCGCGCAGCCACTGCGCCAGCGCGGCCACTTCGTCTTGCAAGGTGCGCCAAGACATGTCCGCCCGCTCGCCCGCTTCATTGCGAAAAACGATGGCCGGTCTGGCGTCCGTGGCGTGGCGGAATACCTGCCGCGCATAGTTGGTGCGCGCGCCCACGAACCATTGCGCACCCGGCATCCTGCGATCGCTCAGAACCGGTCCATTCCAGTCGTCGAGCGGCAGCTCAAAATAGTCGACAATGGCGCTCCAGAAACCCTCCAGATCGTCCACGGACCATTGCCACAAGGCCTCGTAGCCGGCGAAGCGCAAGCCTTTTTCGCGTTCCAGCCATTGCTGGAACCGGGTCAACTCGGCACCCGCGATGCGATCCGCACGGGGGGTCCACAAGATGTCGGGGGCGTGGTTTTGGCTCACTTTTTCGTTCCTGCCGTGGATTCAATGGCTGTTTCGTGCAGACGAATCACGCCCGCGCGCACCAGTTGCTCAATCTCCTGCGCACCGTAGCCCAGCCCGGCCAGCACTGGGCCGGTGTGCTGCCCCAGCGCGGGAGGCGCCAGCATGTCCCCGATCTTGCGCATGCCTGCGGCAAGCTGCGCCGGAAAAGGGATCAGCGGCAGCCCCGGCATCGCCGGATGCTCCACGAAACGGGCGGCCAGCACCGGGTCGGCCATGGCCTCAGACACCGTGTTCACCGGACCGCAGGGAATATCGGCGGTCTCGAAGGCCGCCACCCAGGCAGCCGCCGGACGGGTGATGAAAATCGCCTCCAGTTCGGCCAGCAGCACCGGCCGGTTGACAATGCGCACGGCGTTGCGCTGGTAACGCGGATCGGTGAGCCACTCGGGCCGCTCCACCACGGCGCAAAAGCGCTTGAACGCCCCTTCATTCACCACCGACACGCTGAACCAGGCGCCGTCGGAGCCGCGAAAGTGGCGGCTCGGCACCGCAATCGGCAGGTTCACCGAGCGAATCGGCTCGCGCTGTTCAATCGCATACTCACCCACCTTGCCCGCTAGAAAATTAAACATGGTGTCCGCCAGCGACAGCTCCACGCACTGCCCCTGGCCGGTCTGCTGCCGGTGCATCACCGCGGCCAGCACGCCCAAGGCGCCGCACATGCCGGAGGCCACGTCGATGATCGGCAAGCCAATGCGAATCGGCGCTTCACCCTCATCGCCACTGGCATAAAAGGCACCCGTCATGCCCTGCACCACGCTGTCGACCGAGGGCCTGAGCCGGTAGTCGCTCTGCTCACCGAAGGCGCTGACCATGTAGTACACCAGCGTCGGGTTGATGCGCCGCACCGCCTCGTAAGTCAGCGCATGGGCCTTGGCAAAGTCGGGGCGAAAATTGTGCACCAGCACGTCGGCTTTTGAAATCAGCCGCTCCAGCACCGCGCGTCCGGCCGGGGTACGTATGTCCAGCGCGATCGACTCCTTGCCCCGGTTGCAGGCCATGAAATTGACGCTGGACTCGCCATAGAACGGCGGGCCGAAATGCCGCCCCTCCTCGCCCGCCATGGCCTCGACCTTGATGACGCGCGCGCCCAGGTCGGCCAGCACCATGGCCGCATAAGGCCCGGCGATCAGACGCGACAGATCGATGACGGTGATGCCGTTCAGAATGCCTTGCACAGCGCCGCCCTGCCCTTACTTGCCGGCGCGCTGGCGGCTGCGGAAAGCCGCAATGCCGGCGCGGTGTTCGGGCGTGTCTTCGAGCACCGCCATGTGCGAGGACACCATGTCCAGGTGCGTGGCGAGCGCCATGGTCTGGCTTTGGTAGACGGCGCGGCGAAAGAAACGCACCGCCTGTTGCGGCTTGGAGGCAATGGTGCGCGCCATCTCGTAGGTGGCGGCCATCAGTTCGGCGTCTGGCACCACACGGTTGACCATGCCAATGCGCTCGGCTTCTTCGGACCCCACCACGCGGCCGCTCCAGAACAGCTCGAGCGCGCGCGCGGCGCCAATCAGCCGCGGCAGAAACCAGGCGCCGGCATCGCCCGCCATCAGGCCAATGTTGATATAAGTTTCGGCCAGCGTGGCCGAACTGGCCATCAGCCGGATATCGCACATCAGCGCCATGTCCAGGCCGGCACCACGCGCCGCGCCGTTGATGGCGGCGATCACCGGTTTTTCCATGCGCTCCAGCGTCAGCGCGATGCGATGCACATGGCGGTAGAGGAAATCCTTGCGCTCCATGCTGTCCATTTCGCTGAACTTGGCCATTTCCTCGAAGTCGCCACCGGCACAGAAAGCACGCCCCGCCCCGGTGACGACGATGACCTTGACACGCTCATCGGCCTCGGCCTGTTCGAGCGCCGCGCGCCAAGCGTCGACCATTTCAAGATCGAAGGCGTTGAGTTGATCCGGCCGGTTGAGGGTCAGGGTCGCGATGCCGTCGGCATCGACCGTGAGCAAAATAGGGGATTCGACGGACATGGGGAGCCTTTCTGACAGTGGGATGAACAATGGACAAGGGCGACTGTCCGCGCCTGCCGGAAACCGACTGGTTTCGATAAACGCCATGCAACCATATTAACAGAACGGTTGTTAGTTAGAAAAATAGACCGAAACACGCCTTGCAAGCAAGGCCTGGTAACAGGCGCGGGCGTGTGTTGCACACCCCATGACCTTCACGACACCTATCGTTCGATGTCCTCGTACAGGGTACGGTAGCTGTCACGCAGCGGATGCTTTTGAAGCTTGCCGGTGGAGGTCATCGGCAGCGCATCGACGATGCGGATTGTCTTCGGGACTTCAAAGCCGCCAAGATATTCCTTGCAATGCTGGACCAGCCCGGCCTCGTCGATCTGAGCACCGGGCTTGAGCACCACGAAAGCAGTGACCGCCTCAATCCAGCGCGGGTGCGGCAGCCCCACCGCCGCGGCATTGGCCACCGCTGGGTGGCGTAGCAAGACGGCCTCCACCTTGACCGAGGGCACGTTCTCGCCACCGGTCTTGATCATGTCCTTCTTGCGGTCCCTGAACATCATCTGGCCATCGACCCACATGCCGAGGTCGCCGGTGTGGTGCCAGCCGAAAGCGCGTGCATCGGCGGTGGCTTCGGGATTTTTGTAGTAGCCCTCCATCACGTTCGGACCGCGGTGCACGATCTCGCCGACTTCGCCGGGGCCGAGCAGCTTGCCCGCGTCGTCCATCACCGCCGTGTCGTTGATCAATGCACTGACGCCCCAGTAGGAACCAAAGCGCTTGAGCTGCTCTTCGGGCCGGAAGGCCATGGTGAGCGGGTACATCTCGGTCTGACCGGTGGCCAGTGCGTAATTCGGGCAGAACTCGGCGATCAGGCGGCGCAGCAGGGTCTCGGCCATGGGCGCCATGGCGTACACGCACATGCGCAGGCTCGACAGATCGCGCCCCGGGCGCGAGGGATGATCGAGCATGGTCTGGTGCATCAGTGGCAGGCCCACCAAAAAGGTCACCCGTTCACGCTCGATGGCGTCGAGCATCGCGGCGGGGTCGAAGGCGCGCATCACAATCACCGTGCCGCCGCCCGCCAGTACGCCACACATCAACGTGTGCTGGGCGCAATGAAAGAGGGGCAGCACGGCAATGTTCACGGCATCGCGCCACACCCCCAACTCAAGCGCATTGTTCATCGCCGCCATCACCACCGACAAATGGCTTTGCATCACCCCCTTGGGACGGCCGGTAGTGCCGCTGGTGTACATGATCTGGGCCACGTCGCGGTCGTGGATTTCGACCTCGGTTTCTGTAGCCGACTGCCCCGCAGTCGCCGCGGCAAAGCTGCTGAAAGCCCCGACCCCCTCGCCTTCCAGTACCCAGCCGCGACCGGCTTGCGCTTCGATGGCGGCATGCAACCCCGGGCGCGCCAGCAGGGCGGCATCGACCAGCACGAAGCGCGCCTCGGCATGCTCGATGATGTAGCGCACATCATCGAGCCCGAGACCGGTGTTGATCGGCACCCAGATCAGCCCCGCACGGTGGATGCCGAACATGGCCACGATGAAATCGAGCGAGTTGTTGCAGAAGGTCGCCACGCGATCACCTCGAACCAGTCCGGTCGCAAGCAATGCATTGGCACAGCGACTCACACGCTGGTCCAATTCACCGTAAGTCATGCGCTCGTCACCCAGCACCAGTGCGGTCTTGGCGCAGTCACGCGCTGCGGAACGACGCAAAAAATCGCCAATGGCTACACGTGCAATGGCACCTGGAGGCGGCACGTCGAGGGTGACGGGAGTGGAAGATGTCATGGTTGGTGTCTCCTGCGGGTCATGTGAAAGGCTGTCACTATCACGGAGCGGTCGGCACAGCCTTACCAACCTTCCCGACTTGGGCCGACCGCGACGACCGGCCCGGTGTGCAATATTAGAGCGCGGCGATCAGTTCCGGCACGGCGGCGAACAGATCGCCCACCAGCCCATAGTCGGCGACCTGGAAGATCGGTGCTTCGGCGTCCTTGTTGATGGCGACAATCACCTTGCTGTCCTTCATGCCGGCCAGGTGCTGGATGGCGCCCGAGATGCCGACCGCCACGTACAACTGGGGTGCCACGATCTTGCCGGTCTGGCCGACCTGATAGTCATTGGGCGCGTAGCCGGCGTCAACCGCCGCACGCGATGCGCCGAGCGCCGCGCCGAGCTTGTCGGCCAGCGGCTCCAGCACGGCGTGAAACTTGTCGGCCGCGCCCAAGCCGCGCCCGCCCGACACGATGACCGATGCGGCGGTGAGTTCCGGCCGCTCCAGCTTCACCACCTCACGTCCGACCAGGCTGGTCAAGCCGAGATCGCCGCCCGCGTCCAGCGTCTCGACCGCTGCCGTGCCGCCCGCACCGACCGGGTCGAAGGCGGTGGTGCGAATGCTCAGCACCTTGATGGCATCTTTCGATTGCACGCGGGCCAGCGCGTTGCCGGCATAGAACGGGCGCAGGAAGGTGTCGGGCGACTCGATGGCGATCACGTCCGACACCTGGGAGACATCCAGCAAGGCCGCCACGCGCGGCAGCACGTTCTTGCCAAAGGCCGTGGCCGGCGCCAGCACATGGGTGTAGCCGGCATCGGCGCGCACGCGCGAGCGCACCAGCTCGGCCAGGTTCTCGGCCAGGTGGGCCTCATGGTGCGCCGCGTCGGCGTGCAGCACCTTGGCGACACCCGCGATCGCCGCGGTGGCCTGGGCCACGGCCGCGCAATGGCTGCCCGCCACCAGCACATGAATATCACCGCCGATGCGCGTGGCCGCGGCAATGGTGTTGAGCGTGGCCGCTTTGAGTACGGCGTTGTCGTGTTCCGCAATGATCAGGGTTGTCATCAGATCACCTTCGCTTCTTCTTTTAGTCGTTTGACGAGTTCGGCCGTGTCGGCCACCTTGATGCCGGCCTTGCGCGCCGCCGACTCGCTGACATGCAGGGTCACGGTGCGCGGCGCGATGTCGATGCCGAGCTCGGCCACCTTGATCACCTCCAGCGGCTTTTTCTTGGCCTTCATGATGTTGGGCAGCGTGATGAAGCGCGGCTCGTTCAAGCGCAGGTCGGCCGTGATCACGGCCGGCAGCTTCATGGCCAGGGTTTCCAGGCCACCGTCGATCTCGCGCGTGATGGTGGCAGTGTCGCCGCTGATCTGCACCTTGGAGGCGAAGCTGGCCTGGGCCCAGCCCATCAGCGCGCCGAACATCTGGCCGGTCTGGCCAGCGTCGTCATCAATCGCCTGCTTGCCGAAGATGGCGAACTGCACGCCTTCTTTGGTGGCCACGTACTGCATCAGCTTGGCCACCGCCAGCGGTTCGAGCGCGGCGTCGGTTTCAACCAGCACGGCGCGATCGGCGCCGATGGCCATAGCGCTGCGCAGCGTCTCCTGGCAAGCGGTCGGGCCGCAGGACACGACGATCACTTCCGAGGCGACACCGGCCTCCCGGAGGCGCACCGCCTCTTCGCAGGCGATCTCGTCGAACGGGTTCATGGACAACTTCTGGTTCGCGAGATCGACTCCCGAACCATCGGACTTGACGCGGGCCTTGACGTTGTAGTCCAGCACCCGCTTGACGGCGACCAATATCTTCACTTTATCTCCACGTGATTAAAAAATAAACAATTCAAGAATGGCCAGATCGGCGCCCAAATCCGGCCCCTTCAATCCCGGCTCACGCCCACTGCCAGTCCTTGTACATATCGCGCAACTTGGTTTTGAGAAACTTGCCGGTCGAGGTGTGCGGAATTTCCTTCACGAAATCAAAACCCTCGGGCAACTGCCACTTGGCGAAGGTCTTGGCCAGATGGTCGCGAATCTCGTCGCCGGTGGCGCTCATACCTGGGCGCAGCACGATCACCGCCAGCGGCCGCTCGGCCCAGCGCGGGTGCGGCACCGCGATCACGGACGCCTCCAGCACAGCCGGATGCCCCATCACGGCGTTTTCCAGATCGACCGAGCTGATCCATTCGCCGCCCGACTTGATCAGGTCCTTGGTGCGGTCGGTCAGGCGCAGGAAACCTTCGGTGTCGATGCAGCCGACGTCGCCGGTGCGCAGCCAGCCATCGGCGGTGAAGCCGCTTTCGTTGACGGGCAGGTCGTGATAGCTGCCGGTAATCCACGGCCCACGAACCTGGATTTCGCCGACCGAGACACCATCCCACGGCGCCTCGCCCTCTTCGCCGATCAGGCGGATGTCAACCAATGGCGCGGCCATGCCCTGCTTGATACGGAAAGCATATTGCTCTTCCTTGGGCAAGGCCCGCATCCCGGGCTTGAGCACCGACACCGTGCCCAGCGGCGACATCTCGGTCATGCCCCAGGCGGTGCAGACTTCCAGATTGAACTCGTCAAAGCCGCGGAACAGCGACTCCGGCGCCGCCGAGCCGCCGACCAGCATGCGCATGCCAGGCACCAGGTCGTACTTGCCCGGGTTGGCACGCAGCGTCTGCAGCAGCGACAGCCAGATGGTGGGCACCCCGCCGGTGACGGTGACGCGCTCGCGCTGGTACAGGTCGAGCAGGGAGTCCGAGTCAAGATGCGGGCCGGGAAACACCTGCTTGGCGCCGACAAAGGTCGAGATGAACGGCAGACCCCAGGCATTGGCGTGGAACATGGGAACCACCGGTAGCACGGTGTCGGTACCCGCCACGTTGATGCCGCCCGGCAGGGCCGCCACCAGCGTGTGCAACACGGTGGAGCGGTGCGAATAGACCACGCCCTTGGGGTTGCCGGTGGTGCCCGAGGTGTAGCACATGCCGCAAGGCGCGTTCTCGTCGACCTCGACATACTTGAAGTCACCGGTGGCGCCAGCGATGAAGTCTTCGTAGTTTTCATAGCCCTGCGGCACCGGCTGGCCGGTCAGCGGCACCACGATGATGCGCTCGAAATTGACATCCTTGGCAAACTGCGCCAGCAGCGGCAACAGCACGTCGTCCACCAGCAGGATGCGGTCCTTGGCGTGGTTGACGATGAAGGCAATGTCGTGCGGGAACAGGCGCAGGTTGAGGTTGTGCATCACCGCGCCGGCCGCCGGAATACCGAAGTAGCACTCCAAGTGGGCGTAGTGGTTCCACATCAGGGTAGCGACCCGGTCACCGGGCTGGATGCCGGCCTTGACCAGAGCCTCGGCCAGCGCCTTGGCCCGGCGGTGGAAGTCCGCGTAGGTGTGACGGTGCAGGGACTTGTCAGGCATCCGCGAGACGATTTCCACCTTCGGGTGGTACAGCCTGGCCCGCTCCAGGAAATGATTGAGCGAGAGCGGCACTTGCATCATGGTCGATTTCATATTCACCTTTCAACTCCAAAAAAAAAGATTCTCACTACGGACTCAATGAAACACCAGCAGTAGATTCCCTACCCGGACAAGCTAACAACTGGCTTCGCGCTGCGCCTTGCGCGCCCGATGCCGCGACGCGAGGAAACAGCATCGAAAACATACGCTCCGCCAGCACATCCAGGTCCAGTCGCCCGGATGGTCGGTACCACTGCGCCGTCCAGTTGAGGGCACCAAGCACCGTCTGGCGCACCAGCACGGCATCGGCGTCAACCAGGCCCAGCGCCGCGGCCTCTTTGATCGGCGCCATCCACAAGGCCTCGTAGGCGTCGCGCGATGCCATCACCCGGGCCTGGGCGGGCGGCGACAGGCTGCGCCACTCGTAGAGCAGCACGGTCATCGCGTCGAGCCGCGGACCCAGCAAGGCCTTCAGGTGGCTGCGCACCATCGACAGCAGCCGCTCGGGCAGGCGAGTCTCACCGACCAGCCCGTCGCGCACCGACTGCATGATGTCGCGAACGCCCTCCTCCATGATCGCCACCAGCAGCTCCTCCTTGGTGGCGAAGTGGTAGAAGAGCGAGCCTGAAGTCATACCCAACGCCTGGGCAATCTCGCGCACCGAGGTGCGCTCGTAACCCCGGCGCCGGAACTGGCTCGCCGCAGTCGCCAAAATCGTGTCTTTTCGCCCGCTGTCACGCACCTTTATCATGGCATATACTATATCACCTAACAAGCGTTTGGTCGACATTCAATCAAACTTCAAGGACAATTCCATGCTCACACGCACACTCTTCGGTGAAGAACACGAACTCTTCCGTGACCAGGCCCGCCGCTTTCTGGAAGAAGAAGTCATTCCCCATCACGCCGACTGGGAAACCGATGGCATCGTGCCGCGCGCGGTCTGGCGCAAGGCCGGTGCTGCCGGCCTGCTGTGCCCCGCCATCCCCGAGCAATACGGCGGCGGTGGCGGCACGCGCCTGCACAGCGCCGTGCTGATCGAGGAAATCGCGCGCGCCGGCACCAGCGGGCTCGGCTTTGGCCTGCACTCCGACATCGTGGCGCCCTACATCCTGGCCTATGGCACCGATGAGCAGAAAAAAACCTGGCTGCCCAAAATGGCCACCGGCGAGGTGATTGGCGCCATCGCCATGACCGAGCCCGGCACCGGCAGCGACTTGCAGGCGGTGCGCACGACGGCACTGCGCGAGGGCGACGAGCTGATCATTAACGGCTCCAAAACCTTCATCACCAACGGCCAGAACGCCAACCTGGTGATCGTCGTCGTCAAGACCGACCCGACGCAAGGCGCCAAGGGCACCTCGCTGGTGCTGGTCGAAACCGACCGCCCCGGCTTCAAACGCGGGCGCAATCTTGAAAAAATAGGCCTGAAGGCGCAGGACACCTCGGAGCTCTTCTTTGATAACCTGCGCGTACCGGTCGGCAACATCCTGGGCGGCGAGGGCAAGGGCTTTTTCCTGCTGATGCAGGAACTGGCCTGGGAGCGCATGATCATCGCCATCGCCGCGGTGGCGGGCGCCGAGGCCGCACTGCAGTGGACCATTGATTACACCAAGGATCGAAAAGTCTTCGGCCAGCGTGTGATTGATTTCCAGCACAACCGATTCAAGCTGGCCGAGATCAAGACCGAGGTGCAGGTCGCCCGCGTCTTTGTCGACCGCCTGCTCGGCCTGCTGATGGAGGAAAAGCTCGATGCCGCCACCGCCGCCATGGCCAAGTACTGGACCACCGACCTGCACTGCAAGATGCTCGACGAATGCCTGCAGATGTTTGGCGGCTTCGGCTACATGTGGGAGTACCCGATTGCCCGCGCCTATGCGGATGCCCGGGTCGCGCGCATCTACGGCGGCGCCAACGAGATCATGAAGGAAATCATCAGCCGCACGCTGTAGATCGAAACTTCAACCCGCCCCCAGACGCTCTTTAGCCTCCCCCGATTGAAAAAAGGAAACCCACCATGACCGACGCTTTCATTTTTGACGCCGTGCGCACACCACGCGGCAAGGGCCGCAGCTCCG
The DNA here is from genome assembly GCF_003347515.1 of Rhodoferax ferrireducens. GTDB lineage: Bacteria > Pseudomonadota > Gammaproteobacteria > Burkholderiales > Burkholderiaceae_C > Rhodoferax. The sequence goes on along the minus strand of NZ_QEII01000322.1, from coordinate 45,846 downwards.
GCGCGCTGCACGGCAACACGCCCATCAGCCTGGCCATCACGGCGCTGCAGGCGCTGCGCGAGCGCAACCAGCTCGACACGTCCTTCGTGGACGACGTCATCCTCGGCTGCGTCGAACCCGCCGGCGAGCAAGGCGCCAACATCGCGCGCGTCGCCGTCATCGCCGCCGGCTACCATGAATCCGCCGCCGGTGTGCAGGTCAACCGCTTTTGCGCCTCGGGGCTGGAGGCCTGCAACATGGCCGCCGCCAAGGTCATGTCGGGCCAGTCGCCGCTGGTCATCGGCGGCGGCGTGGAGAGCATGAGCCGCGTGCCCATGGGCAGCAGCGGCGGCGCCTGGTCGGCGGACCCGGCGGTGGCAATTCCGACCTATTTCGTGCCGCAGGGCATTTCGGCCGACCTAATCGCCACCCTCTATGGTCACAGCCGTAACGATGTCGACAGCTACGCGGTCGAGAGCCAGCGCCGCGCCGCGCTGGCCTGGGTCGAAGGCCGCTTTGCCAAATCCATCGTGCCGGTGCGCGACGTCAACGGCAGCATCGTGCTCGATCGCGACGAACACATGCGCGCCGAGACCACGCTGGAATCACTGGCCAAGCTGGAGCCGGCCTTCAAGGTGCAGGGCGAACAATATGGTTTCGACGCGGTGGCCATGCAGCGCTATCCGGAGCTCGAGCGCATGACGCACATCCACCACGCCGGCAACTCGTCGGGCATTGTGGACGGCGCGTCCGCGGTGCTGATCGGCAACGTCGAGGTCGGCAAACGGCTCGGCCTGAAAGCCCGTGCCCGCATCCGCTCGTTCGCGTCCATCGGCAGCGAGCCCACCATCATGCTGACCGGCCCCTCCTACGCGGCGGAAAAAGCGCTCAAGCTGGCCGGCATGAAAGCCAGCGACATCGACCTCTACGAACTGAACGAGGCCTTCGCCTCGGTCGTCCTGCGCTTCATGGAAGTGATGAAGGTTCCGCACGACAAGATGAACGTCAACGGCGGCGCCATCGCCATGGGGCATCCGCTGGGCGCCACCGGCGGCATGATCCTGGGCATCGTGCTCGACGAACTCGAGCGCCGCAACCTGTCCACCGGCCTCGTCACGCTGTGCGTGGGCGCCGGCATGGGCACCGCCACCATCATCGAGCGCGTCTGAAGCCCCGGCCCGACGCGAACCTCCTCACCGACCTGGACCACCACCATGATTGACTACAAACTGGATGCCGACGGCATCGCCACCCTCACCTGGGCCATGCAGGACGTGCCCATGAATGTCCTCAACGGGCAATCCATTCCCGCCTTCACCGAGGCCGTGCGCAAGGCCATCGCGGACGCCGCCGTCAAGGGCGTGATCGTCACCTCGTCCAAGCCCGAATTCATTGCCGGCGCTGACCTCAACATGATGCTCGCCATCACCGACGTGGCCGGCATGATGGACTTTGTCACCCAACTGCACGCCCTGATGCGCGGCATCGAAAAAAGCGGCAAGCCCTTCGTCGCCGCCCTCAACGGCACCACGCTGGGCGGCGGCTATGAGGTCGCGCTGGCCTGCCACCGCCGCATCGCCGCCGACAACCCCAAGGCCCTCATCGGCCTGCCCGAGGTGGCGATCGGCCTGCTGCCCGGCGGCGGCGGCACGCAGCGCCTGCCGCGCATGATCGGCATCCGCAACGCCCTGCCCCTGCTGCTCGAAGGCAAGAAACTCGTACCGAAAAAGGCCCTGGAAGCGGGCCTGGTCGACGAAGTCGTGCCGGCCGACCAGTTGCTGACCCGCGCCAAGCAGTGGCTGCTGGCCGAAGGCGCCGCTGCCGCCGTGCAACCCTGGGACCGCAAGGGCTTCAAGCTGCCGGGCGGCGCCGTGCAAAGCCCCATGGGCTACGACACCTTCGCCGCCAGCAACGCCATGCTGCGCGCCAAGACCTTTGGCAACTACCCGGCGCCCGAGGCCATTTTGAGCTGCGTCTACAACGGCTGCCAGGTTGACCTCGACACCGGCTGCAAGGTCGAGATGCGCGAGTTCGTCAAGCTCACCACCGGCAAGGAAGCCAAGAACATGATCCGCTCGCTGTTCTTCGGCATCACCGCCGCCAGCAAGCTGGCCTCGCGGCCCAAGGGCGTACCCCAGGCCAGCTACCGCAAGGTCGGCATACTGGGCGCGGGCATGATGGGCGCGGGCATTGCCTTCGCCGCCGCCGAGGTCGGCATGGAAGTGGTGCTGCTCGACAGCAGCACCGACAGCGCGGCCAAGGGCAAGGCCTACAGCGAGAACCTGTGGAACAAGCGCGTGGCCGCCAAGCGCATGACCGAGGCCGAGCGTGATGCCAAGCTCACCCTGATCAAACCCACCACCGACTATGCCGACCTGAGCGGCTGCGACATCGTGGTCGAAGCCGTGTTCGAAGACCGCGCCATCAAGGCCGACGTGACGCGCAAGGCCGAGGCGGTAATCGCCCCCGGCGCCCTCTTCGCCTCCAACACCAGCACCCTGCCCATCAGCGGGCTGGCCGAGGCCTCGGCGCGCCCGGCCAACTTCATCGGCCTGCATTTTTTCTCGCCGGTGGACAAGATGCCGCTGGTCGAGATCATCCGCGGCACGGCCACCAGCGACGACTGCCTGGCGCGCGCCATGGACTTCGTCAAGGCGATCCGCAAGACGCCCATCGTCGTCAACGACAGCCGCGGCTTCTACACCAGCCGCGTGTTCTCCACCTACGTCGGCGAGGGCCTGGCGCTGCTGGCCGAAGGCGTGGCCCCGGCACTGATCGACAACGCGGGGCGCATGACCGGCATGCCGGTCGGCCCGCTGGCGCTGGCCGATGAGGTCTCGCTCGAACTGATGGCGCGCATCCGCAAGCAGACCGCCGCCGACCTCGGCGCGGCCTACCAGCGCAGCGCCATCGACGACGTCTGCGACCGCATGGTGGACAAGCTGGGCCGGCTGGGCAAGAAGATCGGCAAGGGCTTCTACGATTACCCGCAAGACGGCCCCAAGCAGCTCTGGGCCGGCCTGGCGCAGGAGTTTGCGCCAGCGGCCACGCAACCCACGGTGGAAGAAGTCAAGCAGCGCCTGCTGTTCATCCAGTCGGTCGAGACCGCACGCTGCCTCGAAGAGAAAGTGCTGCTGGCCCCCATCGATGCCGATGTCGGCGCCATCCTGGGCTGGGGCTTTCCGGCCTACCTGGGCGGCCCGATCGGCCAGATACATAGCCTGGGCGTGGCCGCCTTCGTCAAGGCCTGCGAAACCCTGGCCGAGCGGCACGGCGCGCGCTTTGCGCCGCCGCAGTTGCTGCGCCGCATGGCCGAGCGTGGCGAGCGTTTTTACGACCTGTAAGCAGGCTCGTCAATCCCTCTGAACCCATCCGTTCACTGCAACCTTCCAACGAGAGCCGCCCATGCCCGTCATTCAAAGTCAAGTCGACCCGCAGTCCGAGAGCTTCCAGCGCGAGCGCGCGCAGATGCTGGCGCTGATCGAGAGTTTTCGCACGCTCGAAGACCGGGTGCGCGACACATCCAACAGCCAGGAGGCCAAGTTCCGTGCCCGCAAACAGCTGCTGCCGCGCGAGCGCATCGCGCTGCTGCTCGACCGCGGCTCCGACTGGCTGGAGTTCTCGACCCTGGCCGGTTTCAGGATGCACGACGACGACGGCGAAAAGAACGTGCTGGGCGGCGGACTGATCTGCGGCATCGGGGTGGTGTCGGGCATACGCTGCGTGGTGATCGCGTCGGACAGCGCCATCAAGGGCGGCACCATCACGCCCATGGGCATGCGCAAGAGCCTGCGCGCCGAAGCCATCGCGTTGGAAAACAAGCTGCCGGTGGTGCGGCTGGTCGAGTCCGGTGGCGCCAACCTGATGCACGTGGGCGAGGTGTTCGTTGAAGCTGGTCGTGGTTTCGCCAACCAGGCGCGGCTGTCGGCCGCCGGCATTCCGCAGGTCTGCGTGATGCACGGCCACTCGACCGCCGGCGGCGCCTACCTGCCCGGCATGTCCGACTATGTGATCATGGTGCGCGGCCGCGCCAAGGCCTTCCTGGCCGGCCCGCCGCTGCTCAAGGCCGCCACCGGCGAGATCGCCACCGATGAGGAACTGGGCGGCGCCGAGATGCACTGCACGACATCCGGCGTGGCCGAGTACCTGGCCGAGGACGATGCCGATGGCATCCGCATCGCGCGCGACGTGCTGGCACGGCTGCCCTGGAACGAGCGCTTGCCGATGCGGGCGCCCAAGACCTGGAAAGAACCGCGTTATCCGATCGACCAACTGGCCGGCGTCGTGCCCACCGACTTCCGCCAGCCCTACGACATGCGCGAAGTGCTGGCGCGGCTGATCGATGACTCCGACTTCCTCGAATTCAAGCCGCTCTATGGCGCCAACACCGTGTGCGGCCATGGCGCCATCGAAGGGCACCCATGCGGCTTCATTGGCAACAACGGGCCCATTGATCCGCAAGGCGCCACCAAGACCACCCAGTTCATCCAGCTGTGCTGCCAGTCGGGAACGCCCATCGTCTACCTGCAAAACACCACAGGCTTCATGGTCGGCAAGGATGTGGAGCAAGCCGGCATGATCAAGCACGGCGCCAAGATGATCCAGGCCGTGGCCAATGCCACCGTGCCGCAGATCACCATCATGACCGGCGCCTCCTTTGGCGCCGGCAACTACGGCATGTGCGGGCGCGCCTACGACCCGCGCTTCATGTTTTCCTGGCCCCACTCGCGCATCGGGGTCATGGGCGGCGAACAGGCCGCCACCGTGATGCGCATCGTGACCGAGGAAAAATTCGCCCGCATCGGCCAGGAGCCCCCGGCGGCCACCCTGGAAGCCATGAAGAAGGAAATTCTGGATCGCTTTGACATCGAGTCCCATTCCCTGTTTGCCACCGCGCGCCTGTGGGACGACGGCATCATCGACCCGCGCGACACCCGCCGCGCCCTGGCCACCACCCTGGTGGTATGCCGCGAAGCGGCGGCCCGGCCCCTGAACCCCAACACCTTTGGCGTGGCACGGCTGTGAGAACCCTGATGAACTTCACCGAACTTCTTGCCGCTGCGGGAGCTGAGCATGTTTAAAAAAATCCTGATCGCCAACCGCGGAGAAATCGCCTGCCGGGTGATCCGCACGGCCAAGGCGCTGGGCTACCGCACGGTCGCCGTCTACAGCGAAGCCGATGCCCAGGCCTTGCATGTCGCCCTGGCCGACGAGGCGGTGTGCATCGGCCCGGCGCCGGTGCGCGAGAGCTACCTCAACGTCGCGGCGCTGCTGGCTGCGGCGCGCAGCACCGGCGCCGATGCGGTACACCCCGGCTACGGCTTCCTGTCCGAGAACGACGGCTTTGCGCAGGCTTGCCTGGACGCCGGGCTGGTATTCATTGGCCCGGACCCGCAGGCCATCCTGAAAATGGGCAACAAGGCTGGCGCCAAGCGCATGATGCTGGCCGCCGGTGTGCCCTGCGTGCCGGGTTACCAGGGCGCCGACCAGTCCGATGCCACGCTGCTCGGGGAAGCCGGCAAGATCGGCTTTCCGATCATGGTCAAGGCCGCGGCGGGCGGCGGCGGGCGCGGCATGCGGCTGGTCGAACATCCGCAAGACCTGGCGGTCGCACTGGTCAGCGCCCGCTCGGAAGCCGGCAATGCCTTCGGCAGCGAAGAGCTGATCCTGGAGCGTGCAGTGATCGCGCCGCGCCACGTCGAAATCCAAGTTTTCGGCGACCAGCACGGCAACATCATCCACCTCGGCGAGCGCGACTGCTCGATCCAGCGCCGCCACCAGAAGGTGTTCGAGGAAGCGCCCTCCCCGGCGGTCTCGCCCGCGCTGCGCGCGAAAATGGGCGCGGCGGCGGTGGCGGCAGCGCGCACCGTGAACTACGTCGGCGCCGGCACGGTCGAGTTTCTGCTGGACCGCGACGGCCACTTCTATTTCCTGGAGATGAACACGCGGCTGCAGGTCGAGCACCCGGTGACCGAGTGCATCACCGGTCTGGACCTGGTGGCCTGGCAGTTCGCCGTGGCCCGTGGCGAGCCCCTGCCACTGACGCAGGAACAAGTGCAATTGAACGGGCACGCGATCGAAGTTCGCCTGTATGCCGAAGACCCCTACGCCGACTTTCTGCCGCAAAGTGGCGATGTTCCGCTCTGGAGCCCGCCCACGGGCGAAGGCGTGCGCGTTGACCACGGCCTGGTCTCGGGCCAGACCGTGAGCCCGCACTACGACCCGATGATCGCCAAGATCATTGCGCACGGCGCCACCCGCGACGAAGCGCGGCGCCGCCTGATCGGCGCCCTGCAACGCACCCGCCTGCTCGGCCTGCCTAACAACCGCGCCTTTCTCGAAGCCGTGGCCAGCCACCCGGCCTTCGCCGCCGGTGAGACGACCACGGCCTTCATCGCCCAACACTTCGACGCAGCGGCACTGGTACGGCCCCAGCCCGACTCGCTGGCACTGGCGCTGGCCAGCACGCTATGGTTTGAAGCCAGCGCCTTGTCGGGCACGGGTGCGGGTGCGCCCTGGCGCTCCAGCGGGCCGGCACGCTGGCCGATGCTCATCGGCGAGAGCGAACATCGCCACGCCATGCACATCACGGCCACCGGCGCCCACAGCTACACACTCGAAGTGGGCGCGGCGCTACACCACATCACCCTCAGCGGACGCGAAGGCGAGGCCCTGTGCCTGATCGCCGACGGCGTGCAACAACACGCCGCGGCGGTGTTTGCCAACGGCGTGTTGCACCTGGAACTGGGCGGCCTGAGCGCCAGCTTTGAAGACCTGACCTACGCCCCGCCGGCTACAGCCGCGGGAAGTGCAGGAGCGCGGGTGCTGGCACCGATGAACGGGCGCGTGCTCGGCGTGTTCGTCCAGGTTGGGGAGGCCGTGACCAAGGGGCAGCGCATCGTGGTGCTCGAAGCGATGAAGATGGAACATCAGCTGTTGGCCCGTCGCGATGGCGTGGTGGACCAAGTTGCGGTGCGCGCTGGCGACCAGGTTGCCACGCGCGCCTTGCTGGTGTCACTGGTCGAGCAGCCTGATTGATGCGCACGTCGCCCTGCACGCACGACACACGCCGTACCTACGAGGAATAAAACCCATGCCAGCCGAAACCCTGCCTGCCAAGAGCCCCTTCTATACGCCCGAGCACCCGGCGTTCCGCGATGCGATGCGCCGCTTCGTCGCCCGGGAAATCAGCCCGCACGTGGATGCCTGGGACGAAGCCGAGTCCTTTCCTGTCGGGCTGTACCGCAAGGCAGCCGAAATCGGCCTGCTTGGCTTGGGCTTTCCCGAAAGCCATGGTGGCAACGACGGCGACCTGTTCATGACCATCATCGCCGCGCAGGAACTTGCGCGTTGCGGTGCTGGCGGTGTCCTGGCGAGTCTGCTGTCGCACACCATCAGCTGTCCGCCCATCGTCAACGTGGGCAGCGAGGCGCTCAAGCAGCGCGTGTTGCCGCCGGTACTGCGGGGCGCGAAGATCAGCGCGCTCGGCATCACCGAACCCTCCGGCGGCTCCGATGTGGCCAACCTCAAGACTACGGCGCGCCGGGATGGTGATCACTACGTCGTCAACGGCTCGAAAACATTCATCACCTCCGGCATGCGCGCCGACTTCTACACCGTGGCAGTGCGCACCGGCGGGCCCGGCCCGGGCGGCGTGTCGCTACTACTGATCGAAAAAGGCACACCCGGCTTCACGCAAACGCCTTTGAGAAAAATGGGCTGGTGCTGCTCGGACACCGCCACCCTGTATTTTGATGACTGCCGGGTGCCGGTGGAAAACCTGGTGGGCGTGGAAAACCAGGGCTTCAAGGCCATCATGAAGAACTTCAACCGCGAGCGCATCTTTCTCGCCGCCGGTGCCAACGGTTTTGCCCGTGTCTGCCTGGACGAAGCGCTGGCCTGGTCGCGTGAGCGCGAGATGTTCGGCGGCAAGCTGATCGACCAGCAGGTCACCCGCCACAAACTCGCCGACATGGCCATGCGCGTCGAGGCGACGCAGGCCATGCTGGAATTGCTCGCCTGGCGCGTCGAACAGGGCGATACGCCGATCGGCGAAATCTGCCTGCTGAAGAACCAGGCCACCCAGACCATGGCCTATTGCGCCAGCGAGGCGGTGCAACTGCACGGCGGTGCCGGCTTCATGCGCGGTGTCAAGGTGGAACGCATCTACCGCGAAGTCAAGGTCAACGCCATCGGCGGCGGCGCCGAAGAGGTGATGCGCGACCTGGCGGCGCGCCAGCTCGGGTTTTACGCCTGATCTGGATGGACCTATGAGCCGCCCTCATTCCCCTGCGCAAACTGTGCCGGACCCGGCACTGCCCGAGGCCATGCGCCAGGCCCTGGCGGACGCGCCAGCGCCTGACTGCGCGCACGGCTTCCCCCGTGCCTGGTGGCGTCATCTCGGCACCAGCGGCATGCTGGGTAACGGATTTGACTGCGACGGCGGGCCGCCCATGGCGAACGCCGTGCGGGTCAGCACACTGGCGGGCATCATCGCCCATGAATCCGCCAGCCTGGGTCTGGGCATGGCCTGGATGATGCAGCAGATGCTGGGACGCTTCGTGCTGGCGCCGAATCTGCGCAGCGACCGGCATCGTGCGCTGCTGGCATCGATGGCGCGCGGCGACGCCCTGCTGGCACTCGCGATCTCCGAGCCCGGCACCGGCGCACACCCCAAACACCTGAGCTGCCGGGCGGTTCAGGACGGCGACGACTGGCTCCTTGACGGCCACAAGGCCTTCGTCAGCAACGGCCCGGCGGCGGACGCCATCATCGTGCTGGCCGTCAGCGGCGAGCATCAGGGGCGCAAGCGCTTCGATGCTTTCGTCGTTGAGGCCAACACACCGGGCCTGACGCGCGAAGGGGACGGCAAGGTGGCCGGACTGGTGCCGATCGGCCATTGCGGCCTGCGCCTTGTCGGCTGCCAGGTGCCGGACAGCCAGCGCCTGGGCGCGTCGGGACAGGCTTTCGACACCATCGCACGACCGCTGCGCGCGATCGAAGACGCGCTGCTGCTGGGGGCTATGCTCGGCGCCATGCAAGCCGAGATGGACACCCTGGCGCGCTGCTTCCGCAATGCCGCCCGCACGCCGGTTTTGACGCGGAACCTGGGTGGCTTGCAGCTCGAACTCAACGCCCTCTCGCCCGTGGCCCGTCATGCCGCCCAGCACCTGGACCAGCACGGGCCGGACGAGGCGCTGGCGGCGTTCAACCTGGGCGCGCGCCGCCTGTTTGATCGCTGGCAAGGCGCCTGTGAATCCTTTGCCGCGGCCCTGGACGACCATGAACCGGCCCTGCTCACCCTGGCGCGCGACCTGCGCCTGGTGCAGGGCATTGCCCGCGGCATCGCCGAATCCCGACAACTTCAAGCCGGCGAAAAAATGCTGCACACCCAAGGAAACCCATGAAAACACTTTACCAACCCCACTTTGATTCCATCGATGGCCTGGCGCAGCGCCTGGCTGCGGTCGACTACATCGCCAGCCGCGAAATCGCCACCTCGGTCTACCTGGGCTTCAACCTGGAAAAGCCGATCCTGGTCGAAGGCCCGGCCGGCGTCGGCAAGACCGAACTGGCCAAGGGCATGGCCGAGATTCTCGACGTGCCCCTGATCCGCATGCAGTGCTACGAAGGCCTGGACGAATCCAAGGCCTTGTACGAGTGGAAATACGGCAAGCAGTTGCTGTACACGCAACTGCTCAAGGACAAGCTGGGCGAGATGATGCAAGGCGCGGTCGGCTTGGCTGCGTCGATCGAGCGGCTGCATGCGCACGACGACCTGTTCTTCTCCGAGCACTTTCTCGAGCCGCGCCCGCTCTACCAAGCCCTGCACCAGGAGCGCGGCTGCGTGCTGCTGGTTGACGAGGTTGACAAGTCCGACCCCGAGTTCGAGGCTTTCCTGCTCGAAGTGCTGTCCGACTTTCAGGTCTCGGTGCCCGAACTCGGCACCATCAAGGCCAAGGTCAAGCCCATCGTCTTTCTCACCAGCAACAACACGCGCGAGATGAGCGACGCGCTCAAGCGCCGCTGCCTGCATTTGCACATTCCATTCCCCGAGGCGAAGCTGGAGCGGCGCATTCTGGAGCGCCGCGTGCCCGGCTTGTCGGCAACCCTGAACCGCGAGCTGGTCGCCTTCATTCAGGCGGTGCGCCAGATGGACCTGAAAAAGCAGCCTTCGGTCAGCGAGACCATCGACTGGGCCAAGACGCTGCTGCTGCTGCACGCCGAACACTTGAGCCTGGACATGGTGAAGGGCACGCTCAACGTCTTCCTCAAGTTTGAGCAGGACATTGCCTCGGCCAATGAGCAACTGCCGGCCCTGCTGCAGCAAGCGCGCAAGGATGCGGAGAGTCCCCGTGCAAGCCACGCTTGAAGACTTTTTCAAGGCGCTGCGCGGCAGCGACCTCGAGATCAGCCTGAACGCCCAGATCGATGCGGCGCGCGCCGTGGAGCTGGTCGGCTGGAGCGACCGCACCCTGCTGAAAAGCGCATTGGGCACGACACTGGCGAAAACCACCACGGATCGCGTCCTGTTCGACGAGGCCTTTGATCGCTTCTTCCGTTTCAGCTCTTTTGAGAACATGGCCGCACCCGGCGGTGCGGCCCAGCCCGGTGCCGACGCCTCACCAGCGCAAGACCCGCCCGAGCAAAGCCCCAAAGACCCGACGGCCACCGGCTCCGGCGGGCCGGGCGGCTGCCAGGGCAGCGGCGGCCAGGCTCTGTCGCAATTGCTGCTGGCGGGTGACTCGGCGGCACTGGCCAAGCGCATGCAGGAAGCTGCACGCGAGGTCGGTCTGACCGACATCTGGTTCTTCACCCAAAAAGGCTACTACACCCAGAAAATCCAGCAGGCCATGGGGCTGGAGTTGCTGGACCGCGAAATCTCTGACGCCAAACGCCAGACAATGGCTCCCGAGCGTGCCAAAGCGCTGGAGCTGGCGCGCAAGAAATTGTTCGTGGAGGTGCGCAATTTTGTCGAGCGCAAGCTCGCGCTCTTCGGCACGGCGCCGACGCGCCAGCTGCACGACGACTTCCTGCAATCGCAAAAGCTCTCCAACATCGAAAAACGCGATTTCGCGCGCATGCACGTCATCGTCAGCAAAATTGCCAAACGGCTGGCCGAGCGCCATTCGCGGCGCAAAAAAAAGCGGGTGCGCGGCCAGCTCGACTTCCGCAAGACCCTGCGCAAGAACGCTGCCTACGACGGCGTGATGTTCGAGACCTTCTGGCGCTCCAAGGTGGTGGACCGGCCACGCGTGGTGGCCATTTGCGATGTCAGCGGCTCGGTGCGCCAGTACGCGCGCTTTTTGCTGCTGTTTCTGCACAGCCTGGGCGAGCAGGTGAGCGATCTGCGCAGCTTCGCCTTCACCAACCACTTGGTCGAGGTGAGCGACACCTTCGAGTCGCTGCCGGTCGAGCAAGCCGTGGATAAAGTCATGCAGGCGGTAGGCGGCAGCGGCACTGACTACGGGCAGACGCTGCTCGACATTGAAGAGCAACTGCTGGACGACATTGATCGCCGCACCACGGTGCTGATCCTCGGCGACGCGCGCAACAACCGCGGCGAAGCCCATGCAGAGGTCATGCAACTGCTCTACCAGCGCGCGCGCCGGGTCATCTGGCTCAACCCCGAGCCGGTCTCGTTCTGGGGCCTGGGCGACTCGGAGATGAAACGCTACGCGCCCTATTGCCACATCGCGCGCGAATGCAACTCCCTCGCACACCTGGAAAGCACGCTCGACGCTTTGCTGCGCAGCCACTCGGCCGGCGCCTGAAGCCCACCCACCCACACTCAAAGGACACTGCCCATGGCCCGCCCCACATTGCAACTCCACCCCCGCAAAGAGCCGGTCACCGCGCACCCGGCCGCCACCCTGCTGCTGCTGCGGGATGGTGCGCTTGGCGTCGAAGTGTTGATGACCCGGCGCTCGCCGACAGCCAGCTTCCTGCCCGGCGCCTATGTTTTCCCAGGAGGGCGCGTGGACCCCGACGACCACCAGGCACACACGCTCGCGCGCACGCCCGACACGGGCGGACGCTACCGCACGGCGGCGCTGGCGGCGCTGCGGGAAACCTTCGAGGAACTGGGCATACTGCTGGCGGTGCAAGCTAATGGTCAACCCATCACCCGCACCCACCTTCAAGCTCTGGACCGCAGCCAGGCGCTGTACCCGCAACTGCAAAGCCGGGGCTGGTCACTGATGCTCGATCAGGCGCGCATGCTGGCCTGCTGGACGACAGACCGCAGCGTGCCCAAGCGTTTCGACACCGCCTTCTTCGCCGCGCTCATGCCGGACCAGCAAGACCCGGTGGCCGACGAAATGGAACAGTTCGAGCCCGTCTGGGTCAGGCCCCAGGATGCGCTGGCACAGCACCAGACCGGCAACTTTTTCATGATCTTTCCCACCATCCGCACCCTGCTCTGGCTAGCGGATTTCGAGCAGGCCGAGCAGGCCCTGGCGGCCTGTACCGAAGATGCGCCGCTGTGGAACTCCTGCCCTCGGGGTGGTCTGGTCGGCGGTCAGCCAACACGTTTCATGGAGCACGAAGCGCCGTATGGCGAACTCGCGCTGGTGTGCCCAGACGGCCAGCTTGAACATGCGCTGGACTGGCAGCACGAGCGGCCGGTGCCCCTGTTGCGGCACTTGCATCGCCTCACCGCCCCCAACGCCAGCGTCATGACCGGCCCCGGCACCAACAGCTACATCGTGGGCGATGCGGCCAGTGGCTACATCGTCATTGATCCGGGCCCCTTGCTGAACGACCATATCGAACGCCTGCTGGCGTTCACGGCGGGCAGGGTCAAGGCCATCGTCTGCACCCATTCGCACCCCGACCACGCACCGGCGGCGCGGCCGCTGGCCCAAGCCTGCGCCCGCCTGACCGGCCATGCACCGCCGGTGCTGGGTCTGGCCTCGGCTGCCACCGCGCGCGCCAATTCTCACTTCACACCCGACCGCGCCCTGGCTGACGGCGAGTGTCTGACGCTGCGCATCAGTGAGCCCACGGATGACCACGCCATCACCCTGCGCGTGGTGCACACACCGGGGCACGCCGCCAACCACCTCTGCCTGATCCTCGAAGAGGATGGCTTGCTGTTCTCGGGCGACCACATCCTCAGTGGCAGCACCACCATCATCGACCCGCCGGACGGCGACATGAGCGCCTATCTCGATTCGCTGGACCGCCTGGCGCTGACCTGCGAGCAAGATCGCATCGAATTCATCCTGCCAGCGCACGGCCATGTGATCGGGGACGCAGCACAGGCCATCGCACAGCTCAAGGCCTACCGCCTGCGGCGCGAGGCCAAGGTGCTGGCCACCATGCGCGCAATCCCGCGAGGCGGCCCGGACAACTGGTTGCCGCTGGCCTACGACAACACCCCCGCAGCACTCTGGCCACTGGCGCGCCGATCACTGGCGGCCCATGTGCAACGCATCGAGCAACTGGCGATACCTTAAATCGCCATTGACCCCCTCATCACATCACAAGCACCCAACGGAGTACCCAGATTGTCGAACACTGATCCATCCAAATCCCAGCGCATCGTCGACTACAAGCGGAGCTGGCGTGACAACACTTTTTTGAAGGCCCAGAGCCTGGAAGTCGAAGAAATCGGCACCGGCGAGGTGGTGGTGCGGCTGCCGCAAGTGCTGCCGTCGCAGCGCGGCGGCGGCGGAACCGATCACGTACTCAACGGCGGCGTCGTCTCCTACATGTTCGATGGCGCGCTCGGCTGGGCCATCATCTCATCGCTGCTGGCCATGCCCGAGGCGCTGGAGATTGATCCGTTCGAACTGCGCCAGTTCACCATGAACCTTGACATCACCTACCTCGACGCCGCGATAGGCGACCGCTTCGAGGCCCACGGCAAGGTGGTGCGGGTGAGCCGCAGCACCGCCTTCGCCGAAGGCCGTTTCCTGGATGCCAATGGCAAGGTCTGCGCCACGGCCAAAGGCATCTGGCGCGTGTTCTGGCCGCGCAACAACGCATCCACGCCAGCCTGATTCGATCCCCCACAACGAAAGTACACCCTCATGAAAAAAACTACCCTTCGCATCGGCAGCGCCTCGGGCTTCTGGGGCGACACCGAATTCGCCGCCGCCCAACTGGTGCAGCACGGCAACATCGACGTGCTGGTGTTCGACTACCTGGCCGAAATCACCATGTCGCTGCTCAGCCGCGCCAAGGCCAAGGACCCGGCACTGGGCTATGCACCGGATTTCGTGACCACCCTCCAGCCCCTGATGAAGGAGATCAAATCGCGCGGCATCAAGGTCATTGCCAACGCCGGCGGCGTCAACCCGTCCGCCTGCCGCGCCGCGCTGGTGGCGGCGGCGCAGGCCGAAGGCGTTAACCTGAAAATCGCCGCCGTACTGGGCGACGACCTGATACCGCAGATGGACGCGCTGCGCGCCGCCGGCACCCGGGAGATGTTCGCAGGCAGCCCCTTCCCCGCCAAAGTGATGAGCGCCAACGCCTACCTCGGCGCCTTCCCGATTGCCGCCGCGCTCGATGCCGGCGCCGACATCGTGGTTACCGGCCGCTGCGTCGACAGCGCGGTCACGCTGGCGCCGCTGATCCATGCCTTTGGCTGGAGCGCTGCCGACCACGACTGCCTGGCCCAGGGCAGCCTGGCCGGCCACCTGATCGAATGCGGCACGCAGGTCACGGGCGGCAATTACACCGACTGGGAAGCCGTGCCGGGCTGGGACGACATGGGCTTCCCCATTGCTGAATGCCAGGCCGACGGCAGCTTCCTCATCAGCAAGCCCGAAGGCACGGGCGGGCTCATCTGCCCTTCCACCGTGGGCGAGCAGATGCTGTACGAGATCGGCGACCCGCGCGCCTACATCCTGCCCGACGTGGTGTGCGACTTCACCGGCGTGACGCTGACGCAAGTCGGCCCCGACCGCGTCGAGGTCAAGGGCGCGCGCGGCCTGCCGCCGACCGACCAGGCCAAGGCCAGCATCACCTACGCCGACGGCTTTCGGGCCATGAGCCTGTTCATGATCGGCGGCATCGATGCCGGCGCCAAGGCGCAGCGCGTGGGCGCGGCCATGCTGGCGCGCATGCGGCGCCACTACGCGGCGCGCGGCTGGCCCGACTTCACCGAAACCAGCATCGAGGTCATCGGCGCCGAAGACACTTACGGCCCGCATGCGCGGCCCGATGCGCGCGAGGTGATGATCAAGGTCGGCGTGCGCCATCCGGTCAAGGACGCGCTCGAACTGTTTTCCCGCGAGGTGGCACCCATGGCCCTGATGTCGGCACCGGCCATCACCGGCTTCACCGACGGGCGGCCCAAAGTGCAGCCGGTGGTTCGGCTGTTCTCCTGCCTGGTGCCCAAGACCCAGGTGCTCACGAGCATCGACATGGGCGAGCAGACCGTGGCAGCACCCCAGTTGAACGGCCAGCCGTTTGACCCGGCAAGCCTGCCCCAGGTGGGCGGCCCCCTGCCCGCCGCCGATGCCTTTGCGCGCGGCACGCGCACGGTGCCGCTGGTCAAGCTGGCCTGGGGCCGCAGCGGCGACAAGGGCGACGCCGCCAACATCGGCATCCTGGCGCGCCAACCCGGCTACCTGCCCTTCATTCGCGCCGCCCTGACCGAGCAGGCGGTGGCAGCCTGGTTCGCCCACCTGGTCAAGGGCAGCGTGCGACGCTTCGACTTGCCCGGCACGCACGCGCTGAACTTTCTGCTGCACGAAGCGCTGGGCGGCGGTGGCATCGCCTCGGTCCGCATGGACTCGCAGGGCAAGGCCTTCGCCCAGATGCTGCTTGATTTCCCGGTGCCGATTCCCGCCGACCTGGCACTTTGACAAAAACCCATAAATTAACAACCCAAGACGGAGACACTCACCATGAGCACCCCAGCCAGCACCGCCATTGCCAACACCGCATCCGCGGCCCTGCGCGATCGCATCCGCGACGTGCAGGAAGCCGCCCGCGGCGTCACCACCCTGTACCCGCGCAGCTACATCCTGCAGTGCATCAAGGAAGACCGCTTCCCCGACGAGCTGTGGCAAAAGCTCGGCGAGTTCGGCCTGCTCGGCCTGTCCGTCCCGGAAGAGTACGGCGGCTCCGGCGGCGGCGTGCTGGAGATCAGCGCGCTCAACGAGGCGCTCGCTTTGGCCGGCGTGCCCACACTGTTCCTGGTCGTCACCGGGCTGGGCCGGGTGCCGATCATGCGCCACGGTACACCCGAGCAAATCAGGAAATACGTCACACCGACCTGTACTGGCGAGAAGAAGCTGTGCTTTGCCATCACCGAACCCAATGCCGGCACCAACAGCTTTGCCATGACCACGCTGGCCACGCCGGACGGCGACGGCTGGGTGCTCAATGGCCAGAAGGTCTTCATCTCCGGCGCCCGCGATGCCGACTACATGCTGGTGATCGCCCGCACCACCAAGGCCGGCGAGGTGAAGCACCGCACCGACGGCATCTCGCTGTTCGTGCTGGACATGAAGACGCCCGGCATCCAGCTGACGCAACTCAACATCCAGGTCGAAACCGCCGAGCGCCAGTACATGGTGTTCTTTGACAACGTCAAGCTGCCCGCCGACGCGCTGATCGGCGAGGCCGGCAAGGGCGCCAAGCTGATGTTCGAAGGCCTGAACTCGGAGCGCCTGCTGGCCGCCGGCGCCGCCATCGGCCTGGGCGACTATGCGCTGGCCAAGGCGGTGGCCTATTCGAAGGACCGCAAGCCCTTCGGCAAACCGATCGGCTCGTACCAGGCGCTGCAGCACCGCATGGCGCAGGCCAAGGCGCAGATTGAGGCGGCGCGGCTGATGACCTACAATGCCGCCGAACGCTTCGACGCCGGCGAAGACGCCGGTGCGCATGCCAACATGGCCAAGCTGCTGGGCTCGCAGGCGGCCGTGGCCGCCGTCGAGGCCGCGCTGCAAACCCACGGCGGCTACGGCTTTGACCGCGACTACGACATCATCACGCTGTGGCCGATGGTGCGCCTGCTGGAAATCGCGCCCATCAACAACGAGATGCTGCTCAACTACATCGGCGAACACGTGCTGGGTTTGCCCAAGTCGTACTGAGCGAATGGCCAGCCCCCCCAGCACCGACCACCCGGACCGAGGTTCGCAGCACGGTCGAGGCCGCCCGCGCAAGACGCCGGACGAGAAAAATGAAGGCAACCGCCGCCAAGACCTGATCAAGGCCGCGGCCAAACTGTTTCGACGCCACGGCTTCAACGGCACGAGCACGCGTGACATCGCCAGCGCCGTCGGCATGCATTCTGGATCGCTCTTCTGTCACTTCAAGAGCAAGAATGCGCTGTTGTACGAGGTGATGCAGGAGGGCATGCGCAGCGCGCTGGCGCGCCAGACGATCGTGCTGCTTGCCGAACATGACGCTGCAACCACGCTGCGGCAATTGATCCGTTCACATTTCGACACGCTGCTGGGACCGAACAGCGATTTCATGCATGCGGTACTCTACGAGTCGCGTTCTCTCGACACGCAGCAGCGCAACGTCATCGCGAAGCTGCAAGGTGACTACGAAGCGGCTTGGACGCCTGTGCTCCAGGAACTGTCGTTGACTGGCTGCCTGCAAGCCGAGGTGCCCCTGGCGCGCCTTTTGATCTTCGGCGCGCTGAACCGGTCAGTACAGTGGTTCGACCCCAAGAAGGGAACCTCGCTTGATGACCTGACTGATGCAGTGATGGCGCTGTTCATACACAAGAAGTCGCGATAGTCAGCATTCGTCCGGCCAACCTGTCCACAGGGACTTCCCGACATGCTGTCCTGCAGCCTACCCAGCGAGCCGGTCAGACGGACGAGTTGTTGCCGCATGGCTGGCAACCTCGCGCCAGAATCCGTTGACTGCCAATGCACTGACGCATTCATCGCTTCAATTTGTGTTCCCTACTCATTGCGGAATAATGAAAACTGATATTTAATGAACGTTCGTTAAGTGACATACAAAGTACAGGTGATATTCAATGGTGAAACCAGCTTTCAGGCATACGCGCGAAGAAATCCTCGGCTTGTCGGTTCCGCTCTTCGCAACGGTCGGCTTCGACGGAGTTTCCATGCGCGATATCGCGGCTGCCGTGGGCGTGACGCCGGCCGCCCTTTACCACCACTTTTCGGACAAAGCGCAGCTCTGCCTGGATGCGGTTGGCTATGCCTTCGAAGAAAAGATGGGGCCCTTAAAGTCCGTTCTGGACAATGGAGGAAAACCGTGGGATCGGCTCGAGGCGTTCGTCGTTCAGCTGACGCGCATGCTCGCCCAAGAGAAAGACTTTAGACGCTTGATTCAGTGGGTGCTGCTGGACAGCAATGAGCCGCGCCTGCAGAGCTTAGCAGACTGCGTCTTTCGAGACCTGTTCAACGCACTGCGCGATCTCGCCGGTGAGATCGCTCCGGGCCAGGACCCCCAACCGCTCGTCATTTCGACGATCGGTCTGGTGATCTATCCGTTTGAAACCCAGTCGGTGCGGCGTTTCCTGCCGGGCTACACCGATCAGCAGGAAGACCCCGAGGCCATTGCGCGGCATGTCGTCGGCCTGCTGCGCAATGGTCTTGGCGCGGGCCACGAGGAAAAATCATAGAAATGCCCTGACCAGGGCAAACGTGCGGAGCAGACGTCCCTGCTCCATGACTGCAAGGAGAAGAAACGATGAAATTGAAAACATGCCTGATCCTGTCGGCACTGATCGTCGGCGCCAGCGTACAAGCGGCGCAAGATCCTGCGGCCAAGCCGGCCGAGCCGGCCAAGGTGTCCGTGCTGCAAAAAGCAGAGGAAGGCGCGAAGAAGGCGGCAGCAGAAGCCAGGGAGGCAACGCACAAGGCTGCAGAAGCCGCCCAGCGGGCCGCGGAGAAGGCCGAGCAGGCCGTCAGCGACACCTCGCAAAAAGCTGCGGACGCTGCCCGGCAAGCGGCACAGGAGGCCGATGAAGCCGCTAAAAAAGCAGTCCGCAAGACGGCAGAGGCCACTAAGAAAGCGACCGTAGCCACCAAAGAGGCCGCCCAAAAAGCCGAGGAAGCGGCCAAAAAAGCAGCGGTAGCCACCAAGGAAGCTGCACAGAAAGCCGGGGAAGCCGCCAAAAAAGCGGCCAAGTCGGGCAAGGAGGCAGCGCAGAAAGCTGCCGAAGCCACGCGGGACGCCGCGCAGAAGGCCTGGGAAGCAACCAGGGAAGCCGCCGACAAGGCGCTTGAAGCAACCAAGGAAACGGCGCGGGACATCAAGGATGCCGTGACGAAATAAGCCTTTCCGGGCGGGCAGACTGGCTGCCCGGAAAACTATCACATCGCTGTGCTTTCGTTTTTTATTCTTATCACTGATCGAGAGGAATCCCATGTCCGAATCCAACAAACCCGGCTCCATGAGCAAAGACAAACTGATCGCCGACCTGAAGCAGATGGTTGCCGATGCCGATGAGCTCTTGCAGGCCACCGCCGATCAAGCGGGCGAGAAGGTCGCCGGCTTGCGCACCCGCCTTGAGGCAAAC
This sequence comes from Rhodoferax ferrireducens, assembly GCF_003347515.1. Lineage (GTDB taxonomy): Bacteria > Pseudomonadota > Gammaproteobacteria > Burkholderiales > Burkholderiaceae_C > Rhodoferax. Next base: position 26,396 of record NZ_QEII01000322.1, on the reverse strand, counting down.
CTGAAGGCGGCCCCAGGCCGACTTGCCGAGTTCGCGGCCACGGACGTCGACAAAACCAGGCAAGACATCCGGGACGCGCTGCAAAAAATCTCGGACGCGGCCAATCAAGCGGCTGAAGCCGCTGGGGACGCGGCGCAGAAGGCCGAGGAATCGGTCAAAAAGGCGGTCGAGTCCGGTAAAGATGCCGCCCAGCACGCCGCAGCAGCCGCCAGAGATGCGACCCAGAAAGCAGTTGCAGCCACCAGGGACGCTGCCGACAAGGCACTCGATGCGATGAAAAATTGGATGTGATGAGGGGAATGGCCCATAAGGCCAAAAACGCCATCAACAAGTAGTTCATGGCAAGCACGACCCGCCCACCGATGCGGCCGGGTCGTGTGAAAGACATAGGCGCTGGCGACGCTTTCCCACCCGGCGACGGGTATTTGTGATGCGCGGCACCACCATGACATCCAGTTATTCAGGTCACCCTTTCAAGAGGATCACCATCATGCAAAACGAAACAGTCAACACCATGGGCGGCGGCAACGATGCAGCGATGCTCGAAGCCGAAGTGCGTAGCGCCGTCGAGCAGGGTCACGATGTGCAGAACATTGTGCGGCAACTCACCTTGCGCAAGATCAGTGCGCGCTCGCTCGATATCGAATCCCTGCGGCAGATCGCGAGTGCCGTGCTGAGTGGCGCGCGGGCCGGCGCGCAAAAGGAGTTGCAGCAGTCAGCGGCGCAAACCGACATCACACGGACACGCCTCAAACAGGCTGTCGCCGGGCTGGACGCGGCGCTGGCGCAGTTGGCCGCAGCTTCCAAACTGGCATTGGAGGAAGCTGCGGCCCGAGCGCAGACATTCTCCAGCGAGGACCTTGCCCGCGCGCGCACCGACCTGGGAAGCCTGGAGGAGATGTTCCTGGAGACCCTGCAGAGCTCGGCCTCGGGTGTCAAGGATGCCGCAGGAGAAATCCTGTCCGATCTGGCAAGGCACGCCCGCCTCTATGGCTCCGCCGTCCGCGCACAGTTGAAGGAAACCCTGGCCGTCATCACGCACCAGCTTGGCACGGCGGGACGCACTCAGGTTGTTGCCGGCTTGCATCTGGCAGAAGCCACTTCCGACCTGCTGCGCCAAATCGCTGCCGGCGTGCTCACCGGTCTGGCCGATCACGTCAAACCCGGTCATCCCCAAGGGAAGGACGACTGATGCTATGGCAGGCACTGACGGCGGTGCGCGACCTCGGCCGCCTGCATGACATCGCCTCGATCCTGATCCGCTACGGCTTTGGCGACATGGTGCGCCGGATGGGGCTGGCCAATGCGCTGGAGCGGGCCGGGCGGGCGCTGCACTGGAACGAAGCGGAGGAACTGGCTCATCTCGACCCGCCCGCCCGGGTGCGGCGGGCGCTGGAGGAGATGGGGCCGACCTTTGTCAAGCTCGGCCAGGTGCTGGCTACCCGCATCGACCTGTTCGAGCCGAAATGGATCATTGAATTCGGCAAGCTGCAGGACAGCACGCCGGCCGCGCCCTGGAGCGACATTCGTCAGCAACTCTGCGAGGACCTGGGCGCCCCGCCCGAGGAGTTGTTCGCCACCTTCGATCCCGAGCCGCTGGCGGCCGCCTCCATCGCACAGGTGCACCGCGCCCGCCTCGAAGACGGCAGCGAGGTGGTAGTCAAAGTACGTCGGCCTGGCATCCGGCCGATCATCGAAGCCGACCTGCGCTGGCTCGCCAGACTGGCGAAACTCGCTGAGGGGGAAAGTCCGGAACTGCGCGCCTTTCGCCCGCAGGAAGTGGTGCGCCAGTTTAGCCAGTCGCTGCGGCGCGAACTCGATTTCGCTGGCGAATGCCGCAATGCCGAGCACATCGCGGAGAATTTTGCCGGCTATACCGACAAAGACGAGCCCACCGACGACGCCTCTGCCGAACCTGCGCCTGAACCGCCCCCGGCGCTCCCAATCATAGTCATTCCCCGCGTCTATTGGCAATGGACCGGCGAGCGGGTGTGCGTGCAGGAATTCATCGCCGGCATTTCCGGGCGCAAGCTTGCCGCAGTCGACCAGGCCGGCCTCGACCGCAAGGTCCTCGCTCGTCGGGGCGCGCACGCAGTGTTGAAGATGATTGTCGAGGACGGCTTCTTCCACGCCGACCCGCACCCCGGCAACGTGTTCTACCTGCCCGGCAACCGCATCGCCTTCATCGACTTCGGCATGGTGGGGCGGCTCACCGAGGTGCGCCGCGACCAGTTGACCGGCCTGCTGCTGGGGCTGGTCAAGCACGAGCCGCGCCGCGTCGCCGACGTGATGCTCGACTGGACCGGCGACGGTGCCATGAACGAGGACGGCCTGCTTGTGGAAATCCAGACTTTTGTGCAGCAGTACCATGGCGTGGCGCTCAAGCAGCTTAGGCTCGGTGCCATGCTCTCCGACCTGGTTGCCATTTTGCGTCAGCATCAGCTGGCATTGCCGTCCGATCTGAGCTTGCTGATCAAGGCTTTCATCTCGCTCGAAGGCATGGGCCGCGAGCTCGACCCTGACTTCGACATGGCTGGCGAGGCGATGCCTTTGCTGGAACAGGCGCTGCGCGCACGTTATGCACCCACGGCCCTCCTCCAACGCGGCTGGCGTGGGGTCAGCGAGGCGCTTTCCCTGGTGGCCGGTCTGCCCCAGGATATCTCCCGGCTGCTGCGCGCTGCCCGGCGCGGGCGGCTGGAAATTCACATTGATGTCACGCACCTCAAGCGCGTCGGCAACCAGCTCGACAACGCCGCCAGCCGACTCACGGTCGGCATCGTCATCGCGGCGCTCATCGTCGGCTCCTCCATCGTCATGACCGTGCCCGGCGGTCCCACCTGGCTGGGGCTGCCTTTCTTTGGTCTGCTCGGCTTCGTCGGCGCCGTCATCGGCAGCATTTGGCTATTGCTCTCGATCTGGCGCAGTGGAGGCAAGGAGTGAGCGAACCGCAGGCGTTTGGTCTGAATCCGCTCGTCACGCTCGCGCTGGCGGTCGCATTCACCCTGTTCGTCGTCCTGGCATGGTTTGCCCTGCGACGCGGCCGGGCGCGGCGCAGGGCGCCGGCGGCGAGCGATGCCGGGGCTGCCCAACCCCGCAAGATCGTCATCTTCTACTCGTCCATCGGCCACGGCCACATCAGCGCCGCGCAGGCCATCGAGCAGGAGATCGGCCGGCTGGCGCCCGACGCACGCGTGGTCCTGCAGGACATCCGCGAGTTCATGCACCCGCTCTGGCGCTGGGTGGACGAGCGGCTCTACTGGTTCATCGCCGGCAATCTCCCGGAAAGCTTCGACGCGCTGTTCCATGACTTCCAGGCGCGCAGCAAGCGGGTGCCGTCGCTGGCCTGGCTGTCCAACGACTACCCGCAAGACAAGGTGCGCGCCTTTCTGGAAGCGCAGGCGCCCGACGCGATTCTTGCCACGCATTACGGATCGGCGCAGGTGCTCGGAACCTTGCGCGAGCGCGGGCTGCTGGCGCAGGTGAACATCGGCTGGCTGCACACGGACTTCTTCGAAGGCTATTTCCCGCGCATCTCGAAACGGATCAACCGCACCTTTCTCGCCCATCCCGAGCTGGAAGCGCGCTGGCTGGCCGCCGGCGTTGCGCCCGACAAGGTCACCACCAGCGGCATGCCGGTGCGCGTGGCGGCCGACGACGGCAAAACCCCCGGGAGATGGCGCTCACGGCGCTGGGTCTGGCCCCGGATGCGCCCACCGTGCTCATCACCTCCGGCAAAGAGGGGGTCGGTGACTACACGCTCGTGGTGGAGAGCCTGACCCGCCACCACCAAGGCCCGCTGCAGATCATCGCCGTCTGCGGCGCCAACGCGCGGCAGCAGGCGCTGCTGAATGTGTTGCGGATGGCGCTGCAAAAGCGCCTGCCGGCGCCGGTGACGCTGAAGGTCTGTGGCCTGGTGCCGCACGCCGACCTGCTGGCCTGGATGCGCATGGCCGACCTGTTGATCACCAAGGCCGGGGGCATGACGCCGGCCGAGGCCTTTGCCGTGGGCACACCCACGATTCTGCTTGACGTGGTGAGCGGCCATGAGCGCGAAAACGCCGCCTTGTTCGTCCGGCTGGGGGTGGCCGAACTGGCCGACACCCTGGCGCAGGCGGGCGAACTGGCCGCCGCCGTGCTGGCCGACCCGCAGCGGCAGGCGGCGATGCGCCACGCCCAGCGTACTTTTCACGACAGTGCCGACCTCGGGCGCATCGCCCGCTTCGCGCTCGACCCGGCCTTGCCAGCGCCGGGTATGACGCCGGACTTCGGCGCCGAGCATGGCAGCGCCGTCACCGACATCGACGCGGCGCTGGCGCGGCTCCAGGCCGAGGTGCCCTGCGACATCGAGCTGCTACTGTCCTATTCGACCGCCCAAACACCGCAGCGCGTGGTGCTGGAAAACCCGTTCGGGCACATTGCCATCCGCGTCGACGACACCGTCTACAGCGCCAACTATGTGGCCGTGCCGGGACACGACCCGAACCTGCTGCAGCACGTGACGCTGGCCGACTACCTGTACGGCGTGCAGCCGCCGTCGCCGTCGCAGGTGCACACCAACACCTACGGCATGGCCTACGGCCGCGAGACGCTCGGCTTGCGGGTGGCGGGCGTGGCGGCAGAGCGCAAGGCGGCGATGGTGGCCGAGGCGCACCGGATCGAAGATGAGTTTGGGCAAGGCCGCCTGCTGTGGGATCGCAGCGAGTTCAATTGCGCCGACGTGGTGGTGCGCATCCTGCGTGCGGGCGGCTATGACCGCTCGCCACCGCTGGGGCGGCGGTGGCTGCCGGTCATGCCGCTGGACATTTTCGAAGAAGCCCGGCAGACCTGCGAGGAAGACGCGTCCTTGTACATGGAACTGGTGGCCTACCGGCAGATACCGGGCGCCAACGCGGCCTATCGCTTCTCGCGTTTTCCGCTCTCGCTCGGGCAACCGCTGCGCTCGATGGCGCGGGCGCTGCGCGAGGCGCCGCAAGAACCCCTCGAAGCGGCCGCGTCCAAACAGCTGACCGGTTATTTCGGCGACCACCAGCTTTATTTCGAGGACCTGCGCAGCCACGGGGCTGGCGCCCTGGCCGACGATCCGGTGCATTTCAGCCGCGCGCAGCGGCGTCTGGCCGACGCCCTGGCGACCGACCTGCGGCGCCTGCTGGCGACCCAGGCCAGACGGCCCCTGCGCGAGATCGGGCGCCTGGGTGAGCTTGACGGCGCCCAGGACATCCGGCGCCTGCTGGAGCGCAGCCTGGCGCTGGCGCGCCTCGCCACCGAACGGGCCGACGAGGTGCTGCAAGACCGGGGGGCGCGGCGCCTGCGGGTCGCGACGCTCCGGCGTTCACTGCGGTACGGTATCCGGCGTCTGCGCCGGCGCGTCGGTGGGCGGCACCGGCCCACGGGTCAGGGGCCGGACAAGGGGGCAAGCCAATGAACGAACCACAAACCAGCCAAGCCCCGGCGGCAGGCCTGACGCCGCCCAGGCGGCCCCGGATCGGCCTGGCGCTGGGCAGCGGTTCGGCGCGCGGTCTGGCGCACGTCGGCGTGTTGCGCGCCCTGAAAGAGGCCAACATCGAGGTCGACCTGGTGGCCGGCACCAGCATGGGGGCGGTCATTGGCGCCGTCTTTGCCTCGGGCAAGATTGACGGCCTGAGCGCCAGACTGCGCAATCTCGACTGGCCGGGCATCGTCGCCCTGCTCGACCCGGTGTTTCCCCGCTCGGGGCTGATCGACGGCCAGCGGGTCGCGGAATTCGTGCGCGCCCATGTGCCCAGCGCCCATATCGAGGGCCTGTTGCTGCCCTTTGCCGCCGTGGCCACCGACCTCATGACGGGCGAAGAAGTGGTGGCCACGACGGGCGACCTGACCGAGGCGGTGCGTGCCAGCATCGCCGTGCCCGGCATCGTGACGCCGGTGCGCAGCAACGGCCGCATCCTGGTCGATGGCGGACTGGTCAATCCGGTGCCGGTGAGCGTGGCGCGCGCCATGGGGGCCGACCTGGTCATCGCGGTCGACCTCAACCACGACATCGTGGCGGGCCGGCTGTCTCACCCCGCCGCCCACGCCAATGGCAACGGCCGGGGCCCCATCATGGCGCGCCTGCTGGAGAGCCTGCAGGCCATCAACAGCCCGGTGCTGGCGCAGTTCGAGGCCTGGCTGCACAAGCCCCCCCTGGAGCCGCTGCCCGGTATCTTCGAGGTGCTGCTGGCCTCGCTCTACATCATGCAGGCGCGCGTCACCGAAGCCGACCTGCGGCAAACCCAACCCGACCTCCTGATCCAGCCGCCGCTGGGCGCGGTGCGCTTCATGGAGTTCGACCGCGCCGAAGAAATCATCGACATCGGCTACCGCAGCGCGGCCGAGCAACTGGCCCGCTGGACAAGAACGCCAACCAATGACTGACACGCATTCCATGAACTTCCCCGAGACCGTGATCGCCGGCGTCCACGCCGCCGTGGCAAGCACCCTGACCTGCGAGGCCGTGCCGGTCCGCGGCGCCTTGCGCCTGCTGTTGTCGGGCCAACACACGCCGATCCGGGCGCTGGTGACCGGCAGCCTCCACGCAGGGCAACCGGGCATCGACGCCGGCACGGCGCTGGACCTGATCCATATCAGCCTGCAGCAGTTGCATGCCCACGTTGACGCGACAATCGGCGCGTCCGCGCTGCTTGGCAACGCCGCCACCGTGCTGGCGGGTGACTACCTGACCACCGGGGCTTTCCGCCTGCTGGTGCGCTGCGCCGACCTGCAGGTCCTGGCCCTGGTTTCCGAGGCGGTCAACCGGGCTTCGGAGCTGGAGGCCGCCCAACTGGGCCGGGATCCAGACGCCCGAGACGATCCGTCGCGGCTGTTGCAGACCCGGCAACAACTGGCAGCGCCGCTGGGTGAGGCGGCTGGCGCCACGGGCGCCACCCTCGCGGGCTACCCGGAGCCACTCGCCGGCACGGCCCGGCGTTACGGCCAATACCTCGTTTCAAGCCACGTTTTGCAACAGGAAGCCGATGCCATGGACATCTCCGAGGCGCGCACGGCCCTGCAGGACGCCGCGCTCGATCTGTGCCGCCAGGCGACGCGGGAAGCGCGGGCCATCGCGGCGGCCACAGGCAATGGGCGCCCGCTCGAACTGGCTGAACTGATCGCGGCCAGCCTTGGCGCCAAGGCATCGGCATGCAAACCCAAAATCAGTACATCGACATCATCATGAAAGTCCCTCTCGTGGAAAAAAGAAAAAACCTCCTCCTCTACCTGGCGCCGCTGGCGCTGGCCGCGCTCCTGGGTGCTTGCGGCAAAGCACCGCAGGCCCCTGCCGCATCGACGACGACCAGCCGCTCCCTGCAGCTCATGACCGCATCCGCCGGGGCGCCGGTCGAATACACGAGCGTCGGCTCGGTGGTGTCGGACCAGCGCGTCGAGGTCGCCTCGCGGCTGAGCGGCTATATCCGCGACATCCTGGTGCAGGAGGGCGACCGGGTGCGGCGCGGGCAGTTGCTGGCCCGCCTGGATGCATCGGATGTGGAAGGCGGCATCCGCCAGGGCCAGGCGGCGGGCGGCGCGGCAGAGGCGGCGCTGCGCGATGCACAGATTGACCTGGAGCGCTTCCAGCGTTTGTTCGAGCGCGGCAGCGTTTCGGACAACGAATTGCGCAAGGTGCGCCTGAAATTCGAGGCCGCGCGCGAGGCCCGCAACCAGGCGCGCGCCGGTCTCGACACGGCGCTGGCCCAACGTGCCTACGCCGAGATCACCAGCCCGGTGGACGGCATGGTGGTGGCGCGCCACAAGCGAACGGGCGATCTCGCCGTGCCCGGCGCGCCGCTGCTGACCCTGGAGTCGGGCCGTGGGCTGCTGTTCGAGACCTTCGTGGCCGAAGGTCAGGTCGCTGCCATCGCGGTCGGCAAGTCGGTGCAAGTCAACATCGACGGTCTGCCCGCACCCTTGAAGGGCACGGTTAGCCGGGTGGTCCCTTCTGGCGACCCGGTCTCGCGCAGCTACCAGGTCAAGATCGCCCTGCCCGAAACGGTGGGGCTGATGCCCGGCATGTTCGGGCGCGCGGCGTTCGGGCTCGGCGCGAGCCAGGCGCCGCTGGTGCCCAGACGGGCGCTGGTCGAACGTGGCGGGCTCACCGGTGTCTTCGTGGTTGATGCCGAAGGCCGGGTGCGCTTTCGCTGGCTGCGCATAGCCCGCGAGTGGCCCGATCAGGTCGAGGTGAGTGCTGGTCTGGCCGCCGATGAGCGCTTCGTGGCAGCGGCTACACCGGCCCTGCGCGAGGGCGACCGCGTCACCGCTGCGAAGGAGGCGCAATGAGCCAGCACAAGCTCAACAGCGCCGGCCGCCTGGCGGACCTGTTTGCCACCTCCAAGCTGACCATTTTGTTCATGCTGGCTTGCATCCTGCTGGGGCTGCTGGCCGTGACGCTGACCCCGCGCGAGGAAAATCCGCAGATCGTGGTGCCAGGCGCCCAGGTATGGGTGACACTGCCCGGCGCCTCTGCCGAGGAGGTGGAGGAACTGGTGATCCGCCCGCTGGAGGGCATCGTCAAGCAGATTGCTGGCGTTGATCACACTTATGCGACCGCCGTGAATTCGATGGGCGTGCTGATGGTGCAGTTCAAGGTCGGCGAGGACAAGGAAAAATCGCTGGTCAAACTCTACGACCGGGTGCTGGGGCAGCGCGAGCGCCTGCCTGCGGGCGCGGGCGAGCCGCTGATTCGCAGCGTGGATGTGGACGACGTGCCCATTGTCACGGTCACCCTCGCCTCCGAGATCTACGACGATTACGCCCTGAAGCGTCTGGCCGACCGCCTGATGGAAGGACTGCGCAGCCTGGACAAGGTCTCTGCCATTTCCGTCAAGGGCGGGCGCGACCGGGAACTGCGCATCGAGCTGGACCCGCAGCGTCTGCAAGCCTTCGGCGTCACGCTGGACCAGGTGCATGCCACCCTGCGCGCAAGCAATGTCGCCGCGCCCCTGGGAACGGTGGTGCAACAGGGCCAAAACCGCCAGGTGTTCCTGGACGGCTTTCTGAGCTCGGCGCAAGACCTCAAGCGCGTGATCGTGGGCAGCCATGCCGGGCGCCCGATCTATCTGGGCGATGTGGCACAGGTCGTCGACGGTCCGCCGCAAGAGCGCACGCACCTGAGCCGTCTTGCATTTGGCCCGGCCGATGCGCGCTTTGGCAAGACGCAGCAGGCGGAGATGCCGGCCGTCACGCTGGCAGTGGCCAAGAAAGCCGGTAGCAACGCCGTCTTTGTTGCCAACGATGTGCTCGATCGCATCGAGCGGATGAAGGCCCAATTCGTACCGGCAGGGGTCGAACTGGTCGTCACCCGCAATGACGGCGAGAAGGCGGATGCCGCCGTCAGCGGGCTGATCGAGCACCTGGGTATCGCGGTGCTGGCCGTGTTCCTGGTGACTGCTGCGTTCCTGGGCCTCAAGGAGGCACTGATCGTGGGCGTGACCGTGCCGCTGATCCTGGCCCTGACCCTGGGCGCTGCGTATCTCTTTGGCCTGTCCATCAACCGCGTTTCGCTGTTCGCGCTCATCCTGTCGCTGGGGCTGCTGGTCGATGGCGCGATTGTCGTGATCGAAAACATCCACCGCAACTACAGCCGTCTTGGCAAGCAGGACAAACGCCTGGTCACGGTGCAGGCCACCAACGAAATCGGCAACCCCACCAACCTGGCGACGCTGGCGGTCATGCTGGTTTTCGGCTCGCTGCTGGTGGTCAGTGGTATGCCGGGGCAGTATTTCTATCCCGTCGCTTTCAACGTGCCGGTTGCCATGGCAGCCTCGCTGCTGATGGCCTACGCGGTGGTGCCCTGGGCCGCCAACCGGTGGCTTAAACCCGGTGAAGGGCACGACTTGGAAGACCACAACACCCATGACCGCCTGCATCGTTTCTACCGCGCTGTCATGTCGCCGCTAGTGGATCGTTCACGCAGCCGCTGGTTCGTTTTCCTGTTGGCGGGATTGGCCATTGCCGTGTCGCTTCTGCAACCGGCCTGGCAGTTCGTGCGCCCGGCCGGTTTGGGTGGGCCGCAGTCCTGGTTCGGCGTCGAACTGGCCATGATGCCCAAGGACGACAAGAACACCTTCAACATCACCTTGGACATGCCCGCGACCGCGCCGGTGGAGGCGACTGATCGGTTCGCGCGCGAGATCGGAGCCCTTTTGCGCGAGAGCGCTTACGTTCGCAACTACCAGAGCTGGATCGGCGAGGCTGGCGTGATCGACTTCAATGGCTTGCTGCGTGGTTCCGGCAACAAGCAGGGGGCACATGTCGCCGAGATCCGCGTCAACCTGCTGAACAAGGCTGATCGGAGTAAAACCTCGATCGACATCGTGCGCGAGATGCGGCCCACACTGCAGACTATGGCCGCGCGTTACCCCGGCAGTACGGTGCAACTGGTGGAAGACCCGCCGGGGCCGCCGGTGCGCGCCACCGTGCTGGCCGAAATCTATGGCAAGGATCTACCGCAGTTGCGCGCGCTGTCCGCGCAGGTCAAGGCGGCCTTCCAGCAGACGCGCGACATGGTGGAGGTGACCGACTCCGAGGCCCAGGACGTCTACCAGTACCGCCTGACGGTGGACCGGGAAAAGGCGACGCTGTCCGGGCTGAGCGTGGCCGAAGTAGCCCTCGCGCTGCGTCGCCTGATCGATGGTGAGGAAATGGGTCGGGCTCGTATCGCTGGCGAGAAGAACCCGGTGCCCATCCGCTTGCAGATTCCCCGGCGCCACCAGATCGATCCCGCACTGCTGGCACGCGTGTCCGTGACCAACCGGCAGGGCCAGCGGGTGCCGCTGTCCGAGGTGGTGCAAGTCGTCCCCGGCTCAGTCGACCGGGCGATTTCGCACAAGGATGGCGAGCGCTTCACCTACGTCGGCGGCGAACTCGAATCCACCGCCCCCGTCTATGCCGTGCTCGACCTTGACCGGCGATTGGACGGCCTCGCGCTAGCCGATGGCAGCCGACTCGTCACCGGCAACCTGCGCCTGAACCCGATCGCGCCCGATACCCTGGAGGGCTCCCGCCTGCTGTGGGACGGCGAGCTGCGCATGACGTTGGACACCTACCGCGACATGCTGGGCGCGCTGGGTCTGGCGCTCACCTTCATCTTTCTGGTGCTGGTGGCTTATTACCAGTCGTTCAGCCTGCCGCTGGTCGCCATGGCGGCGATCCCGCTGGGACTGGCCGGCATCTTTCCGGGGCACTGGCTCATGGGGCAGCCCTTCACGGCCACGTCCATGATCGGCATCATCGCCCTGGCTGGCGTGGTGGTGCGCAATTCGCTGCTCATCATCGATTTCGTGCTGGATTACCGGCGACAGGGCATGGACTTGCGCGAGGCCATCCTCGAAGCTGGCGCGGTGCGCCTGCGGCCCATCCTGCTGACGGCATTGGCCATCGTGCTGGGCAGCGCCGTGATGCTGACCGACCCGGTGTTCGGCGGGCTGGCGATCTCGCTGATTTTTGGCACGCTGGCATCCACCGTGCTCACCCTGGTCGTTGTGCCGCTATTACTTTATCTGCTGCTTCGCTACAAGCAGCAGAAAGAAGCAAGCCTGGAAAAAGGAACCCTATGAACCGCTCGATAAAAGTTCGCGGCCTGTTGCCGCTGGCGGCTCTGGCCGCTGCCCTGCTCGCCAGCAACGCCGCCGCTGAGTCCCTGCAACAGGCATGGGACACCGCGCTGACCGTTGACCGTGGGCTCAAAGCGTCACGTGAAAGCAGCGCCGCCGCTGCGAGTCTGCTGGAGGCGGCGAAATCCGCCCGTCTGCCCAATATGGCGCTGGAGGCGGGCTATACCGCCCTCGGTGAGACACCGGCGGCCAAAGTTGATTTTTTTGGCCAGTCGCTGCAAATGCCGCTGGCCCAGCGGGACAGCGCCGCCTACCGGGCCATGGCGACGCTGCCGCTCTACACCGGTGGCCGCATCACGCGCGGCATCGATGCTGCCACGGCAGGCATGGATGCGGCGAGGCTGGGCGAAACCGCCGACGCACAGAACCTCAAACTGCGCGTGGCGGATGCTTATGTCAGCGTGCTGCGCGCCAGCCGTATGTTGAAGGTCACTGAGAGCCATGTCACCAGCCTGGAGGCTCATGCACGGGATGTGGGGAACCTGCACGAGCAGGGCATGGTGGCCAAAAGCGACCTGCTCTCTGTTCGGGTGGCCCTGGCCGATGCGCGCCAGCGCCAATTGCAGATGGCCAATGGACTCGATCTGGCGCGCGCCGCCTACAACCGCCTGCTGGGACGGCCGCTGGATCAGTCCGTCACGCTAGACGACCTTTCGCCCGAGGCGACGCAGGCTCAGTTTCACGCCCTGACCGAGCGGGCACTGGAGCGGCGTAGCGAGCTGGCGGCACTGGCGCATCAGATTGAAGCGATGCGCCATCAGGCCGCCGCCGTGCGTGGTGAAACCGCCCCGCAGGTCGCGCTTTCCGGCGGTTACGGCTACCAGGAGAACCGCTACCAGGTGCATCAAGGGCAATGGATGGTCACCCTGGGGGCCAAGTGGAATCTGTTCGATGGCGGCGTGGCCGGCCACCGCGCCAGCGCTGTCGAGCGCGAGGCCGCGGCATTGTCGGAACAGCGCGACGAACTGGCCTCCATCATTGCGCTACAGGTTCGCCAGACCTGGCTGGATGTGGAAGAGACCCGCAAGCGCCTCATCGTCACCCAGTCGGCCATCGCCCAGGCCAAGGAAAACCTGCTGGTGGCGCGCGACCGCTATGCCAACGGACTCGCCACCCATACCGAGGTGCTGGATGCCGAGACCCTGCGTACCGGCAGCGAGAGCAACCACGCCAATGCGCTGTCTGATGCCGCACTGGCGGGGTTGCGTCTGAAGCGCGCCACGGGTGAGCTCTGAATTCGAGGACACTGATGCCATGAAAACACCCCCAAAACGCCTGCTCGTTCCGGTGGCGGTGGCCCTGCTTGCTGTCATGGGCCTCACCGTCTGGTGGTTTCTGCTGCGCCAGCCGCCGCTGCCCGAAGGCTTGATCCAGGCCAACGGCCGCATCGAGGGGGATCATTACCTCGTCGCAGGCAAGATGCCGGGACGCGTGGCCGAGCTCTTCGCCAGAGAAGGCGACGCGGTTCAAAAAGACCAGGTGCTGCTGCGGCTGGATGCCGCGCAGGTGGACGCCAGGGTGGAGCAGGCGCGGCAGGCGGTGGTCGCGCTGGAAGCGCAATTCAAGGCGGCCCAGACTGGGCTGGCGATGCTGCGCAAGGATGCGCCGCTGACCGTTCAGACCGCCGAGGCTGGCGAGGCACTCGCGCGTTCCCAGCGCGCGACGGCGCTCGCCAACGCGGCACAGGCGGAGCGGGATGCCGCCCGTTTCAAGCGGCTCGCGGAATCCGGCACGGTGGACCGGCATCGTTACGAACAAATGGAACTCGCCAGCCAGGTGACGCAAAACCAGGCCATTGCTGCCCGCCAGGGCGTGACCAGCGCCGAAAAACAACTCGCCCAAGCCATGCTTGGCCTGGAACGTATCCGCGCCAGGGAGGATGAATTGGCGGCCCTGGCCGCACAGCGCGACCAGGCCAAAGCGGCGCTGGCCGAGGCGCAGAGCGTGCGGGACGACCTGACCCTCAAGGCACCGGCGGCCGGGGTGCTCACCACCCGCATGGTTGACGTGGGCGAAGTCATCGCGCCCGGCGCGCCGATGTTCGACATCGTCGATCTGGACCGGCTCTACCTCAAGGTGTTCATCCCGGCCAACGAGATCGGCAAGCTGCGCCTGGGCCTGCCGGCGCGCATCCATACCGACGCGTTTCCGAATGAGCCGCTCGCGGCCACCGTGCGCCATATCGCCTCGCAAGCCCAATTCACCCCCAAGGAGGTGCAAACCCCGGATGAGCGCGTCAAGCTAGTGTACGCGGTCAAGCTCTATCTGGATGCCAACCCGCAGCATCGCGCCACGCCCGGCCTGCCGGCCGATGCCGTGATCCGCTGGAAAGAGGATGCGCCATGGGCCAGCCCGCGCTGGTAGGCAAGGACGCGCCCGTCGTGCGGGTGCAGGAGCTCGTCAAACGCTACCGCCAACAGACGGCGGTCGACGGCGCCAGCCTCACTCTTGAGCGCGGCGAGATTTACGGCCTGATCGGCCCCGATGGCGCCGGAAAAAGCAGCCTGATGAAGGCCATCGCTGGTGTGCTCTCGTTCGAGGGTGGCACGCTTCATGTCCTTGGCGAAAAGATCGACTCCGAAGCGGCAGCCGAACGGGTCAAGGGCCGGCTCGGTTTCATGCCGCAGGGCCTGGGTCTCAACCTTTACCCCGAACTGTCGGTGGAGGAGAACATCGATTTCTTCGCCGAACTGCGCGATGTGCCGCCGGCGGAACTGGCCCGGCGCAAGCACAAGCTGCTGCCCATGACGCGCCTGGACCATTTCCGCGACCGGCCGATGAAGCAGCTTTCCGGCGGCATGAAGCAAAAGCTCGGCCTCGTCTGCACACTGATCCACGAACCCGAGCTGATCATCCTGGACGAGCCAACCACCGGCGTGGACCCGGTGTCGCGGCGGGATTTCTGGATGATCCTCACGCAATTGCTGCGCGAGCGGGGCGTCACGGCACTGGTTTCCACCGCCTATATGGACGAGGCGGCACGTTTTCACCGCCTGTCCCTGATGTTCGGCGGGCGGGTGCTGATCGAGGGCGCGCCGGACGTGATCCTGCGCGAGGTGCCGGGCACGCTGGTCACGCTGGTGGCCGAGCCGCAGGTCGAGGCGCTGCGCCAACTGCAAACGCTGTTCCCGCAGGCCGAAGCGGTCGGCCCCGGGCTGCGCGTGTTCGTGCCGGGGGCGGCGCCGCAGGCCGCCCGTGTCCAGATCGAAGCGCAGCTTGCCGGCTTGCAGGTGGGCGAGATGCGGGCCGGCGCGCCCGAGCTGGAAGACGCCTTCATCGCCCTGTTGCAGCAGCGGCAAGCGGCCGGACAGGCTGGCGCGCAAAAAAGTCGGCTCTGGCTGGACGGCGACCCGCCCAAGGGCGACGGCATCGCCATCGCGGCGCGGGAACTGAGCCGCGATTTCGACCACTTTCGCGCCGTCGATCGGATCAGTTTCGAGGTGCGCCAAGGGGAGATTTTCGGCCTGCTGGGCGCCAACGGCGCCGGCAAGACCACGGCAATCAAGATGCTCACCGGCATCCTGCCACCCACGAGCGGCGCGGGTACGGTGGCGGGGGCAGACATGCGCCACGCCAGCCAGGCCATCAAGGAGCGCATCGGCTATGTGTCGCAGGCGTTTTCCTTGTATCAGGACATGACGGTGCATGAGAACCTGCGCCTGTTTGCGCGCATTTACGGCGTGCCGGGCAACCGCCTGGCCGAGCGTATGGGCCGCGTGGTGGCGCTGGCGGGCCTGTCTGACGTCACCGCCCAGATCGTCAGCAAGCTGCCGATGGGCATCCGCCAGCGTCTGGCGCTGGCCTGCGCCCTGGTGCATGGGCCGCGCGTCTTGTTCCTCGATGAGCCGACCTCCGGCGTGGATCCCATCGGCCGGCGCCGTTTCTGGGAGATTCTCGTGCATCTGGCGCGCGTCGAGCAGGTGGCCATCCTCATCACCACCCATTACATGAGCGAGGCCGAGCATTGCGACCATCTGGTGCTGATGCACGCTGGCCGCGTCATTGCCGACGACAGCCCGGCAGCGCTCAAAGCCGCGCTGCAACGGGAGGCATGGCTGCCGCCCGACGGCACCCCGCGCAGCCCGACGCTGGAAGACGTATTCGTGCATCGCATCCTGCAGCGGGAACAGCGGGAGGCATCCGCATGAAGGTCCGTCGCATCGTCGCGCTGGCGCGCAAGGAATGGCGCGAGATTCTGCGCGACCGGCTGTTTTTCACGCTGGCCTTCGTGATGCCCGCAGCCTTGATGCTGGTCTTTGGTTACGGCCTTACCCTGGACGTGGAGCACATCCCTTTCGCCGTGGTCGATCACGACAAGAGCGCCATGAGCCGCGATTACCTGCACCGCTACATCGACTCGCGCTACTTCGATTACAAAGGCGACGTGGCGAGCGAGCGCGAGATAGACCCCCTGCTCACCGACAGCCGCATCCGCCTGGCCATCATTATCCCGCCGCGCTTCCAGGAAAACCTGATGTCCGGGCGGGCGGTGGCAGTACAGACCCTGATCGACGGCACCTTCCCGTTCCGCACGGCCAGCAGCAAGGGATACGTGGTCGCCATCAATGCGGCCTTCAACGGCGAACTGCTGGGCAACTACATTTCGCGCCGGCTCGGCGTGTCGGCGCAAACGGCGCAAGCCATGGCGCAGCCGGTTGGCGTGCAGCTGCGTTACCTCTACAACCAGGAGGTCAAGAGCGTCTGGTCCATCGCGGCCGTGCTGATGATGTTCGTGCTGATGGTGGCCCCGCCTTTCCTGACCGCGCTGGGCGTGGTGCGCGAAAAGGAGAACGGCTCCATCTACAACATCTACGCTTCGACCGTGACGCGCGGCGAGTTCCTGATCGGCAAGCTTAGCCCCTACGTGGGTATCTCGGTGATCAATTTTCTGGTTCTCTGGCTCATGGCCACGCAGCTCTTTGGAGCACCCTTCAAGGGCGACCCGCTGTTTTTCTTCCTCGCCTCGGTGGTCTATGTGAGCTGCACCACCGGCATCGGCCTGCTGGTGTCGCTCTTCGTGCGCACCCAGGTGGCGGCGATGATGCTCACCGTCATCGTCACCATTGTCCCTTCCGTGCTGTACTCGGGCCTCTTGGTGCCGATCGCCTCGATGGACACGGCCGGGCGGTTCGAGGCCCATCTGTTCCCCGCCATGTATTACACCGACATCGTACTTGGCAGTTTTCTCAAGGGCGTCGGTCTTGAACAGTTGTGGGGCAAGGTGCTGGCGCTGCTGGTCTACGCCGTCGCGCTGTGGACGGCGAGCTTCCTCATGTTTCACAAGAGGCCAAAATCATGAACGGCGGCCCGGCAGAAAACCGCGCGCGGCTTTACCTGTGGTGGTCGCGCCTCGCGGCGATGACGGCCAAAGAGCTGATCCAGTTCGGGCGCGATACGCTGCTGTTGCTCGCCATCGTTTATCTGTTTGTCTTCGACACCTATATGGCGGGCAACGTCAGCATGCAGCTCAATCACGCCGTGGTGGTGGTGCATGACGCCGACCACAGCGCAGCCTCGCGCGAGCTCATTCATCGCTTCCGCCCGCCCTATTTCAGGCTGGGCGGCGAAGTGCTGGACAACCGAGAAGGACAGCGCCTGCTGGATCAGGGACAGGCGCTGGTGGCGCTCGACATCCCGCCGCACTTCGAACGCGACCTGCTTCAGGGCAAGCCCACCGACGTGCAGGTGCAGGTCGATGCCAGCAACACCGTGCTGGGCTTTCTTGCCTCCAGCTACGCCGCGCAGATCATCGGGCAGTACAGTTTCGACCAGGCGCTGGCCCGCCTGGGTGTCACCGAGCGTTCAATGCAAAACGTGCCCATGATTCGCGACGAGCACCGCGTCTGGTACAACCCGAACCAGAATGACGCCTGGTTCATGCCCATTGCCGAACTGCTCACCGTCATCACCATCATGGCCATCATGCTGCCCGCCGCCGCCGCCGTGCGCGAAAAAGAGCGCGGCACCATCGAACAGTTGCTGGTCTCGCCGCTGACGCCGATCCAGATACTCTTGCCCAAGGTCATCGCCATGACCCTGGTCATCCTGCTGGGCACGGCGGTCAGCCTGTTCTTCGTGCTGCATGGGATCTTCGATGTTCCGATGAAAGGCAACCTCGCGCTTTTCTTCGCCGTGACCACGCTCTACACCTTCACCACTGCAGGGCTGGGCCTCTACATTGCCACCCTGAGCCGCAACCTCGCCCAGGCGGCCATGCTGGCTATTCTCGTGTTGATGCCGATGATCTTCCTCTCCGGCGCCTGGACCCCGCCGGAAGCCATGCCCGCCGGGATGCGCGAAGCGATGTTTCTCTCGCCGCTCTACCACTTCATCGAGATGGGCTACGGCATCCTGTTGAAGGGCGCGGGGCTGGATGTGCTGTGGGATTCGCTGCTGAACCTGGCGCTGCTGGGCGTCGTGATCCTCGGCTTCGGCGTCTGGCGCTTTAAGCGGCAGTTCGGGTAAGAACGGCTTCGACGGCGCAAGACCGCAAGGCACCAAGCGCTCCCTGAACATCAAGGGCAATGGCCCCTACTTGCTGCTGGTGCGCCTGCCTTCAAAGCCATCGAACAAACGATTGAGCAACTTGACTTGTCGCTCGTTCAACGGCGTGGTGGCCCAGCGCAGCCAGTCGAACTGCATATGCTCTGTCCAGATAGCACGATCCACCCACTCCCATTCAGACAGGGTAGATTCAGCTTGTTTAGCCTTTTCTGGCACTGGCACTGATTCGCCCATGCTGTCACGCTTTCTAACCGTTACGTTTTCCACTTTCCTGCCACCCCTGCCTGACGCGGCTTTCCTGCTCCACGCTTTTCAAGCTGCCTATGCAGTATTTAGGCCCCAGGGGCGAAACCCTTTTGTGACATCCGTTTCCAAACCGTTCGGCCCTGCTTTACGCTTGCAGCCCTGCGGTACTACGAAGGCTCTGACTCCTGCCGCCCGTCACCTCGGGCGGCAGGTCTCCCCGCTTATTCTGACCACATCTTCCCAACGTTCCGCCTCCAACCACAAAGCCGGGGGATTACCCATTGAACCTAGATTCCTCAGTTGACCGCTTGGTTTCATCAACAAGTCCGTATGCGCATTCACTTTTTTAGCTTCGAGGCAGATCACCATTGGGGTGAGA
This sequence comes from Rhodoferax ferrireducens, assembly GCF_003347515.1. Lineage (GTDB taxonomy): Bacteria > Pseudomonadota > Gammaproteobacteria > Burkholderiales > Burkholderiaceae_C > Rhodoferax. Next base: position 7,643 of record NZ_QEII01000322.1, on the reverse strand, counting down.
GCGCTACGGCAGCTGCGGCCGAACGCTTTGCGCAGCCACCAGCGCCGGCGCGCCCATACTGGCAGCGGCGGCCAGGCCCATGTATGAGGCTGACTGCTGAAGGAACAGACGACGGCGGGGGCGAACATCGGGCGCGGGGACGGCAGGCAAATCTTCAATCGGCATGGTGAACTCCTTGAGGTATGTCGGCTGGGAAGCGCTGTTACCTTAGGCCGCGTGGATGAAAGTTTTTTGAAGCTTGCGTGACGCACGCCGTAACGTCACCCTTTTCCGGGCGCGCTGGAAGATTCTTGATGCTATGAAAATTGCAGCATCAGGCACGGGCGATCAGTGGGATCCAGACCTGTTTTTTATACAACACTGGCCTCCTGCGGCCTGCCGGGGTCAAGCGTAATTGTTACTTTTTGAAGCTGTCATTGCGCGATGGCGAATGGCCAAGCAGCAGCGAAAGCGGCTTGCTTGCTGCTCTGTGCCGGAACAGGGCTTGTCAATTTTCCAATAGCACTTGCCGCGCTTCAATGGATGCGGGTTTCGATGCCAAAACTTGAGCAGGACGCAAACTGCCGCGGCGAGGCGGGCAAGTGACCGGTGAAATAGCACATATGCAGAAGGTTCACGGACCCTGCCTCGGGCTGAGAGAGTGAGAATTTTTCTCCAAGTCCCTCAAACTGGCACGAGACTGGCTAGGTTATGGGCATGACAACCCCCACTGATCGCAACACCGGGCGGGCGGAGGCTGGCTTATTCGAAGACTTGCCTCAGCCAAGCGAAGCGCAGGTACAGCAGGCACAAGCCAAGGCGGCCAGCAAGCGAGGCCAAGGCGCACCGCGACTGCTGCAACCCAACCGTTCGCAAATTGAGTTGCGTGCCTCCGACCTCGAATCGTTGTTGGCCCAAGACCACCGAGCCCGGCTGGTGTGGGGCTACGTTGTGCACCAGGACCTGAGCAAGTTGATCGAAGAAATCAAGGCGCGTGGCGGCAGCGCCGGTCGTGCGGCGATCGACCCGCGCATCCTGTTCGCACTGTGGCTGTACGCCACGCTGGACGGCGTGGGCAGCGGGCGTGAAGTGGCACGGCTGAGCCAGGAGCACGACGCGTATCGGTGGATTTGCGGGGGCGTGTCGGTGAACTACCACGCGCTCAACGACTTTCGTGCCGGCAACGTTGCGCTGATGGACGAATTGCTCACGGACAACGTGGCCGCCTTGGCCGCCGTGGGTGCAATCAGCTTGGAGCGAGTGGCGCAAAACGGCATGCGCGTGCGCGCTGACGCCGGTGCGGCCTCGTTTCGCCGCCAGGCCAGCCTGGACGAACACCTCAAAGAGGCCGGCGAGTTGGTGCAAACGCTCAAGACGCAGGCCCAAAGTGACCCCGGCCAGCCCAAGCGCCAGGCGCAGGCTGCCCAGTTGCGCGCTGCCCAAGAGCGCGAAGAGCGCATCCGCGCAGCACTCAAACAACTGCCCGAAGTGGCTGCGACCAAGAAACACAACGGCGCCAAGGCTGAAGACGCCCGGGCGAGCACCACCGATGCCGACGCGCGCGTCATGAAGATGGGCGACGGCGGCTTCCGGCCGGCCTTCAACGTGCAGTTCGCCACCACCTGCGAAGAGCAAGTCATCGTAGGCATGGACGTGGTCAACGCTGGCAGCGACATGGCCCAGCTCGCACCCATGCTCGAGCAAGTCGAACAGCGTCTGGGGCAGAGCCCGGATGAGTGGCTGGTCGATGGCGGCTTCCCCGCGCACGAGCAGATCGACGCGGTGGCTGGCAAGACTGAGGTCTATGCGCCGGTACCCGAGCCCAAAGCCCGCAAGGACGGGAAGAAAGACGCCACGACACACGAGCAGGGCAACGAGGTGCAGCAGGACAAGCCCCAGCCCAAGCCGGGTGACTCCGAAGCGCTGGCCCAGTGGCGAGCGCGCATGGCCAGTGACGAGGCCAAGGAGATCTACAAGCAGCGCGCGGCCACGGCCGAATGCGTGAACGCGCAAGCCCGTAACCGAGGACTGTTGCGAATGCCAGTGCGCGGCTTGGCCAAGGTCCGATCTGTGGTCGGCCTGTTTGTGCTGGCGCACAACCTGATGCGCACGGCAGTGCTGGCGCCGCAGCTCATTGGTTGGAGAACAAGTCCGTGCGCAATGGCCGCGCAGGCCGCATGAGAAGGCAAGAAATGACCGAAGGCACCAAAACAAGCCCCTTGAGCGAAGCCTCAGCGTTCATCACGAACATCGGCAACGCAATTCGTCCGCATGTCGGCGCGGTCGCCGTGAACAGCAACGGGCGCGGTGTCTACACCGGCGCTCGAAAAACTCTCAGCCTCTGAGCGGAGGTGTGACTTCCGTGTCCTGAAATACGGGGACAAGATCAGTCCTAGGGTCAACGCCAATGCCCCCATACGAGCGCACTGACGGGCGAGATTGGCGCACAACAACCATATCCCGGCACAGCCGGGGGTTCCAAAATTTAGGCCGGCGTAGAAAGCAGAGTCTTCAGATACAGATCGATCTGCGCGAGCGCTTCGGGATCGGTACCAAACAGCGCCAGATGACCGTCAATGCTGGCAATCGGCCGGAATTCGCTGCCCGGGATGAGCTGCTGCTCGGCCTGGCAGTCGGCGAGCGGGAAGAACATGTCGCGGCTGATCGGCATCACATACACCTTGGCCTTGATGCGGCCCAGCGCAAGCGCCGGTTGCCTCCGGTGTGGCGGCTGACGTCGCCGCGCTGCCACTTCCAGGCCATGAGCAGCAGGTTGTTTGGATCCATGGGCGCAAAGTAGCTGGTCATGAAGTTATCGACAAAATCCTGCACCGACGCAAACCCGAGGAGCGCCTGATGGCTGTTATTGCGGAAAAACTCGGTGCTCCAGCCCATCACGGTCCACAGTTTGGCATGGCGCTTGAGGCCTGCAGCCACGTCGGTCGGTGCGGCGTAGCTGCCGGCTTTGAATCCGGGGTCGGTGGTGAGGGCTTCGCGCAGCGTCTCGGCGTAGAGGTAGTTGTGCTCGGTGTTTTTGGCCGTTCCGGCAATGGGCGCGGCGCGCTTGACCATGTCGGGGTAACGCACGGCCCACTCGTAGGTCTGCTGCGCGCCCATGGAGCCGCCCACCACCAGCGCCAGGTTGGTGATGCCAAATGTCTCGATAAGCAGGCGGTGCTGGGCCGCCACGTCGTCGCCAATACGCACCTTGGGGAAATCCCCTGCGCCCTGGGCGCCTGCCACGTTGTGCGGTGAGGTGGAAAGGCCGCTGCCAATCTGGTTGACGACGATGATGAAATACTTTTCCGGGTCCAGCGCGCGCCCCGGACCAATGTAGACGTCAGCCATGATTTTGCTGTTGCCGGAGTACCACGTCAGCACCAGGATGGCATTGTCTTTGGCGGCGTTGAGCGTGCCATGCGTGGCCACGGCCAGGGTGCAATGGGGAATCGAGTCGCCCTCTTCAAGGGCGAGCGTGCCAATGTCATAGAGGCGGTAATCGCCGTGAACGCTGGTGGAGTAGTAATCATTATGAGCCATGGTTGTCTCCTGCGGAAAATGGGTTTCTTCAGTAATCTGGTGTCCCAAACGCACCACTTGCTGCTTTGACGCCCACCATGGACGTGGAGCAAGAGCTTGCCCACCAAACTCCGGATGGTCTTGTAGATTCCGGTGCAGCTTTTGAACGGGCTTGAGTTTCCCCGCCTGTTTGGATCTCCGCACTGGTGAATACCCTAGTGCGACGGCAAACCTCGGCACGTACTATTGATTTATGACATTCTTCCCTGGTCGAATATGAACGATTTGATTTCCTCCGAAGAACTGCCGAAATGGGTTCCTGGCCATCTTTTTGTTTCCAGCGATGAGCACAATTGGAAAGGTGTGAAATGCCGGGGCTTTCGATACCAAGGGCTGGACGTCGAGATTCCCCCCATGCGCGACTTCATGGTGGTGTCTTACCGGCAGGGCGCGACGCGGATGGATCGAAAGTTTGACGGCCCCTGGAATTCGACCCGTTGCGCGCCGGGGGATGTGTCTTTGTTGACGCGATCGCAGCAGTCGCACTGGACCTGGCCAGACCCCATCGATGTACTGCACGTTTACCTGAGCGAGCAAATGGTCTCGCGCGTGGCCAATGAAGTGATGGATCGCAGCGTCACAGATGTGAGATTGCACGACGTGCTACGAACCACCAATCCGACCATCAGCACCCTAGTCGACGCCATTGCTCGCGAAGCGGAGCAGCAGTCAATAGGCGGGGCCTTGTACGTGGAAGCATTGAGCATCCAATTGGTCGTTTGCCTCCTGCGAGACTACACTTCGGTCACCTTCCATCAGAAAGTGGACAGGGGTCGTCTGAGCCCGGCGCAGCTGCGCCGGGTTTTCGATTACATCGACGCTAATCTTGACGGGAGTATCAGCCTGGAAGCGATGGCCGCTGAAGTGAACATGGGGGCTTGGAACTTCAGTCAGCGCTTTCGCGCCACTGCTGAGCAGACTCCGCACGCTTTTGTCATCGACAGACGGATTCGCCAAGCCTGCCAGTTGCTCAAAACCGACTCATTGGCAATCAAGCAAGTGGCGTCGGTTTGTGGCTTTTCTGATCAAGCCCACATGTCAAAATGCTTCCGTGCAAAGCTCAATATCACCCCGGCAGCGTTTCGTCGATCAGCTTCGTCAACCCCTGGCTGATTCTCGCTGGCTCGTGGACTCGACTCAGTGCAAAGCCTCCATTCCGCGCGTTGACTCAACGCATCGCTGGAAGCATCGTCGTCAAGTTGATGGAAGGCTGCCCTGCCGAAAAAAGAAAAATCGGGTCGCAGACATTCCCCGTGCCAGCATTGAAATCCTCGGCGCCGAAACGGATTCCGTCGTCATCAGCAAACACTGATAGCAGGCCATGAGCAGCCCCTCCACCCTTGCCGACATGCGGGCGCGCTACGGCACGCGTTACCGCTGGCTCCTGCTACTGTCGGTCATGGTCGGGACGATGGCGTCCATCATGTCCTCGACCATCGTCAACGTGGCCATTCCCGACATGAGCCGGCATTTCACGCTGGGCCAGGAGCGCGCCCAATGGGTCACCTCCGGCTTTATGGTGGCGATGACGGTATCCATGCTGACCACACCCTGGCTGCTGGCGCGCTACGGTTACCGCCGCACTTATGTCGGCACCATGGTACTGCTGCTGGCTGGCGGCATTGTTGGCGGATTCTCCAGCAGCTTCGCCCTGGTGCTGGCCGCACGCGTGGCCGAAGGGCTGGCGGCCGGCGTGGTGCAGCCGATTCCAGCCATCATCATCATGCGCGCCTTTGCACCGCACGAGCAAGGACGAGCCAGCGGCATCTTCGGCATGGGCGTGGTGCTGGCGCCCGCCATCGGACCCAGTATCGGCGGCGTACTGGTCGATCTGTTTGGCTGGCGCTCGATCTTTTTCATGGTCGTGCCTTTTTGCCTGGCCTCGCTGTGGCTGGCCTACCGTTATGTGCCGGTCACGGCACCGGGCGGCGTGGCGGCCAACCGCAAAGGCGCAACGCTGGACTGGCGCGGCCTGCTGCTAGGTGCGGCCTTGCTGGCGCTGGTCGTTTTTATTGCCTGGCAGCGGCGCCTGGCCAACACCGGCCAGGAACCATTGATGAACCTGGCGCTGTTTGGCTACCGCCAGTTCGCAATGGGCAGCATCGTCGCTTTTATTTACGGCACCGCGCTGTTTGGCTCGACCTACCTGCTGCCGGTTTACATGCAGCTGGGGCTGGGTTTGTCAGCTTCGTACGTTGGCAGCATTTTGTTGCCGTCCGGCTTTGTGCTGGCCGTCACAATTGCGCTGGTTGGCCGTTTGGCCGACCGCCAGCCCACCTATTTGCTGGTCAGCACCGGACTGGCTCTGCTGGCCCTGTCCTTTGCCCTGATGTTGACGGTGACCCTGAGCACCGGGATAGGGGTATTGGTGGCCTGGGCCATATTGGGACGCATCGCGCTCGGTTTCATTTTGCCTTCACTCAACCTCGGCTCGCTGCGGGCGCTGGACAAAAACCTGATTTCGCAGGGCTCCAGCGCCATCAGTTTTGTGCGCATGCTGGGCGGCGCGATTGGCGTCAGCCTGTGCGGCATCGTGCTCGAATGGCGGCTGAGCGCGCATGGTGATTCGCTGGCGCAAACTGCCAGCAGCCCGGCCCGGCTTGCGGCCTTCAACGAGTCTTTCATGCTGCTGGCGGCACTGTGTGCGCTGGCGCTGGTGGCAGCATGGCAGCTTCGCGACGCCCCTGTGGCAGCACCCGGCCGTCCAAAAGGCTGAGGCTCAAGCCATGTGCCAACGGCTTGAGCCTCAGCCGGCCCGCACCCTCACCCGCTCCGGCGTCTTCAAGGCTGCAGCACCACGCGCCCAATAACCCGCCCGTGCGCCAGGTCGTCCAGCGCCTGGTTCACGCTGGCCATCGGCCGCAAATCCAGCGGAATCTGCGGCAGGTCCACCCGCTGCGCCAGCGCGACCAGCTCACGCAAGTCTTCCAAGCCGGCCACATAGGAGCCGGTGATCTGCAGCGACTTGATCGCGAACATGGGTAGCGGCATGCGGAATTCGCCGCCGAACAGGCCGACGATCACCACCTGCCCGGTGCGGCGCACCAGATTGACGGCCAGCGACGAAGTGGACTCGGCGCCGACAAAATCCACCACGCCGGCGACGTTGTTGTTGCAGGCCTTGCCGATGCTGCGCAGTGCGCCGTCTTCGTTCGGGTCGAAGGCCAGCACGGCGCCGTAGCGCAGGGCGGCTTCGCGCTTGGCCGGGTCGGGGTCGATGGCGACGATGCGCGCTTTGGACGTGGCCGACAGCAGCGCCACCGCGGTCATGCCCACCCCGCCGCAGCCGATGATGGCCACATGGTCCTCGGCCGTCATCGGGTTGAGCTTGCGGATGGCGCCGTAGGCCGTGATGCCGGCGCAGGCAAAGGTGGCGGCACGCGCCGGCTCCAGCGTGCCGATCGGCACCAGGTAGCGGCTGTGCGGCACGCGCACCATATCGGCATAGCCGCCGGGCAGCTGGATGCCGAGATTGCGCGCGGCGCGCGGGCACAGGTGGTCGTCGCCGCGCAGGCACACGGCACACTGGCCGCAACCCAGCCAGGGGTAGACAATGACCTTGTCGCCCAGCGCCACGCCGCTGACCTCTGGCCCGATTTCCACCACCTCGCCGCCGATTTCATGGCCCATGGTCAGTGGCAGCGTGGCCCCGGCGCGCTCCAGCGAGGTGAGCTTGCCGCCGCCCATGTCGAAGCCCCCGGCCTGGATGTGCAGGTCGGAGTGGCACATGCCGCAGTGCGTGACACGCACGCTGACCTCGTGCCCGCTGGGCGCGGCCAGCGCGTCGGTGTGTTCGCTCAGGGCGGCGCCCCAGCGTGGAAAGGCCCAGCGATGGGCACAGCGGTAATTCATGGATTGACCTTGAAAAAATAGGGATCGCATGATCATTCTTTTCCTGATCAAGGACCCGGAAATAGGATGGCGCACGACCCGAGGGCCGGCGCCAGCCACGTTCTCACTCAGTTGGAGGTGTAACCGCCATCGACCACCAGCTCGGCGCCATGCACGAAGGACGATTCGTCCGACGCCAGGAACAGCACCGCCTGCGACACCTCAATCGGCCGGGCCGGCCGTCCGAGCAGGGT
>NZ_QEII01000321.1 GCF_003347515.1 Rhodoferax ferrireducens | reverse complement strand
GATCGGCATGGCCCAGCCCAGCAGACAAATGATCAACGTAGCGATTGAACTCCTGCGATATGTCCATCACGCCCCCAGTCAAAATTCACGCTGCGTTTATGATAGCATAATTTATGACACAGTAAGACTAGTCGGAGGCGCACAAGATGTTTCGCAGAAGCCTTTATCTGAACCACTTGCCGGTGCTCAGCCTGCAGCCGGAACAACTCTCGCGCTACAGCCTGCGCCGCTCGACCCGCGAGGACCACCTGTGCAGCTCGGAGGTGGCCGCGTTGTGTTTGGCCCTGGCGGGTGAGCAGCATGCAGGCGAGACGTTGGAGACCTGCTCCAATAAGCTGTACTGCACTCACTAACGCGAATTTCCCAAACCTCAGGGGGTTGAACGCTCATATTTACCTGCAAAATGGCAAATCGATTTTTCTGAACGTTCAACCATGATTCAAACAACAAAAATACTGGTTGCGTTTGCCACCGGCTGGGGCCCTAAATTCGGTGGCATTAACAGTTTCAACTCCGACTTGCTGCCAGCCGTAGCGTCCACGTTTCACAGCGATGTAAAAACAGTTTGTGTCGTTCCCAATGCCAGTAAAGCCGAGGTGGAAGCCGCTGAACGTGAAGGCGTGCTACTGGTTTCACTGAATCTTCCAGGCACCGAGGCATTCACTATCGAATTGGAAGCCGCAGTTATGCAAGCGCTGAAAAGTGCGGACGTTCAATGCCACACAACCGAAACGGTTTGGCTGGGACACGACCGAATTACCGGTGCCATCGCCTTGACCGCAGCCAAAAGATGCGGAGGCCTGTCGGCACTGATCCACCACATGAGTTATGGGAACTACGAGGAGTTTGCCGAAAGCAGTGCCCAGGCCCATGCCAAAGAAGCGGAGCAGAAACAACTGTTTGCCCAAGCCGACTTCGTACTGGCAGTCGGACCGTTACTGCGCGATGCGTTGTGCGACATGCTCGACGATAAAGAAGTTTCCATGCTCGTGCCGGGTTTACCGGAAATCACACCGCGAATGGAGCCACGCACCTTCAAAGCGTTTTTGAGCGGCCGCCTCAACGACAGCGCCCGCAAGATCAAACAAGCCTACTTGGGAGTGGCTGCCTTTGGCAATGCGGTTCGCCAGTGCACGGAGAATAGTGGTCTTCCTACCGCCTTGCACCGCGCCAGTGAACCACGGTTGGTTTTACGCGGGGTTGAATTTGAAGACTCTGCTGGAGAGACCGACCCGCAAGCTGAGAAAGCTTTAAAGGCATTTGCTGAAGGCTACGCAGGTTGCGTATTCGCTCTACGTGCTCTGCCATTCACCACCGACCGTGCTGCATTGTTCAATGACTTGCGTGCCGCCAGCGTGGCCATGATGCCCTCATGGCACGAAGGTTTTGGACTTGTTGCGTGGGAAGCTATAGCTGCCGGAGTGCCGTTAATCCTGAGTAGCAAAAGCGGTGCCTATCGACTTTTGAGGGAACTTGAAAGCGGGCATTACACGTCGATGGTGAGTGTCATTGAAGTAGCAGGCAGTCACCTGGAACCCCATTTCCAAGAGGAAGACCTAGAAGCCCTCGCCGCCGCCCTAATCCAGATTGCAAAAGACCCTGCGAAGCACAGAATAAAGGCAGTTCAACTGCGCAAAGACTTGCTGAACCACTACACCTGGGGCCACTGCGCAAAGCAGTTGTCCGACGCGTTAGGCTGGCGTTTCGGTGATGGCCCGGTCACCATAGCGCAGTCGCCCAGCGCACCAACTACCCCAACGTTGTCAACGCCAGCTACTGGATTGGTTCCGAAGACGAGTCTTGCTGAAATAAGGGCATCATTTTCCAGCACCTCAGCCATCGGCAGAACTTGGCAAAGAGACATTGCGGGTATGCGGATTGCCAGTCCGATTGTGAACAAGCTACTTGCCGCCATCGACGAAGGAAAACGCTCCATCTTGCTCACGGGCTTACCCGGCTCTGGTAAAACTTGCGTGATGTTGGAGGTGCAAGAAGCGCTGGAGCAGCGCGCCCAAACTCGCACTGACCTGGTCCCACTCTTTATCCAGTCACGCGAGTTCGCAGACCAGGCCACCGTACAAGACCGTCAGGCCCAAGGCTTGCCCGAGCAGTGGGTGGAAAACGCAGCACGCATGGCGGAAGAAATCAAGGTAGTTGTGGTCATCGACTCTTTGGATGTGCTGTCAATCGCCCGCGAGCACAGCGTGCTGACATATTTTTTGACACAAATTGACCGTCTGCTACTGATTCCCAATGTGACCGTGGTCACCGCCTGTCGTGACTTTGACCGCAATTACGACCGCCGCATAGCCGTGCGTAAATGGGATAGCGAATTAAAGTGCCCAGCCCTGAACTGGGGGAGCGAAATTACACCACTGCTTACGAAACTCGGCATCGACACGTCCAACATCGACACCGTGACCCGCGAGCTGATTCAAAACCCGCGTGAATTAGCTTTGTTTGTCGAACTGGCTCAACGGAATGGCAGCTTCAATGCTGTAACCAGCCACGCCCTGTCGCAGCGATACCTCAAAACCATTGTGCAAGATGATGTTGAACTGGGTGACTTGGCGATTGAAGCTATTGAAGCGATTGCCGACGAAATGCTGAGAACACGCAGTCTGGCAGTGCCTCGCCAGCGTTTTTCGGCTTCGCAAGATATCCTGCTGACATTACTCAACCGCAACGTATTACACGAAACGCAGGAAGGGAAGTTGGCGTTCGGACATCAAACCCTGCTGGATGTGTTAGTGATTAGCAGAGCCGTGCGCAAGGGGGTAACGCTGAATACATTCATTCAAGACTTGCCCCCCGTGCCTTTCGTACGCCCAAGTATCCGCAGCTTTGTCGCGCAATTGGCCATTGGGGACCGACGTGAATTTCGAAAGCAGCTACGCACGGTTTTAACCGGGAACTCCGCTTTCCACGTTCGCCGCTTAGTGGCCGAATCATTTGCCGAACACAAGCCTCAGGACGACGACTGGCCTTTGATACGTGATTTGCGCAACAAGCACCGCGACGTGTTTCAAGTCATTTACACCGAAGCGGCGGCGATTGAATGGCATCACTTTTGGTTCAAGTATCTTGTGCCTGATCTGAAAAATACGCGTGATTCTGAAGGATTGGCAACGCATATGTATCGGGTGAAGCAGTGGAAGAATGACGATACCTCTGGCGTGTTGGCGTTCTGGTCGGAGACGCTAGAGTGGGATTGGGTCGACGCAACGCAGATCATTGGACGGTTGGGAGATTACTTGGCGGAAATCAATGTAGAAAGCCCGACATTGCTTGGGCCCTTGCTTGAGAAATTACTCAACTTACCACGACAAGAGCACAGTTTTCTGGGGCATGCGGTTGCGCGCTACGTTAGCGACGGTGGTATGGGTGATGCATTATTGTGGCGTTTTGTGGCTGGCGACATTACCAATGAGGATGTTTTGGCATTCAGGTTCGGTAACAAATTACGCTGTCACCCACACGAATTTGGCAATTCAAAAAATACCTTTTTCCACCAGCGGATGGAGAAATCCACGACTTTGCTGGATCTGGCACTGGCGTCGCTTGAGCAATGGAGCCACACCAAGAGATCGCGGTATGGCGAAACCAGCACAGGCTATTGGTCTGGTTTTTTGCGAGAAACGTCATACAACGATGACCACAGCCAACTGGATCACCGACACGTTGATAGTGAACGGGTGCTGCTGGACGCGGTCGAAGCCGCCATCCTGAAACATGCAAAAATGCACACAGACTGGTGGAATGCCAACCGTGAACGTCTGTGTTCCAACAACGAGGGAGCATTGCGCTACTTCGCCATCCTCGGATGCACTGCGGCTCCTGAAGCCAACATGGGCGTTATTGAGCAGATGTTGTGCGACATGGAACTATTGGGCTCCGATCTCTCATACGAGTTGGGCACCTTGATACAAACGGCGTTCATACACCTTCAAACGCCCGCACAAGATGCTGTGTTGGCGGCAATCCTGTCCATGAGAGAGGATGAAGCCACCGATGATCGCCACCGCGCCTGGATATCTATGGAGCGAGCACAACTGATCGCGCCCATTCCTTGCTATCTGCGCTCACCAGAGGCACAGGCACTATTGGACGCACAGGAAAAGGCTGAAGGACTCTTCATTCGCCAGCCCCGCATAGGGATGCGTGGTGGCATGGTTGGTGCACCGTTTTCATTCGAGGTATTTCTTAACGCCAGCGACGCTGGGGTGCTGAGTTTGCTGGCGCATTACACAGGGCTTTTAGACGAACATCGCGACGACTTCCTGATCGGTGGAGAACGCGAAGTTGGCTGGCAACTGCGCGAAGCAGCGTCCCGCAGTCCAATCCGTTTCCTGGGTTTATTGCCTGCGCATTGGACCGATCTTTCCGAACGGTTTCGCAATGACATCATGGACGGTGTCGCCACTTACCTGGCGCACCGCTATGGCAACTTGCAGGCCAATGCCGCCTGGAAACCGCGTGACGAACCTGATGCCCCCACCTTGGCGCGGAAAATTCTTGATGAACTGGAGGAACATCTCACACACTGGCAACACAACCGCGCTGCGTCCAATGCCCTTCAAGCCTGTGCCCATGTCATCGCAGACACGCAAGAGGCGACCCGGTTGGTGGTTCTGGCAACTGGTTTTGAAAATCTTGAAGAGGAAAGCTCCATCTCAGGCGATTCAGTCGATCTGCTGACCACGGGCATCAATATGGCGCGTGGTCACATCGCCGAAGCTCTGATGATCTTGGCCAATCAACTTCAAGAAAAAGACATCCCATGGCCCGAGTTGTTATCGCCCACGCTAAGCCGTTTTGCAGGCGACAAACATCCTGCGATTCGTGCTTTGATCCTGCGACGCTTGCCCTTTATTCAGAGTCGAAATCCGGGGCTGGGCTGGGATTTATTCCGCAGCACCATGCAAGATTCGACCGGACTATGGGAAAGTGCAGAGCCTTGCCTTTACTACGCCTATCACGACAACTTTGAACTGGTCGCACCATTGCTGGCGCGCCTTCCCAGCGAAGGTAGAGGCAAAGACTTAGAAACATGGGGTCGCATTTCGGCGTTGGCGGCACTGACGAAACAACTCGACTTCTCGATTTTTCTCGAAGAGTTGAAAGTGCTAGACGCCACAGACGCCTGGCGGGGTGCTGCAAGTGTTTGGACACACTCTGAGAACATAAGGAAGCAACGTGAACAATGCCTCACAGGCATCGAAGCTGGCCTGAATGCCCGTAGCGCTCACGCCAACGCAGTTGCTGGGAAAACGGATCACTTGTTCACAGAAGGTGCATTGACAATATCGGTGCCTACAAAGTTGATCCAGCACTGCTTTGATGTGCTCGAAAAAGACGGCGATAACAAACATCACCGCCTCATGGGCTTGGATGCATGGTTAAACACCACCGCACAACACAATCCAGAGCAAGCCTTAGCGGTCACTGAGATTTATCTGGCCTATGTCAAACGTACCAAGCTGTACTTGCACGACTACGAAAACAATCTCACCCAGCTATTAACCCGCCTATTTGCCGAAGCAGAAGAACGAGAAGAATCCGACAACGGTGACATGCTGCAACGTGTAGTAGCGGTACAAGACGTGTTGCTGGGACTGGGGGTTGATGGCATAAACAATTGGCTTAAAGCAGCGGAGCGACCATGAATGAACTCAGCCTGACTGAAAACGCCTGCTCGCGGCAAAGAGTGAGAAAAAGCCGTTCAGATTCCGTGGGGTCTGCGCGGCAGGCTATTAACTTTGCAGCGTTTTGCGGAGCTTACCTATTCTGCGGCGGCACGTCCGTGTACCTGCCATGCCAATGCTTTCGCCCAGCGTAGGGTGTGGTGTAGCCCGGCAGACCACGCACCTGAATGACAGCGCTGCAAAGGAGCCAACGGCGGGCTGAACAGAAAACGATTGTTGAAGACTGGGGCATATCGTTTGGACTTGACCCGTTTCCGTGGACAGTTTTGAACTTCTTGATACAGCAACTCAAATCACGCTAAACCCATGCGTGCCATCCCGCCCCAACTGGTCCACCAAACCGTATTCCCAATCCAGATAACCCTGCATCGCTTCACGCGGATTGTCCGTGCCTTCGTAGGGACGGCGGTAGCGGTCCGTGCGGGGTGAGGCGAGGTGGGTTTCGCCATGCTCCAGCGGCAGGCCCGCCTCCATCCAGGCCAGCGTGCCACCTTGCAGCACCAGCACCTCAGCACCCGTCAGGCGGGCCAAATCGACGGCGGCGTAGCGCGCCAGCAGGCTGCTGCCGCAGGTGAGCACATAGCGTTTCGCGCCGGGGATGCGCGCTGCCGCCTGCGCCAGCTCGGAGCGCAGCACAAACCAGGCACCCGGGATGTGGCGTTTGACATAGTCGGCGCTGGTGGTGAAGTCCAGCACGGCCGTGTGGCCTGCGGGCTCAGTTTGCAACCACTGCGCCAACTGGGCCGGCGAGGCCCAGGCGATTGGCCCCTGCGGTTCCGGCACGGGTGAAGGCGACGCGCCGACCTCATTGAAGTCGCCGGCCTGGGCGCCATCGAGCACCCACACATCCCAGCCCATCTGCGCCAGCCACGACGCGCTCATGTTGGCGCGCACGCCATCGAGGTCGGCCAACACGAGGCGGGCGCCACGCACGGGAGCGGACACATCGGACTCCTGCACCAGCTGGCCGCCGGGCGCACTGCGGAAGCCCGGCAAATGACCCGCTGCAAATTCTTCGGGCGTGCGCACGTCGTAGGTGTACGTGGTGCGGCCGGCTTCTGCGGCGAAACGCGCCAGGTCCTCGGCGTGGGCGCGCTTGACGCCCGCACGGTCGGCCACGGCACGGGCCTGTTGGGCGGATTGGGCACGTTGCTCGTCTGAAACAGCCGTGAAGCGGCGCTCAGCCCCGTGCTCCAGTTTTTGACCGGCCAGGGTCCAGCCGATGGTGCCGTTACGCAAGGCCGACACCGGATTGGAAATGCCGGCATTCACCAGCGACTGGGTGCCGATGATGCTGCGGGTTCGGCCCGCGCAGTTGACGATGATGCGGGTGGCCGGGTTGGGTGCCAGCGCCTGGGCACGCAGCACCAGTTCGGCCCCCGGCACGCTGATGCCGGTCGGAATGCTCATGGTCTGGTACTCGTCAAAACGACGGGCGTCCAGCACCACCACGTCGGCTTCGCTGTCCAGCAGCGCCTTGACTTCTTCGGCAGACAAGGACGGCGTGTGGCGCTGCGATTCCACCAGTTCGCCAAAGGCCTTGCTTGGCACATTGACGTCCTTGAAAATCTCGCCACCGGCGCTGCGCCAGCCTTGCAGGCCGCCGTCCAGCAGCGCGACATCGGTGTAGCCCAGTTGCTGCAGCGTGCGTGCCGCCGGGTCGGCCAGCCCTTCGCCGTTGTCGTACACCACGATTGCTGTGGCGCGACGCGGGATACGGCTCCAGGCATCCAGCTCAAGGCGCCCGGCCGGGAAGTTGGCGGCGAACAGCGGATGGGCCTGGGCAAACGGGTCTTCCTCGCGAACGTCGATCAGGGCAATTTCCTGCCGGGCCAGCAAGGCCTGGCGCACATCCTGGAAAGTTTTTGAGGGCAAAGGTAAGGTCATGGATATTCTGCAAAAAATGATTCAGCGCGTCGTGCTTTGCGTTGCTTTCAAGGCATTCAACTCGGCGGACAGGTCCCAGAAATTGGGTAGGGAGGCGTTGCTGTAGCCGGACACAAAGGGCTTGCGCGTGCCGTCGTCCAGGTACACCGAGCGTTGTACGGCGCCGATGTTGGCGCCATAGACATGGATGCTGATGGAGGGCTGGTCCGCCAGTGCGTTGCTGACACGGTGCACATCGCCGATGCGGGGCGACACCGCTTCCACCTGGCCCGGCGCCAGCGTGTGTGGCGCTCCCTGGGGCGCCCAGCGGCCGTCGCCGGTGCGGGCATAGGCTTGCGACTGCTCTGCGCCACGCAGCAGGCCGATCAAGCCCCAGACCGTGTGGTCATGGATGGGCGTGCTCTGGCCGGGTCCCCAGACAAAGCTGACGACGGAAAAGCGCCCCAGCGCGTCAGCATGCAGCAGATTCTGCTGATAGCGCTGCGGATCGGGCTGGGCATAGGCTTCGGGCAGCCAGTCGTCGTGGGCGACCAGCTGGGCCAGCAGCGCGCCGCCTTGGTCCAGGATCTCGGGTTCACTCGGGTGGCGGTCGAGCAGAACGGCCAATTGCTGCACAAAGCTGCGCAGCCGGGCCAGGTTTGGTGAGGAGGATGAGGTGGTCATGCGTGGCCCCTGAAAAAGGCTATTTCACCCGATTTCCGGCGGACTTTGTCGGGGTTTTACACTTGAGGGTTTTCCCGGTCCCTATTTTGATTATTTTTGCAAGGCTGCAATGAGTGCTTTTCTAGAAGAAACCGTTTTGAGCGTTAACCACTGGACGGACCGACTGTTCAGCTTCACCACCACGCGCGACCCGTCGCTGCGCTTCTCCAACGGGCATTTCACGATGATTGGCCTGCGCGGCGAGGGCGGCAAACCGCTGCTGCGCGCTTACAGCATCGTCAGCGCCAATTACGAAGATCACCTCGAATTCCTGAGCATCAAGGTGCAGGACGGCCCGCTCACCTCGCGCCTGCAGCACATCAAGGTCGGCGACAAGATCGTGGTCGGGCGCAAACCAACCGGCACGCTGCTGATCAACTACCTGTTGGAGGGCAAGCACCTGTACCTGATAGGCACCGGCACCGGTCTGGCGCCTTTCTTGAGCATCGTGCGCGATCCCGAAACCTACGAGCGCTTCGAGAAGGTCATTCTGGTGCACGGCGTGCGCGACGTGGCGGAACTGGCTTACCGCGACTACCTGACGAATGAGCTGCAGGACAACGAGTTTCTGGGCGAGATGGTCAGCAAACAGCTGCTGTATTACCCCACGGTCACGCGCGAAGCCTTTGTCAATCAGGGCCGCGTCACCACGCTGCTGGAGAGTGGCAAGATACAGGCCGATCTGGGCTTGCCACCGCTGGACCCGGCCTACGACCGCGTCATGATTTGCGGCAGCCCTGGCATGCTGCGCGACTTGAAGCACCTGCTGGAAAAGCGCGATTTCATCGAAGGCAACACCACCAAGCAGGCGGACTTCGTGATTGAACGGGCTTTTGCCGAGCAGTGATGCCGACGGCGGCCAAGCCGCCGTCAACCCGCACTCACACCGTCGCGTCGTGAAACAGCACCAGATTGCCCCCGGCTTTTTTGGACTGGTACATGGCGGTATCGGCCCACTTGAGGATGTCGTCCTGGCTGGCTTCATGGTTGACGAACAAGGCCACGCCGATGCTGACGGTACAGAGGTGCTCGATAAAGGTGGCTTCCTTGCCGTCCTGCCGGATGCACAGGCGGTAGGGCTCGGTCAGAACGGAGCGGATGATTTCGGCAATCACCGCCGCTTGTGTGGTTGCCCTGGCCTTGTCTGAATCCAGCTCGCACAACATCACCACAAATTCATCGCCACCGAAGCGCGCCACCGTGTCTTGCTCACGGACACATGTTTGCAGTCGGCTTGCCGCATCGGCCAAGAGCAAATCGCCAACGTCATGCCCGTGCGTATCGTTGAGCGGCTTGAAGTTGTCCAGATCCAGAAAGATCAGCGCGCCATAGCGACCACTGCGCTTGCTGGCCGCGATGCTCTGGCCCAAGCGGTCATTGAGCAGGCGCCGGTTGGGCAGTTCGGTCAGGGTGTCGTAGAAGGCCAGTTGATGCACCTGCTTTTCCATCTGCTTGCGCTCGGTGATGTCGCGTATGCAAACGTGAATGGCGGGTCTTGCGTCGTAGACGATGGCCGTGCCCTGGACTTCCACGTCAATGGCTGCGCCATCGAGTTTGAGAAATCGCGACTCCACCATCGGCTTGATCAGCACATGCTCGTTAATGCTCTTCATCCGCGCCATCTGCGCCTCAAGATAGTCCGGGTGAATCAGCTCCGTCGTCGATTTACCCAGCAGGCCTTGCGCATCCTTGGCGCCGAACAGCTTGATGGCCGCCGAATTGACGTACAGGATTTTGCCGAGCCGATGAACCAGTATGGACTCGGGCGACCATTCGATCATAGTGCGGTAACGTTCTTCACTGTCCTGCAGCGCCGCCTGCACCTCCTTGTGCGCGGTGATGTCTTGCGCAATGCCAATGGCACTCAGCGGCGCGCCATCCGGCGCAAATTCCAGTTCCGCCTTTTGCCGGACCCAGCGGACTGCGTGGCCCACCACGATGCGGTGCTCATGGTCAAAGGTTTCACCTTTGAAGGCGGCCAACCAGGCGCGATCCACCGCTTCGCGGTCGTCTGGATGAACACGCTTCAGGTAGGCCGCATGACTGCCCGTGGTGCCCTCAGGCAAACCGAAAATACGACAGGTTTCGGTCGATAAACGCATGGTGTCGGCGCCGATGTCAAAGACCCAGCTTCCGACTTTGGCGACCGCTTGTGCCCGGTGCAGCTCGGCCTGGCTCGCCTTCAGGTCAAAGGTGCGGCGGGCGAGGTCACGGCCGACGGTATGCAGTTCATTGAGGCGTTTGCGGTAAGCGCGCACGAGAAAGCTGAACAGAACGGTCGACAGGATGATGACCAGGTACGCGATGACAATCGGCGGGCGAACACCATCCATGAAGATCGCGATGCCGGTCACGCCACCCCACGCGCCCAGTGCCAGCACATTGATGGCGGCCTGCGTAGGCCACCTACCGGAGCGCATGCTCCGCCCGAATCCGAGCCACCAGGTCCGTCACGGCCCGGTTGGCCAGCGCTGGCGCCGTCGTGTTTTCGATCTGCGCCCGGATCAGGCGCTCCAGCGTTTCCGGCTGCGGTGTCAGCGGGCCAAAGAAGCGCGGCTCGGTCCCCACGGCCATCAGCAGGGTGGGAAAGTCTTCCACGTCCAGCGGGTGCAGCAGGTCGGCTTCGTCTTCCACATCAATCCAGAGAAAGCGCGCCTGCGGGAACTTGGCCTGCACCTGCTCGAAGCGTTGTGCATAGTCGCGGCACACGCCGCACCACTCGGCGCACAGGCAGACAACGAGGACAGAGGGGGGCAGCGCCGGGTCTTCAGGATTCATGGGGTGATGATCTCAAAAATCGTTATGCCTATTTTGCGATAACCAAATGGGAAATAAGTAGTTTGGGTTTTAACGATGGCCACCCACAATTCACCGCATGGTCCCTCTCATCATCATTCCCGGCTGGCGCGACTCCGGCCCCGGTCACTGGCAAAGCCTGTGGGCAGAGCAACTGCCCGGCGCGGTGCGGGTGCAGCAGGACGACTGGATCACGCCTTCGCGCAGCGCCTGGGTGGCGTCCATCACCCGCACCATCCTCGAACAAGCCGGCCCGGTGGTGATCGTCGCGCACAGCCTGGGCTGCATCGCCACCACCCATTTGCCACGCGAGGCGGCCGAACGCATTCAGGGCGCACTGCTGGTGGCCCCGGCCGACCCGGAACGCCGCGGCATCCTGGCCGACTTTGCGCCCGCACCGTATCAGCCGCTGCCCTACCGCAGCATCATCGTGGCCAGCAGCAACGACCCGTTTTGCCCGGTGCGCACGGCCGGCGCATATGCGCGGGCTTGGGGATCTGAGTTTGTGCGGCTGCAAAAGGCCGGCCATATCAACATCGATTCCGGCTTCGGCGCCTGGCCGCTGGGGCTGGCGCTGCTGCAATCCTTGACCGGCGACAGCTACGCCGCCGCCCTGGTCACTTCGCCCTCTCCTTCACGTCATTCACCCGCACTCCAGGAATCCGTATGAAATTCAAACAAAAAGTGACTCTAGCCCTCGTCGGTGTTGCGCTTACAGCTAGCAATTTAGTAGCAGCTCAAACGACGCTGCTGAACGCCTCCTACGACGTGGCGCGCGAGTTTTACAAGGACTACAACGGCGCCTTCGTGGCGCATTACAAAAAGACCACCAGCAAGGACGTGAAAGTCGACCAGGCCCATGGCGGCTCCAGCGCCCAGGCGCGCGCCGTGAATGACGGGCTGGAGGCCGACGTGGTGACCATGAACACCACCACCGACATCGACTTTCTGGCCAGCACCGGCGTGGTGTCCAAGGACTGGGCCAAGCGCTTTCCCGGCAATGCCTCGCCCACCAGCTCCACCATGCTGTTTCTGGTGCGCAACGGCAACCCGAAAAACATCAAGGACTGGAACGACCTGGTCAAGCCCGATGTGAAGGTGATCGTGGTCAACCCCAAGACCGGCGGCAACGGCCGCATGGCCTATCTAGCGGCCTGGGGTTACGTGCGCAAGACTGGCGGCACCGATGCGCAAGCGGCCGAATTCGTCGGCAAGCTCTACAAGAACGTGCCGGTGCTGGCCAAGGGCGGGCGCGACGCCACCACCATCTTTTTGCAGCGCAATATTGGCGACGTGCTGGTGACCTTCGAGTCGGAAGTGGTATCGGTGGACCGCGAATTCGGCGCCGGCAAGGTCGATGCCGTGCACCCCTCGGTCAGCATCGTGGCCGAAAACCCGGTGGCGGTGGTGGAGCGCACCGTGGCGAAGAAGGGCACGGCCGAGCTGGCCAAGACTTATCTGGACTACCTGTATTCGGACGAGGCGCAGGAAATTGCCGCCAAACACGGGCTGCGTCCGCGCTCGCCGGCCGTTCTTAAAAAGTACGCCAGCACCTTCAAGCCGATTCAGCTGTTCACCGTGAATGAGTATTTCGGCTCGCTGGCCGAAGCGCAAAAAGTGCACTTCAACGACGGCGGCCAGTTCGACAAACTCTACACCGTCAAATAAATGACCGCCGCCATTCTGACTGCGCCGCTGGCGACGGGTAGACCCGTGTCCAAGCGAGCGGCCCGGCGCGTGCTGCCGGGCTTTAATTTGACGCTCGGCTTCACGCTGTTTTACCTGAGCCTGATCGTGCTGATCCCGCTCTCGGCGCTGGTGTTCAAGACCTTCACGCTGACCTGGGAGCAGTTCTGGGCGGCGGTCGCCAGCCCGCGCGTGCTGGCCTCGTACCAGCTGACCTTTGGCGCCTCGTTCATCGCGGCGCTGGTCAACGTGGTGTTTGGCCTGCTGGTGGCCTGGGTGCTGGTGCGCTACCAATTCCCCGGCAAGAAAATCATCGACGCGCTGGTGGACCTGCCGTTTGCGCTGCCCACCGCCGTGGCCGGCATCGCGCTCACCGCCCTGCTGGCGAGCAACGGCTGGATTGGCCAGCTGCTGGAGCCCTATGGCATCCAGCTGGCCTTTAACCGCAACGGCATCGTGATCGCGCTGATCTTCATCGGCCTGCCCTTCGTGGTGCGCACGGTGCAGCCGGTGCTGGAGGACGCCGAGAAAGAACTCGAAGAAGCCGCCACCTGTCTCGGTGCCACGCGCTGGCAGACCTTTCGCTTTGTGATTTTCCCGACCATTGCGCCGGCGCTGCTGACCGGCTTTGCCATGGCGTTTGCGCGCGCCATTGGTGAATACGGCTCGGTCATCTTCATCGCCGGCAACATGCCGATGATTTCGGAAATCACGCCGCTGATCATCATCGGCAAGCTCGAGCAATACGACTACGCCGGTGCCACCGCCGTGGCGGTGGTGATGCTGGGCTTCTCGTTTGTATTGTTGCTGATCATCAATGGGCTGCAAGCCTGGCAGCGCCGCCGTTCGGGAGCTGCCTCATGAGTACCCGCACCATTCGTCGCGCCAAATCCGGCACCACCGAGTCGGCCTGGGTCCGCTGGACGCTGATCGGCATCGCCTTGGGTTTCATCTTCCTGTTTTTGGTGCTGCCGCTGGCGGCTGTCTTCACCGAAGCCCTGCGCAAAGGCGTGGGCGCCTATCTGGAGGCGCTCAAGGAGCCCGATGCCTGGACCGCCATTCGCCTGACCCTGCTCACCGCCGCGATTGCCGTGCCGCTGAACCTGGTGTTTGGCGTGGCCGCCGCCTGGGCGATTGCCAAGTACGAATTCCGCGGCAAGGCGTTTTTGACCACGCTGGTCGACTTGCCGTTCTCGGTGTCGCCGGTGGTGGCGGGCCTGGTCTATGTGCTGCTGTTTGGCGCCCATGGCTGGTTCGGCCCCTGGCTGCAGGCGCATGACATCAAAATCATCTTTGCCGTGCCGGGCATCGTGCTGGCCACCATCTTCGTCACCTTCCCGTTCATCGCGCGCGAGCTGATCCCGCTGATGCAGGCGCAGGGCACCGAAGAAGAACAGGCCGCCATGGTGCTGGGCGCCACCGGCTGGCAGACCTTCTGGCATGTGACGCTGCCCAACATCAAGTGGGGCCTGGTCTACGGCGTGATTTTGTGCAACGCCCGCGCCATGGGCGAGTTTGGCGCGGTGTCGGTGGTGTCGGGCCACATCCGGGGCCAGACCAACACCATGCCGCTGCATGTGGAGATTCTCTACAACGAATACCAGTCGGTCGCCGCCTTTGCCGTGGCCTCGCTGCTGGCGCTGCTGGCGGTGCTGACCCTGGTGATCAAGTCGGTGGTGGAGTGGCAGTTTGAACGCGAGCAGAAGGCGGCGGCGGAATTACCACCTGAGCATCCACAGCCCATTTAGACATTTCCATGCATTCGTCATCCCGAGTGCCACGCTATTGTCATTGCGAGCGCAGCGCGGCAATCCATGGCTCCTGGATTGCCGCGCTGCGCTCGCAATGACGGGAACCAAGAAAGAAAAATCATGAGCATAGAAATCCGCAACATCAGCAAAGACTTCGGCACCTTCCACGCGCTGCGCGACGTGTCGCTGGACATTGATTCCGGCGAACTCGTCGCGTTATTAGGCCCGTCCGGCTGCGGCAAGACCACACTCTTGCGCATCATCGCCGGCCTGGAAACGGCCGACACCGGCAGCATTCTGTTCAGCGGCGAAGACACCACCGACGTGCATGTGCGCGAGCGCAACGTCGGCTTTGTGTTCCAGCACTACGCCCTCTTCAGGCACATGAGCGTGTTCGACAACGTCGCTTTCGGCCTGCGCATGAAACCGCGCGCCACCCGCCCGAGCGAATCCGTGATCAAACAAAAAGTGCACGAACTGCTGGGCCTGG
The DNA here is from genome assembly GCF_003347515.1 of Rhodoferax ferrireducens. Lineage (GTDB taxonomy): Bacteria > Pseudomonadota > Gammaproteobacteria > Burkholderiales > Burkholderiaceae_C > Rhodoferax. The sequence goes on along the minus strand of NZ_QEII01000321.1, from coordinate 9,985 downwards.
TACAGCTGGACTGGCTGGCCGACCGCTACCCGGCACAGCTCTCGGGCGGCCAGCGCCAGCGCATTGCCCTGGCGCGGGCACTGGCGGTGGAGCCCAAAGTGCTGCTGCTGGACGAGCCTTTTGGCGCGCTGGACGCCAAGGTGCGCAAGGAGCTGCGCCGCTGGCTGCGGCGCCTGCATGACGACTTGCACGTCACCAGCATTTTTGTCACGCACGACCAGGAAGAAGCGCTGGAAGTATCGGACCGTGTCGTGCTGATGAACGCCGGTCAGGTCGAGCAGATTGGCTCGCCGCAAGACGTCTGGGACCATCCGGCCAGCCCGTTTGTCTACGGTTTTCTGGGCGACGTGAACCTGTTCCATGGCCGCGCCCACGAAGGCGAAATGCTGATCGGCGAGGAGCACAACGGCCTGCGCCTGACCACACCGGAGCACCATGATGTGCAGGACGCCAAAGCCTTTGCCTATGTGCGGCCGCACGACCTGGAGGTGCAACGCTACACGCCGGGCATAAGCGCGGCGGATCAGCCCAAAGGCATCGTCGCCAAACTCACGCGCGCCATTGTGGTGGGACCGATTGCGCGGCTGGAGTTGCTGCCGCTGGACGCCGCCGCCTCGGGCGGCGAGGAGATTATCGAAGCGCATATTCCGGCGCAACTGTTCCATGAACTCGGCCTGCAAACCAACGACACCCTGGTGCTGACGCCGCGCAAGGCGCGGGTGTTTGTGGCATAGACGCCTGCCGACGAAGCATTTTTGAACTTGGTTCGCTGGCGGACAGACCCAGCACGCAACGACGCGTATCGTGTCAAGATTGAGATCCAATCCACGAACCCGAGATACACCATGCTGCAATCACGCGAAGGGCAAAAAGTCCCCCAAGTCACATTCCCGATTCGGGTCAATGGCGAATGGCAGAAAGTCAATAGCGATGCCTTGTTCAAGGACAAAACGGTGGTGCTGTTCGCGCTGCCGGGGGCCTTCACGCCGACCTGCTCCAGCACCCACCTGCCTCGTTTCAACGAGCTGGCCGGCGTATTCAAGGCGAATGGGGTTGACAGTGTGATCTGTTTGTCCGTCAACGATCCTTTCGTGATGGAGACCTGGCAAGAGGAGCAGAACGCCGAAGGCATCTATTTCCTGCCCGACGGCAACGGTGAATTCAGCGAAGGCATGGGCCTGTTGGTGGACAAGTCGGAGATCGGCCTGGGCAAGCGCAGCTGGCGCTATTCCATGCTGGTAAAGAATGGACTGATTGAAAAAATGTTCATCGAGCCTGAGGAGCCGGGCGATCCTTTCAAGGTGTCGGACGCTGACACCATGCTGAACTACATCAACCCCAAGGCCATCTGTCCGCCGCGCGTCACTTTTTTCGGCAAACCCGGCTGCCAGCACTGCGCGCGCGCCCGCAAGATGCTCAAGGACAAGGGCTACCGTTTTGAAGAGATCGAATTGGGTAGCCACGGCATCAGCTACAGCTCGCTGCAAGCGGTGAGCGGACGCGGCACGACGCCCCAGGTGTATATCGATGGCCAACACATCGGCGGCGCCGATGAGCTGGCCACCTGGCTGGCGAAGTAAGTTGGCACCGCCCGTGATCAAACCGGCCATGACACCCATTCACGTCGATGTCGCCATTGTCGGGGCCGGTACCGCCGGTATGGGTGCCTACCGGGCCGCCCGCGCCCACACCGATTCCGTCTTGCTGATCGAAGGTGGCACCTATGGGACGACTTGCGCGCGTGTCGGTTGCATGCCCAGCAAATTGCTGATTGCCGCGGCGGAGGCCGCGCATCAGGCGCAGCATACTGAGCCGTTCGGCGTGCAGGTGCAAGGCGTCACGGTGGACGGCGCGGCGGTGATGGCGCGCGTGCAGCGCGAACGCGACCGTTTTGTGGGCTTCGTGCTGGAGACGATTGACGCCATTCCGCAAGCTAACCGTTTGGCCGCCAAGGTCAACTTTCAGGATGCCAATACCCTGGTGACGGCGCAGGGCCAGTTGGTTCACGCCAGGCGCATCGTGATCGCCACCGGCAGCATGTCCGTCCTGCCACCGGTGTTGAAGGGATTGAGCGCGCGTTTGCTGAGCAATGAAAACGTATTCGACTTGACCACTTTGCCGACAAGTCTGGCGGTGTTCGGTCCGGGCGTGGTCGGGATGGAGCTGGCCCAGGCCATGAGCCGCCTGGGCGTGAAGGTCAAGGTGTTCGGTGTCGGCGGCGGAATTGCAGCCATTCAAGACCCGGCCATTCGCGACTACGCCAACCAGACCTTCAACGACGAGTTCTACCTGGACGCATCGGCCGAGGTGAAGTCAGTCCAGGAATCCGCCACCGGGGTCGAGGTCCACTACCGGCATAGCGACGGAACCTGGCAAACCGAGTCCTTCGACTATGTGTTGGCGGCGACGGGTCGGGCGCCCGATATCGCCGCACTGGGCTTGGAAAACACCGGACTAACGTTGGACGAAGGCGGCGTGCCGGTGTTTGATCGCACCACGCTGCAGTGCGGCAACAGCCCCATCTTTATTGCCGGCGACGCGAGCAACGACGCACCCCTGTTGCACGAGGCGGCCGACCAGGGTCGCATCGCTGGTGAGAATGCCGGCCGTTATCCCGATGTCCAACCGGGCTTGCGCCGCACGCCTCTGGCGGTGGTCTTCACCGACCCGCAAGTGGCGTCGGTTGGCTTGGACCTGAAGCAGCTGGAGCAGCATTTCAAGGGTCGGTTCGAGGTGGGCCTGGTGTCCTTCGAGGACCAGGGACGCAGCCGGGTCATGCTGCGCAACAAAGGGATTTTGAAGGTCTACGGCGAGCAAGGCAGCGGCTTGTTTCTGGGCGCGGAAATGTTCGGCCCCGCCGCCGAGCACATTGGCCATCTGCTGGCTTGGGCGGCGCAACAACGCATGACGGTGTCCGCCATGCTGGACATGCCTTTCTACCATCCGGTCATTGAAGAAGGCTTGCGCACCGCGCTGCGCGATCTCAATCACAAGCTGCACATCGGCCCGGAACCGATAGCGCGTTGCATGGATTGCGGGCCAGGCGCCTAGCGCCTACTTTCCTAACGTGGCTTGCAGCGTAATTTCCGGCACCGCAGCCAGCGCGATCGAGAGTGGACAGTTTTTCTTGGCGCTTTGCGCGATCTCTTGAAATTTCTGCTCATCGAGACCAGGCACAACCGCTTGCAGGGTGAGCGCGATTCGGTCGATCTTGAAGCCTTCGCCTTCCTTGACCAGACGCACCACCGCCGTCGTGTCGATGGACGTGGTGGCGAGCCCCGCTTTTTCACAGGCGAAGGCAAACGCCATCGTGAAGCAGGCGGCGTGGGCTGCGCCCAGGATCTCTTCCGGATTGGTGCCCTTGCGGTCGTCGCCAAAACGGCTGGCGAATCCATAAGGGTGGTCCTTGAGCGATCCGGTCTCCGTGCTGATGTTGCCGATGCCCGTCTTACCGGCACCTTCCCAGTGAACGCTGGCTGTTTTCTCTGTCATGGTGAATCCTTTCGAAGTAGGCAGCCAGTGTGTACATCCAGAAAGGAGAAGTCTGTAGGACGGCACCGCATGCTATGCACCCGTCGCTGGCTACGTTATTTTGAAGACCGTTCGAATTGTTTTAGAACCGGCTTTTTCCTCAAAAACAGCCCGTTGCTTGATGCCTTTCGCCAAGACGAAGGTGCTGGCAAGAGGGTGTTGTCTCGCGCCGGCATCCTGAACAGCGATAGCTCGCTGGGGTAAAGTCAAACCATGAACCCCCACCCGCCCATCACATTGCGCCCACGCTGGCAGCGCTGGGTCTGGTTGCTCTGCGGCGTGCTCAGCCTGATCACCGGCGTAGTGGGCATTGTTTTGCCGCTCTTGCCAACCACGCGCTTTGGACCCATGGTGCGGGACTGGCGAGCCCAACGCGCCCTGCCTTTGCGGGCTAAACAACTGGCCATGGCCATGTGGCTGTGGCGCCTGCCTACGAGAAAAACCGAGCCCCGACTACGCTGAACGCCCATGAAAAAAACACTTATCGCCACCGGATGGGTAGGCCTGAGTCTGGCCGCACTGGCAGACCCGTTGGTGCTGATCGACACGCATGCGCACTTTCAAACCATACCGTTCAAGGACCTCGAAGCATCGCACAGGACCGCCCTGAAGCAGATGGACCAAATGAACATCGGCAAATCACTGCTGATGCCGCAGCCATTTGCCACCAACACACCCAAATGGTTTTATGACATTGAAGACCTGCTGTTCGCGGCCAAAGCCAATCCTGATCGCTTTGCGGTATTGGGCGGCAGCACACTGAACGTCATGCTCCACAGCACGGCGGCGGAGGCGGTGGACGATGGCATACGAAGCAAATTCCGCGAACGTGCACAGAAGATCGTGTCGCTGGGTGCCGTCGGGTTTGGCGAAATTTCGGTTCTGCATGTGTCCATTCCCGCCATGGGTGCCAACCATGCCTACGAAATGGTGCCGGCGGACCACCCCTTGCTCTTGATGCTGGCCGACATTGCCGCGGAGAACGACATCCCCATTGACCTGCATTGCGATCTGGTGCCGCAAGACATGCCGCTGCCCGAGAACCTGCGGGCCAACCACCTGAATCCCCCGGAGCTGCAAGGCAACCTGCCGGCCTTCAAACGTTTGCTGGCGCACAACCCCAAAACAAAAATTGTGTGGGTGCATGTGGGTTTCGAGCCATTGCTGACGCGTCACCCCAAGCGGGTTCGCGCCTTGCTGCAGGAGCACCCCAACCTGTTCATGAGTTTTCGGCTTAACCGCGGGCATCCCAGTCCTGCGGCGGCCATGGACATGGACGGTAAGCTCAAGTCAAGCTGGATCGATCTGGTGCACGAATTTCCGGATCGATTCATGCTGGGCAGCGATGCGTTCTACGACCGCAACGGAATCGCCAGAGGCTCGGGCGACGACGGCATGAATAATTTGCGGGGCTTGATCACACAACTGCCAGAGCCTTTGGCCGCCCAGGTGGCGAGTGAAAATGCCATCCGCCTGTACCGCCTGAAAGCGTTGGCGACCCAGTAGCTTGGCGATGAGCAGCCACCCGGGCGAGGGACGGCGGCGAAGCGCGTCAGAGGTGGTGCTGTACAGTCCCTGTTTTCATCAAAGAGCGTTGACATGAGCAACAAAGGGCAAGAATCCGCTGTGGTGTACGGCACCGAAGACCTGCTGACCAGCCTGTGCAACTCGGTTACCCGCGTGCTGAATGTGGCGACCCATTGCCAGATTCACTATTCCGGCATGGTGCAGCGCATCACCAAAACCTGCCTCAAGCCCGACATTGGCTGCTTTGTGCTGTTTGACGGCGGTTTTTCTGGCCTGGTGGTCATCAATTTCTCGGCGCAAACCGCCATGGAGCTCTACGAGAGCTACATGCTCAACATGGGCATGCCTAAGAGCGAACTGGCAAGTTCCCACACCTCGGATGAAGTAAGCAACATCATGGGCGAGCTGATGAACCAGATCGTGGGCGATTTCACCGGCAAGGTACGGCGTGAACTGCAAACCCACATCACCCAGAACCAGCCCAAGATGCTGGTGCTCAACAAACAAGTGGCCTTGAGTGTGGACACCCACCTGGACAAACCGGAAGCCCGGCGCGTGACCTTCTACACCGGTAAAAACAACATTTTTTACCTTGAGCTGGCGATCGACCGCACCGAGTTCATCAAGCTGCATGACTTTGAGGTCCACGAAGTGACCAACCCGGACGAGTTGATTGCCCAGACCCACGCAGAGCAGAATGCCAGCGCCCCAGCGGCAGAGGCGGTTGACCATGAGGCACTCATGAAATCGCTGGGCATGTAGGCGGGCTTGATCATTGGACAAAAGGCCGGTGTGCCTGAGCGCAAACGTGAGATGCCCCGGCCGCAGGGGCTGCTGTCAGAGGCGCTGACTCAATCCGTGTCGCCTTTGTCGGTCAATTTTTCCCGCGTGGCCTTGGCGCAAGAATTGCGTGACTCCAGATCCTGCAAATGATCGGTCCCACCATGAACAAAATCGGCGTATTTTTCGGTACCGAAACCGGCACCACTCGGCTGATTGCCAAGAAGATCCAGAAGAAGCTGGGCGACGACATCGCCAGCAAACCCCTGAATGTCAATCGCATCACGCCCGCCGAAATGCTCCAGTACGACGCGCTGATTCTGGGGACGCCGAGCTACGGTGTCGAGGAAATCCCGGGCCTTCAAGCCGGCGGACAGGAGGCCAATTGGGCGGAGTTTCTGGCGCAATTGAACCTGGACAAGCCGGACTTCTCCGGCAAGCGCATCGCCCTGTTCGGCCTGGGCGCCCAGGAACGTTACCCCGAACGCTTTGCCAGTTCGCTCATGCGGTTGTATGAGGTCTTCAAGGGCTATGGCGCCGAGCTTGTCGGCAGCTGGAGCACCGAGGGCTATACCTTCGAGCAGTCCGCCGCCGTCGTTGACGGACGTTTTGTTGGGCTGGTGATCGATCAGCGCACCCAGAGCATGCACACGGACGAACGCATTGAGGGCTGGGTGGAGCAGGTCAGGCCCTTGCTGCTGGAGAAGATCGGTGTGACCGTGTAGCTGACGGACCAACCCTAGCCCGCGTGCGCGGCTTGGCCCAGTTGCTCACAAGCAAAAAGATAGCCATCCACCGCCGTTTGCATTGCCGTCTCAAACTCGACAATCGATGCGCCATGAAACGTGATGATGTCGTTAATGTCGATCACACGGCCCACAATGATTTTGTCATCCGTATCAAATTCCATTTGAGCCGTATAGCCCTTGTAGATCATTTTGTTCATGCTGACACTCCTTTTTGGTATGCCATCACACTTTGGTGATGGCAGTTTTATGAACGCTGGCAAGTTTGGCACGATTCCCCGCCTCAACGAAACGCCTTGGCCCCAGGGCTGCGCTTGCGCCGAGGTTTGCCAGCTTGGGCATAGGCCTCGGCGCTGAACGACTGCCGCTGCGCCAGCAAGTCAGGCGCATCAACCAAGGCGGCAATTTCGGTGATGTCCGGCTCCGCCACGCCCACCGATCGAAAGTGGCTCTGCCAATCGTTGACCACGGCAATGATCTTGAGAACCGCGTTGGCAGCGTCCAGGGGGAATAAGTCAAAGTCATCCACCACCGTCATGGCTTCAGACAGGCCGGGCTCCCGGCTGGTATCGGAGATCATGAACTGGTGCTCCAGCGCCCCGGAACCGGTCGGAACGATGTCATAGCCCGGACTGAGTTCGAGCTTCATGGTGCGGCCACTGATGTGGCACAGCAAGGCATGGTTTTTTTCGTGATCGTCGGTGTTGGCGACCAGAATATTGAAAATCATGCGCCGGAACAGTTCGTGCAACTGGGCATCCAGCGTGCGCGGATCGGCCGAACGCCGCAGGGCGCGCGCCAGTTGCGGGTAACCAAACTCGGGCTCCATGCCTTCTGGCAGCTCTGAGCGCAAGAGCGTGCAGGCCGACAGGCAATGCAAGCGCACACCGTGGTGGCGATCAAAGCGTTTGACAGCAACAGCGTGTTCGCCCCGAAGCCGAACCGGCAGCGTTTGCGCGACCTGAAGGCCCGCCTTGTGGGCCAGTGTCATGGTGGCGTGCTCCACCAAGGGCAGATTGAAAGGCTCGCCGTTGTAAAACTTGAGCACCCATTCTTCACCCTCAATGGCAATCGCCGCTTTCGGCTTGGCGCCACCCAGACCGCAACTGGCACCCAGCAGCGCCCGCTGCCGCGCCTGCAACTCGTCGACGCCCGACTCGATGATCTGGATCGCCTCATTCAGGTCGCTGGCGTCCTCCAGGCGCGGCAGCGACCGCGCCATGAAGGGGATGTAAGCACGGCTGGAGGTAGAAACGCCCATCGCGCCAAAGCGCTCGTCACCGGCAAAGTAAAGGTTGTCAAACACCGACGCGCCCGGCTTGTACAAGTACCGGATCACCTTTTCGCCCCAGCGGTCAGGGCGCGCATCATCGAGTGCGCCGGGCGCGCCGGGTTGCCGAGCGGTGTGATGCACGGGCGTCCATGTTTGCGCCACGAGCGGCATATCGTCGCTCAGGGCAAACCCGGTTTCAAGCCACGCTGGGTCGTACGTCAGGCCGACAGCGCCATTGTTTTGGCGCGTGATCTCGCCAACCAGCCGGGGGTTTTGGGGGTCACTCAACATCCAGGCATAAAGCCGGTCTGGCGATGTTTGATGGGCAATTTTGGTGGCCATGGCGTGCGCTACAAATCGACTGGCGGCTTGACTGATGCCCGGTTTTTGCGGGCCACCTTGGCGCGGGCTTTGCCGAGGTCGATGGCTTCCTGAATATTCATCTCCAACGCACCCTTGTCATGCTCCGGCGACGCGATGCGTGCCAGTTCACCATCGCGGCCAATGAGCCACAAGGCGGTGGCGTAAATGCCCATGGACACCGAGGGGTCGCCGGATTCAAGCCGCGTCAAAGTCGGAATTGAAACACCAATTCGCTTGGCGCGCGTAGCCAGCGACTCCTTGCGTCGCACCCGGGCCACCGCCAGATGCGAGCCCAATGTCTCAAGGGCACGCATGGTCTGCGGTGGAATTCTGGAAAGGGCGGTAGATTGTTTTGACATGGTTTATGAATATAGAGTTCATCTTTACATGCTATTTTGTCAATATCTATATTCATAAATGACGGCTTCAAGCGGTTGAAATTGTGCAGGCACAGCGTGCGGCCATCGCAATTCACTTCACTTTTGATAGCTTCTCGCGCAATGATGACGGGGGCTTGAGGCTAATTTGATTGCTATATCTTTCAAATATGACCCAACGGCAGCGCCATGGCACGTTGGGACAACGGAAAGGGCTCGCTCACAGGCGCAATGACAAAGCCGGATTTAAGTTGAAGCGCATCCAGCACCTCGATAAAACCCTTGTCCAGCTTGCATAAGGCGGAGTGTTTGATCTCGATGACGCGCAGCTGACCGCCGGGCAACTCCAGCAACAGATCAATTTCATTGCCGCGGGCGATGCAGAAAATGCTTGGCAATTATTCATGTCTGCATTTTGAAACCATGGGTTTCGATTTACAACCTGATATTGACGACTGGAGGGTTTATGTCGTGCGTTTCGACCCGCAGAGCCGATGCTGCTGTTGATGCCAAGCGGTTGAACGGTTGTCACATTACAAAAAACCACTGCGGCCTCGCTAGCACTGGCGTGGTAACGTCATCGGAGCAAATACAAAGGGAGATAGAAATTGGGATTATTTAACACCAAGGCGACAACACATCTGACACCTGAGCTCCCTGACAAAAAAGAGTCTGCTGATGTTAAATATGACAAGCCTAAGATACTTCTCATAGACTTAGAGTCAGGCGCCTTTGAGGCGCTGGCCGACACTGGGTTCAATGTAAAAGAAGGTACGTTCGGGTTGCCATACAAAGTGCCGATGACCTCAGGATTTCAGCCACTTATTTCAACGCCTCGTCTCCCCAACTACGCAGAGCAAGAAATCGTCGTCGTTGATCTTCAATTTGAAATTGCGGATCAGCCCGTTGGCGAAAAAAATGGACCAGACGGCGATCTTGATTTATGGGGGAAGTGTAATTACGGGGTCATTGATCCGCGCATGCGTGCAGCTGGGATTGTAAAAAGTGACTTCGACAGAATCTTGCATGCAGGCGGAGTATTTGTGGTTTTCGCTCCCAATAAAACTCAAGGTCAAACCAAAATCGGCAGGCTTCAATATCGAAACTTTGAAGCTGAAAAAGACTGCACTTGGAGCGAATGGAGCTTCATATCTGATTTGCATGATATGGAAGTCTCTCACGATCAGGGTGAGGAAATGAGCGTTGTTGACCTGATTTCCCCGCTTGGGAGACTTATCAAAACCCACCTTTCAGGAGGCATTGTCCTGGTCAAGTTTTTTCGTACAGACCGATAGGTTGTTTGATTGCCGATTTCTGCTCGAAAGCATTGGGTGGCAAGTTGCCCAGTGTGGAGTGCAACCGCTGGCTGTTGTAGAAGCTGACGATGT
>NZ_QEII01000320.1 GCF_003347515.1 Rhodoferax ferrireducens | reverse complement strand
CACAGGCTGATGCGATCGGCCAGAAAACCACCGCGCTTGCCGTTGTTCTTGGCGGCCAGCAGAATGGCCGTGGCCAGCTCGGTGTTGTGGCAAACCGTGAAATCTTCCAGCAGGTACAGATGGTCGCCATCCAACTCAAACCCGAAGTAGTCATCAATACCGAGCGGATCAATGCTGGAAATTCCAGTTACCAAGTGGTCTTTATTGATGGTGCGAACACGGGCGGGTTTATCAAGGCATGGGACGCGTTCGCAATCGCCACTGACTGCGCACAACCAGTAGTCACCCACAAAGCCAGTCGATGCAATACCCTTGCTGACCGGCTTCACATAGCATGCAAGACCGACAGATCGGCAGAGAAATGCAAATTGTCGGGCGAGAACTTCATATTTGCTGGTGAATTCGTAACCGCCTGCCGCCGTGTAGCCATCTGAATCAAGAAGCCCGGCAATCAACTCCATTCGATCGGCATATGAGGCCGTCAGGTAGCTGCTTGGAATATGCTTATCAGACAGGACGCCAATTGAGCGCAGCCTGTCCTTGACCGGGTTGCGTTCGCCGCGTGCTGTAGTGAGACGAATTCCTTGGCATTTGTCGCCATAGGTGTCGTAATGCACCGTGCAGCCAAGACTTTCGCCCCATTGCGCCCATTGCACCACCATGTTGCAATCAGGTTTTGTAATTACTGGGTGGTTGAGACTGCCGTCACCAAGCCATGCACCAAGAATGTAGGGAGGGACTTCAAGGGTATGTTTTTCAGTCTCAAATTCGACTGTTGGAGCGCGCCAACCCACAAGGCTCTTGCGGGCAGTAGCGTTGCTGGCGAGAAATGTCGGTACATCAATCGCAATCGTTTCGCCCAACTTGACCCGTTGCCCATTGCTCAATATGGCAGACCTTGCAGCTGACAATTTAAGAGACAAAAGATGTGATGAATTTACCGTGTAAGAGTCGCCTTTGACGGGGACAACCCGGTGCATTTCTTCCCGGCCACGCCCAAGGCTCAATACCGTCCTTGGGGTTGTTGTTGGTGAAAGCAGGCGGTCACCCACTTCAACATCTTCGACGGCCTTGATGGAGCCATCGGCCATGATGACCTTGGTTCCCTTGCCGTGGCACTTACCGAAGCCGCAGGCGGCCGACACCATGACGCGCTTGTAACCGGCGCGAAAGGCTGCGCTGATGTCATCAACGACTTGCTGTTGCTCGGGGCGAAGTTCGAGGGCCATGATTAAACCTTCGCAGTACGAGCCAGCGCTTCCACCCGGGCGGCCAGCTTGCTGTGGTCTTCTTCACCGAGAGCCGCGCCGATGCGACGCAGCCAATTGGCCTGGCGCTGCAACTCTTTTTCACGCGCATTGACGGTTTCCATCAGCTCGTCCTGGCGGCGCACGGCAGTGTCAGCGATGCGCTTGAATTTCAGGGTTTCGGCCTTCTGGTCATCGGCCTGCAGGGCAAACAGTTCTTGCTGAAGGGTGGCGACTTGCTTTTCAGCCGCTTCGAGCATTTCGATGGGGTCCAAGTCGCCGTGCGCGTCCATGGCGTTCTGCTCGGCTTGTTCCTGCGCCTGGGTCTTGGCTGGCGCTGGTTTTGCTGCGGCAGTGGTAGAACTACCAGCTGTCCCCAATTTCTGCGCGCCAAGATCCGGGGTTGAAGTGGAAGAGCTACCACTCGGTGCAGCGGCCGGCGCTTGTGTTGCCGGCTTCGGATTGCGCATGGCGCCCACCAGGGGATGGGTGCAGCCGCAATGCTTGGCAATCTCGCGGTCACTGAGTTTCGACCACTCGGCGTCGTCCAGCATGGTCTGCACCGACTTGCGCTTGTCTTCGTTGGACTTGCGCAGGCCGTGGTCGTTGTTGACGGCCAGCGAGTGCAGGATGGCGTCGCGCAGGGTGCCGTTGAACACCATCACGGCCGCCGATGCCTTGCCCAATGTGAGCATGGCGTGCAGGCGGTGAAAGCCATCTGCCAGCCAGTAATCCACACCATCAAAAAACACTTCGCTGTTGGGGAACTGCACTCCGCCCTGCATGGCCTGCGCGTACTCGGCCACCAGGTCGTTGTTGATGCAAACGCGGGCCTGGGTGCCACCGTCAATGCGAATGGATTTCAGGTTGATCGTCTTGATAGTCATAGGGTTACTCATGGGGTGGAAAATTTGAAGAAGTCGCAGCGCTGCAGCACGTTCATGACGGGCTCGTGCCGGGGTGAAACGTTGGGCATGGTTCCTTGGGTAACGTGGAAGCACTTGCCGCCGCGTTGCCAGCCATCGCACTCAAGGCAGATGCGCCGGTCGTCGCGTTCGTAGTCGCGCAGAACCAGGCTTTCAGCCAGTTTTTCAGCCGCAAAGAACTCCACGCCGCGGCGCTGAAACAGGCCATGCCGGAATACAAAGCGCTTGATCTGCGCATCGTTCCAAACAGGAAGGTGCTCATGCGTGGCGGTCATGGCGGGCCTTGGCGCGCTGGCCGTTGTCGGTGCCGATGTGCCACTGCTGGCAGTGCGTGCAGTGGTAGGACGAGCGGCCCTCGCGGTGCTTTGTGCGCTGGCGATTGATGACGGTGTTGGCCAGCGAGAAACTGGCGAACGGCACCTTGCCCAAGCACGACACTTCGGCCGTGGTGGCCGCGCGGGCTTTGTCGTGATCGTGGCTCATGCAAGCTCCTTGTTCAACACGTCGGCGCGAAACTTGTTCGGATTGCACTTGCCAGCGAGCGCCATTTGCGCCGCGTGTTGCGTGGTGCAGTCACGGCAGAACGAGTACTCGGGTTGGTAGATGCCGGCCTTCGAGAATGGCAGCACGCGGGCCTTGGTGTACTTCTGCGCCGACAGCAAGACCTGGCTCCACTGCAGGCGATCGGGGAAACAGGCCGGTGTCGGCGGCGCTGCATCCAGCACCTGGGCGATGTTGGTGATGTTGCTCATGCTGTTGCGAACCGCGCGGATGCGGTCGTCGCTGGCTTGGATGCTGTGGGCGCCGATGCGTAGTTGTGCGAGTTCGCGCCCGGTTTAAATGCCAGCGCCTGCGCCTCAAGCTCGGCATTTCGCTTGCGTGCGTACCAGGCCCTCGCCGATGCGTTGTGCGCTTCGTGCGCCTCCGCAGCACTCAGCTTGCCGTCTGGCTTGGGCCCGGGCTTCTTTAGTGCGTCGATCGCAGCATCTCTCCCGCGAGCCGGGCAGCCGGTAAATGCGTTCTGGCCGCACTCTGATGGCAAGCCCATGGCGGCCCAATCTTGCGAATTCGCAATGGATGCGTGTTTGGCGCTCATGATTGCCGTCCTTCGCCGTCATCCGTTGTATTTGTTGTCTTGACGGGCGGCTTGGAAAACAATTGGTTCCGAGCCTTCCAAATACCCTCTTGTTCCGCCTTATCCTTCGCCACCAAATGCCTGATGTACTCGCTTTTTTCCATGCCGTGCAACTCGGAGAGCCCTTGAATGTCACGCGCCATGGATTCGGTTTGACGGATGGTCAGCGGCGGAATGATGGTGAGCTTCTCGGTCCGAGCTACTGTGGCGCGGCTGAATACCGGGGTTTCGTCGTCGTGTGTCATTTGTGTCTCAAGCCTTAAGGAGTCAGCCATGTCAAAAAACTATGAACAAGCCAAAGTGGTAGAACTACCAGTGCCAGTGCTCGCGCCGCTGCATGAGTGGGCGGCTGCGGGGGTGGCGGCCATGCTGGTGCGCGTGCGTTTGGTCTGCATCACTGAATACCAGTGGAAGATTGACGAGCTGCGGGCGGGGTAATGCGCATGTCAGGCCGCCACTTCGACCGATTCGCCAGCCAGCATGTGCTGGTAGTAGTCCACGGCGAAGGCGCGGTGATTCGGCGTGCCAGGCTCGAAGGGGTTGGCCTGCTCGCTGGGTTCGTCGCGTTCGGCGGCAGCGTGCGCCAGGGCTGTGACGTCGGCGCGGGTGGCTTGGTGCAAGGGTTTGATCTGCATTCAGTTCACCGACTTTTCTGCTACTTTGGTAAGCTCTGGCCAGTTCAAGTGCCAGTCATCAGGGCGAAGTTCTTGGCGGGTAACTTCGCCATTGGTGACTTGCTCAATTGCCACGCAAACTGCAGGAGCGAGAGGCGTATATCCGTAGCAAAAGTTCGTTAAATGGCCGGCTGTCGTACCAACCTTTTCAGCGAAAGCTGGGCGGTCTTTTCGTGCGAGGCCGAAAAAGTAGTTTTTGAAATGCATGCCCCATTACATCAAACAATGAATGATGTGTCAACATCATTTGATGATGCGCCCGTGCCAATCTCGGGCCGCATGTCACTTAAGCTCATCAGAATCACCCGCCTAAAACAACTTGCCGCCCTGCGCCAGATTGAGGGCCCCACGGCGTTGGGCTTGCTTATTGGAAAAAAAACCAACCAGACCGCTGATCTGCTATCAGGAAAAGCCTCGTTTGGGGAAAAAGTTGCACGCTCAATTGAAGAGTGTGCAGGCCTGCCAATTAACTGGCTTGACACTCTGGACATGGAGCAAAATACAAGCGCTGGCCCCGCCGTTCACGGAGCAGTCCCATTGCTCTCTGATGTTCAGGCAGGTATGTATAAAGAATTCATCGACAACTTCCACCCGGGCGACGGGGGCGCGGAGTGGATACCGACATCGGTTCCCATCAAAGCGCACACATTTGCCCTGCGTGTCGCTGGTGACAGCATGGAACCTGAATTCCTGGCGGGGATGATCCTCATCATTGAGCCTGAGTTGGACCCGCAACCCGGCGATTACGTGGTTGCCAAGAACGGCGGCGATGAAACCACATTCAAGCAGCTGGTGAAGGATGGGTCGGACTGGTATCTCAAGCCGCTGAATCCACGGTACCCGATAAAGCCTTTGGGCGACAGTCGCATCATCGGCGTACTTCGAGCTGTGGAGCGGCGATACCGCTGAAGTCTTGGTGCAGGAGCGCCGTAAGGGGGTTTATGAAAAAATCAATCACTGTCATATTGCTTTTCATCGCACTCACTGGGGCCGCGCAGGCGCAGCTGCGCAAATGCACGGGCCCGGATGGGCGAATTACCTACAGTGACGTCCTTTGCGCGACAACATCAAAGTCAATCCAGTCCGTCGATATTCCGGCCGGGCCAGCCGGGTACCAGGCGCCCCCAGGGGATAGGCCGTCTCAGGCAAGTGTTTATGAGCGGGAGTTGTCCGGAAAGATTGCAGGGCACCTCGCCCGAGGCGACTTTGACCGTGCGAGCACACTTGCTGTCACCGTTGAACACCACCAGATGATTGCGGACGCCAGGCAAAACAAGGTAGCGTCTGAGCAGGCAAAGAAGGATGCAAGGCGGGCGGCGAGGCCAACTGTTTGCAGCACTTTTGGAGTGAATAACGGGCTCGCAAATAGCTACGGGGCAGGGAATATGACCTCCTACAGCGGGACCTATTCAGGGACCACTGTCTGCAATAAGTGAGTTGCAAACACTAACGTAGCGCAGCCGCTACACCAACAACCGCCCAAGAGGCGGTTTTTTTACGCCTTGTTGCACCTATGCGGGTGCGCTATAAAAAAATAAATCAGCCAATTCATTAAATGATGTTGACGAGTCTTTCATTAAATGATGTAATTCAGTCGTGCCGCAAACAAACCAGTTCGCGGCATCGGCTGACAGCATCGACTCTCACCACCGCGCTCAGTGATTGCAGGCCACTCCAACAGTCTGCCGGGGGATTTGTGAAAGTCCCGAGGGTCATCGTAGGTGCTGGGTGAACCAGCGTGCAGTGGGATTTCGGGGATTTGCAGTAACCAGGCTTGCAAACGATGGACCCTCCCGCAACCAAGGCCTCAACAGCCAAGGGCACATACAACGACGCTGGGTGTTGTCCCCAGCGAGAGCTAAAAAGACAGTCGTACACGGAGCGAGTAAATCCGGGCCATTCGCAAGAGTGGCATCACAAATGCCAGTTCGCAATAGCTGGCATTTGTGACAGCCCTGCAACAGCGGTTTAGCTCCGCTGCCGATACGCCAATTTCAACTGCAACAAACCTTGCTTCAAAGGAGTGCAGGGCCGTCAATCTTTACGCGACTCGCCGGGAGCAAGCGGCGGCTATCAAGCAATCGGCTGGAGGCTCAATTGGCTTCCACTACGGTGACCAGAAATGGACGGCCGCTTGCTTGATGGTGAAGAAAAGAGTGATTCGGGAGTCAAGTAGCGGATCACCTCCCGGTGAGCAAGTAACGCCATCAACCCACCCACACGCCCGACCTGATCGGGCTTTTTTACGCCCATCAACAAAGGAGTCGATATGTCAAACAATGCTCATCCACCATTTTCGCCACTCATTTACTCCAAAAAACCCCGTTTTGCCGTTACCTCATGCAGCCATTGCGGGCAGACCTTCGGCGCAGGAAATCACGGATCCAGCGATTGCCGCGAGGCCGACCGCATCGCCGCCGATCTTGCTGCGAACTACGACAAGGCGCACCGGCTGAATAACGAGGCCTTCATCAAGTCGATGCAGGAGCAGATTCAGCGCAATCTTGATCTTCGGGGCATCGCATGAGTCACATACCCTGCGGCGTCTCATGCCTGACGGGTCAGATTCTGATCGGGAAAGACAAATGCACGCCCGATGGCTATCTCGAAATCTGCTGCGGCTGGACGGGACCGCTTGACGCCCCGCGCACGCTGTCAAAAGGCGGCTTCGACAACTACTACTTCAACAACCATTCATTGGCGCAATCATTTGTTATGAGGGATGGATCATGAAAAAGACAACGACTGAATTAGTGCTTGAGGCGCTTGAAACTGCTAAGAATGGCCTACTCTGGTATGCCGACAGACATCCTACCGAGCAAAACGGATGCGATGACGAAGCGATGACGGAGATTGACCGCGCTATCGCCGCGCTTGAGCAAGACATTGCGCAGCCGGTGGAGCCTGTTGGTATTACTGCTGACGCGGTTAACAGGGCAATCTATGCCGTTGATCGCGAGGCTGCAAGACGCGGCGAAATGTTCCCTCAAACCAGAGATGAGCAAGACCGGCGCGCCGTGTCTCGCGTGATGGGAATGATTACATGGTACGAAAAGAACACAGGATGCACCAAGATAAAGAACTGGCCAGTAGCACCCCAAGAGGCCGCATCGCCTGCGACGGTGAATGCGGAGTTGCTGGAGGCGCTGAAAAACATGCTATCCATGCCGCAAGAGGATGACGCCGAATCCACGGCAGAGCGCATCGTTCGCATTGGACGCGCTCATAAAGCCATCGCCAAAGCCATAAGGAGCGCCACATGATCCGCCCCATCAACAGCATATTCCTCACGCTTGTCCTGACCCTTGCATTCGCCGTCGCGCTTTCTGCGCCAAAGGATGACGGCAGAAGCGCTGCGGCTGATGCAGCCATTGCCGAGAACCACGACGAGATCAAGGCGCTGAGAGCTGCAATCGACATGTGCGGCGGCCCGGATGTGGTCGCAGAGAAGGTTTCAAAGGGCGTCTATCGGTGCTTGGAAGAGGAAACAATTACAGCGGGAGTTGAGAAATGAATTGCAACTGCAAAAAAGACCTTGAGGAAAAGCTGACCGAGCGCTTCAAGGAGCAATCCCCTTTGGCCACTGTCCACGGCACCGAACTGCAAGGCTACGGCTTTGCGATTGTTGGCGACAGCATGAAGGTACTGGGCTACATGCCTGTGAAGCAGTCCGCGATGGTCCCACTCAAAAGCGGGGCTACCAAGCTGAAAACGACGACGCAGAACATGTTTTTCAGCTTCTGCCCATTCTGTGGAGTGAAGGCGTGAACTTTCTCGAAATCTCCGGCATCGCCTTCTGGGTGCTTGTCGCCGCCGTGTTCGCTGGTTGCATCGTGGCCCGCGTCTACGCTGAACTCTACGGCTTCGATGAGAGCCCCAGCCTCGACACACTGATAAGGCGGGCTGATGAGGCTAAGGCCAAGGCGCATCAAGTCAATCGTCCGCATATTCGTGCGGGTGTCTATCAATCTAAAGGGAGTGAATCATGAACGCAGCTACGAACCACGAAATTGCCGTCATGCAAGACGATGAGTTGATTGATGTGCTGTGCAGCAGCCTTTACCCGGGAGCCAAGCGCACTAGCGCCGCCCTGGTGCTGAGTTACTGCCGAGCCGCGAGCCTTGACCCGATGCTGAAGCCGGTGCACATCGTACCGATGCGTTGCAAGACCGGCGAGAAGGACAACTACGGCAATGACAAGTCGGAAATGCGCGACACCATCATGCCCGGCATTGGGTTGTATCGGATTCAGGCGGCGCGCACTGGGCAGTATGCCGGGCAGGAAGCGCCCGTGTTCGGCCCGATGATCGTCATGAATTACCAGCGACTGAAGACCGAATGGGTTTCAGTGCCCGGCCGCGACAAGAAGGTCAAGAAGGAAGAGTGGGTAGACGAGGGCCTGGAGTATCCGGAGTGGTGCTCCATCACTGTGTATCGAATCGTTCAGGGCGTTCGTTGCGCTTGGACGGCCGTTGAATACTGGATTGAGAACTACGCCACGGCAGGACGCGATTCGGATGTGCCAAATGAAATGTGGGCACGCCGCACGCGCGGCCAGTTAGCGAAATGCGCTGAAGCCCAGGCCCTGCGCAAGGGCTTCTCCGAAGTGGGGTCCATACCGACCGCCGAAGAAATGGAAGGCCGGGCCTTTGAGTTCGAAACCTACACCGCGCCTGAGCCTGCCGCTGAGCCAGCAAAGCCCAAGCGCGCCAGTGAAGCCGCCCAGGCCGCACTGCCTGAGCCCGAGGCGCCCGTGGTGCTACAGCCCGTCATCCCGGCCGAGAAAGTGGAAGAACTACCAGTCAAGCCCGCGCAAGCTGCAGCGCAGAAGCAAGCCGCCATGCCCGTCAACACGCCGACTGGCGAGCCCGCCAGCGCTGGCGAGTGCATGAATGTCATCAAGACTTGTTCAGCCAAGAAGATAGATCTCGCTGGACTGCTGGAAGGCATGCAGCTTGACCTGGACCCCCTCACGCTGACCGGCATGAGTAAGGCGACGTTCAAAGAAATCAAGGCGAGGTTGTGATGAGAATTGAAATTACCTCGCAACCCCGGTTTGAACTGCCGCTGTCACTTGAAACTGTTGACCTATTGATGGAAATGTCTCGCCATCACTATGACTTCGTATGCAAACAAGCTTCGGCTGTCGGAGGCTTCATTTATGGCTGGCGCAACTCGGTTTCCTTTGTGCCCGAGTCGCCAGTTAGCGCCACCTGGAGAGAGTTGGACACAGTGTTGAAAATCTGTGAAAACTTTTGCGTACTGGATAGCAAATCCACCGCGAGGGCATCAATTTGGCGGCTTACCAGTGACTTGAAACTCGCCATAAGCCACTGGAACTGCATCAGCAATCAATGGCGCTTGACCATTGAAACCCAGGTGGAGCAGCGCACATGCTGACCTTCAACGAGGAACTTCACCAGTACCAATACAACGGCGTGGTGAAGCCATCTGTAACCGCTGTTCTCTCCCGACTCCATGATTTCGGTATGGTCCCGGTGGACGTTCTGGAAGCGGCCTGCCAGCGCGGCTCCTACGTGCACAAGCTGACCGAGTACCACGATGAAGGCGACCTTGACGACAGCAGCGTGGGAACCTATCGCGGCTACCTGGACGCCTGGATCAAGTTCTGCGCCGACCATAAAGCCGTGTGGACGGGTATCGAGGCGCAATGCTATTCCGAGCGCTTCGGGTTTGCCGGGACCATGGACCGACGCGGCCACTTGGCCAACGTGCCCTACATCATCGACATCAAGACCAGCCTGCAACCGCACAAGGTGTGGGGCATGCAGACGGCGGCATACCGGCAACTGAGCGCCGAAGAGGACTCGCTGTGGATGCTGGCGCGCCGGGCCACGGTGCAACTGCGACCGGACGGCACCTACAAATTTATCCCCTGGGACTCGCCGCAGGACTGGCCTGCATTCCAAGCACTTATCACTTTATCCAACTGGAGTAATTCATGAACCAACAACTCGCCCTCACCCCCATCGCCAGCGCCACCGCTGCCTCCACCGCCATCAAGGTGGAGGTCCGCAACCTGGTCGTGACCGGGCCCGACATTCAGGGCCTGCTGTCAGCCGTGGCCGTCGACATGGAGATCGCCCCCACCATGGTGATCGACTCGGACGACATGGCCGCCGACCTGATTGAAATGCTGGGCCGGCTGGCTACCGTGTCGGCGGCCATCGAGACAGAGCGCAAGGAACGCACCGCCCCCTTGCTGGACGCGCAGAAATGGCTGATGAATGGCTACTCGCCCGCCCGCACCCAACTGGACGGCCTGATTGCTGCGGGAAAGATCAAATTGACCGCCTATAACCGCGCCAAGGCCGAAGCCCAGCGCATTGCCGAGGAAGCGGAGGCGAAGAAGCGCCGGGACGCCGCCGCCGCTGCCGCCCAGCTGGAAGCCGAGGCCATTGCCGCCGCGCAGGAGTCAGCGCGCAAGGCGGAGGAACTGAGTAAGGCAGGCAGTGAACAGGCGGCGCAGGCCATGGTGACGCAGGCCATGGTGCAGGTTGATACCGCCCGCCAAGTTACCGCCGTGGCAGTCCAAGCCATCTACACCGCGCCCGTGTCCAGCTACTCCGCCCCACTTAAGGGTACCAGCGGCACCTGGAGCGCCGAAGTCACCGACAAGGCCGCACTGGTCAAGTACATCGGCCTGCAAGTGGCCGATGGCAATCTGGCCCTGCTGTCGCTGCTCGATGTGAGCGACAAGAACATCAAGGCCATGGCCAAGTTGCAGCAGGCCAACTTGAAGATCCCCGGCATCAAGCCGGTGTTCACGGAGTCCATCTCCATCCGCAAGCAGGCTGTTGCGGCCTGACCCTTTCCATTCACTACCCGAGAAAAACCTATGAGGCAAAAACCAGCCATCTACGTGCTACCTCATGGCATTGAGGTTATCGGCGAGTATCCGGCGCGCGGAAAGAACCGCTACTGGCGCGTACGCATCAGGCCGCACCCATTCTTTCCCGATGCGCCAGTTGTCAGTAACGGCATCTATGTGCGGCGTAATCGGGTGGTTCTTGCATCGAAGCTGGGCCGGGCGCTGACGCCTGAAGAGCACGCCCATCATGACGACGAAGACCGAGACAACGACACTGCCGACAACGTCGAATCGTTATCACCCAGCGAACACAACCGCCACCACAAGACCGGCTCAACCCACAGATCGGAAAGTAAGGCAAAGACAAGCGCGACCCTGAAGGGCCTGTACCAAACGGGGGCAATGGTTCCACGCCCGGTCATCGGCAGTAAACAGTGGTGCGCCAAGTTGACCGAGGAACAGGCTGGGCGAATCAAACACAGCACAGAAAAAACCGGCGTCCTGGTTGCTCGCTACGGCGTCAGCAAGACCGTCATCAAGCAAATCCGCAATGGAAAAATATGGAAGCACATCACATGAACACCGCACTTTTTTACGATTCAGAGACAACAGGAATGGTCCTATGGAAAGAGCCATCCGAGCACCCCGACCAGCCGCACATCGTGCAACTTGCTGCCTGCCTGGTGGACCTGGACGCGCGCAACACTATCGCCAGCATGGATGTGATCGTGAAGCCGGACGGCTGGACCATTTCTGATGAAGTCACGGCCATTCACGGCATCACTACCGAGCACGCCTTGGACGTCGGCATCAGTGAGCCGGTGGCGCTTGAAATGTTCCTGCAGCTGTGGTCCGAGCGCATGCGCATCGGTCACAACCAGAGCTTTGACGCTCGCATCATCCGCATTGCCCAGATGCGCCACGGCTTTTCACTGGAATCGCAGGAAGTTTGGAAAGCGGGTCCGTCCGAATGCACCTGCTACATGGCGCGGCCGTACACCAAACTGGAAAAGAACAAGCTCCCCAAGTTGGGCGAGGCCTACCAGCACTTCTCTGGACAGCCTTTGGTGGGTGCACATAGCGCAATGACGGACGTGCTTGGCTGCATGGCGGTGTACTTCGCCATCCAGGACTGCTTGGCTGCGGCCTGATTGCTAATTCATCATGGCCAACCCACACCCCACAAAGCAGCGCCAGCCCGTCACCGATGCATTGAGCGACCGGATGAAGAAGAAATTCCCCGTCTACGTCGCCCGCCAGCACCAGCCCGGCGAAGCGCTGCCCTACACCCGCAACACCTTCGCAACGCGGGGCAACCGCTACCGCACAGGCGATGGAGATTCATCGGCGCGGGTCAGTCTTTAACGCTACAAAATAAGTAGCTAACTACGCATAGCCCGCGATGGCTATAGGCGTATTCAACCAATAAATCAGAGAGTAATTCATGTTCAAAAACGCAATCCTCTACCGCGCTGCCATCCCTGAAGCCCTGAACCCCATCATCGTTCGTGACGGCCTGGATGCATTCCAATTCACCCCCTGCGGCGCCAGTCAGGAAAAGTCCAGCGGCTGGACAGAGCCGCGCGGCGAGGCCCATGGCCCGCTGATGGAAATCGTAGGCGACGGCTGGATATTCAAACTGATGACCGAAACCAAGGCCGTGCCCAGCGACGTCATCACCCGCAAGGCCGCCGAGCGCTGCGCCCACATCGAGGAAACCACCGGCCGCAAGCCCGGCAAGAAGGAAACCCGCGAGATCAAGGACGACATCAAGCTGGAGCTGTTGCCCATGGCGTTCACCAAGTTGAGCTCAACGCTGGTCTGGATCGACCCTGCTGATGGCCTGCTACTGGTGGGTGCCGGCAGTCAGGCCAAGGCTGACGAAGTGGTCACGATGCTGGTCAAGAGCATCCCCGGCCTGGCCGTGCGCCTGGTCGACACCAAGATTTCACCGACCGCGGCGATGTCCGAATGGCTGATTTCGCAGGAGCCACCCGCTGGCTTCACAGTGGACCGCGAGTGCGAGCTGAAGGCCGCCGACGAATCCAAGGCGGTCGTGAAATACAACAAGCACCCGCTGGACATTGTTGAGGTAACTGACCACATCATCAGCGGCAAGCTGCCGACAAAGCTGGCGCTGACTTGGGACAGCCGTGTGTCGTTCGTGCTGACCGAAGGCCTGCAGGTCAAGAAATTGACCTTTCTGGAGGTTGTGTTTGAGATGGGTAACCTGGATGCGCGTGACTCCTTTGAGGCTGATATGGCCATTGCCACAGGTGAGCTGCGAACGTTGATCCCGGATCTGCTGGACGTGCTGGGTGGCGAGGTGGTTGCATCATGAAAATCAATATCAACATCGATCTAGAAGCATCCATTGCAGCCGCACTATCCCCTGAGAAGCTTCAGCCAATTCTGGACAAGCACATCACAGCAGCTATAACTTCGGCCATTGACGATGCAACCGGCTACCGGTCCGAATTCCGAAAGGCGCTCACAGCCCAGGTTTCCGAGGCGCTGCCACACGGACTGTCTGTCTCCGACGTTTCGAAATTCCAGCACATCCTGAATGCGTCGATCAATGAGTTTGTCCAATCTTCAAACTCCGAGGCAATCAACGCTGCACTGAAGAAAGCCATCGCCAATGTGATGCCTGACGTTCCAGCCATCGTGAAGATGTCGGAGTTGCTGAAGATGGCCCGTGAGTCGTTCCATATTGAAGACAGCGGCGCCTTTTACGCTTTCTACGAGGCAAGCGAATACGGCGGTGGCGGCCATCTTTACCTAGACGAAGACGCCCGACCCGGCTCCGCATCGCCGTACAAGGATCGGGGCGACATCAAATACAGCGCCAACTTCCGAATCGCATTCAACAAGGAGGGCGAGGTCTACGCCCTCAAATTTGACAAAAAAGATGTAACTCCAGCATCGCGCCCAACTGTCATTACTCCGCTGGAATCCGTCTTGATGTCGATGTATGTGGGTCGTACGCGCCTCGAAGCTGACATTGATGACGACGATGTGGAAAGCGCAGCCCAAGAGCAGTACGACTGAAATGAAAGTCGTTTTCTCGCAGGCCGGCGACTTCCAGGCGATGCAGGCCGCTGAAACGTGGTGCAAACACCATGGCATTTCCTGCGGCAGCGGCCAGGGTCGTGAGCCTCGCGGCCTGCTGCGTGGCGACTTCCTTATCGCCAAGTGGCGCAACCTCAATAAACACGAGCGCATTGCGCTTGACGGCACCATGACCGGCGACATGCGCAATGGGCCGGTGACGATCAATATCAAAGGTGAATAAACATGAAACTCGATATCCAGGCCAAACTTGTCGCTGCCATTTGCGAATTCAAAGCGAAAAACGACATCCGCTATTACTTGAACGGCGTCTACGTCGAGCCACTGCCAGCAGGCGGCGCTGTGATCGTGGCGACCAATGGCCATGCCAT
>NZ_QEII01000319.1 GCF_003347515.1 Rhodoferax ferrireducens | reverse complement strand
AGTTAAGGTTTGTAGGATGCCCGCCCGTGCAGGCGTTCAACATTGCTTTGCCTACTGACGCGGGTGGGCGTCGTATAAACCTCGATGGAGGAAACCGCGGCTGTGACCAATCTTGGCAGACCCAGCAACTGGTTATGGGGATTTGACGATTCGCGCGGTCGTTGTTTCTATCCGACCATCTGCTTGATGGGCAAGGGTTTGCGCTGCCATGCAGATGCTGGTTCGGTTTTCGTGCATTTGCGACCTAGCCCGGCGCACTGATTTGGCTTGCATGCAGTGAACGACCCAGCGTTTGCCCTTGGACGCTGCAGACTTGCACATCCATTGGTCAGGCAATGGAGGTAGATGCATTCCTGCAGTCATGGCGGACCTCGAATGGACTGGTCACGCAATAGCGTTTCGATGATCAGCATGGCAGCGCCACAGTGTCTGCACACGAAGGTGGATTTAAGTGAGTCGATTTCTTCCTCTCCTTGGCTGGCTGCATCGACAACCGATACGGGAACCCCCAACAATTCCCGTGCCTTTTGCAGCCCTTCCCGACGGTTGGCATTGGCGAGCAAGCCAAAGTGGCGGATGCGATGGAAGCCGCCCGGCAACACATGCAGTAAAAACCTGCGCATGAACTCATCGGCACTGAGCGTCATGGTCTTGTGGCGCGTCTTACCCTTGTCGCGGTAGTCCTTCCAGCGGAACGTGACACCGCGCTCGTCCAGCACCACCAGCCGGGAATTCGCTATTGCCACACGGTGCGTGTAGCGCGACAGATAGGCCAGCACGGCTTCGGGTCCCGCAAACGGGCGTTTGGCATACACCACCCACTCGCATGTGCGCTGAGGTGCCAGCCACTTGGCAAAGGCCTTGGGATCGGCCAGACCTGCGCTGTCACCAAAGAACTGCAGCTTGCCCGCGCGATGTGCCTCCTCCAGTGCTTCCAGGAAGCGGCGCCGGAACAGGCGTGAGAGCACCCGCACTGACAGGAAGAAGCCGGGCTTGCAGGACACCCAACGCTGGCCGTCCGGTGAGAGTCCACCGCCCGGCACGATACCGTGCACGTGGGGATGGTGCGTCAGCGCCGAGCCCCAGGTGTGCAGCACCAGAGTCAGGCCAATCTCGGCGCCCAGGTGCCTGGGATCCGCGGCAATGGTGGTCAGCGTCCCAGCAGCGATCTCAAACAGCAGGCCGTAGACCACGGCCTTGTTGTAATAGGCGATGTCGCTGATGGGGGCCGGTAATGTGAAGACCACGTGGTAGTAGTCCACCGGCAGCAGATCGGCTTGTCTGGCCTGCAGCCAACGTTTGGCTGCGATGGACTGGCACTTGGGGCAATGGCGGTTGCGACAGGAGTTGTAGGAAACTTGGTCGTGCTGGCAGTCCGGGCAGCGCAAGACATGTCCTCCCAGCGCCGCAGTGCGGCACTGTTCAATGGCTGACATGACCTTGAGCTGACCCAGGCTCAGGTGGGAGCGCTGAGCAAGCCGCCAGGCTGGCCCATGGGCGCGCAAGATGTCCGCCACCTCCAGGGCACCAGACCCCATGGAGGCGGCCTACGCTGGCTGCAGAGTTTCCAGCGGACTGATGACTTCGCGCAGGATGTCGGTGGCCACCTGCACATAGCGGGCTGTCGTGTCCAACTTCTTGTGGCCCAGCAGCACTTGGATCACACGGATGTCTTCCTTCTGCTCCAGCAGATGCGTGGCAAAGCTGTGCCTCAGCGTATGCATGGAAACCCGCTTATCGATCTTGGCCACGATGGCAGCATCGTGAACGGCACGGTTGAGCTGGCGCGCGGTCAACGCATCCAGGGGGTCAAGTCCGGGAAACAGCCAGCCCCCATCGAGCATCTTGCCTTGGGCCCGAGCCACGCGCCACCACACCCGCAGGCGCTCCAGCAGGATCGGCGAGAGCATGGCGTAACGGTCCTTGCGGCCTTTACCTTGTTCCACGCGCAGCGTCATGCGCTGGCTGTCAACGTCGGTGACCTTGAGCGCGAGCACTTCACTGACGCGCAGTCCCGTCCCATAGGCTACGGACAATGCCACCTGGTGCTTGAGGTTGCGGGTGGCGCCGATGAGCCGAGCCACCTCGTTTTTGCTCAGCACCACCGGCAACTTGAGGGGAACACGCACCGATTGCATCCTGGCCATGACCTCTGGGCGGCCCAGGGTGACGGCGAAGAGAAAGTTCAAACCCACAATCGTGGCGTTCAGGGTGATGGGGGACACGCCCTGGTCAACCAGATGCAGCTGGAAGCGCCGCAGGTCCTCCTCGGTGGCCGTGTCGGGGGATCGGCCCAGGTACTTGGCCAACTTGCGAACTGCCCGGATGTAGGCCGTTTGTGTCTTGGGTTCGAGCTTGCGCATGCGCATGTCTTCGATCATGCGTTGGCGCAGGGGTGAAACCGCTGGTGTCGATGTTTCCATGGCTGTGCTCCTGTGGTGAACGAGGCCAATTGCCTCACCTCACAACATAGGCACTCGCCCACCTTCGGCAAACCACAAACGTCACATCGCAGGGTACCGCGCGAGCGGTTTAGTCC
>NZ_QEII01000318.1 GCF_003347515.1 Rhodoferax ferrireducens | reverse complement strand
TGCTGGGTCTGCCAAGATTGGTCACAGCCGCGGTTTCCTCCATCGAGGTTTATACGACGCCCACCCGCGTCAGTAGGCAAAGCAATGTTGAACGCCTGCACGGGCGGGCATCCTACAAACCTTAACTGGAGCGGTCATTGGACACGTTTGTCCAATAGGCCGTTGTCGATACACTCGCTAAGTTGTGTGCTTTAGGAAGGCTTCCAATGCAACTTGATAGTCGCAGGCAAAAATTTCACGGCACTCCACAATCAAGCCACGTGTTTTTTCATAAGTGATTGCCTTCTGATATTTTTCCAAAGTGGAGTGAATTTCGAACTCCTTCTTTCCGGCGTCCTTTGTCATGGCGACGATTTTTTTTATGTCCCAGTCGGTTATGTTTCCATAAGCCTCTTTGTTGAGGAAGTCCTTGCGATCCTGTGGATGGTGTTTGCTGAATCCGACTTTGGAAAACTGTGTTGATTTTGAGTAAGCCAAGTACACATACCCGGTAGCTGAATTCCTGAGCTGATAAGCAATTTTTGATGTGTCGCACTGTATGCAGTGACCTGCCTTTGATCGAAGTGTGTGCCCCGATTTTGCGCATGGTGATCCACCATAGTAGAAATATTTTTCCAGCGCATCCATGGACTCATCACGCGACCGCTTAGATAGTCCAGAACCATCAAATAGCCACGAGGGAGATACCTTCTGTGCTTTTAGAAAAGCGAGCTGTTCTTTTGTAAGTTGCGTCATGGAAGGGAAGTGTAATCTCTGCAAATACGTGGAATCGCAGAAGCGACGGCGACGTTAATTTCGAGTTTGTAATCTTGAAAAACCACCCCAAAACTTGTAATGTGTCGAAACGTACTTCGCTTGTGCAGCGGTTGCAGCCATTCAGCGGTATCCCCCATACGGGGGATACCAAGAGCATTTCAATGATGTGAGAATGCTTAATACGTCCCACCCACCCACCTTGGAATCGCAACCATATGGACCGAGCAGAAACCACGCGTCGCCTTGAACTTCTGCGAAAGCGCATTCACGACGGTAAGTTCCACGTTGCTCCGCACCTGCGCGAAGGCTTCGAGACAAGCCTGCAAAGGATCCGCACAGCTGCCGACGGGCTCGTCGACGAAACGACCGTGGATGGTCGAATCCGATCCACACTTCTTATGATTGCCTACCAATCAGATCGCGAAGAATGGAAGGATCTTGTCTCACTGAAACAGATCCAAGAGGCATATTTTGAACGGCTTCAAAATATGTTCGGCCAGCCGTTTGAGATGATGATCGAAGCGAAAGTTGATCCATACCACTTTGCCGAATGGTACGCTTCCGACCAGGCGCGCGTGAAGGAAACAATTGGAGTTGCAGACGACTTCGTTTCCGGAACTATTGAGTTTTGGGAGAACATCTCCGATCCAACATGGATTCACCTCGAAGACTCGTTTGACACCAAAGCAGTTTTCACCGGTGAGATATTCCCGGACGGGCGCTCGAACGTTGTAAGCTCAACAGGGATCTACTTTGATACCACGATTCTTCCAGATCCGTTCTTAAAAATGGCTTCGGTGTTTGAGCAGATGGACGTGCAGGATCGCGTCACTGAGATACTGCGCCTCGGCCTTCAGGTGCTCCAGTACAAGGAACTGGCGACTGCAGATGTACCGAAGCCGTTGGTGGCAGTTCTTCCCGACCGCCACGGGCTTGAAGAAGGTTACAGGAAGTTTGTTCACGATTGCGCCACAGACGATGCAGTGAAGCATGCAGCTCGCCTATTTGGAAGACGGTTTTCTGGGATAGAAGAACTGACAGACTTCCTGAAACGTTTTAAGACTTCGGGGGATATCGTCGCGGCGCTTCATCAGCCGAATGAGCTTGTCTTCGCAACTGAATGGAAAGGAAGCTTGTCGGATCATATTGATCGCTTCATCTTGGAGAACGGTAAGAAGCTAGGAATTGCAGCTCCTGGTCAAGCGGTATTTCTTCAGCTGTTGACAAGATTCTCACAAGCCAACGACTCCTATCAACGCAGCCGCGAACTGCGAGGCACACCCATCGTTCGCGCGGAGACAAGTTGGCTGTGGTTCAACTGGATGCTGAGGGCGAATGCGCAAGGACTCGAAGGTGACGCACTCACTGGTTTGCATGTGGCACGTGCCCTGGGCACAACCGTGAAGAGAGAAATCTCTTGGCTCGGAAATGTTCCGGCTGCTGCATTGATTGAGATACGTAAGACCGGTGCGATGGACGAAATCAGAGCCTTACTCGGCAGCGGCATTCGGCAACTGGTTGATGCGCGCCCCGACAACTTCCATCGCACCGGCGACAAGGTGTTTGACAATCTTTATGCTGCTTTTCAGTCGCATGAGAAGCAGATTGACGTGCTGCGCATGAAGAAGTGGAAGTTTGCCGGTCTTGACGTTGGATCGTTCTTCGTCATCGGCGGCATTGAAATGACAGCGGCGCTTACTGGACTCCCGCTCTTTGGTGCGGCTGCAGCAACAGCATCACGCCTGGGGGTGATTCCCACTGCAAAGGATTTAAAGGAAAAGTTTGGCAAGCTAAAGGAGGAAGGGGCGAAACTTAATAGTACTGGTGTCGGAATACTATTCAAGCACAAGCCATAGTGGCGTATACGCTTCGTTCCAACGAACCACCTTCGGCAGTTGTTAACTCAAACGTTAACGACTTAATGGCGCATTTTGCCTCAATATGCGCCACACCTGTTTTTTACACTCAACACCATCATCTGCATCCAACTGACGTCACCCAGAAAGCGGTGCTTGATCCATGAAATCATCGTCGCCCTCAAAAACACCCTGAACCGGCGTGGCCTTCGCCAGTGCCATCCAGACGCCAAACGGCAGTTGCATCGAGGGTCGCTTGGGCGCTGTGCGGGCAACCACCAATTTCCCGTCAACCCAGACCATCACGCCGCACTCGGCCGGAATTTCGTCGGGCTCTGCAATCGCCCTGCCACGGGCATCACTGCCCAACACGTACCAGCACTGCCCGCCGACATCCAGATAAGCCTTCCGTTTGTCGTGCCGTTTCAAGTCGCCCAGCAGGTCACCCCGGCTCACCTTGATCTCGTGAACGATCGGCTCAAGATAAGCCTGCACCGAGCTGTTGCGAATCGAGAAGACGTCGGGTTTGGTCATGGTCCAGCGCCCGGCGGTATCAGCCTCAGGTGCGAGCCAGGCTCTGAGGCTCAGGTTTTTCCAGACCACCCGGCCATCGCGCAGCATGGTCTGGGCGACCTTGTCCACCAAGGCCTCGTGTGCTGAGAACGCACTGCGGTTGCTTTGCGCCGCGCTGGCAAGGTAGGCTATTCCCGCATCGGTCACGCGAACATGCTCATGGCCACTGATGGCCATGACGCGCTCCAATAGACCGGCGGCCAGCAATTCAATCTCAATCACATCTTGGCAAGGCCAGCCGGCCGAACGGTACACCTCGCGCAGGCGGCGTGCATGGATGCGCGTAAGCACAAGCTGTCCGATAGTCATAACTTCCCCCCTTTTTCCGACTCACCCCCATGCCAGCCGGGCATGAATCCATGCCGCCACTTGATGCAATTCATGCATAAGACCATGAACGGTGTCTGAAAGAGCCAGACAGATCAGGCGTAGCTACCTAGAATTCTCCGACATACAAAGCCAAAACGGAGACCTCATGACAATTGCCCCCCTTGCCGAGTTGCTGAACTACACGCAGGAGCATGCCGGACCGGCAGCCAGCAAGCAAACCGATTTTGTTGCCGCCTACTTCGAGAACACCGACCCCGACGAAATCGCGGCGCGTGGCCCGGCCACCCTGTTTGCGATTGCCAACGCCCACTGGCGCCTGCTGGATACGCCGCATGTCGCGCAAAGCGCCAAGGTACGCGTCTTCAACCCAACGCTGGCCGAAGATGGCTTTGTCAGCGATCACACCGTCGTGCAAATCGTGCACGACAACATGCCGTTTCTGGTGGACTCGGTCACCATGGCCATCAATCGCGGCAATCGCACGGCGCACTGGATTGTTCACCCCTTGATGAGCGTGGCGCGGGACGCGCAGGGAAAAATCACCAGCGTCAGCAGTGTTGCGGCCGCCACGTCAGCCGGTCAAAAAAATCCGGTTGAGTCGCTGATTCTGGTCGAATGCGACCGCATTGTGGAAGCGTCGGAGCAACAGGCCCTGGCGCAGGAATTGAGCCAGGTGCTGGCCGACGTGCGCAGCACGGTGTATGACTGGCGCCCCATCCTGGACCGGGTGGAGACCGTCAGCCTCGCCTCTGAAAAGTCACCCCTGTCCGCGGCCAGCCGGCAGGAAGGGATCGAGTTTCTGCAGTGGCTGAAAGACCGCAATTTCACCTTTTTGGGCGCACGCGATTACGACCTGAAACGCGAAGGTGATGCGGTCAGCCTGGTGGCGCGGCCCGAGTCCGGTCTGGGCATTCTGCGCGGCACCGTGCAGACCGCCGAAACCTGGCTGCCACCCGAGGCGGCGACGCTGATTGACTCGGATGAGCTGGTGCTGGTGACCAAAGCCATGACGCGCTCCACCGTGCACCGCCCGGCCTGGCTGGACTACATCGCGGTCAAGCTGTTCGATGACGCCGGCCAGGTGGTGGGTGAAGCGCGCTTTCTCGGGCTGTACACCTCCAGCGCCTATTCCGCCCCGGTGGATGAGATTCCCCAGGTGCGCCGCCGTGTGGCGAGTGTGATGGCCAGCGCGGGCGTGGTGCCTGACAGCCATGCCGCCAAATCGCTGCAGTCCATTCTGGATGCCTACCCGCGCGACGAACTGTTCCAGATTGACACCGCCACCCTGACCGAGCACGCCATTGGCATTTTGCGGCTGGAAGAGCGCCAACGCACCCGCATCTTCCTGCGCCGCGACCCGTTTGGCCGCTTCACCTCGGCCCAGGTGTTTGTGCCGCGTGACCGCTACAACACCGAGTTGCGCGTCAAGATCGGGCATGAGCTGATGGCCGCATTGGACGGCCAGTCGATCGAGTTCACACCGATGCTGACCGACAGCCCGCTGGCGCGCATTCATTACCTGGTTCGCGCCAAAGTGCGTGCCCCGCAAAACGTCAACCTGCTGGCGCTGGAAGCCCGCGTGGCCAGACTGGCCCAGCGCTGGGAAGACGATGTCACCACCGAGTTGCTGCGTTCGCACGGCGAAGGTCAGGGCTTGGCCCTCGCCCACCGCTTTGCCAACGCCTTCCCCACGGCCTATCGCGAAGACTTCTCGGCCCTGGTGGCGGCGGAAGATGCCGACATGCTGGCCGGTTTGTCAGAGGCGACGCCACTGGCTGTCAAGCTGTACCGGCCGCTCAATGCGGACGCCGGCCTGCTGCGCTTCAAGATTTACAACACGGCCAAAGTGGCGCTGTCGGACTCGTTGCCGGTGCTCGAACGCATGGGCGCCCGTGTGCTGGATGAGCACCCGTACCACATTGGCAACGAAAGCGATGGGCTGTGGATTCACGACCTGGGCCTGCAACTGCCGGCCAGCACCGACCTGTCCACGGTCAAGTCCCGGTTTGAGTCCCTGTTTGCCCAAGCTTGGCGCGGCGAGGTGGAAAGCGACGACTTGAACAAGCTGGTGTTGAGCACCGCGCTGGATGCGCGCTCGATCGCCGTGCTGCGCGCCTACACCCGCTACTTCAAGCAGCTGGGGTTTGCATTCAGCCAGAGCTACATCGAAACCGCGCTTAACAAAAACGCCGGCATTGCACAAGCGATCGTCGATCTCTTCAGCGCGCGCTTCGACCCCGCCCGCGCCAACCCGGCGCTCGCCGCCGACCACGATGGCTCCGCAGACCTGCTGAAGCAGCAGATCGAAGCCCGTCTGGAGGACGTCGCCAGTCTGGACGAAGACCGCATCCTGCGCCAGTTTTTCGCCACCGTCCTGGGCACGGTGCGCACCAACGTCTGGCAAAAGACGGCCACCGGCGCCGACAAACCGTATTTGAGTTTCAAGCTCGACCCGCGCCAGGTGCCGGGCGTGCCCGAGCCCAAACCCCTGTTCGAGATCTGGGTCTATTCACCGCGTGTGGAAGGCGTGCATTTGCGCAACGGCAAAGTGGCGCGCGGTGGCCTGCGCTGGTCCGACCGGCGCGAAGACTTCCGCACCGAAATTCTGGGCCTGGTCAAAGCCCAGCATGTCAAGAACACGGTCATCGTGCCGGTTGGCTCCAAGGGCGGTTTTGTGCTGAAGAATGCGCCGCCCGCAAGTGACCGCGACGCCTACATGGCGGAAGGCATCGCCTGCTACAAGCTGTTCCTGTCCGGCCTGCTGGACCTCACCGACAACCTGGTGAAAGGGGCGGTAGTGCCGCCGGCCAATGTGGTGCGCCACGACGTCGACGACCCCTACCTGGTGGTGGCGGCCGACAAGGGAACGGCCACCTTCTCCGACATTGCCAACAGCGTCTCGGCGGACTATGGCTTCTGGCTGGGCGATGCGTTTGCATCGGGTGGCTCGGTGGGTTACGACCACAAGAAGATGGGCATCACGGCGCGTGGCGCCTGGGAGTCGGTCAAGCGGCACTTCCGTGCCCTGGGCGTCAATACCCAGACCACGCCGTTCAAGGTGGCCGGCATAGGCGACATGTCGGGTGATGTGTTTGGCAACGGCATGCTGCTGTCCGAGCACATCCAGCTGGTGGCGGCGTTCGACCATCGGCACATTTTTATCGACCCCACGCCCGATACGGCGCGCTCGTTTGCCGAGCGCCAGCGCCTGTTCGCACTGCCCCGTTCCAGCTGGGACGACTATGACAAGAGCCTGATCTCGCCCGGCGGCGGTGTGTACCCGCGCGGCGCCAAATCCATCGCGCTGAGCCCCGAGGCACGCGCCGTGCTGGGGATCGAGGCCGAGGAGCTGAGCCCGGTCGAGTTGCTGCGCGCCATCCTGCTGGCGCCAGTGGATCTGCTCTACAACGGCGGCATTGGCACCTACGTGAAAGCCGAGTTTGAGTCCCATGCACAAGTGGGCGACAAATCCAGCGACGCCTTCCGCGTTAACGGCAAGGAGTTGCGCTGCAAGGTGGTGGCCGAGGGTGGCAACCTGGGTTGCACGCAAAACGGTCGCATTGAATACGCGCAAACAGGCGGGCTGATTTACACCGACGCGATCGACAACTCCGCCGGCGTGGATTGCTCGGACCACGAGGTCAACATCAAAATCTTGCTGGGCCGCATTGTCGAAGCGGGCGACCTGACGCTCAAACAGCGCAACGACTTGCTGGCCTCGATGACCGACGAAGTGGGCCTGCTGGTGCTGACCGACAACTACTACCAGACCCAGGCGCTGGACGTTGCCGCCCATCGCCCGATGTATTTGCTGGACGGGCAGCAGCGCCTGATTCAGGGGCTGGAGAAAAACGGCCAATTAAACCGCGCCATCGAATTCTTGCCGAGTGACGAGGAAATTGCCCGGCGCAAAGTGCGCAAGACCGGCCTGACCGCGCCCGAAAGCGCAGTGGTGCTGGCCTACGCCAAGATGTCGGTATTTGACGAGCTGCTGACCAGCAACCTGCCGGACGACCCCTACTTCAGCCGCGCGCTCAAGGCCTATTTCCCTCAGGCACTGACCGAACGCTTTGGCGACGCCATCGCGGCGCATCCGCTCAAGCGCGAGATCATCGCCACCTTCATCACCAACACGGTGGTCAACCGGGCCGGGGCGACTTTTGTGAACTACATCGCCTCCGAGGCGGGTGCCTCAGCGGCCGACGTCATTCGTGCCTTCACACTGGCCCGCGAGGTGTTCGACCTGGAGCCGCTGTGGGATCAGATTGACGCGCTGGACTACCGCGTTGACGCGACGCTGCAGCTGGACCTGCTGAGCAAGCTGATCGCGATTGCCCAGCGGGCCTCGCGCTGGATGCTGCGCGTGCGCGCCCAAAGCACCGACCTGCCCACACTCATCAACCGCTATCAGCCCGCGGCGCGCGAGTTGCGCGCCAATCTGGCCGACTGGCTGCCGCCTACCGCGCTGGCCAGCTGGAAAGCCGCTGCCGACACGCTGGTGCAGGCCGGTGTCGAGCCATCACTGGCCCAAAACCTGACGGCGCTGGAATACATCTTCCCGGCCCTGGACCTGGTGGACCTGGCCCAAACGGCCAGCACCGGGCTGGAGCAGGCCGCGCGGGCTTACTTCGGCATTGATACCGCGTTGGGCCTGACCGGATGGCGCACGCAGATCAACCGGCTCCCTACCGATACGCTGTGGCAAACCCAGGCCCGCGCCAGCGCGCGCGACGACGTGTATTCCATTGCCGGCCAGGTCACTCAGGGCCTGCTCTCGCGTCAAGAAGAGCTGACTGTCTGGAGAGAGCAGCACGGCCCGGCCATTGAGCGCCTGTGCCGGCTGCTGGCTGACATCAGCACGCAGGGGGCGGACCTGGCGCCGGTGTCAGTGGCACTGCGCGAACTGCGTCATTTGGCTTGAACACCCGAAATGCACAAGCTCGACAACGTCGTATGGCACACCTTGACTGGCGCGCACGCAAAGTACGCGACGGGCACAGGTACAGCGCGCCGGTATGAAGCGGGCTTCTCCCCGATCGCCGGCTTTCTCGACGCAGAGCATCCAGACCTGGACGCCCTGAACGGCTTCTGCACTCCCGGAGAGCACCTGTACGTGGGCGCCTGGTCTGGCATGCCCTCGGCCCGCTGGCATGTAGACGCAGATTCCACGATGTACCAGATGGTGTGGCAGGGGCCGATGCCCCCTGATGACGAAGCACCGGACGCTATTCTTCTCACCCCGGAGCACGCAGCGCAAGCCGTTGAACTCGCGGAGCTGACCAGACCTGGCCCGTTTGGCCCGAGGACGATTGAACTTGGGGAGTACTTCGGCTACTTTGTGGATGGGCGCCTGGTCGCCATGGCGGGTGAACGCATGCAAGTGGAATCGCTGCGTGAGGTCAGCGGTGTCTGCACGCACCCGGACTTTCAGGGCTGCGGACTCGCGCGCCAGCTGATGCTCAAACTTATCCGTCGTCAAATGATGCGGGGCGAGACACCTTTCCTGCATGTCATGCGCGATAACGCTCATGCACA
Organism: Rhodoferax ferrireducens; assembly: GCF_003347515.1. GTDB lineage: Bacteria > Pseudomonadota > Gammaproteobacteria > Burkholderiales > Burkholderiaceae_C > Rhodoferax. Next base: position 137,943 of record NZ_QEII01000318.1, on the reverse strand, counting down.
TCTGCTGTACGGTCGAATGGGTTTTCAGGACCGCAAGGAAATGGCCGTGCGCGTCATTTCGCCACGCTGACCGGTCAGGCGTTGCTAAGTGGAGGCGCACGAGTGCGCAATCCCCACCAGCCGCGCATTGAGCCGGCGCGCCAGCCCTTCAGCACCCTGCTGCATGACGGCGTCGTGATTCCATTTGAAAACCGCCCGCGTGAACGGCGCCAGCAGCCGCATCCATAGCGGCGTGGTGCGCACCTGCCACTCGTAGCGCACGATGGTGACGGCGGCGTCACTGCTGAACGACCAGCGGCCGCGCCCTTCCACCTGACCGCTGGCAACCCCCTCAACGGCGACCAGCGGCTCGATGTGGGTGATGCACATATCGAAGGTCAGACGGTACGGCAGGCGCCCTTTCCAGGTGTAGCGAAGCACGCGGCCGATGCCGCGGGCGTCGCCGGGCGTGAGTTCTTCGACCCGTTCCACGCAAGCCCACCATTGCGGCCAGGCGAGTGAATGCTCTATCGTCGCGCACACCACGTCCAGCGGCGCCTCGATGTGCCAGAAAGTGACGAAGTGGTAGGCCGCCATGGGGTGTCCCGTCTAGGGATTGAACAGGTTCATGGGTAGCAGGATATCGACTTCCGCGTCCTCCATGTGCACAGTCTCGATGATGACATCCTGCAAATCGCGGCTGATGACCTTGAGCGGGAACAGGCTCGCGGCGTCCAGCCAGACTTCATAACTGTGCACCCCCGCCACCGTCCAGTCGCCCGCGCCCGTCACACGGAGATGCAGCACCGGGCGTCCGGCCAGCGCCTGTTCGTCCGGCGACCCCTGGCTACCGCCCTGCGCCAGGGTCTGCATATTACCCAGCAGTACGCCGACATCGGACTGGTCCACCCGCTGCTTGCGCGAACTCTGGATCAACGGGTTGTTGGGGCTCAAATTCAGCTCGGGAAAGCGACCAACACCAAACGGCCACAGGCGCACGCGCCGGGTCGAAGGGCTGTAAACCAGCACCGCACCGGCATGGGGACGAATGAACTCCATACGCACAAAGCCGGGCTTCTGAAAAAAGTAACGCAAATGCTCTTGTGCGTCCGCATGGACCGAACGAATCGTTACGCGATAGGACTCGACCTTGCCGTAGCGCTCAAGGGCGTCGGTTAGAAGATCCGGGTTGGCGCCCGACAGCGCTGCGGCCAGCATCATGGCGGACAGCATGGCGTGCCCTAAAGCGCCACTTCCAGCATGCCTTCCATGCCTTTTTGTCGATGGCTCTCAAAAAACAGGAGCTTGCTACTGCAGTAAAAGGGGTACTTGCCGGCGGCAGTCGGGGTGAAGCGGATTTTCTTGACGTCAGTGCTTAACTTCTCATTAACGGCAATACCCGCTTCAGGGGCCGTGATGACCAAGGTATGCGGAATCACGCCTTGTTCAAGGCTGACTTCCAGTTCCACCGGCACATTCACCTTGACGACGATCCGCTTGGGCCGAAAGAAGTAACTGCCGCCCAGAATACTGACATGCTGCACGCCATCGCTGCCCATGCTGGCCTGGTAGGCCTCGTCCGAAGCGGCTTCTTCGGCCCAGGCTGCGCTGCCGCCGAATAGTCCAGACCAGAGCAGGAAAAATACCGCGAAATACTTCATGATCTTCCCTCCTTGGCGCCAACTTCTCAAAAAAGGGCGTCGGCACGCCCAAAGAAAAAATTATGCGTACCAGTGTCGCAAAAACAATTGCCAAATCGCAATCAACCCGGTCAAGGCAGTCAATGCCGCTGCACTGCATCAAGCCCACGAGATGGTTGCATAATCCCCCCCAAACCAGCGGCGACCATGGATCAAGTACCGGACACCGAATCAGACGCTCCCCCACGCGACGCAACAAGTCCACCAGAGCAGGACGGCGTGCTGGCAGGCATTTGGCAAACGACACCGGTCAGCGCATTCTTTCTTCTGGCCTTGATCTGTACCACGATCGGCCTCATTGTTTTTGACCAGTTTGTGGCCCCGGTCCCGGATCTGGCCTTGCTGAGCACGGTGATGCTGCTCACGTCCCTGGCCTTGTCGGCCCGACTGCTGGTTCATCTGCAACGCCGCCGCCGCGCGCACGACCTCGCCATGCAAGGTGCGCACGATGGCTTCTGGTCATGGGACCCGCGCACCAAACAGCTGGAAGTTGGGCAGCGTTTTCTCAATATTCTGGGCTACGACCTGAATTGTTTGCCCGATACCCACGCCTGGATGGAACTGGTCCACCCCGATGACCGCGACGAATACAGCCGCACGGTTACCTCGTACCTGAAGGGCAACACGCCGCACTTCTACGGTGAATACCGGGTCAGGGCCAAGAGCGGCGACTATTGCTGGATCGCCTCGCGTGGCCTGGCCAAATGGGATCGCAACGGACGAGCCTATCTGATGGCCGGCTCAGTCACTGACATCACGGAACGGAAAAATCGGGAAGAAGAGAACAAGTTTCTCGCCTTTCACGATTACCTTACCGCCCTGCCCAACCGTCTGTTGCTGGCCGAGCGGGTCGCCAAAGCCCTGGAACAGGCGGCTACGGACAAGCATCGCGCCGCGATCATGTTCATCGACCTGGATCGTTTCCAGGACATCAACAACACCCTCGGTCACGACGTCGGCGATCAGTTGCTGAAGAATGTTGCGCTGCGACTGGGTCGTGTGCTGGACGATCGGTACACGCTCGCCCGCCAGGGCGGCGACGAGTTCATTGTGCTGCTGCCGGAGGTCGCCGACGAACAGGCGGCGCTGGCGATCGGCCATTCGCTGCTCGATGCGCTGAGGCAGCCGTTCCACGACATGGAGCACGAATTCCTGATCGGTGCCAGCATCGGTCTCAGCCTCTATCCCGATCACGGGCTGGAAAGCGGCATGCTGCTGCGTTATGCCGACACCGCCATGTACGAAGCCAAGGCGGCGGGTGGCAACACCATTCGCCCCTACAGCAGTCCGATGAATCAACGCATCCAGTCTCGGGTGTCGATGGAACTGCGCCTGCGGCACGCCCTTGAAAAGGGTGAGCTTGAGCTCTATTACCAGCCGCAAATCGAGATTTCCAGTGGCCGCCTGATCGGGGCCGAGGCACTTTTGCGCTGGCACGTCGACGGCGGCCTGATCCCCCCGGTGGAGTTCATTCCGGTGGCGGAAACCAGCGGCCTGATCGTGTCCATCGGCGTTTGGGTGATAGAGACCGCAATTGCCCAGGCGGCCGAATGGCGACGGCAATTCGGCGAAGCACCGCGCCTGGCCATCAACCTGTCGCCGCGCCAGTTCGCCGGGGGCCAACTGGCACGCTGCGTGCTCGACAACCTGAATCGCTGGCAGCTGCCCACTGAGGCCATTGAGCTGGAGATCACGGAATCCATTCTTCTCCACCCGGAGGGCGACAGCATTGACGAGCTCAGAAGCCTTCACGCCCACGGCTTGCGCTTGTCGCTGGATGACTTTGGCACCGGCTACTCGTCGCTGTCCTACCTGCAGCGTTTGCCGATCGACGTACTGAAAATCGACCGTTCCTTCATCACGCCGCTGGGCAGTGACCAGGCCAATGCCATCGTCCGGGCCATCATCGCCATGGCGCACAGCCTGGACTTGCTGGTGGTGGCCGAAGGCGTCGAAACCGAGCAACAGCTGTCTATTTTGCGTTTGCTAAGGTGCGATATTGCCCAAGGCTACCTGTACAGCAAACCCCTGCCGGCGCAAGCCTTCATGGATCTTCTGCTGCGCCGGAGTGCCTGACAAACCCGGCGCCACCCCGGGGCCCGGATTCATTCCAGTGAGGTCAGTCCCGAGAACTACTTGGCGCCACCGAGCACCCAGGCGGCCAGGGTTTGGGTGTCTGCGTCACTCAACGCCGCCTGCGCGGGCATGGGAATCGGCCCCCACTTGCCAGAGCCGCCCTTTTTGATGCTGGCGATCAGATTGGACTCAGCATCCTTTTGTCCGGCGTATTTTTTGGCCACATCCTGATAGGCGGGGCCCAGCAGTTTTTTGTCCACCGCATGGCAAGCCATGCACGCGTTCTTGGTGGCGAGTTCCTTGTTGGCAAATGCCGGGGCCGACACCAGCACAGCGGAAAGCATGGCAATTTGGATCAGTTTCATTTTTGTCTTCTCGAATATTTTTAAACAATTTATCAATCAACACCTGCAGCAGGCGAGCCTGCTCGGGCAGATCAGGCGTAGCGCCGGGCCATCATCTCCAGCGGCACCGGCTTGATCTTCGAACCTTGCCCGGCGCAGCCAAAGGCCTCGAAACGCGCCTTGACAATGCCACGCGCCGCATTCTTGGCCGCCACCAGCGCCTTGCGCGGGTCGAACTCGCTGGGCTGCGTGGCGAACACCTGGCGCATGGCGCCGGTCATGGCCAGGCGGATGTCGGTGTCGATATTGATCTTGCGCACGCCGCTTCGAATGCCGCGCTGGATTTCTTCCACCGGCACGCCGTAGGTCTCCTTGATGTCGCCGCCAAACTGGCGAATGATGGCCAGCCATTCCTGCGGCACGCTGCTCGATCCATGCATCACCAGGTGGGTGTTCGGGATCTGCGCGTGGATGGCGACGATGCGGTCCATGGCCAGGATGTCGCCGGTGGGCTTGCGGGTGAATTTGTAGGCGCCATGGCTGGTACCGATGGCAATCGCCAATGCATCGACGCCGGTTTTCTCGACAAAATCCTTGGCCTGCACCGGGTCGGTCAGCATCATCTCGTGGGTGAGTTTGCCTTCGGCGCCGATGCCGTCCTCTTCGCCGGCCTCGCCGGTTTCCAGCGAGCCCAGGCAACCGAGTTCGCCTTCAACCGACACGCCGATGGGGTGCGACATCTCGCACACGCGGTGGGTGATGGCCACGTTGTAGTCATAGCTGGCGGGCGTCTTGCCATCGCTCATGAGCGAGCCATCCATCATCACGCTGGTGAAGCCCGAGCGAATCGACTGCTGGCACACCGCCGCCGAGGTGCCATGGTCCTGGTGCACCACCACCGGAATGTCGGGGTGGGTTTCGACCGCCGCCAGCATCATGTGGCGCAGGTAGGCTTCACCGGCGTATTTGCGGGCGCCGGCCGAGGCCTGCAGGATAACCGGGCTGTCGGTCTCCTGCGCCGCTTCCATGATGGCGATGATCTGCTCCAGGTTGTTGACGTTGAATGCGGGTACGCCGTAGCCGTGTTCGGCGGCGTGGTCCAGAACCTGGCGAAGGGAAACAAAAGCCATGAAAAACTCCTTTAAGTTTGAATAAAAACGAATGGCGTCATTGCGAAAACGGGGCCGCCTTCAATGCGAGCGCCGCAGCCGTCAGCGCGACCGCCCCGGCCGTCATTGCGAGCGCAGCGCGGCAATCCAGGGGTCATGGATCGCCGCGCTTCGCTCGCGATGACGGAACTCCTCGGCAAGCTATTCAGCAGCGCGTTGCTGCAAAATCTCGAATGCCGGCAACGTCTTGCCCTCCAGCACCTCCAGAAAAGCACCGCCGCCGGTTGAGATGTAACCCACCTGTTTTTCGATGCCGTATTTGGCAATGGCCGCCAAGGTGTCACCGCCGCCGGCGATGCTGAAGGCGCTGGAGTCCGCGATGGCCTGGGCAATCACTTTGGTGCCGTTCTCGAACGCAGCAAACTCGAATACGCCGACCGGGCCGTTCCAGACGATGGTGCCGGCCAGTTTGAGCTGCTCGGCCAGGCGCTTTGCCGTCTCCGGCCCAATGTCCAGAATCAGGTCGTCGTCCGCGACTTCGGTGGCGGCCTTGACCATGGCCACGGCGTCGGCGCTGAAGGTCTTGGCGGTCACCACGTCGGTGGGGATTGGTACCTCGGCGCCGCGCGCTTTCATGGCCTCGATCACGGCACGGGCGTCAGCCAGCAGGCCGGGTTCGGCCAGGCTTTTGCCGATGTTCAGGCCGGCCGCCAGCATGAAGGTGTTGGCAATGCCGCCGCCCACGATCAGCTGGTCCACGTTCTTCGCCAGGGCCTGCAGAATGGTGAGCTTGCTGGAGACTTTGGAGCCCGCCACAATCGCCACCAGCGGGCGCTTCGGATTCGCGAGTGCCTTGCTGATGGCATCGATTTCCGCCGCCAGCAACGGCCCGGCGCAGGCTATCGGCGCGTACTGGGCGATGCCGTAGGTCGTGCCCTCGGCGCGGTGCGCGGTGCCGAAGGCGTCGTGCACAAAGATGTCGCACAGGGCGGCCAGCTTGCGGGCCAGGGCTTCATCGTTCTTTTTCTCACCGACATTGAGCCGGCAGTTTTCCAGCATGACGATCTGGCCGGGTGCTACCGCCACACCATCGACCCAATTGGAAACCAGCGGCACCTCGCGCCCCAGCAACTCACCCAGCCGCTTGGCCACCGGGGCCAGCGAATCTGCGGGCTTGAAGGCACCCTCGGTGGGCCGCCCCAGGTGGCTGGTGACCATCACCGCCGCACCGGCATCGAGCGCCATCTGAATTGCCGGCACACTGGCGCGAATGCGGGTGTCTTCGGTGATGTTGCCACTCGCGTCCTGCGGCACGTTCAGGTCGGCACGGATGAAGACGCGCTTTTTCTCGGCAAAGCCGCTTTTCACAACATCGGCAAAACGCATGACTTTCATCGCAAGCCTCCTTTGGCGCCCGCCACCACACGCGCCATCTCCAGACATTTGTTGGAATAGCCCCACTCGTTGTCGTACCAGGCCACCACCTTCACAAAAGTGCCGTCCAGCGCCAGGCCAGCGTCGGCATCGAACACGCTGGTGCAGACCTCGCCGCGGAAGTCGCTGGCCACCACCTTGTCCTCGGTGTAACCCAGCACGCCCTTCATGGCGCCCTGGCTCTGGGCTTTCATCTCGGCGCAGATATCCTTGTAGCTGGCCTCGCTATTGAGTTCGACCGTCAGGTCCACCACCGACACGTCGCTGGTCGGCACGCGGAACGACATGCCGGTGAGTTTTTTGTTCAGCGCGGGAATCACCACGCCAACCGCTTTGGCCGCGCCGGTGCTGGACGGAATGATGTTTTCCAGAATGCCACGGCCACCGCGCCAGTCTTTGTTGCTCGGGCCATCCACCGTTTTCTGCGTCGCGGTGGTGGCGTGGATGGTGGTCATCAGGCCGCGCTTGATGCCCCATTTGTCGTGTAACACCTTGGCCACCGGCGCCAGGCAGTTGGTCGTGCAGCTGGCGTTGCTGATGATGGCCTGGCCGGCATAGGTCTTGTCGTTGACACCATAGACGAACATCGGCGTGTCGTCCTTGCTGGGTGCGCTCAGGATGACTTTTTTGGCGCCGGCGGCCAGGTGTTTTTCAGCCGTGGCCTTGTCCAGGAACAGGCCGGTGGCCTCGATCACGATGTCGGCCCCGACCTCGTTCCACTTCAGGTTGGCGGGGTCACGCTCTTGCGTCAGGCGGATTTTTTTGCCATTGACGATGAGGGTGTTGCCGTCCACGGCGATGTCACCCTGGAAGCGGCCGTGCACCGAGTCGTATTGCAGCATGTAGGCCAGGTAGTCAGGCTCCAGCAGGTCGTTGATGCCGACGATTTCGATGTCGCCGAAGTTCTGCACCGCGGCGCGAAACACCATGCGGCCGATGCGGCCAAATCCGTTGATACCTAATTTGATGGTCATTGTTGTCTTCTCGATAATTTATAAGAAATAGGACTCTAGCCCTTGTAGCTAGTGCGCAGGAAGCTATTAATTCAATAGTACTGAGCAATCCGCGATGACCCGGTCCGGGGCGCAGGCCTCAATCGGCTGGCCCATGTTGTAGCCATACGGCAGCGCCCAGACCGCGACACCGGCATTGCGGGCGGTGGCCACATCAATGCTGGAGTCGCCGACGAACAAGGCTCTTTCAGGCGACACGTCGAACTGCGCCAGGCAGCTCTGGATACCCGCCGGATTAGGCTTTTTGGTCGGCAGCGTGTCGCCACTCACCACGCTGTCCAGCAGCGGCGTGAGTTGGTGCACCTCCAGCACCGTGGCGGTGTAACGCCCTTCCTTGTTGGTCACCACGGCCAGCTTCACGCCGCGTTCGCGCAGGGCGATGAGGGTCTCGCGCACCTGCGGGTAGAGCTGGCTGCGCGTGCCGCAGCGCCGCTGGTAGTGCTTGTCGAACTCGGCGGCGATCAGGCTCAGGGACTCGCTGGCGCGCACCGCTGCTTCGTTGATATTCCCGCGGTAGACCAGCGCCTGCACCAGCAGTTCGCGTGTGCCAAAACCGATCCAGTCGTTCACCTGCTGCTGCGTCACATCCTTCAAATCGAAGCGGCGCAAGGTGTCGTTGACGGCATCGCAGATTTCCGGCGCGGTCTCCACCAGCGTGCCGTCCAGATCGAACATCACCAGGTCAAAGTTATTCATGGTTTGCCTTTGCGTGGACCCGGGTGCGCACGGCCTCTATCACGCGTTCCGACGTGATGCCGAAATGCGCATACAAATCCTTGGCGGGCGCGGACTCACCAAAACTGGTCATGCCCACCACCGCGCCGGTGCGGCCCACGTATTTGCGCCAGAAGTCCGGCTGCGCGGCCTCGATCGCCACCGCCGGCAGGCTCAGCGGCAACACCTCTTCCTGATAAGCCGCGCTCTGGCGGTCAAACACATTGCTGCAGGGCATGGACACGACGCGGGTGGCAATGCCCTCGCCCGCCAGCGTGGCCTGCGCTTTCATGGCCAGCTCCAGCTCCGAGCCGGTGGAGACGATCACGGCCTGGGCGCCGTCCATGTCGGACAACACATAGCCCCCTTGGCGAATGCGGTCGACCATGCTGATATCGCTCAGGCGCGGCAGATTCTGGCGCGACAGGCACAGCGCGCTAGGGCCGTCACGGCGCTCGATGGCGCAGGCCCAGGCCTGGGCGGTTTCCAGCCCGTCGGCCGGCCGCCACACGTCCAGGCCCGGAATGATGCGCAAGGACGGGATGTGCTCCACGCTCTGGTGCGTCGGGCCGTCTTCACCCAGGCCAATGCTGTCGTGGGTGAAAACGTGGATCACGCGCAGCTTCATCAGCGCCGCCATGCGGATGGCGTTGCGGCTGTAGTCGCTGAAGGTCAAAAACGTACCGCCGTAAGGGATGTAGCCGCCGTGCAGGGCCATGCCGTTCATCAGGGCCGCCATGCCGAATTCGCGCACGCCGTAGCTCAGGTGGTTGCCCCAGTGGTCGCGACCGGCCTTGACGCAGCCCTTGAAGTTGGTCAGGTTGGAGCCGGTCAGGTCGGCACTGCCGCCGAAGAATTCGGGCACCAACGGCGCCAGGGCGTCGAGCGCGTTCTGGCTCGCCTTGCGCGTGGCCACGGCGTCCGGTTTGGCGGCAATCGTGGCCAGCAGCTCCGGCAGCTGGTCGGCAAACGCGGGCAACAAATCGCCCGCCATGCGGCGCTCGAACTCGGCCGCCTCCAGCGGGTATTGCGTGCGGTAGGCCTCAAAACGCACACGCCAGGCGCGCTCGGCAGCCTGGCCGCGCTCGACGGCGTTCCATGCACTGGCGATGTCCGTCGGCACGTCAAACGGCGCGGCCGTCCAGCCCAGCGCTTCGCGGGTGGCTGCCACTTCTGCCGCACCCAGGGCGGCGCCGTGCACGTCGTGCGTGCCGGCCTTGTTGGGCGAGCCCATGCCGATCACGGTCTTACAGCAAATCAGCGTCGGTTTGCCATGCGGCAGCACAGCTTGGGCTTTGGCGGCGCGCACGGCCGCGTCCAGCGCCGCCGGGTCATGGCCATCGACGGCGGCGATGACGTTCCAGCCGTAGGCCTCAAAGCGTTTGGGCGTGTCGTCGGTGAACCAGCCTTCCACATGGCCGTCGATCGAGATGCCGTTGTCGTCGTAAAAGCCCACCAGCTTGGACAGGCGCAGCGTGCCGGCCAGCGAACAGGCCTCGTGGCTGATGCCCTCCATCAGGCAGCCGTCGCCCATGAACACGTAGGTGAAATGGTCCACGATGGTGTGGCTGATCTCTTCGTCTTCCCGATTGAATTCATCAGCCAGCAGCTTCTCGGCCAGCGCCATGCCGACCGCATTCGCCAGACCCTGGCCGAGCGGGCCGGTGGTGGTCTCCACGCCGGGGGTGACGCCCACTTCCGGGTGGCCAGCGGTCTTGCTGTGCAGCTGGCGGAAGTTCTTCAGCTCCGCCATCGGCAGCTCGTAGCCGGTGAGGTGCAGGAGCGCATAAATCAGCATCGAACCGTGGCCGTTGGACAGCACAAAGCGGTCGCGGTCCGGCCAGTGCGGATTGGCCGGGTTGTGCTTGAGGTGGCGGTTCCACAGCACCTCGGCGATGTCGGCCATGCCCATGGGCGCGCCGGGGTGACCGGATTTGGCTTTTTCAACCGCATCGACGGCGAGCATGCGGATGGCGTTGGCCATCTGGCGCGCCATATCGGGTGTAGGGGTGGTGTTCATGTCAGGAAGCCCTCTTTTTACGTTCCATCATCCGCCACACAAAGGGCGTGAAGATCAGTTGCATGGCCAGTTCCATCTTGCCGCCGGGCACCACGATGGTGTTGGCGCGGCTCATGAATGACGCGTCAATCATGTTGAGCAGGTACTGGAAGTCGATGCCCTTGGGGTTGGCAAAGCGGATCACCACCATGCTCTCGTCGGCGCTGGGCACTTCGCGGGCGATAAACGGGTTGCTGGTATCGACCATGGGCACGCGCTGGAAGTTCACATGCGTGTGCATGAACTGCGGGCAGATGTAGTTCACGTAATCCGGCATACGGCGCAGGATGGTGTCGGTCACCGCTTCGGTGCTGTAGCCGCGCTGCTTTTTGTCGCGGTACAGCTTCTGGATCCACTCCAGGTTGATGACCGGCACCACGCCGACCAGCAAGTCCGGGTGCTGGGCAATGTTGACCTCGGGCGTGACCACGGCGCCGTGCAGGCCTTCGTAAAACAGCAGATCGGTGCCCTTTGGCACGTCTTCCCAGGGCGTGAAGGTGCCGGGCTCCTGCTTGTAGGGGGCGGCTTCTTCGGGGTCGTGCAAGTATTTGCGGCGCTTGCCGATGCCGGTTTCACCATAGGCGCGAAACAGCTCGGCCAGCTCGGGAAACAGGTTGTTTTCCGGCCCGAAGTGGCTGAAGTTCTTGTTGCCGGCCTTCTCCGCCTCGGCCAGGCGGAGTTTCATTTGCACGCGGTCATGGCGGTGAAAGCTGTCGCCCTCGATGACGGCGGCGTTCACGTTCTCGCGGCGGAAGATGTTCTCAAACGTGCGCGTGACCGAGGTGGTACCCGCGCCGCTGGAGCCGGTGATGGCAATGATGGGGTGGCGTTCAGACATGGTGGCGTCTCCAGAAGTTAAAAATTTATAAGAAATCGGCCTCTAGCCCTCGCGTCATATGCGCAAGAAGCTATCAAATAAGTAGCAAATCAATCTCTGAACAAACTGCGTTCGGCAAACAGCGGATTCTTCAGCTCGACCTTGACCGGCTCGGCGTGGTAACGCTCGATGCGATCGACCTCGTTTTTGGAGCCAAACACCAGGCCGATGCGCTGGTGCAGCGAGGTTGGCTGCACGCCCAGCATGGGTTTTTCGCCGGTCGAGGCGCGGCCGCCGGCCTGCTCCATGATCATGCCAATCGGATTTGCCTCGTACAACAAACGCAGACGGCCGGGCTTGGCGGGGTCCTTGTTGTCGCGCGGGTACAGAAAAACACCGCCGCGCATCAAAATGCGGTGTGCCTCGGCCACCATGGAGGCGATCCAGCGCATGTTGAAATCCTTGTCGCGCGGCCCGGTGCTGCCGGCCAGGCATTCATCGACATAACGCTTCACCGGCGCCTCCCAGAAGCGGCTGTTGGAGGCGTTGATGGCGAACTCGTGCGTGTCTTGCGGAATCATCAGCTTGGGGTGCGTCAGCATGAACTCGCCCAGGGTCGGATCGAGCGTGAACGCATTGACGCCGTCGCCCACCGTCAGCACCAGCATGGTGGTCGGGCCGTACAAGGCGTAACCGGCGGCGAGCTGCTGTGCACCCGGCTGAAAAAAATCAGCGTCGACCACGTCACGGCCACTGTCAATCACCTCTTGCGGCGCCCGCAGGATTGAGAAAATGCTGCCCACCGACACATTCACGTCAATGTTGCTGGAGCCGTCCAGCGGGTCAAAAACAATCAGGTATTTGCCGCGCGGGTACTGGCCCGGAATCTGGTACGGCAGGTCCATCTCTTCCGAGGCCATGCCGGCCAGATTGCCGGCCCATTCGGTGCGCCGGATGAAGACATCGTTGGAGAGCACGTCGAGCTTTTTCTGCGTCTCGCCCTGCACGTTGACCGAGCCGCCCTCCTCGGCCGCATGGTTGCCCATGACGCCGCCCAACTCGCCAAAGGCGACCGCGCGGGCAATGGCTTTGCAGGCCAGCGCCACGTCCAGAATCAGGGCGTTGAAGTCGCCGCTGGCACTGGGAAAGCGGCGCCGTTCCTCGATCAGGAACTGGGTCAAGGTGGAGCGATTGGGGCGGTTGGTGAGTGGCATGGCGAAGTCTCTTTGTCGTTAAATAATGGTTGGCTGTATAGGACGGGGCGACGCTCAGGCCGGATGCGCGGCACGGCGGAGCGCCTGCATCACGCCGTGGTAACCGCCTTCGGGGTCCGGCGCGCTAAACACGGCGCTGCCCGCCACGCAGGTGTCGGCGCCGGCAGACACGATCTCGGCAATGTTGTCGATCTTGACACCACCATCGACTTCCAGCCAGATCGGCTGACCGCCTTGGGCCTGATGCGCCGCGATGCGCTGGCGCACGGTGCGCAGCTTGGCCAGTGTTGAGGGGATGAACTTTTGCCCGCCAAAACCGGGGTTCACGCTCATGAGCAAAATGATGTCCAGCTTGTCCATCACATGGTCCAGCCACTCCACTGAAGTCGCCGGGTTCAGCACCAGCCCGGCCTTGCAGCCGTGCTCCTTGATCAGCTGCAAGGTGCGGTCCACATGCTTGCTGGCTTCGGGGTGAAAGGTGATGATGTTGGCGCCGGCCTTGGCAAACAGTGGAATCAGCGAGTCCACCGGCTCCACCATCAGATGCACATCAATCGGGATCGTCACATGCGGGCGAATCGCCTCGCACACCAGCGGCCCGATGGTCAGATTGGGCACGTAATGGTTGTCCATCACATCAAAGTGCACCAGGTCGGCGCCGGCGGCCTGGATTGCGCGCACTTCCTCGCCCAGGCGGGCAAAGTCGGCGGACAGGATGGACGGGGCCAGGCGAAGAATCGGTGTCGGCGTCGGCGAAGATGAGGATGAGGAGGACATGGGCGGCTTTCTTTAAAAATAATCAGGGGTTCTGGCTGGCACACATCAGACGGCATGCGTCGCGCGCTGGTGCCCGGCATGCCACTGCCGCAGTTGCGCCAGCGTGACCTGGCTCAAGTCGGGCAGCACGCGCAGGGCGCCCGTGAAGTCATGGTGCGCGGTGTAACTTGTCGGCGTGATCAGCGTGGCCAGCCCGGCGGCGGTGGCCGAACGCAGGCCGTTGCTGGAGTCCTCAAAAGCCAGACATTGGTCTGGCGCCAGTCGGAGCGCCGCCAGCATTTGCAGGTACACCTGCGGGTGCGGTTTTTTGACCGGCGCCGTCGACGCATCACCGATGGCGATGAAGTTCGTTCGCCAGTCCGGCCCCAGCGCGCGGCGCAACAAGGCCGCAATATTGACCGGCGAGGTGGTGGTGGCAATCGCCAGCTGCAGGCCCTGGCCCAGCGCCTCGTCCATCAGCTTGAGCACACCCGGGCGCAGGCTGACCGCGCCGCTGTTCACGGCGCTCTCGTAGGCGGCGGTTTTGAGCTCGTGCAGGCGGTTCACGGTTTCGTCCAAGGCCATGGATTCCAGCTCGCGCATATCGGGCCGGCTGGTTTTCCAGTAATGCAGGATGCGCTCCTTGCCGCCCGAAATATTGAGCAGCTCGGTGTAAAGCGCCTCGTCCCATGTCCACTCCAGACCCATGTCGGCAAAGGCCTGGTTGAACGCCGCCAGGTGCGCGCTCTCGGTATCGGCCAGGGTGCCATCCACATCAAAAATCAGGGCTTGAAGCGTGCTTGCGGACATAGGTTTCTTTCAAGTCAACGAAGGATTGGAATACATGAATCAGTGAAGAATGATTTACTTTAATCGCCCGAACCCATAAACTCTAATCACGTTTTATTGAAAAATCATCAGGCAAAGCTGATCAAACAGGAGTCTTCCATGCGCCCCTATACCCTGAAACAGATCCAGACCTTCATGGAAGTGGCGCGCCAGCGTTCGGTGTCCAAGGCGGCAGAGCGCCTGTTTGTGACCCAGCCGGCCGTGTCCATGCAAATCCGCCAACTGGAAGACGCTTTTGGGGTGCCGCTGATTGAGCCGGTGGGCCGCAACATCGGGCTCACCCATGCCGGGGAAGCCTTCCTGACGCATGCGATTGCCGCCATGGGCCAGCTCAAGGACCTGGAGGCCTTGATGGCCGAGCATGTGGGTTTGAAACGGGGCCGCATTGACCTGGCGGTGGTGAGCACCGCCAAATACTTCATCCCCATGCTGCTGGTGCGCTTCAACAAGCTGTTTCAGGGCATTGACATCCACCTGAAAATCGACAACCGCGAAAACATTCTGGGCCTGCTGGCGCGCAACGAGGCCGATCTGGTGGTCATGGGCCGCGCCCCCGCCAACCTGGACTGTGAAGCCACCCCGTTTGCCACGAATCCGCTGGCCATCGTGGCGGCACCCGACCACGCCCTGGTGCGGCGCAAGCACCTGCCGTTCTCCGCACTGGCCGACTACAGTTTTGTGGTGCGCGAAGAAGGCTCGGGCACGCGCGCGGCGATGGAGCGGCTGTTTGCCGAGCACGACACGCCGCTCAAAGTGGTGATGGAAATGCCCAGCAACGAGACCATCAAGCAGGCCGTGATGGCCGGCATGGGTCTGAGCTTTTTATCGATGCGCACCGTGCGCCATGAGCTGGCCAGCGGTCACATCGCACTGGTGGACATTGAAGGCATGCCCATGGTGGGGAACTGGTACATCACCCACCTGAGCCAGAAGAAACTCTCCCCCGCCGCACGGGCGTTCAAGGAGTTTTTGATCGAGCAAGGGGGTGCGTTGATGGACTCGTGGAGTTAGCGCGCCATCACCTTGCCGCTGTCATCGGACAGGACAATTTCGACGCGGCGGTTCAACTGGCGGCTCTGTGCGCTGTCGTTGGAGGCCACTGGATGGGACTCGCCGTAGCCGCGAATGGCGACGCGCGTACGCGCCACGCCCAAGTCCTGCAAGGCGCTCTGCACCGCCGTGGCGCGGCGCTCTGACAAGGCCTGGTTATGGTCGGCGGCGCCAGTGCTGTCGGTAAATCCTTCCACCAGCACGGTGCGCTGCGGGTTTTGCTGCAGCACATCGGCCAACTTTTGCGCGGTGCGCATGCCATCGGCATTCAGGCGTGCGAGGTCGGTGCCAAACAAGACATCACCCAGGGTGATAACCATCCCGCGTTCGGTCTTTTTGGCCGCCAGGTCAGCCAGCTGGGCTTCGAGTTGTGCGGCACGAGCCTGGGCCTCCTGCGCCTGACGCTGTGCATCGGCGGTCTGGCCCTGGGCTTGCTGCGTCGCCAGCCTGGCTTTCTCGGCATTCATTTTGGCAATATTGGCTTCATTCGTGCGCTGGTCGATCAGCAATTGATCACGCTCTTTGCCGGAAGCGGCCACTTCCAACTCGGCAGATTTTTGCTTCGCCACTTCCTGCGTCAGCGCAATCTTTTGCCGCGCCAGGTAGGCCAGCTTGTCAATTTTTGTATCGCTGTCTTTGTCTATGGCGGCGGCTTCGGCTTGCGCCATCGCGACGCTGGCTAGTCTCATTTCCACCGGTGCATAAGCAGCCACTTTGGGGTTGCTTTGGGCCATGCGGTATTCGCTGCGCGTCAGGTCGAGCAAACCGGTGGTCTTGGGGCCGGAACTGCAGGCGCCGACGAGAACGGCAATGGCGAGCAGGACGGGGGTCAGGTAAACGTTTTTCATAGCAAAGTCCTTCAATTCAGTGGGTGTTATTTGTTGTTGCGATCCAGCTCTTCACGCAGGACCCGGATGTTGTCTTGCAAGGCATTCGCCGCCGCTTGCGCTTTGGCTGAGTTGGCCTTGCCTTGCGCCAGTTTGGCGTCGGCCTGGGCTTGGTTTGCCAAATCGGCGGCCAGCTTGTAATCCTTGGCCGCCATCGCCTTGTTGGCCAATGCCAGTTTTTCGCGCGCCGAGTTCATCTCGGCCGGTGCAAACTCAGCCCCACCGGCACCCGCGGCGTTGTCAACCGCCGCTTTGGAGACCGCCACGTCGGCCGTCGCCGGGGTCTTCATGCTGCTGCAGCCGACCATCAGAACCACGGCTGCGCCGCCCAGGACCGTGAACCATTGCTTTGTCTTTTTCGTCATCATTTTTCTCCATTGAGCTGTTCATCAAATGTGGGGTCACCCTTGATGGTTCAGGTTATAGGCGCTATGTTTCGCAGGGTCTGTACGGTGGCGAACGCAGCAATTCAAGCGACCAGCACTTCGTCTGACACGGCCAATCCGTGCTTGAAATAGCGAAGCGCAGCGACAGCTTGTCGGCCGTGGGCAGCAGTCCGCCGGTGCCCGATTTCGGAGGTTTCATGAGGGCACCGGCGGACTGCTGCCCACGGCACCCCATGGCACCCCGCTGCACCACCGGTGACCTACCTGACGCGTCACCAACCCGAAAGATTCAACGACTAAGATGATCCGCTTCGCAACCAAGCACACCAAAACAATCATGTCCGCTCCCCGCTTGCTCAACAAAATCAGCCTCATCACCGGTGCCGCCCAGGGCATTGGCCTGGCCACGGCCCTCAAGTTCGCCACCGAAGGCGCCACCGTCATCGTCTGTGACATCAAGCAGTCCGGCGTGGACGAGGCCGTGGCGCAGTGCCGGGCGCTCGGTGCGACGGCAGAAGGCTATCTGATGGATGTGACGCAGCGCGCCATGGTCAACGACGTGATGGCCCGCGTGAAGGAAAAATTCGGGCACATCGACGTGCTGGTCAACAACGCCGGCATCACCCAGGACGCGCGGCTGCAAAAAATGACGCTGGAGCAGTTTGACCGCGTGATCGACGTCAACCTGCGCGGCGTATTCCATTGCGCGCAGGCCGTGGCCGACATCATGGTGGCCCAGGGCAGCGGCGTGATTCTCAACGCCAGCTCGGTGGTGGGTATTTATGGCAACTTCGGTCAGACCAACTACGCCGCCACCAAGTTCGGCGTGATCGGTTTCACCAAGACCTGGAGCCGCGAACTGGGCCCCAAGGGCATTCGGGTGAACGCCGTGGCGCCCGGCTTTATCACCACCCCGATGGTGACCGCCATGCCCGAAAAAGTGCTGAAGGACCTGGAGGCCAAAGTGCCACTCAAACGCCTGGGCAAGCCGGAAGAGATTGCCAACGTTTACGCCTTCCTGGCCAGCGACGAGGCCAGCTACATCAATGGCGCAGTGATTGAGGTGTCGGGCGGCATGTCGCTCTAAAAATCACTTCCGTCATTCCACTTGACCGTCATTGCGAGCGCAGCGCGGCAATCCAGCGTTCATGGATTGCCGCGCTGCGCTCGCAATGACGGGACCACGGTTACAACGCCGCGTGCAGCGCCACCAGGGCTTGCGTCA
This sequence comes from Rhodoferax ferrireducens, assembly GCF_003347515.1. Taxonomy (GTDB): domain Bacteria; phylum Pseudomonadota; class Gammaproteobacteria; order Burkholderiales; family Burkholderiaceae_C; genus Rhodoferax. The sequence continues at coordinate 120,331 of NZ_QEII01000318.1, read as the reverse complement.
GCTTGTGGTTGGGGTCCAGGTAGATCATGGGCAGCGACTGTTCGTGTGATTCGCGGATCTTGACCGAAGACGGCAGGTAGGGCTGCAGCACGGGCAGCCCTTCGGCGACCAGCTCGGCCACCATGCGCTGGGGCAGGTTGGCCCGCGGCTGGAACTGATTTACCACAATACCCTTCACCTCCAGCTTCGGGTTGTGGTCGGCACGGATTTCCTGCACGTTGTCCATCAGGGTGTAAAGCGCCTTGCGGGCAAATTCATCGCAGTCAAACGGAATCAGGCAGCCCGAGGCACCAATCAGGGCCGAGCGGGTAAAGAAATTCAGCGCCGGCGGCGTGTCGATGTAAATGCGGTCATAGCCGCCAGCCAGCTGTTGCAGCGCCTCGCGCAGCTTGTACATCTTTTGCCGCGATTCCAGCTTGCCCTGCAGCTCATTCAAAGCCGGACTCGACGCCATGACGTGCAGGTGCTCGTGCGGTGTGGTCACGATGAATTCCGTGGGCAGCACGGTGCGCAAGCTGTAACTCAGGCAATGCTCAAAAAAACCGGCCACGGTCGGCTGGTCTTCGCTGGCTTGCGCGCCCAGCAGGTAGCTGCTGGAGTTGCCCTGCGGGTCCAGGTCAATCACCAGGGTACGCAGGCCCTGGCTGGCACTGATGGCGGCCAGGTTGCAGGTGATGGTGGATTTGCCTACCCCACCTTTTTGATTGAAGACGACGAGCGGCATGACACGGTTCCTTGTGCGGGTGGACGAATGGACAAACAGATGTATCCGATTGTGCCCGGCTTCAACGCATCATTAAAAACTGATCAAACAAAGAGTTTATTTGAATTTTAATTATGAATAAGCCTCCCTATAGTCCAACCCATCGCCACACACTCACGGAGATTTTGCATGGACCAATCCAACCGCTACGCTGACCTGAGCCTCAAGGAGGCCGACCTGATCAAGGGGGGCCAGCACATTCTGGTCGCCTACAAGATGAAGCCCAAATCGGGCCACGCCTACCTGGAAGCAGCGGCCCACTTTGCCGCCGAGTCGTCCACCGGCACCAATGTCGAGGTCAGCACCACCGATGATTTCACCCGCGGCGTGGATGCCCTGGTGTATTACATCGACGAAGCCACCGAAGACATGCGCATTGCCTACCCACTCGACCTGTTCGATCGGAACATGACCGACGGCCGCATGATGATCGTGTCCTTCCTGACACTGGTGATCGGCAACAACCAGGGCATGGGCGACATCGAACACGCCAAGATTCATGACTTTTACATGCCCGAGCGCGCCATCCAGCTGTTCGATGGCCCGGCCAAAGACATCTCCGACCTGTGGCGCATCCTGGGCCGTCCGATCAAGAACGGCGGCTACATTGCCGGCACCATCATCAAACCCAAGCTGGGCCTGCGCCCCGAGCCGTTTGCGGCGGCGGCTTACCAGTTCTGGCTGGGCGGCGACTTCATTAAAAACGACGAACCACAGGGCAACCAGGTGTTCTGCCCGGCCAAAAAGGTGATCCCCCTGGTGGCGGACGCCATGAAACGGGCGCAGGACGAAACCGGCCAGGCCAAGCTGTTCTCGGCCAACATCACAGCCGATGACCATTTTGAAATGTGCGCCCGGGCTGACTTCATCCTGGAAACCTTTGGCCCGGACGCCGACAAAGTCGCTTTTCTGGTGGACGGTTTTGTCGGCGGTCCCGGCATGGTCACCACCGCCCGCCGTCAGTACCCCAATCAGTACCTGCATTACCACCGCGCCGGCCACGGCATGGTCACCTCGCCCTCCGCCAAACGCGGCTACACGGCCTTTGTGCTGGCCAAGATGTCGCGTCTGCAGGGCGCCTCCGGCATCCACGTCGGCACCATGGGCTACGGCAAGATGGAAGGCGAAAATTCGGACAAGGTGATCGCCTACATGATCGAACGTGACGAGTGCGAAGGCCCGATCTACTTCCAGAAGTGGTACGGCATGAAGCCCACCACGCCGATCATCTCGGGCGGCATGAACGCGTTGCGCCTGCCGGGTTTCTTCGAGAACCTGGGCCACGGCAACGTGATCAACACTTCTGGCGGGGGCGCCTATGGGCATATCGACAGCCCGGCGGCGGGTGCGATTTCGCTGCGCCAGTCGTACGAATGCTGGAAGTCCGGCGCTGATCCGATCCAGTTTGCAAAGGAGCACAAAGAATTTGCGCGGGCGTTTGAGTCGTTTCCGGGGGATTCGGATAAGTTGTATCCGGGCTGGCGCGAGAAGCTGGGCGTGCACAGGTAGATTGGTGTTCGCTGAAGGAATACCTTTCCTTTGGGTGAAGTTGCGGGGGGCTTGTTGCGACAGGCTGCCTTGCGTCGCTCGTGTCCTCCGGCGGCTTGCAGCCTCCTCCTCCTTGACCTCGCTTTGCAAGACAGCCTGCCGCAACAAGCCGCAAACGGTATTGGCGCCACGTACAGTTCAATGCAGACAGGCGGGCAAACCACATCGCTAGCAGAGTGCATTGGGTATCTGACGCAGCTAAGTCAAGGAGGAGGGTCGGGCAAAGCCCGAACCGGGGGACATGAGCGGAGTCGGATACCCAATGCGCTCTGCGGGTAGATACGCCGAGCCTTCCCCCCATGCCACCTATTCCCAATGGGGATCACACAGGAAACCGCAATGACGAATCTGGCACAGCAATACAGCATCATCCAGGAGCCGTTCTACCAGCAGCAGTCCAACGAAGTGACGCTGTACGAGGCAGCGTACAAAGCCCGCCTGCCAGTGATGGTGAAGGGGCCGACCGGGTGCGGCAAGTCGCGGTTTATCGAATACATGGCCTGGAAGCTGGGCAAGCCACTCATCACGGTGGCGTGCAACGAGGACATGACAGCGTCCGACCTGCTGGGGCGCTACTTGCTGGAAGCCAATGGCACACGCTGGCTCGATGGACCGCTGACCGCGGCCGCGCGCATCGGCGCCATCTGCTACCTCGATGAAATTGTGGAAGCCCGACAGGACACGACGGTGGTGATCCACCCGCTGACCGATCACCGCCGCCAGCTGCCGCTGGACAAGCGCGGCGAGTTGATCCACGCGCACCCTGATTTTCAGCTCGTGATCTCCTACAACCCCGGCTACCAGAGTCTGATGAAAGACCTGAAGCAGTCGACCAAGCAGCGTTTTGTGGGTTTTGATTTTGATTATCCGAGCGCCGAGTTGGAGGCTTCCATCGTGGCGGCGGAAACCGGCACGGACTTGGAAGTTAGCGCCAGGCTGGTGAAGATTGGCAGCATTGCACGCCAACTCAAGGGCCATGGCCTGGACGAGGGCATCTCGACCCGGTTGCTGGTCTACGCCGCCACCTTGATCAAGGGTGGTGTGGCTCCGGTGGACGCCTGCCGCATGGCGCTGGTGCGCCCCATCACCGACGACGCCGACATCCGCGCGACGCTGGACCACGCGATTGACGCCGTCTTTGCCTGAAGCCGGCCGCCGTGCACACAGGCCCCGCACCGGAACAGATCGCCGCCTGGCGTGAGCAGCTCGACTGCGGCTTCGCGCAAGTGGCCGATGTGTTTGAAGACTGCATGACCGAGGCCCAGGCTGTGCTCACGCCCGAGGGCATGAACGCCTATCTGGAACAAGGCCGGGTCTTAGCGAAGATGGGGCGTGGCGTGGAGCCGGTGTTAATCTTTTTGCAGGAGTGGCCGCCCGTCGCCCAGACGCTGGGCGAGGCCGCCCTGCCGGCCATCATGGACACGGTTCGGGCGATGACGAAGTCGCCCAATGGCAAGGCCATCTCGCCCTTTTTGCAATCGTTGGCGGCCATTGCCCGGCGCCTGCCCTCGCGGGAACAGCTGCAGCACTATCTGGATTTGACGCTGAGTTTCATGGACCGCACCAGCGGCTCCATTCACGGCATCCACAAGACTTATGCCAGCCCCAGCCTCCCGGACTTTTTCCAACAATCGCCCCATCTGCTGAACCTGCTGTCGATGGAAGGCCTGCGCCACTGGGTGGACTATGGCGTGCGCAACTACAGCCACCACCCGGAGCGCCAGCGCGACTACTTCAGCCTGCAGTCGGCCGACAGCCGCGCCGTATTGCAGCGCGAGCGCCACGGCACGCTGTTGGTGGACCACACGCGTCAGCTCGATTTGTACCTGCTCGGGCTGTGGCAAGACGCTGACCTGTTGGTGCCCTACTCCACCGGCTTTGACGAGTTGCGCAAGCCCGTCCCCTACTTTGACAAGCTGGGCATCCGACTGCCCGATGTCTATGACGATTGCAACAACATCAGCGGGCTGGACCGCTACCGCGCGGCGCTGGCGCACATGGCCGCGCACCGGCGCTGGAGCCGTGCCATCTTTGCCGACAACTACAGCCCGTTCCAGCGCATGGCGGTGGAGTTTTTCGAGGATGCGCGGGTGGAAACCCTGACCATGCGCGCGTACCCGGGTCTGCGGCGCATTTTTATCGCCTTGCATCCGGCGCCGGTCGAGGGCGCTTGCGATCCAGAGACCCACTCCTGCCTGCGCCATCGCCTGGCCATGCTGTCGCGCGCCTTGCTGGAACCCGCCCAGGCGCCGGCGCACGGCTACCAGGATGCCGCGCTCAATGACTTCGTCCAGCGATTCCATGACTGCATGGCGCAAGGCGAATCGAGCACCGAGGAGATCGCTGCGCTGGCCCTGTCTTATGTGGCAAAAACCCGGCGCCAGAGCGACCAGTTGGCCAAGACCTATTTCAAGGACACCGAAGTCGATTACCGTGACGACAACCGCCACCTGTGGCGCTTTCACGAACTCAGTGACGACGAGGAGATGTTCGAGGAACATCGCCCCCCCAGCACCGCGAGCGACGAGGCCAAGGGTCTGCCGCCGCGCCACTACCCGGAATGGGACTACGCCAGCCAGACCTACCGCCCGGACTGGGTCAGCCTGTATGAGCGGCTGCACCCCAGCGGCAACCCGGCCGACATCGACACCTTGCTGGCCAAACATGCCGGACTGGCCAAGCGCCTCAAACGCCTGCTGGACCTGCTCAAGCCGCAGGACAAGGTGCGCGTGCGCTACCAGGAAGAAGGCAGCGAACTCGATCTGGATGTGGCCGTGCGATCGCTCATCGATTTCAAAAGCGGCAGCCAGCCCGATGTGCGCATCAACATGAGCCATAAGACCGACGGACGCAATATCGCCGTCATGCTGCTGCTCGACCTGTCCGAATCACTGAACGAAAAAGCCGCCGGCTCACACCAGAGCGTGCTCCAACTCAGCCAGGAAGCCGTGTCTTTGCTGGCCTGGTCGATTGAACAACTGGGCGACCGCTTTGCCATTGCCGGCTTTCATTCGAATACGCGGCATGACGTGCGCTACCTGCACATCAAAGGCTTTGGGGAACACTGGAATGACGACGTCAAGGGAAGGCTGGCGGCGATGCAGGCCGGCTACTCCACCCGCATGGGCGCCGCCATGCGCCATGCCGCCCATTACCTTGAGCTGCAGCCGGCCGACAAGAAGCTTTTGCTGGTCCTGACCGATGGACAGCCGTCCGATGTCGACGCGCACGATGAACGCCTGTTGATTCAAGATGCGCGTCAATCGGTCAGAGAGCTGGACCAGCAAGGTATCTTCAGCTACTGCATCAACCTGGACCCCAAGGCCGACGCCTACGTGAGCGACATATTCGGCCACCAGTACACGGTGATTGACCATATTGAGCGTTTGCCCGAGCAACTGCCCAAGCTGTTCATGGCCCTGACGCGTTGAGTCACACGCAGCGCCGCGCTGCCAGCGTTCAGGCGACCTGCAAACGCGCCAGTTGTTGCACCCGATAAACACGCCCCAGTCGGTCCTGCGGCTCTATCACCTCTTCGCGCACCAGGCGGCTGACCTCGCGGCTGACGGTCTCCAACTTCAGGTTCAGCATGGCGCCCATGTCGTCCCGCGCGAACAGTGTGCTGATCTGGCTGTCAGCGGGACTGCGCATTTTGAGAATGAGGTTGGAGACCCGCTGCCTGGCCGTGCCAAAGTTGAGGTCGGCCAGCCAGTCATCTGCATCCTTGAGCGCTTTTTGCCACTTTTGCATGAGCATGTGGTGAAGGCGATGGCTGCTGCCACCCAAAGTGTGAATCACTTCCAGGGGAATCCGGCACACGGCAACGTCAGTCAGGGCCACCGCTTCGCTGTCGTAGCGCGAGGTCGCCAAGGCTTCCAGCCCGGCCACATCGCCGGGGCGTAGCACGCGCACGATGCGATGCCGCCCATCGGAGGTCACCCGCACCAACTTGATCATGCCGGTGCGCACCGTGAACACACCTTGTGCACGGCTGCCCTCGTCATAAAGCGTCGCACCCTGCTTGAACGCAAGGTCGTCAATCGGCGCATGAATCATGCCGAAATCCTGTTCGTTGAGGTCGGCAAACAGGGCCAGGTCGCGCATGCCGCAGGTGCTGCAATTTGATCGGCCACGCCAGGCGGATTCTGTATTTATCGGGATCATCGAGGGCTACTTACCTTGGTAATTGAAATTTTGACCCAACCGGCGTAGCTGGCTGTCCGACACTTTGAACACCGCGACCGCCTGCGCCAGATGGTGTGCCTGCCCCTTGAGGCTCTCGGCCGCCGCCGCTGACTGCTCCACCAGCGCGGCGTTCTGCTGCGTCATCTGGTCAAGCTGAGCGATTGCCATGCTCACCTGGCCGATGCCCTCGGACTGATCGGCTGAAGCCGCCGAGATCTCTCCAATGATGTCACTGACTTTTCTGACCGAGCCCACGATCTCGTCCATGGTGTTGCCGGCCTCCTGCACCAGCCGCGAACCGGATTCCACTTTATCGACCGAGGCATTGATCAGCTTCTTGATTTCCATGGCCGCTTCTGCGCTGCGACCAGCCAGGCTACGCACCTCGGATGCCACCACGGCAAAGCCACGGCCCTGCTCGCCGGCACGAGCGGCCTCCACGGCGGCGTTGAGGGCCAGAATGTTGGTCTGGAAGGCAATGCCATCGATGACGCCGATGATGTCGGCTATCTTCCTGGAGCGGTGGTTGATATCCAACATGGTGCTAACAACGTGACCGACGACTTCGCCGCCGCGAGCCGCCACTTCAGCAGCTGAGGCGGCCAACTGCTTGGCCAGGCGCGCAGCATCGGCCGATTGCCTCACGGCCATGGTGAGCTGCTCCATGCTCGATGCAATGTACTGCAGGTTGCTGGCAGTTTGCTCAGTGCGCACGCTCAAGTCCTGGTTGCCGATGGCAATTTCGCTGGAAGCCACTGAAATACTTTGCGTTGCACTGCGAATATCCCCAAGCGTCGACTGCAGAACAGTCGCCAGACGTTTGAGTGAGTGCAACAAGCTGCCATCCCTGGCTTGTGGAATGCTGACCGCCAAATTGCCATCGGCCAGAGCAGCCAGGGCCACACGGGACTCCGATGGATCACCGCCCAAGACGCTCAGGGCGGTGCGTCGAATCCAGACGGTGAAACCGATACAGGCAAGGACACAAATCGCTGTCAACAATGCCGTGAGCGCCCCTCCGAGCGTCAAGTAGTCGGCGATGACCTGGGACGACTCGGTGCGCGCCTGCCCCTGGAGCCAACTGGCTCCGAGAACCACCGCGGAGCCGGCCCCAGCCACCATGGCTGTTGGCACGATCATCGACAAGGTGAGCTTTTGCGTATAGTTCATTTGGACTCTCCAGACCCCAGTCTCGGCAAAATAGAACCTGGGTATCAGGATCGCAGCGCCGCACGCGCCAGACGCAGCCGGTCATCGAGATAAGCCCCGTAAAAGTCAGGTATGTAGCCACCCACCAGGCGCTCAACGACTTCCACACCACCACGTCCAAAAAACAGGACGCTAGGCGCCACCTTGATGCGCCAGGCGCGGATCAATTCATCCTGGGTGAGGGTCTCCCCTTTGAAGCCCTTGATCGTCCTGCTGCTGCGCATGTCAACCTGCACGACATCCAATCCCTGCTGCTCGCGCATGGGGCCAAGATAGTTCTCGCGGGCCACTCTGCAGAACGGGCAACCCTCAAGGCTGACCAACACCAGCAAGGGACTGCCTTTTTTCAGGGCCTGTGCGAGCTCATCAGGCAGTGACACTGGCGTGGGCAAGGTAACTGGCGCGGCCTGACTTGACCTCCAGGCAGAAACAGCAGCGCCCGCCAGCAGCAGACGACGCGAGAGAGGCTGTAGAGGTATCAGCATCAATTGGCCTCGTGTTCGAGCAGCAGGTAGGTGTTATAGGCGTTCATGCGATTGGCGACCCGAAACAGGGGCAGGTGTTCAAATTGGGTCCAGTCCGTGGACTTGTAGGCCTCTTCAAATGGTTCGAGGTTCTTTGCCGCCTGTCCCATGGAGGTACGAAGATAAACGAGGTAGTCGCGCGTGAGCTGCATGTCCTTGCGGGCTTCGCTGGAAAGGGGGCCATGACCAGGCACGATGATGTTCGTATCAAAGGCGAGCAGGTTATCGAGCGCAGCGATCCAGTGACGACTGTCAGCCTGGCCAACAAAAGGGATACGGCTGCGAAACACCAGATCGCCAGCAAATAACACTTTTTCCGCGGGCATGTAAATTGCCATATCTTCCGGCGTGTGCGACGGACCCACGGGTTTGAGCTGGAAACGCACACCCCCCACCGCGAATTCTTTTTCAGCATCTATCCACTCGTCTGCCTCGACCAGCCGGGTTTGGGCGTCGACCCAGGGCGCGAGTTCTTGGCGCGACGCCTCAAGTCGCAGGCGCGCGGTTTCCGAATTCAGATACGCCCGTGCCGCACCATGCGCAATGATTCGGGTTCCCAGCGCCTTGAACGTCTGCAGACCGTAGATGTGGTCGGCGTGGTAATGCGTCACGATCAGATGGGTGATGGGTTGTGGCGTAATTTTGCGGATCTCGGCGATCAAACGCGTCGCCAAGGCAGGCGACCCGAGCGCATCGATCACCACCACGCCAGCAGGCGTCACCACAAAGGCCGCGTTGGAGATGAAGTTCTGGTTGGCTGGCGAGCCCAGGGCGGACACGCCCTCCACGTACCAGGCGGAAGCCGACACCTTGTGAGCAACCATGGCGGGCACCTCGTCAGCGCAGGCCATTGCGGTGCTCAGCGTGACCAGCAGTGCGACCGTGCAGTGCCACAGAAACGAGTCTCTCATTGTCTTCATGGGTTGTCCAAAATAAGGCGATCTGCGCCGCATCAGCTCACGGGAGCTCATCAAAACAAAACTTGAGCAAGATCAAACAGCACTCAGGTTTTCAAACTTACCATTAATATAAGCTATTACTGAACTATTTGGAATCCGTATGAACCCTGCAAGCATTCTTGAGCGCTATGGTGATAGCTTGGTCCTGGCGCTTGGGGGTCTTGTTATAGGTGTTTTATTTGGATTTTTTGCCCAGCGTTCAAAATTCTGCATGCGGGCTGCAGCTATCGAGTTCTGGCATCGAAAATTCGGCGAAAAACTCTCCGTGTGGTTGCTCGCGTTTTCCAGTGCCGTCGTTGGCGTTCAGTTGCTCATCCTGACGCATTCGCTGGATGTGAGCACAGCACGCCAAATTGCGACACGCGGCAGCATCTCCGGCGCCTTGATCGGAGGCCTGCTGTTTGGTGCTGGCATGATCATGTCCCGGGGCTGCGCCAGTCGTTTGCTGATTTTGTCGGCCAATGGCAACTTGCGGGCGCTGCTGTCTGGCCTGATCTTTGCCGTCACGGCCCAGGCCTCGCTCTCAGGATCTCTGGCGCCATTGCGCAACACCATCAGCACCTGGTGGACCGTAGAAGGGGGTAGTTCGCGTGACTTGCTGGCCATTACCGGCCTGGGCCACTGGGGCGGACTTCTCTTTGGACTGGTGTGGTTTGCTGCCGCGCTGTTCTTCTCGGTGCGTAGCGGGTGGGGCTTCTGGAAATGGGTCGGCGGCATCGGCACCGGCCTGGCGGTAGCAGCCGGATGGTGGTACACCCACCTCATATCAATCAATTCGTTCCAGGTGGTCCAGGTGCAGGGCCTGACTTTCAGCGGCCCTTCGGCGGAGTGGCTGATGCGCGTGCTGGCCTCACCGACACCCGCCATCGGATTTGATTTTGGCCTGTTGCCAGGCGTATTTGTCGGCTCCTTTGTCGGGGCCTGGATAGGCAAGGACCTCAAGCTCGAAGGATTCAAGGATGGCTACAGCATGCGTCGCTATATCGCTGGCGCTATCTTGATGGGTTTTGGTTCCATGCTGGCCGGCGGTTGCGCCGTGGGTGCCGGCATGACTGGCGGTGCCGTTTTTGCATTGACCGCCTGGGTGACACTGGTTGGCATGTGGGCCGGTGCCGGTCTGACTGACCGCCTGCTGGATCCGGTCGCCGTCAGCACGTCCGCCAGCAAGAAACAAACACAGGCGGCACTCGCAACCTGAATCACGGCACTACTTGCCGCCCAAGTATTCGGCCACGGCAGCCATTTCAAGCGCTGTCATTTTGTTAGCAATGGCATGCATGACGGCGTTGTCATTGGTACGTTCACGTTTTCCAAAATGCCTGAGCTGCATCTCAATATAGGACGCGTACTGGCCGGCCAGGCGCGGCAGTGCGGCCGTCCCCATGGCTTCTTTGCCGTGACAACTGGCGCACGCCGCCACGCCACTGAACTTGTCGCCTGAATAAAAAATGTACTTGCCGACAGCGGCCAGCTCAGCATCCTTGGCCGGTTCAGGGGACACCGACATTTTTTCAAAATACTTGCCAAGCGCGACCATTTCATCGGACGTGAGTTTGGCAGCCATGTCGACCATGGTGGTGCTTTTGCGCTTGCCGGATTTGAAGTTCTCCAGCTGCTTGGCGACGTATTCCCAGTGCTGGCCAGCAAGCCGGGGGAACACCTCACTGGACGATTCCCCTTCAGCGCCGTGACACAGGAAACAGACGCCAGACACAATTTTCTTCGCCCGGGCCTCATCCGCCTGGGCCCAAACGGAACCCACCATCAGGCACGCGGCCACTGCACTCCACTTACTGACAGTTTTCATTTGATCAACCCAGTGTATCGGCCCAGATGCCGCGCGCCCAAGCCAGAGCGTAGCGTCCCTCCAGCTCGTTGGCACCACTGGACACGCCTCCAGAACCAGCCACAGTCAGCATGGTTTTCTTCTCTGCGTCGTAGCGATGAACACTGGCCACGTGCACCACATCCTCGTCACTGACAAAGCTGTAGCAGGTATTGTTGTAAATTGGCATGTCGTTGGGTGCCTTGCCCGTCAGCAAGGCGACAACGGCCGCGGCGCAAGTTTTACCGTGCTGGTTGGCCATGTGACCCGACTTGGGCATGGCGGGGGAGATTTGAATGGAGTCCCCCAGCACATGAATGTTTTTCGCAGCCTTGGATTCAAAGGTCAAGAAGTCCACTTCGCACCAACGCTTGTTGGCCGTGGCCAGCCCGGTCTTGACCGCAATATCGCCCGCTCGCATGCCGGGAATGACATTGAGCACGTCGGCCCTGACCTCGTCATTGAACTCAAACTTCAATGTGTTGGCGGCAGCATCCACATCCACAGCACCATGCTTGGGACGGTATTCGACAATGCCTTTGTAACGCTCTGCCCACGCCTTTTTAAACAAGGGACCTTTGGAGGTGACGTCGTCATTGGCGTCCAGGATCAGCACCTTGCTCCTGGGTTTTGTTTTGCTGAAGTAGTGCGCCACCTGGCAGGCCCGCTCATACGGGCCGGGAGGACATCGGTAGGGAGCCAGCGGAATCGACAATGCATACACGCCACCATCCGGCATGGCTTCAAGCTGTTTGCGCAGGGCGACCGTTTGGGTGCCGGCTTTCCAGGAATGCAGCACCTTGTCCTGCGCGCCGGCCTTGGCCATACCAGGCAGGGTGTCCCACATGAAGTCCACGCCAGGCGACAAGATTAAACGGTCATAAGGCAATTCGCCTCCACTGGCGAGTTTTACCAGCCGCTTCTCCGCATCAATGGAGGTGACCATGTCACGCACCAGATTGACGCCGTGGCGCTTGACCAGGTTGTCATACGGCGTCGTGATGTCGGCCATGGTCTTGCTGCCGCCCAGCACGAGATTGGAGATCGGGCAGGAAATAAACGACGCATTGGGCTCCACCAGTGTGACCTGAATACCGTAATCGGACCACATGCGCACGTATTTTGCGGCGGTGGCGCCACCATATCCGCCCCCGACCACCACCACTTTGGGCCCGCGACTGGCCCCGGTGGTCGAACAGCCCGACATCAGACCTAGCGCGCCGATGGCACCGACGGTTTGCACAAATTGACGACGTTTCATGGCGGGCTCCCTTATTTTTTCAAGGCAGCGAAATAGCTGGCCAGTTGCTCAAGTTGCTCATCCGAGTAGCCCTTGGAGAGCTGATGCATGAGCGTGGCGGGCTTTTTGCCAGTTTTGAAGTCAAGCATTTTTTTGAGTAAATCTTCTTTGGACTGACCGGCCAGGGACTCCATTCCCTGCTGGGCGACGCCGCTGGTGCCATGGCAACCGGCACAGGACGCCGCCATGCTGCGCACCTGCAATGCGTCGGCACCCATGGCCCACGCGGACAAGGTGGCCAGCGCGATGCCTGCCAGCCCTTTGATCCGTTTTTTCATGTTGTCTCCTTGAAGTATTCACAATCCGGACGCTTGCGGCTGGCAAAAAGAATCTGTTGGAATATTTATTCGCCGCATCTTATATACGCAAATGGTAATACATTCAACGTGGAATCAAATACCGTACAAACCCGAAGGACGTGCATCAAAGACGTGAATGCGGGGCGCCGGAATGCGTCTAATGACGCGGTTCCGGTTTGCTCAGGGCCCGGTCAACACCCCAAAATTCCTATAGGAGACAATCCATGTACAAACTACTTTTCACCTTCGTCCTGGCCGCTTGGGTCAGCTTTGCCAGCGCACAAGACGTCAAAGCCGTCTATCACATCACCACGGGCATTGACACGGCTGCAGCAGCGCTGAATAACATTCAGAATCATTTGGACGCAGACCCCAAGGCGAGGATTGTGGTGGTCACCAATGGACCCGGCATTGATTTCCTGCTGCAGGACGCAAAAGACAGCCGGGGACGTGAATTCAGCTCGTCGGTGAGTACGCTCGCCGGTCGTGGCGTCGAATTCCGTGTCTGCAACAACACCCTGACAGTGCGCAATATTGCGCCCGACAAGCTCCTGATGGAGACCAAAATTGTGCCTTCAGGCGTTTCGGAAGCAGCCAAACTGCAAGCCAAAGAAGGCTTCGTCTACATCAAGCCCTGATGCACTTCGAGCCGGGAGTCTGCACCCTGCACGGTCAGGTATCCTGGAAGTTTCCCTCAGTCGCAATCTGCGTGCACACGGCACGGCAAAGGGCGGCTACCCGGTCGTCAATGATTCGATAATGAATCTGGACGCCTTCGCGCCGTTTTCCCAGAATTCCCGCCTGATACAGGGTATTCAGGTGCTGCGACATATTGGGCTGGGTGGTGTCGATTTTCCCGAGCAGATAGCTCACATTCTTCTCGCCATCGCAAAGACAACTGATAATTTTCAGCCGCATGGGCGCAGACATGACCCGGAATAACTCCGCGGCCATGTCAAAGACTTCATCCGGTTTATCCAGTTCGGATGGGGTCACGTGTACTGAAGGTTTTGCCATAGGAATTTCGCATGCAGGCATGACGCCCTGCTCTTAATTTCGTTGATTCGAATATACGCTTATTGTGCAATTCAAAATAGTCCCCGGGAAACGATGAATGGCATCTACCCCATCCACCGTTTTTCGCAGAGGCGATAAAAAAGGACTTACGATTTCTCGTAAGTCCTTGATCTATTACCAATAAATTGGTGGGCAGTGCAAGTTTCGAACTTGCGACCCCTGCAGTGTGAATGCAGTGCTCTACCCCTGAGCTAACCGCCCTGAATTCGTTTCAGGAAAGCCTAGAATTATGCCATACTTTTAAGCCGACAAACGCCAAACCGTTTTACTGCTGCTGGCTTTGTCAATCTGCTTGAGAACCTCTTCATGCGCGGCAATCTCCTGGTCATTGGCGGCCAGCACCGGCAGATCAAAACCAAGCAGGTCAATTGCCACAACGTTGAGTCCCGTACTTTCCGTCGAGCCCACATCGATCAGCAAGGCATCCTGCCCTCGCGTCAGGTTGATATACACATCGGCCAGCAGTTCAGCATCCAGCAAGGCGCCGTGCAGGGTTCGCCCTGAATTGTCAACACCCAGCCGCGAACACAGCGCATCCAGTGAATTGCGCTTGCCAGGGAACATCTCCTTGGCCATGACCAAGGTATCGGTCACGCTGGCCACATAGTCCTTGAACAAGGGGCGACCCATCAGCGCCAGTTCCTTGTTCAAAAACCCCACGTCAAAAGCTGCGTTGTGAATGACGATGTCGGCGTCTTGCAGATACGCCAGCAGCTCGTCTGCCACAGCGTCGAACTTGGGCTTGTCCTTCAAAAACTCGCTGGTAATGCCGTGCACCTTGAGCGCTTCTTCGTGGCTTTCACGCCCGGGGTTCAAGTAAAAATGCTTGTTGTTGCCGGTCAGTTTCCGGTTGAACAACTCAACGCAGCCAATTTCAATCACGCGGTCACCGTTGTCGGCTGACAGGCCTGTTGTTTCGGTATCCAAAAAAATTTGACGCATGGGGCGGTTAACAGTCAGTGAGCTTCTTTGGCATGATTGATAGAGTACTTGGGGATCTCCACGACCAAGTCTTTTTGTGCGAGTATGGCTTGGCAACTTAGCCGCGAATTGGGCTCCAGGCCCCAGGCACGGTCGAGCAGATCTTCCTCGTTTTCATCGAGTTCATTCAGTGACGCAAACCCTTCACGCACGATAACGTGGCAGGTCGTGCAAGCACACACCATGTCACATGCATGCTCGATGTTGATATGGTTGTCCAGCAAGGCCTCGCAAACCGAGGTGCCGGCAGGTGCCGATATTTCGGCGCCCTGCGGGCAGTACTCGGGATGGGGCAGTATTTTGATGATGGGCATGTATTGTTCCGGTGGGTCTGGTTCAGACCGTCTCGATGTTCTTTCCGGCCAGTGCTTTTTGAATGCCCCGGTTCATCCGCATGGCGGCGAATGCCTCGGTGCCCTTGCCCAGCGCCTGTGTGGCGGCCTCAATGAGGGCCGCGTCCTCCAGCGGCCTTGCGGCGTGTACCGCAACCATCAGTGCATCGATATCGGCACGTTCGGCGTCAGAGAGCAAATCGCCGTCGGCCGCCAGCGCGCTTTGCGTCGCCAGCAGCATGCGGTCACCATCGACACGTGCCTCGACCAGCGCACGGGCTTTCATGTCTGCCTCGGCCGTGGTAAAGCTGTCTTGCAGCATCCTGGCAATTTGATCATCGGCCAGACCGTACGAGGGCTTGACGTCAATGCGGGCTTCCACACCACTGATCTGCTCTTTGGCACTGACGTTCAAGAGCCCGTCCGCATCCACGGTGAAGGTGACCCGGATGCGTGCGGCACCTGCGGCCATCGGCGGAATGCCGCGCAACTCAAAGCGCGCCAGACTGCGGCAGTCGGCCACCAAGTCTCGCTCACCCTGCACGACATGCAGAGCCAGTGCAGTCTGGCCGTCTTTGTAGGTCGTGAAGTCTTGCGCCTTGGCAGTCGGAATGGTTTCGTTGCGCGGCACGATGCGCTCCACCAGCCCGCCCATAGTCTCAATGCCCAGGGACAGGGGAATCACGTCCAGCAACAGCAAGTCACCTGCCAAGTTGTTACCCGCCAGTTGGTTGGCCTGAATAGCTGCGCCCAGGGCCACGACTTCATCGGGGTTGAGGTTGTTCAGCGGCTCGCGGCCAAAGAAACTGGCCACGGCTTTTTGAATTTGCGGCATGCGGGTAGAGCCCCCCACCATGACCACGCCTTTGACCTCGTCCACCGACAGCCTGGCATCGCGCAAGGCTTTGCGCACGGCTGCAAGGGTTCGGGCAGTCAGACTGCTCGTGACGGTCTCAAACTGCGAAACATTGACATCAAATATGACTGCAGCCCCCGTCAATTCAGCAGAGAATGCTACTGATTCTGCAGCAGTCAACGCTTCCTTGCAGGCACGGGCGGCCACCTTGAGGACGGCCTTGTCGGATGCCGACAGCGCCCGCGTGCCGGTTTGCGCCAATACCCAATCGGCCAGCGCATGGTCGTAGTCGTCACCGCCGAGCGCCGAGTCGCCGCCCGTGGCCACTACTTCGAAGACGCCTTTGGTAAGTCGCAAAATCGAGATGTCAAAGGTGCCGCCGCCGAGATCGTAGATGGCGTAAATGCCTTCACTGGCATTGTCGAGTCCGTAAGCGATTGCCGCCGCAGTGGGCTCGTTGATGAGCCGCAACACATTCAGGCTGGCCAACTGCGCGGCGTCTTTGGTCGCCTGACGCTGTGCGTCATCAAAATACGCCGGCACCGTGATCACGGCGCCAAACAGATCGTCGCTAAAAGTATCTTCGGCGCGGTAACGCAAGGTAGCCAGAATATCGGCGCTCACCTCCACCGGTGATTTCTCACCCTGAACCGTCTGCAAGCCAAGCATGCCCGGGTGATCGACAAAATGGTAGGGTAGCCTGCCATGCCCGGTGACATCCGCGACGCTGCGCCCCATGAAACGTTTGACCGAAGCGATGGAGTTCTCGGGATCCAGCGCGAGCGCCTCCTGAGCGTCGAAGCCGATTTGCCGGCCACCACCTTGAAGGTAGCGAACAACCGACGGCAAGATGACACGGCCCTGTGCATCAGGCAGGCATTCGGCCACACCATGACGCACTGCGGCGACCAGCGAATGGGTGGTGCCCAGATCAATGCCTACCGCTATACGTCGCTGATGGGGGTTGGGGGTCTGACCGGGTTCGGAGATTTGTAGAAGCGCCATGTGTACTTTTTGTCGGATTCGAGGCGCTATTGTCCCCGCTCCTCAGTGTCCATTCGGTCAAGGCGGGCATCGACATCGTTGGCGAACTTCTCGATGAACATCAGTCCCCGCACCTGCTGCACCGCCCCTTTGTAGTCCTGCTGCTCGTCCAGCAATTGGCCACATTTTTTCAGCGCCTCGCGCCGGGCCGCCAGGACTTGCGCACCGAGCGCATCCAGGTCAGCCGCGCTATTCGCCTCATCCAGGGCCTCGCGCCATTCCATTTGCTGCATCAAGAACGCAGCAGGCATGGCCGTGTTGTTCTCGGCATTCACCGGAGCGGCATTCAACTCGCACAAATAGGCGGCGCGGTGGAGAGGCTCCTTGAGCCGCTGGTAGGCCTCATTGATTCGCACAGACCACTGCATCGCCACGCGCTGCGCCGCAGCGCCTTGTGCTGCAAACTTGTCGGGATGCGCTTCGCGCTGCAACTCTTTCCAACGCGCGTCAATGGCCGTGCGGTCTTGTGCAAATTGCGGAGGAAGACCGAAGAGTTCGAAATCGTTTGACTGCAGATTCATACGCGAAAAGACTCACCACAACCACAGCGATCACGCTCGCGCGGGTTGTTGAACTTGAAGCCTTCATTCAGGCCTTCACGGACAAAATCAAGCTCAGTGCCATCAAGGTAGGCAAAACTTTTGGGCTCGATCAGCACCTTGACGCCGTGGCCCTCAAAGACCAGGTCTTCAGGACCGACTTCGTCCACGTATTCAAGTTTATAAGCCAGACCCGAGCAGCCTGTGGTCTTGACGCCCAGTCGCACCCCTACGCCCTTGCCGCGTTTGGCAAGGTAGCGGGTCACGTGCCGGGCAGCGGCTTCTGTCAGCGTAACGGCCATGTCAGTGTGTCAGTGCTACGTTGTGTTTTTGTTTGTAGTCGTTCACCGCAGCCTTGATGGCATCTTCAGCCAGGATGGAGCAATGAATTTTGACCGGTGGCAGCGCCAGCTCTTCAGCAATCTCGCTATTCTTAAGCGCCGCGGCCTGATCCAGTGTCTTGCCTTTGACCCATTCCGTCACGAGGGACGACGAGGCAATGGCCGAGCCACAACCATAAGTCTTGAAGCGTGCATCCTCAATTACCCCAGTTACCGGGTTGACCTTGATCTGCAGCTTCATGACGTCGCCGCAGGCGGGCGCTCCGACCATGCCGGTACCGACCGATTCATCACCCTTTTCGAACGAGCCGACGTTACGGGGGTTTTCGTAGTGGTCTATGACCTTGTCAGAATATGCCATTTTATTTCCTTCAGTCAGTTGAGAACAGGGCTTGCGACCGCGCCGCTGCGGCCTGTCCCGCAAAGTTCAAATATTCAGTGCGCAGCCCACTGAATGGTGCTGATATCAATTCCATCTTTGTACATGTCCCACAAAGGACTCAAATCGCGCAGTTTGGCGACGTTGACTTTGATGGTCTCAATCGCATAGTCAATTTCCGCCTCGGTGGTGTAGCGACCAATCGTCATGCGCAGGCTGCTGTGCGCCAACTCATCGCTGCGCCCCAAAGCGCGCAACACATAGCTGGGCTCAAGACTGGCCGAGGTACAGGCGGAGCCACTGGATACTGCCAGCCCCTTGATACCCATGATCAAGGACTCGCCCTCCACATAGTTAAAACTCATATTCAGGTTATGCGGCACACGCTTTTCCAAGTGGCCGTTGATGAACACCTGCTCTATGCCCTGAAGGCCGGCCAGCATACGGTCATGCAGCGCCTGAATGCGCACGTTTTCGCCGGTCATCTCTTCCTTGGCAATACGGTACGCCTCGCCCATGCCAACGATCTGGTGCGTTGGCAGGGTTCCGGAGCGCATACCGCGCTCATGCCCGCCCCCGTGCATTTGCGCCTCAATCCGCACACGCGGCTTGCGACGGACAAACAGGGCGCCAATGCCTTTGGGGCCATAAGTCTTGTGCGCTGTCAAACTCATCAAGTCGACCGGCAGTTTGCTCAAGTCAATCTCCACCCGGCCCGTGGCCTGCGCTGCGTCAACGTGAAAAACAATGCCTTTTTCGCGGCAGATCGTCCCGATCGCGGCAATGTCCTGGATCACGCCAATTTCATTGTTGACAAACATGACGCTGGCCAGAATGGTGTCCGGACGGATCGCAGCCTTGAAGGCGTTCAGATCAATCAGCCCATCCGGCTGCACATCAAGGTAAGTCACATCAAAACCCTGGCGCTCGAGTTCGCGACAGGTGTCCAGCACCGCTTTGTGCTCGGTCTTGACCGTGATGATGTGCTTGCCCTTGGTCTTGTAAAAGCCTGCAGCTCCTTTGAGCGCTAGGTTGTTGGACTCCGTTGCACCGGAGGTCCAGACAATTTCACGCGGGTCGGCACCGATCAGCGCGGCCACCTGCTCGCGGGCTTTTTCAACCGCAGCTTCGGCTTCCCAACCCCAGGCATGGCTACGGGACGCCGGATTGCCAAAGTGCTGACGCAACCAGGGGATCATGGCATCGACCACCCGCTCGTCGCAGGGATTGGTGGCGCTGTAGTCCATGTAGATCGGGAAATGCGGTGTTGTATCCATTGCTAGCTCACTGCTACTGTTGTTTGAAGATCGACCAAGGCCGGGTGCTGTTAAATTTTGGAAAATGCATTTCCCAGCGCAAAAACAGAGTTCGGTATGTTCATGCGAATAGGCTTGACCGCCGGCATGCTGGAAATCGCCCGCTTGAGCGTAGGCTTATCTTCAATCTGCAGGCCTTTCGCCAATTGATCATCCACCAGCTTTTGCAGCGTCACCGACTCCAAAAACTCGACCATCCGCACATTCAGCGCTGCCCACAGGTCATGCGTCATGCAACGAGTACCCTCGCCCAGGCAGTTTTCCTTGCCGCCGCACTGTGTTGCGTCAATGGGTTCATCAACCGAAACGATAATGTCAGCCACCGTGATTTCAGATGGATTGCGCGCCAGGGTGTAACCGCCGCCGGGGCCACGGGTGGATTCAACCAACTCGTGCCGACGCAACTTGCCAAACAATTGCTCCAGATAGGAAAGAGAAATCTGCTGGCGCTGGCTGATGGCGGCCAAGGTCACCGGGCCGTTGCTTTGACGCAGACCCAGATCAATCATTGCGGTGACCGCAAAACGGCCTTTGGTGGTGAGACGCATCGCATACTCCTTCAGTCGTATTTAGTTGACTATTTAAGTCAAGTATAACAGAGTCCGAGTAATTCACTCAGGTACTAGATAAATCACTCACAACTACGATTTTTCACTCCCGGACGCAATAACAGCCAGATTATCGTGGCCGGCCGCACCAAAGGCCTGCTCCTTCAAAATACCCAGTTGATCGCGCACCCGCGCTGCTTTCTCGAATTCCAGGTTACGGGCGTGCTCCAGCATCAGCTTCTCGAGACGCTTGATCTCACGCGAAATGTCTTTTTCGCTCATCTCCTCCACCTGCGCCCGCTGCATCGCATCACGTTCCAGCTTGTCGGCCTCTTTGCCGGCTTTTTCGCTGTACACCCCGTCAATCAGGTCTTTCACCTGTTTAATGATCGAGCGCGGCGTGATGCCATGGGTCAGGTTGTGTGCCACCTGGGTGGCGCGGCGCCGCTCGGTCTCGCCCATCGCCTTTTTCATCGATTCGGTGACCTTGTCGGCATACAAAATCGCCCGTCCATGCAGATTGCGCGCGGCCCGGCCAATGGTCTGGATCAGTGAACGTTCCGAGCGCAAAAATCCCTCTTTGTCGGCATCCAGAATCGCAACCAGGGACACCTCCGGAATGTCCAGGCCCTCGCGCAGCAAGTTGATACCCACCAGCACGTCAAAGGTGCCCAAACGCAGATCGCGCAGGATCTCCACCCGCTCCACCGTGTCGACATCGCTGTGCAGATAGCGCACCTTCACGCCGTTGTCGCTCAAATAGTCGGTCAGCTGCTCGGCCATGCGTTTGGTGAGCGTGGTGATCAGCACCCGCTCACTCTTCTCCACGCGGATGCGGATTTCCTGCAGCACGTCGTCTACCTGGTTGGTGGCGGGGCGCACCTCGACTTCGGGGTCTACCAGCCCGGTGGGGCGCACCAGCTGCTCCACCACCTGCCCGGCATGGTCTTTTTCCCACTGCCCCGGGGTCGCCGAGACAAAGATGGCCTGGCGCATCTTGGTTTCGAATTCTTCAAACTTGAGCGGCCTGTTGTCCAGCGCGCTGGGCAGGCGAAAGCCGTATTCCACCAGCGTGGTCTTGCGCGATCGATCGCCGTTGTACATGCCGCCAAACTGGCCGATCAGCACATGGCTTTCGTCCAGAAACATCATCGCGTCCTTGGGCAGGTAGTCGGTCAGGGTGGCGGGCGGCGAGCCCGGTGCGGCGCCGCTGAGGTGGCGCGTGTAATTTTCGATGCCCTTGCAGTGCCCGACTTCGTTCAACATTTCCAGATCAAAGCGGGTGCGCTGCTCCAGCCGTTGCGCTTCCACCAGCTTGCCCTGGCCCACGAATTCTTTCACCCGGTCTGACAGCTCGACCTTGATGGTTTCCACCGCCGCCAGCACCTGGTCACGCGGCGTGACGTAATGGCTGCTTGGGTACACGGTAAAACGCGGAATTTTCTGCCGGATGCGCCCGGTCAGCGGGTCAAACAGCTGCAGCGACTCGATCTCGTCATCAAACAGCTCAATGCGAATCGCCATCTCGCTGTGCTCGGCCGGAAACACGTCAATCGTGTCGCCGCGCACCCGAAACTTGCCGCGTGAAAACTCCATGTCGTTGCGCTGGTACTGCATGCGCACCAGCTGGGTGATCACATCACGCTGGCCCATTTTGTCGCCTGCGCGTAACGTCATCACCATCTGGTGGTAGGCCTCGGGCTGGCCAATGCCGTAGATGGCCGAGACGGTCGCCACAATCACCACGTCACGCCGTTCCAGCACGCTCTTGGTACACGACAGGCGCATCTGCTCGATGTGTTCGTTGATCGCAGAGTCCTTCTCGATGAACAGGTCGCGCTGCGGCACATAAGCCTCGGGCTGGTAGTAGTCGTAGTAGCTGACGAAGTACTCCACCGCGTTATTCGGGAAAAATTCGCGAAATTCGCTGTACAACTGCGCCGCCAGTGTCTTGTTGGGCGCAAACACAATGGCGGGTCGGCCCAGGCGCGCAATCACATTGGCCATGGTGAAGGTCTTGCCCGAGCCGGTCACACCCAGCAGGGTCTGAAATACCTCGCCGTCATTCACCCCCTCGACCAGTTTGTTGATGGCTTCGGGCTGGTCCCCGGCCGGCGGATAAGGCTGGTACAACTCGAATGGCGAGTCGGGAAAACGCACAAATGTGCCGGTGCGCACTGTGGCGGCATCGTCAGTAGCGGCAAGAGCAATCGGGGTGGGTGCGGGCATGAGGAGACTATTCAAAAATACGGGGCAACCCGGAATGTTATCGAATTGCGCAGACGTCGCACTGTCAAGTGCTGAACGGATCGGCCGCTAAAATGCCTGGCACCCTGGCGGCAAACCGCCTTTTCTCCAGACTTCCATTAACAGGACCCTCACATGTCTCTCTTTTCCGCTGTCGAAATGGCCCCCCGCGACCCGATTCTGGGTTTGAACGAGCAATTTAACGCCGACACCAACCCCGCCAAAGTCAATCTGGGCGTCGGCGTGTATTTCGACGACAACGGTAAGCTGCCCCTGCTCCAATGCGTGCAGGCCGCCGAAAAGACAATGATGGACAAGCCCACAGCGCGCGGTTACCTGCCCATTGACGGCATTGCCGCCTATGACGCAGCAGTCAAAAGTCTGGTGTTCGGCGCCGACAGCGAACCCGTCAAGTCCGGTCGCGTAGCGACCGTGCAAGGCATTGGCGGCACCGGCGGCCTGAAGATCGGGGCCGACTTTCTCAAGAAGCTCAATCCCAACGCCACCGTGCTGATCTCCGACCCCAGCTGGGAAAACCACCGTGCCCTGTTCACCAACGCGGGTTTTCCGGTCGAAAGCTACCGCTATTACGACGCAGCCAAGCGCGGTGTCGACTTTGAAGGCATGCTGGCCGACCTGAACGCCGCCGCGCCGGGCAGCATCATTCTGCTGCACGCCTGCTGCCACAACCCAACCGGCTACGACATCACCGCTGCACAGTGGGATCAAGTGATCACGGCCGTCAAGGCGAAAAACCTGGTCGCCTTCCTCGACATGGCTTACCAGGGCTTCGGCTACGGCATTGAGGAAGATGGCGCGGTCATCGGCAAGTTCGTCGCCGCCGGCCTGGACTTTTTCGTCTCGACCTCCTTCAGCAAGAGCTTCAGCCTGTACGGCGAACGCGTCGGCGCCCTGTCGGTGGTCTGCGAGAGCAAAGAAGAAGCTGGCCGCGTTCTGAGCCAACTCAAGATTGCGATCCGCACCAACTACTCCAACCCGCCGATCCACGGTGGTGCGATTGTGGCGGCCGTGTTGGGCAACCCCGAACTGCGGGCCTTGTGGGAGAAGGAACTGGGCGAGATGCGCGTACGCATCAAGGCCATGCGCCAGAAGCTGGTGGACGGCCTCAAGGCTGCCGGAGTGAAGCAGGACATGAGCTTCATCACCAGCCAGATCGGGATGTTCAGCTATTCGGGCTTGACCAAAGACCAAATGGTACGCTTGCGCAGCGAATTTGGCGTGTACGGCACGGACACCGGGCGCATGTGTGTAGCGGCCCTGAACAGCAAGAACATTGATTACGTGTGTGCATCGATTGCCAAGGTGGTTTGACCATTATTTAGATCAAATAGCCATCTAGTCCCCGTCCTATAAGCGCAAGTAGCTATTGTTTTTATAGTAAACAACCATTTCGCGCGGGCAGGTCCGGGGCCGGGTGTCTTGACCGTCGCCCGGATCGCCTCAGGGCAGAAGTGACAAGGGCCGGTCTTCATTAGCTTTCACGGGGTAGCGGAGACCCCGAAAAATGAAGGGCATTTTGGCCATTTTTTCAATGGTTAGGGTGATTCAAACGCGCTAGCATCCAAAAAGCCGCGCATCAAGTTCCCCCCTAAATGCCACGAAGCAACACTGATGGCAAAGTTCGCCAATCTATGTTAATTTATTCGCATTCATCACTCTGGAATTAAATTGCCCGGTAGCAGACGATTTCTGGCCTCAAGCTTACACAAAGGTAACAAATGGCCGAGAAAATTGGTGTTTCCACTCCAATGCAACGCCTTTTATAACTGTTATATTGCACTGCAACATTTCCTGAAAGTGAATTCATCGTGCTCTACCAACTCTACGAAACACAACGTTCCCTGATGGAGCCTTTCACTGACTTGGCTCAGTCAGCTGCCAAGGTCTATGGCAACCCGCTTTCAATGCTGGGGCAAAACCCGTTTGCACAGCGTATTTCAGCCGGCTATGACTTGATGCATCGTCTGGGCAAGGATTACGAGAAACCGGAATTTGGCATTCGCACGATCGATGTAGACGGGGTCGATATTGCAATTCATGAACGCGTTGAAATCGACAAGCCATTTTGTGAATTGCGCCGTTTCAAACGTTTCAGTGATGATCCGGCGACGCTCGGCAAACTCAAGGGTCAGCCCGCCGTCTTGATCGTAGCCCCCTTGTCTGGCCACTATGCGACGCTGTTGCGCGATACGGTCAAGACCATGCTCAAGGATCACAAGGTTTACATCACGGACTGGAAAAATGCACGCCTGATTCCGCTATCGGAGGGTGAGTTCCATCTGGATGACTATGTAAACTACATACAAGAGTTCATCCGCCACCTGCAGGGCATTTACGGCAATTGCCACGTGGTCAGCGTGTGCCAGCCCACGGTGCCGGTGCTGGCTGCCGTTTCTTTGATGGCCAGCCGCGGTGAGTTGACGCCATTGAGCATGACCATGATGGGCGGCCCGATTGATGCCCGCAAGTCCCCGACGGCGGTGAACAACCTGGCCATGAACAAGCCCTTCGAATGGTTTGAAAACAACGTCATTTACCGCGTTCCCACCAACTTCCCGGGCGCTGGACGGCGCGTCTACCCTGGCTTCCTGCAGCACACCGGTTTTGTGGCAATGAACCCCAGCAACCACGCCAAGAGCCATTACGAATACTTCAAGGACCTGATCAAGGGCGACGATGCAAGCACCGAAGCGCACCGCAAGTTCTATGACGAGTACAACGCTGTGCTGGACATGGACGCGGACTACTACCTGGAAACGATTCGAGTTGTTTTTCAGGAATTCAGTCTGGTGAACGGCACTTGGGATGTCAAGGGCGTGGATGGAAAAATAGAACGTGTGCGCCCCCAGGACATCGTTACGACCGCCTTATTCTCTGTGGAAGGCGAACTTGACGACATTTCCGGTTCCGGCCAAACTGAGGCCGTCCATAACATCTGTAGTGGTGTGGTTGCTTCGGAGCAAAAACACCTGGAAGTGCCCGGCGCCGGTCACTATGGCATCTTCAGTGGTCGCCGCTGGCGTGAACTGGTGTACCCGCAGGTCAAGTCATTCATTCTGACCCATCAGCCGGCTGCAAAACCAGTCGCAGCCTCCGCTGTGAACGTGACGAAAGCAGCTGAGCCGGTCAAAGCAGTGACCTCTGCCGCGAAGGCAGCAAGCACGTCTACAAAACCAGTTACAGCGGCAGCCAATAGGGCACCAGAGGCTGTCAAAACTGCAGCAAAGAAGGTTACGCGCAAATAGCAATGACTGCGCTGGCCGCCACTATCCTCGCGGCGCTGCCTCAAACCCAGTGCACCCGTTGCGGCTACCCCGACTGCGCGGCTTACGCGCAGGCCATTGCACAAGGCACGGCGGGCATTAACCAGTGTCCGCCCGGCGGTGCACAAGGTATTGAACGGCTGGCAGCCATCACGGGTCAGCCGGCCTTGGTGTTGAGCCCGATCCATGGCGCAGAGGGTCCGCGCACTGTTGCGTTCATTGATGAAAACTGGTGTATCGGCTGCACGCTGTGCATCAAGGTCTGCCCGACCGACGCGATCATGGGCAGTAACAAGCAGATGCACACGGTGATCGAGGCCTACTGCACTGGCTGCGAGTTGTGCCTTCCAGTCTGCCCGGTGGATTGCATTGAGCTTGAAAATGTGACGGGTACTGCAACCGGCTGGGCCGCCTGGTCGCATCCTCAAGCCGATTTGGCACAAAATCGCTATTTGTTTCATAGCTACAAACGCAATCGGGACGAGGCCGAGAACGAAAAAAGGCTTGAAGAAAAGGCGCTGGTGAAACTGGCGGACTTACCCCACCACTCCCAGCACACCGACCCCGCGGTATTGGACAAGAAACGCGCCGTAATTGAAGCGGCGCTGAAGCGCGCACGGGCCAAGCGTGATACAGGGCAAGGCGTTGGGTAAGTCGGTCCGGACTAAGTGAGCACCAGGTTTTTGTAAACGCCGCAACCGACGAACAGGTCGTCCACCTGCTGCACAAAAGACATCTTGCTTTGTACGCGTCCGGTCGTCGGGTTGGTGATGTCATATTCCACCCAGCCCGGCTCCATCGCCGCCTGGTTCAGGATGTCATCCACCAGACCCTGTCCGTCAATGCCGGCGATATCCTGCACCCGAGTGCCGACCTTGGCCGGGTTGCCACCAAACGCCACATAAGTACCGTTGCGGTCAAGCACAAAGACATACATATCGCGGTCGTGAAACCCCTGAGTGGGATCGGTCACTTCACGCAGATATGAATCGCGAGAGGCACTGCGTCGGCGCTGCGCCACAGCCCGGTTGACGAGTTCAATCGCTTCCTCCGCCGAGCCCTGCTGCAGCTTGAACATGGCCACAGCCTCCACCAGCGTCGATGCCCGGCCTTCCAGATTGGATGCCTGCGTCACCGCATGCTCGACCATCTGCGCGTTACGCTGCGTGATTTCATCGAGCTGGCGCACCGCCGTCGTTATCTCGGTCAGCCCCGAGCTCTGTTCTGCACTGGAAGTCGATATCTGCGACATATTGGTGGCCACATCGCGAATGCCCGACACGATCTGCGTGATGTTGCTGCCCGCAGCGCGAATCCTCAAAACGCTGGACGCCACCTGGGAAGACGATGCGCCGATGAGTTGTCGAATCTCTTTGGCCGACTCGGCCGAACGTTGGGCCAGGGACCTGACCTCGCTGGCAACCACGGCGAAACCACGGCCGGACTCCCCCGCCCGGGCAGCCTCCACGGCAGCATTAAGCGCCAGGATATTGGTCTGAAAGGCCAGCCCGTCGATCACGCTGACAATTTCATCCATCCGTTTGGCGCTGCTCTGGATAGCCTCAACCGATGCGATGGCCTCTGCCATGGTGGAAGCGCCCCGATCGGCAACATCGCGCACGCTGGCAGCCTGAGCGTTGGCTTGGGCCGCAGTCTGCGCGTTGCCTTGCACGGTGGAAGACAACTGCTCCACACTGGCCGCTGTTTGTTCCAGATTGGCCGCCTGCTGCTCGGTCCGATCTGACAGCTCACGGTTACCCGTCGCCAGACTCTTGCCAGAATGTGCGACGAAAGCGGCATTACTGCGCACATTGGCCACCATTGCAGACACCGTGGCGCCAATCTTGTTGGTTGCCGACGCCAGATTGGCAAGCTCATCCCGACCGCGCGTTACCAGACTCAAGCGTAAATCACCCCGCACCAACTGGTCCAGGGCTTGTGTCACCACACCCAAATCCTGGGCAATGCTCCGATGGAAGGCCAGCAAAAAATACACAGACAACACCACGCACACACCACTCAACCAAGCCACCCAGGCTGCACCAGCGCCAGCAGATTCAGTCAGTAAATGTTGAAGCAGCATCACGACCGGCAGCGTCATCAAAATCGCCGCCAGCAGCAGGCACTTGGCGGCAAGACGCAGGTGCCGCATCAACCACAGCGCCGGGGAAAGCAATCTTTCTAAGATCATGACTCAGTCTCGCTCATAGTTTTAATTTACCCGCCCTTATACAGGCTGGAGTCCAGCGGCAAGCTTACAAATTCAATCCGTGCTTCAAAATTTATCCCAAAATGCCGCCCGCAGGAGCGTGAACAAGCGACTTGGCAAGGCCTTACCCAAGCGCATCATTCACCTGGTCATGAAATTCGGCAAGACTAACGGCGTTGCCAATCTCGCGCGGCAGGGCATCACGAACTGAGAAAACGCCCAGAATTTTGCCGGTCGAAGACACAATGGGCAAGTGCCGGAATCCGCGCTCAATCATGATGAGCACCGCATTTGGCACGGTCGTCTCAGGCGCAACGCACTGGGGCTGGTGCGTCATCACCTCGGACACCAGCGTCTTTTCGGCATTCAGGGCCTTGGCCAGCACGCGGGTCATCAGGTCACGCTCGGTCAGAATGCCTTGCATAACCCCTGCGCTGTCGATGATCAGAACGCTGCCGCAGTTGGCTTTGGTCATGACACACGCAGCCTCCCACACGCTGGCTTTCGGAGGCAGGCTCACCACATGTCGCTGTGACATGGATTGAAAAACGGTACGTTCAGACATGATTTCGCTCCTGCTCACATCAAAATCAGCGAAGGGAGGCGTTGAGCCGGTCAAGCGCCGCCGAACCCGGACATAACTGGGCGACGTCCAACTGGTTGAGTGGCGTGTCACTGGTGTTGAGCGCCAAATGCAGGTCTGTGGCGAGCGGATCCAGATAAAGCAAGCCGGTCACCACTTCGCCACGGGCCTGATGCGCATTGATATAGCTCAAGGCAGCATAGCGATCGGTCGGATCGTAGTCGGTGTGCAGTTTGCGCAGTCGCAGGCTGGTGCCGTCATGTTGTGGCACTTCCACCACCTCGCCCGGTGCGTAGTCGGTGGTAATTTCACTGTGTGGCGTGATGAAATCAATTCGGCTGACCGCCTCGTTGTGCTGGCGCACGTAGTCGTAGCTCTTGGTGCTACCGCCATGGTTGTTGAAGGTCACACAGGGGCTAATGACATCAATGAACGCGGCCCCGCCATGCCCGATGGCACCCTTGATGAGAGGCACCAGTTGCGCCTTGTCACCCGAAAAGCTGCGAGCCACATAGGTGGCACCCAGTTGCAGGGCGAGCCCCACCAGATCAATCGGACTGTCGCTGTTGATTACACCCTTTTTGCTTTTGGAACCCCGGTCTGCCGTGGCGGAAAACTGGCCCTTGGTCAGGCCATAAACCCCGTTGTTCTCCACGATATAGGCCATGCACACACCGCGGCGCATGGCGTTGGCAAACTGGCCCAGTCCGATGGACGCCGAGTCGCCGTCACCTGACACGCCGAGGTACAGCAGGTCGCGGTTGGCCAAATTAGCGCCGGTCAACACGGACGGCATGCGCCCATGCACGGTATTGAAACCATGCGAAGCGCCCAGAAAGTAGTCCGGCGTCTTGGAACTGCAGCCAATGCCCGAGAGCTTGGCCACGCGGTGCGGCTCAATGTCCAGTTCCCAGCACGCCTGGATGATGGCCGCCGAAATCGAGTCGTGGCCGCAGCCGGCGCACAGGGTGGAGATGCGGCCTTCGTAATCCCGCCGGGTGTAGCCAACTTTGTTGGTGGTCAGCGACGGGTGGTGAAGCACTGGTTTTGCGAGGTAGGTCATGCGGCCTCCTTGTGCAGGGGCGTCAATTGAATGGGCGGTGATGCCGGTTGCAGACTCTTCTCAATGAACTGGGTGATAAAGCGCGCGGTGATGGGTGTGCCGTCGTAGTGCAAGACCTTGATGAGGCGCGCAGGATCGACGGCCAGCTCATTCACCAGGAGCATGTGCATTTGTGCATCCCGGTTTTGCTCGACGACAAACACTTTGTCGTGCGTGGCGATGAAGCGATTGACCGACTCGGGAAAAGGAAACGCCCGCAAGCGCATGGCGTCCAGATCGATGCCCTCTTCCGTGAGCACGTCCAGCGCTTCCTGCATGGCCGGACTGGTCGAACCAAAGTAGAGTACACCAACGCGGGTCGGGTTATCCGCTTGGCGCAGCACCGGCTGCGGCACGAGATCAGCCGCCGTTTTGAATTTGCGCAGCAGGCGTTCCATGTTGTAGATGTAGTCCGGTCCACGCTCGGAGTAACGCGCATAGGGGTCGCGCGTGGTGCCACGCGTGAAGAAACTGCCTTTGCTCGGGTGCGTTCCAGGTAGCGTGCGCCAGGGAATGCCGTCGCCATCGACGTCCTTGTAGCGACCGAAATCCTTCCCGGCTTCGAGTTCGGCTGCCGTCATGACCTTGCCGCGGTCGTAGGCCTGCGCGTCGTCCCACACAAAGGGCTTGCACAGTCGCTGGTTCATGCCGATATCCAGGTCAGTCATCACGAAGATGGGCGTCTGCAAACGGTCCGCCAGATCGAGCGCGGCAGCGGCGTGCTCGAAGCACTCGTACGGGTCTTCCGGAAACAGCAGCACATGCTTGGTGTCGCCATGCGAGGCATAGGCGCAGCTGAGCAAATCGGATTGTTGTGTGCGGGTCGGCATGCCGGTGGAGGGCCCGCCGCGCTGCACGTTGATGATGGTCACCGGGATTTCGGCGAAGTAGGCCAGGCCAATAAACTCTGTCATCAGCGACACACCGGGCCCGGAGGTCGCAGTAAAGGCCCGCGCCCCGT
Organism: Rhodoferax ferrireducens; assembly: GCF_003347515.1. Lineage (GTDB taxonomy): Bacteria > Pseudomonadota > Gammaproteobacteria > Burkholderiales > Burkholderiaceae_C > Rhodoferax. Next base: position 89,920 of record NZ_QEII01000318.1, on the reverse strand, counting down.
TCCAGCCCGCGCCCACGACCATGCCGATAGAAGCCAATTCGTCTTCGGCTTGCACGATAGCGTAGTAATGCTGGCCGGTTGCGGGGTCTACCCGGTACTTGTCGCAGTACTTCTGAAATGCCTCCGGCACGGACGACGAAGGTGTGATGGGATACCAGGCGGCGACCGTAGCGCCGCCATAGACGCAACCCAGTGCGGCAGCACTGTTGCCATCCGTAAAGATCTGCTGGCCCACCTTGTCCGCGCGGCGGACCCGGATGCCCAGCGGCGCGTCCAGATGCTGTTTGACATAGTCGCGCCCCAGGTGAAGCGCCCGCACATTGGCGTCGAGCAACATCTCCTTGCCCTTGTACTGCTGCGCAAACAGCTTCTCGAACACATCGGCTTCGACGTCCAGCAGCACCGACAAGGCACCGACGTAAATGATGTTCTTGAACAATTGGCGTTGCCGGGGATCGGCATAGGCTGCGTTGCTGATCTCGGTCAAAGGCATGCCAATGACGTGAATGTCTTCGCGGAATTTGGAAGGGGGAACAGGCCGTGTGCTGTCGTAAAACAGATAACCACCGGGCTCGATTTCCGCCAGATCCGCGTCCCAGGTCTGCGGATTCATCGCCACCATCATGTCCACGCCGCCGCGCCGCCCCTGGTAGCCTTTCTCGCACACCCGCGCTTCATACCAGGTGGGCATGCCCTGGATGTTGCTGGGAAAGATGTTGCGCGGGCTCACCGGCACCCCCATGCGCAAAATAGCCTTGGCGAACAGTTCATTGGCGGACGCCGAACCGGAGCCGTTGACATTGGCAAATTTGATGACGAAATCGTTGATGGCTTCGATGCGCTTCATGCGGCCTCCAGAACACGTTTACCGGTTTTTCCATCACGACATTGCGGACCCGCCTGGGTCGTGTCGAGCAGGAACTTCTGCATGTCCCATGCGCCCGTGGGACAGCGTTCGGCGCACAAACCGCAGTGCAAGCACACGTCTTCATCCTTCACCATGACGAGCCCTGTTTTCAGTTCACCCGACACATAAAGGTCCTGCCCGGCATGCAGCGCCGGCGCCTTCAACCGGGTGCGCAGGTCAGCCTCCTCTCCATTGGCGGTGAAGGTGATGCAGTCCATGGGGCAGATGTCGACACAAGCATCACATTCAATACAGGTTTCCCGATTGAACACCGTCTGTACATCGCAATTCAGGCAGCGGCTGGCTTCCCGAAAGGCCGTAGCAGCGTCGAAGCCCAGCTCCACCTCCACCCGGATGCTGGCCAGGGCCACTTCGGCTTTGGCCCACGGCACTTTAAAACGCGTGTCAACCGACACGTCGTTGTGGTAACTCCACTCGTGTATGCCCATTTTTTGCGACATCAGGTTGGTCATCGGTGCCGGACGACGGGCCGGGTTTTCGCCATGCAACAGCCGGTCGATCGATACCGCCGCCTCGTGTCCATGCGCCACTGCGGTGATGATGTTCTTGGGCCCGAAAGCGGCGTCACCGCCAAAGAATACCTGAGGCACGGTGGACTGAAAAGTACCCTTGCCCAGCAGCGGCAGCCCGCTGCGATCGAATGCAATGCCGCTGTCGCGCTCGATCCACGGAAAGGCATTTTCCTGGCCCACCGCCACCAGCACGGTATCGCAGGCAAAGAACACGTCCGGCGCGCCGATCGCCACCAGGCTGCGACGGCCCTGCCCGTCATACACCGCCTCGACCACCTCGAACTTCATGCCCAGCAATCGACCGTCTTGATGCTCGAAACTCTTGGGCACATGGAAGTTGATGATCGGGATGCCCTCGTGAACTGCGTCCTCCTTTTCCCAAGGCGAGGCTTTCATTTCATCGAAACCACTGCGCACAATCACCTTCACATCGGTGCCGCCCAGACGCCGGGCCGAACGACAGCAGTCCATGGCCGTGTTGCCGCCACCGAGCACGATGACCCGCTGACCTACGCTGGTGATATGCCCAAACGAGACCGAGGCCAGCCAATCGATACCAATGTGAATGTGAGCCGCCGCCTCCTGGCGACCCGGCAACTCCAGGCCGCGCCCTCGGGGCGCCCCGCAACCCACAAACACGGCGTCATAACCCTGTGCCAGCAAAGCCTTCATGGACTCGACGCGCTGGCCGCTTTTGAACGCCACACCCAAATCCAGGATGTAACCCGTCTCCTCGTCAATCACCGACTCAGGCAGACGAAAGCGCGGAATCTGTGTGCGGATAAAACCGCCCGCCTTGGCCTCGCCATCGAATACGGTCACCTCGTAACCCAAGGGTGCCAAGTCGCGCGCCACCGTCAGCGAAGACGGCCCCGCGCCTACGCAGGCAATACGTTTGCCGTTGCGCGGCGCCAGCGTCGGCATGCGTCCTTTCACGTCGTCCTTGAAGTCGGCGGCCACGCGCTTGAGCCGGCAGATCGCCACCGGTTCGGGTTTCTCGCCATTGTTTTCCTCGACCCGCCCGCGCCGGCAAGCGGGCTCGCAAGGCCGGTCACAGGTGCGACCCAGAATACCGGGAAACACGTTGGACACCCAATTGATCATGTAGGCATCGCTGTAGCGACCCTGACCAATCAGGCGGATGTATTCAGGAACGGGGGTGTGGGCCGGGCAGGCCCATTGACAGTCAACGACTTTGTGGAAATAAGCCGGATCGGTCAGATTGGTAGGCTGCAAATCTGTCTCCTCTGCCCCGCTTGCGCCGCAGCAGCGGCTGGGGGTGGAAACAGTCTACGCCTGCGTGCAAAAAAACGCTCAGGTGAATCCCCTAGTGGGAGCCCATAGTCGCGTCAGTTCTTGACGTAACGCAAACATTTACCCCAACCACAACACCGCAACGTCAGATCGCTCCTGCCGCGAGTTTGCCAAAGGCCACAACGACCTCCGCCGGCGCCTGCACCAACTCGATCAAAACCCCCTCGCCGCTGATGGGGAATTCTTCATTGGACTTGGGGTGCAGAAAACAGATGTCAAAGCCCGCGGCCCCCTTGCGGATGCCGCCCGGAGCGAAGCGTACGCCTTTGACTGTGAGCCACTCCACCGCGCGAGGCAGGTCATCAATCCACAGACCGACGTGATTCAGCGGCGTGGTGTGCACGGCCGGTTTTTTATCCGGGTCCAGCGGCTGCATCAAGTCAACCTCGACCTTGAACGGGCCGCTGCCGATGGCACAGATGTCTTCATCCACGTTTTCGCGCTCGCTGCGGAAGGTGCCGGTCACTTCCAGGCCCAACATCTCGACCCAGAGCTTCTGCAGCCGGGTTTTGTCGGGGCCGCCAATGGCGATTTGCTGGATACCCAGCACTTTGAAAGGGCGGCTCATGGTCAGACGAACTCCACAATCGCCTGGTCCACCGTCAGGCTCTCGCCCTTGGTCGCCAGCACCTTGCCCACCACGCCGTCGGCCGCGGCAAACAGCACGTTCTCCATCTTCATGGCCTCGATCACGGCCACGCGCTCACCGGCCTGCACCTTCTGGCCGGGCTGCACCGCCACTTCAACCAGCAGGCCCGGCATGGGCGACAACACGTAGCGGCTCATGTCCGGCGGCGCCTTGTAAGGCATCAGGGCATACAGCTCGGCGCTACGCTTGGAAAGCACCAGCGCGTCAATCTGCGTGCCGTTGTGCGAGACCCGGATGGCCAGCGGGTTCTTGCTCGCCAGACCACCGCGTTCGACCTGGGCCGTGAACGGATCACCGTTGCAAGTGCCCGTGATGCGAACCTCGCCGAGGCGGTAGTTGCTACATATTTTGTAGCTGTTAGCGCCCACTGTGATTGCGCTAGAGCCTGTTTTTCCTTCAAAATCCGTGACCGATACTGGGGTTGGCGTGGAACTGCCTTGCTGACCCAGGGTCACCACGACAAAATCTTCTCCCACCTCGACCTCATGACCTTCCATCTGACCGCTGATTTTTGTGGCGCGGTTGCGGTACTTGCGGTTGACAAACGCCGCCAGCGCGATCAGCAGGTCGGCGTCGTCGTGCGGCACGTCTTCGGCCCGAAAGCCTTGCGCATAATTTTCGGCAATGAAGCCGGTGTTGAAGTCCCCAGCGACAAATTTGGGGTGCGCCAGCAAAGCCGCCTGAAACGGGATGTTGCTGCTGATGCCGCGAATCACAAAGCCATTCAGGGCCTCACGCATCTTGGCAATCGCATCGAGCCGGTCTTTGCCGTGCACGATCAGCTTGCCGATCATTGAGTCGTAAAACATGGGAATTTCGCCACCATCCTGCACGCCGGTGTCGACCCGCACGCCATACCACTGGCTGGTATCGGCTGAAAACATGGTCTCGGTCGGTGGCTGGAAGCGCACCAGGCGTCCAGTGGAGGGCAGGAAGTTGCGGAATGGGTCTTCGGCGTTGATGCGACATTCGATCGCCCAGCCGTCACGCTTGACCTCGGCTTGCGTCAACGGCAGCTTCTCGCCGGCAGCGACGCAAATCATCAGCTCCACCAAATCGAGGCCGGTGATGCACTCGGTTACCGGGTGTTCCACCTGCAAGCGGGTGTTCATTTCCAGGAAGTAAAAGCTCTGGTCCTTGCCGACCACAAACTCCACCGTACCCGCGCTTTGGTAGTTCACGGCCTTGGCCAATTGCACGGCCTGCTCGCCCATGGCTTTACGCGTCGCTTCAGAGATGAAAGGTGATGGCGCTTCTTCAATCACCTTCTGGTGGCGGCGCTGGATCGAGCATTCACGCTCATTCAGGTAAACCACATTGCCAAAACTGTCGCCAATCAGCTGGATCTCGATGTGGCGCGGTTCCTCGACGAATTTCTCGATGAACACGCGGTCGTCGCCAAAGCTGTTGCGCGCCTCGTTTTTGCAGCTGGTGAAGCCCTCGAAAGCTTCCTTGTCGTTGAAGGCCACGCGCAGGCCTTTGCCACCGCCGCCGGCACTGGCCTTGATCATGACGGGATACCCGATGCCCTGGGCAATCTCGACGGCGCGCTCTGGCGTATCAATCGCATCATTGACGCCAGGGATGCAGTTGACGCCCGCCTTGCCAGCGAGTTTTTTCGACTCGATCTTGTCGCCCATGGCGGCAATAGAGTGGTGCTTGGGGCCAATGAAGACAATGCCCTCTTCTTCGACGCGCTTGGCAAAACCGGCGTTCTCGCTCAAGAAGCCGTAGCCAGGGTGCACCGCCTGCGCGCCGGTCTGCTTGCAGGCCGCAATGATTTTGTCGGCCAGCAAATAGCTCTCGCGGCTGGGCGCCGGGCCGATGTTGACGGCCTCGTCGGCCAGCAGTACGTGGCGGGCGTCGCGGTCGGCATCCGAATACACGGCGACGGTCTTGATGCCCATTTTTTGGGCCGTCTTGATGACTCGGCAGGCAATCTCGCCACGGTTGGCTATCAGTATTTTTGTAAACATAGGTTTCCTAACTTTATGAAATCGGCAAGATTGGAATTCAGTACAAAACCAAGTCTTCGCCCGTATGAGCCCGCAGCAGGCTTGGGGTATCCGCCGCCGCTCATGTCCCCCGGCCTTCGGCCTCCTCCTTGACTTCGCCGCGGCAGATACCCCAAGCCTGCCGCTGCGAATGGTCTTTTCTGCGGCCAAGAAAACCACGCAACGGAAGGGTCAGGCTGCCTGGGTGTTCTGCGCAGGTCAAGGAGGAGGCCGAAGGCCGGGGGACACGAAGCAGAGCACCCAGGCAGCCTGACCCGGAACGAAATAGGCTCACAGCTTTCAGTCTCATATCTATCAAGCCCCCAGCTTCATAGCCTTGCGCAGCGGCGTGAAGTGCCACCAAGGCAGCGCAGGACCGCCGCTCATAAAGTCCTTGGCAGCCAAAAAAGTGTCCAGCACACAGGGATCGTGCCGATGCCCCATAGGGGTGCGCAAGGCGTCATACACCGCAATCGGGTCCATGGCAGCCACCTGGGCCGGCGTCGTAATGCCCAGGCCGCGCAAGTCTTGCGCGATGGACTTTCCGATATTGGGGATATCGGTCAGCACTTTGGCTTGCGAAGCGTGAGCGGCTTTGGGCATAGCAGCACCTTGCACTCACAGCGGAATATTGCCGTGCTTGCGCCACGGGTTCTCAAGCTTTTTGTCGCGCAACATCACCAGCGAACGGCAGATGCGTTTGCGCGTTTCGTGCGGCAGGATCACATCGTCGATAAAGCCACGGGCGCCGGCCACAAACGGATTGGCGAAGCGGGCCTTGTATTCGGCTTCCTTGGCGGCCAGCTTGGCCGGATCGCCCTTGTCTTCGCGGAAGATGATTTCCACCGCGCCCTTGGCCCCCATCACCGCAATCTCGGCATTCGGCCAGGCAAAGTTGACATCGCCGCGCAAGTGCTTGGAGCTCATCACGTCATAGGCGCCGCCGTAGGCTTTGCGCGTGATGACGGTGATCTTCGGCACCGTGCACTCGGCATAGGCGTAGAGCAGCTTGGCGCCGTGCTTGATGATGCCGCCGTATTCCTGAGACGTGCCGGGCATGAAACCGGGCACATCGACAAAGGTGATAACCGGGATGTTGAAGGCATCGCAAAAGCGCACAAAGCGCGCCGCCTTGATCGAGCTCTTGATGTCCAAGCAGCCCGCCAGCACCAGCGGCTGATTCGCCACAATGCCCACGGTCTGGCCTTCCATGCGGCCAAAGCCGATCAGGATGTTCTTGGCGTATTCAGGTTGCAGCTCGAAGAAGTCGCCGTCGTCCAGGGTCTTGACGATGAGTTCCTTCATGTCGTAGGGCTTGTTGGCGTTGTCCGGCACCAGCGTGTCCAGGCTCATGTCCATGCGATCGGCCGGGTCGCCGCCGCGGCGCACAGGCGCTTTTTCTCGGTTGTTGAGCGGCAGGTAGTTGTAGAGGCGGCGCAGCATCAGCAGCGCCTCCACATCGTTCTCGAACGCCAGATCGGCCACGCCGCTCTTGGTGGTGTGGCTGATGGCGCCACCCAACTCCTCGGCCGTCACGTCTTCGTGCGTCACGGTTTTCACCACCTCGGGGCCGGTGACGAACATGTAGGAACTGTCCTTGACCATGAAGATGAAGTCGGTCATGGCTGGTGAATAGACCGCACCGCCGGCGCACGGCCCCATGATCATGCTGATCTGCGGCACGACACCACTGGCCATGACGTTGCGCTGGAACACGTCGGCGTAGCCGCCCAGGGACGCCACGCCTTCCTGAATGCGCGCGCCGCCCGAGTCGTTCAAACCGATCACCGGCGCACCGACCTTCATGGCCTGGTCCATCACCTTGCAGATTTTCTCGGCATGGGCCTCGCTCAACGCGCCGCCAAATACGGTGAAGTCCTGGCTGAACACGAACACCAAACGGCCGTTGATCATGCCGTAGCCGGTGACCACGCCGTCGCCCGGAATCTTGTTTTCTTCCATGCCGAAGTCGACGCAGCGGTGTTCGACGAACATGTCCCACTCTTCGAAGGTTCCCTCGTCGAGCAGCAATTCGAGGCGCTCACGGGCGGTGAGCTTGCCCTTTTTGTGTTGCGCGTCGATGCGTTTTTGGCCCCCGCCCAAACGGGCGAGTTCGCGCTTGGCTTCAAGTTGTTCAAGTATGTCGTGCATGGTTTTCTTTCTTTACGAAGTCCTGATCGTCTCTGTCGTTGATTGCGATTCGGTTATTGCTATTGTTTTTATAGCTACTTACGCTCTATTCATCTGGGCCAGGAGCATATTTCGTGCTGCAGTAGAGGCCGCCATGCGGCCTGCCAGTACCTCTTGGGTAAGCTGGGGCAGCAAGGCCTGCACTACGGGATGCTGACGAAACGCCTGTTTCAGACCGGCGTCAATGCGCTCCCACATCCAGGCCAGCGACTGCTGCTGGCGGCGCACGGCCAGCTTGCCGTTGGCGGTTTGCAGGGTTCTGAATTCGGTCACGGCCGCCCAAAAGGTGTCCACGCCCTGCCCGTTCAAGGCACTGAGCTGCAGCGCCTTGGGGTGCCAGTTTTTTTCATCGTGGCTACCAAACAGTCCCAGCAGTTGCATCGCTGCCGTGATTTGCAGCTGCGCGCGCTGGGCGGCAATGGCGTCGATATCGGCCTTATTGATCACCACCAGATCGGCCAGCTCCATCACACCCTTTTTGATGGCCTGCAGATCATCGCCCGCGTTGGGCAGTTGCATCAAAACAAACATGTCGGTCATATTGGCGACAGCGGTCTCCGATTGACCGACACCGACCGTTTCCACAATCACGATGTCATAACCTGCCGCCTCACAGACCAGCACGGCCTCGCGCGTTTTTTCAGCCACGCCACCCAATGTGCCGCTGCTGGGGCTGGGGCGGATATAGGCACTCTCGTGCATCGAAAGTTTCTCCATGCGGGTCTTGTCGCCCAGGATGGAGCCACCCGAGACCGTGGAAGAGGGGTCGATGGTGAGCACCGCCACACGGTGGCCTTGATTGATCAAGTACAGACCGAGTACTTCGATGAAGGTCGATTTGCCAACGCCCGGCACGCCGCTGATGCCCAGGCGAAACGACTTGCCGGTGTGCGGCAGCAGCGCCGTCAGCAATTCATCGGCCAGCACACGGTGATCGGCGCGGGTCGATTCGAGCAGGGTGATAGCCTTGGCGATGGCGCGACGTTGCTGCGCACCTGCGCCCTGCACGATCGCGGCAAGGGAAACCGGATTGAAAGCTCCATTTCGCGGCACGCTGTTTGTCTCCGTCGGCATTGTTGTTTTGAATTGGGATCTGACGCCAACTCCTTCAGGCAATCGCCTTCTTGATTTGCTCCAGCACGTCTTTCGCGCTGGCCGGAATCGGCGTGCCGGGGCCGTAAATACCCTTGACGCCGGCGTCATACAGCATCTCGTAATCCTGACGCGGAATAACGCCGCCCACGAAGACAATGATGTCGTCGGCCCCCTGTTTCTTGAGCTCGGCGATGATGGCCGGCACCAGGGTTTTGTGGCCGGCGGCCAGGGTGGAGACACCGACGGCATGCACGTCGTTTTCAATCGCCTGGCGCGCGCACTCCTCGGGGGTTTGAAACAGCGGACCCATGTCCACGTCAAAACCGAGATCGGCAAAGGCGGTGGCCACGACCTTGGCGCCGCGGTCATGCCCGTCCTGGCCCAGTTTGGAAATCATCACGCGAGGGCGGCGGCCCTCTTTTTCGGCAAAGGCGTTGATTTCGGCTTTGAGGGCATCCCAGCCTTCAGCGGAGTCATAAGCAGCTGCATACACGCCGGTCACCTTTTGGGTATCGGCGCGGTGGCGCCCGTAAACTGTTTCCATCGCATCGCTGACCTCGCCGACCGTGGCGCGTAAACGCATGGCCTTGATGACCAGATCCAGCAAGTTCCCGGTATTGGACTCTGCTGCAGAAGTGATAGCTGCCAGCGCTGCATTGACGAGGGCTGGGTCGCGTTTCTGCTTGATATTTTTCAGGCGTTCGATCTGCCCGTCACGCACCGCCACGTTGTCGATGTCGCGGGATTCAATCGCATCTTCGGTCTGGAGCTTGTATTTGTTGACGCCGACGATCACGTCTTTGCCACTGTCGATGCGGGCCTGCTTTTCAGCCGCCGCGGCTTCAATTTTCAGCTTGGCCCAGCCACTGTCCACGGCTTTGGTCATGCCGCCCATGGCCTCGACTTCTTCGATGATCGTCCAGGCGGCATCGGCCATGTCCTGCGTCAGCTTTTCCATCATGTAGCTGCCGGCCCAGGGGTCGATCACGTTGGTGATGTGGGTTTCTTCCTGAATGATGAGTTGGGTGTTGCGCGCGATGCGCGAGCTGAACTCGGTGGGCAGCGCGATGGCTTCGTCAAAGCTGTTGGTGTGCAAGGACTGGGTGCCGCCAAACACCGCAGCCATGGCCTCGATGGTGGTGCGCACCACGTTGTTGTAGGGGTCCTGCTCGGTCAGGCTCCAGCCGCTGGTCTGGCAATGGGTGCGCAGCATCAGGCTCTTGGGCGATTTGGCGTTGAAGCCCTTCATGATGCGGCACCACAGCAGGCGCGCCGCCCGCATCTTGGCCACTTCCAGATAGAAGTTCATGCCGATGGCCCAGAAAAAGCTGAGGCGCCCGGCAAATTCGTCCACATCCATGCCCTTGGCGATGGCTGTTTTCACATACTCCTTGCCGTCCGCCAGCGTGAAGGCCAGTTCCAGCGCCTGGTTGGCACCGGCTTCCTGCATGTGGTAACCGGAAATCGAGATCGAGTTGAACTTCGGCATGTTCTTGGCCGTGTACTCGATGATGTCGCCAATGATGCGCATGCTGGGCGCGGGCGGATAGATGTAGGTGTTGCGCACCATGAACTCTTTCAGAATATCGTTCTGAATTGTTCCAGACAGCTTATCCTGGCTCACGCCCTGCTCTTCGGCCGCCACCACGTAGCCGGCCAGCACCGGCAGCACCGCGCCGTTCATGGTCATGGAGACTGACACTTTGTCCAGCGGAATCTCGTTGAACAGTATCTTCATGTCCTCCACCGAGTCGATCGCCACGCCGGCCTTGCCGACGTCGCCGGTCACGCGCGGATGGTCACTGTCGTAGCCTCGGTGCGTGGCCAGGTCGAACGCCACGCTCACACCCTGCCCGCCCGCGGCCAGTGCCTTGCGATAAAACGCATTGGATTCCTCTGCGGTTGAAAAGCCGGCATATTGCCGAATCGTCCAGGGACGCACCGCGTACATGGTGGCCTGCGGGCCGCGCAAATAGGGCTCAAAGCCCGGCAAGGTATTGGCGTAAGGCAGATTCTGGGTATCGGCGGCGGTATACAGCGGCTTGACGATGATGCCGTCAGGCGTATGCCAATTGAGGTCATCCACATTGCCACCCGGTGCGGACTTGGCGGCCGCTTTGGCCCAGGCCTCAAGGCTGGCACTCTGGAATTCAGGAGTATTTTGGGTCATGACGGCTGTCGTTCGCGGTGGGTTTGTAAAAATAAGTATGGCACGCTCAGGCCTGAAAGAATCCAGGCCTGAGCGTGCTTGAAGGAATTAGCACTAGTTTACGTTATTTATAATTATTGATTAAAAAAATTGTTTCAAGCTTACAATTCGTGCCATGGCAGCACTTTCCCTATCTCCCCGTGCACTCTATGAAGAGGTGGCCGAACTCCTGCGTCAGCGAATTTTCAACCGTGAACTGGAGCCTGGTAGCTGGATTGACGAGTTGAAGATTGCCGAAGCCTATGGCATCAGCCGTACACCCCTTAGGGAGGCGCTCAAGGTGCTGGCCGCGGAAGGCCTGGTCACCATGAAAGTAAGGCGTGGCGCCTACGTGACTGAAGTGTCAGAACGCGACCTGACCGATGTTTATCACCTGCTCGCCTTGCTGGAGGCGGACGCGGCAGGCGTGGTAGCGGCGACGGCCAGCGAACCTCAAATTAGGGAACTGCAAACCCTGCATGATGAGTTGGAGGCTGCAGCCAGGCCCGAGGTGCAAGACCGTGAACGTTTTTTCGAAATCAACGAACGCTTTCACACACGGCTGCTGGAGATTGCCAACAACCGCTGGCGCGATCAGATGGTGGCCGACCTGCGCAAGGTCATGAAGTTGAACCGTCACAACTCGCTCCTGAAATCAGGTCGCATCGGCGAATCATTGAATGAGCACCGCGCCGTGATTGCCGCCATTGCGGCAAGGGATGCAGCGCTGGCGATGCAGCGCATGCAGGAACACTTCAAGAACGGCCTGGAAGCGGCCATCTGAACCGCGTAGTTTCAGAAAGCGTAGAGAGGACCGGTTCCAAGCGTTGAGGATTGCCCCTCGATGCCGATAAACACCCGGCGTCCGTAAAAGAAGGGCAAACCCCAATCAAAAGTATTCGAGTCACCTATATTGCCAGCCAAGGTTGGAAGAACGGTCTTGGTGCCCCCCACAAACATCGCCGATGCATTGTCTACAGAAAACGAAACTGGCGCAGCCACCGTATTGGCACCACGCAGCGTGGCCGACAAGGTGGTGAGTGAGGTCGGGCAATAAAAACCGGCGCTGCTGCCTGTGCAGCGGGGAATCGTGCTGGAATCAAAGTACAGGCCATTGGATCCAGTGTCGATAAAGCTGGTGCTCAGGCTTTGCCCCGCAAGCACAGTAGTGATGTAGCCCGAGGCGCTTGTCGTCAGAATTGCACCGGAGGTGAACTGATTGTTGGACTGGGTACTGATACCGAAAACAAGCGAACCGCTCAAGGTGCTTGCGCCGGCTGCGCTGACGGCTGGCAAATCGATCAGCACGCCGTTGTTATCTGTCGCGAACAAGGCCACCGGATTCTTCACCTGCTGGTCCTTACTTATCTTGACGCCGCTGATGGCTGCGCAGGTGGCATCGGTGCAGGTGTAATAGAAACCGTTGTTGGTAATGGCGGCGCAGCCCGACCCACAGTCTTCCTTGAACAATCCAAGTCCAATAATACCGTTGGCGCCAAGCACCGCAGCGGTAGTGATCGCCGAGCCACCGACCGAACATGCCGCAGCCTGACTGTTATAGGCCTGGTCTGCAATAATCTGAATCGGCACGTTCGCGGCAGTTTTACCAGCCAGCCATATGTCAGCCGTCGCCACTGGCCCCCAAGCGAAGGTGTTGTCAACGAACTGCGCGCAATTCAGCAACGGCAAGCCAGCACTGACGGTCTGGCGGTTCAAATTCAAGGCAGGCGCCATTGCGCTGGACAATAGGCGAAGGCCGGTGGAACCGGTATCCACCAGCACATGGTGAATGGTTTGGCATTGGGTGCTGCTACCGGGCTGGCAGATAGTGACATCCGTGTACAAACGGTTGACGTTGTAGCCGGTGTTGGCAGGGCCCGCATCTACCGTAACGGGAAGCACATTGCTCGCGCCAAGTTGACTGGGTGGAATATTCAACGTGGGGAGGCCGGCCGCGCTGGTCACCTCAGGCGCTGATCCGCCGCCACCGCCGCCGCAGGCTGTCACCAAGGTCATCACAAGGGCAAGGGCAAGGGCGACGGCACGACTCATAGTATTACTGCAGTACATCTTTGATATTGACACCGGCCGGAACCAGGTCGGGCACATAGGCGTAACCGAAAAAATTGCGCATGCGCCCGTTGGACCTGACGACCAGTCCGCCGCCTTCAATACTGACGGGTGAACCTCGTCTGCCGGCCTGTCGCATCTGGTCCGTTTCGACCTTGAAGGTTTTGAAATAGTCACCCAACAGGACATTCAGGTCTGGCAACACAGGCCCACGCCAAGTCACCGCGAAAACCAGCCCAGCAGGCGTTGCATATTCCCGAACGGTTGTCCCATTTTCAAGCAGGACTTCGTAAAGCGTGTAAGGGCTGGATCTGAGAGCTGGAGAAGCCGCAGACATTCGTGCACCGGATGCCGGGTTCGACGATACGGCCGCCGGAAGCTCGGATGGCCCACGCCCCAGTGCGGCCATCACTTCACCCGAGTTGGCCGCCAGCGCCAAAATGAACAACAGTACTCGAACCGTATTGGACCAATAGTTCAGGCCCTTCATTTTTCGTCGGCCTCGGGTCGCGCCTGCTGCATCGCGTCTGCTACCGATTTCCTGACCTGGTTTTGTAGCTGGAGACTTTGTTGCTGCGCTGTCGCCACGGGCGAGGAAACGACAGAAGACGCACCGGTTGCAGGGAGTGCGCCTGTCAGTGACCCAAACTGTTGCTTGGCCAAGATACCTATCACTGCGACGACGACCAATAAACTCAAAACGCCAAAAACCATCCTCATACCGAGATCCTCCCCCCTATTTAGTCAAGCCTTCGCGACGATCATAGCCAGCCTGACCAATAGATTTATTTGTCTGGCATTAATCTGCATCGAATATCGCAAAAATCGAGGTCTTCAAGAATGAAGTGAGAGAAGGAATTTCGTGTTACTTCCACCCTGGCTGCCTGGCGACACCCTGACTTGATGCCGAAAAGCATAAATAGTGGCTATGATCGTCTGGCATGGTCTGCCCGGAGGGGATCGAACCCCCGACCCACAGCTTAGAAGGCTGTTGCTCTATCCAACTGAGCTACGGGCAGAGATCGAGAGAAAGAAGATATGGTCGGGGCGAAAGGATTCGAACCTTCGACCCTCTGGTCCCAAACCAGATGCGCTACCAGGCTGCGCTACGCCCCGACATGCATGCATTGTAACGGGTCACAACACCTATTCCCCCGCAAAACTGACATTTTCTGATGAATAAGCAAAGGGATTTCAACAAAAAAACGAGATCTACATATCTCCCCCATCGGCTACAGTCTGACAATGCCACCCCAACCTCCACCGATCCCCTGGCTCGCGCCGAGTCAATGCTTTCCACCAGCAAGTCAAGCATGGGACGAAAATTCACCGGCGCCGGGACTGCTGGCTGCAGGTGGTGCGTTGGATGTCGACACGCTGCGGCAAGCTTACAGTCATGGGATTTTTCCTTGGTACAGCGAAGGGCAGCCCACACTTTGGTGGAGCCCCAATCCCAGAATGGTGCTTGATGTCTCCAAATTCCGGGTGCACCCATCATTTCGGAAAACTCTTGAAAAATTTTGCAGGACACCCAGCTGCGAAATTCGCATGGACTCAGCCTTTGAACAAGTGATTCAAGCCTGTTCAACAAGCCCCCGCGATGGCCAGTCAGGCACGTGGATAGTACCTGACATGATTGCGGCCTATGGCAAATTGCACGGGGCAGGCTTTGCCCACAGTGTAGAGACTTGGGCCAATGGCAAGCTTGCTGGCGGCTTGTACTGCGTTGCGCTGGGGAAGGCCGTATTCGGTGAATCAATGTTCAGCTACTCAACTGACGCCTCCAAAATTGCACTCGCGGCGCTGGTTGGGTTTTGTCGTCACCACGGGATCCGGCAGATCGATTGTCAGCAAAACACCCGCCATCTGGCCTCTTTGGGCGCACATGAAATCTCCCGTGATGTGTTTTTGACGCAAGTGGCGACAGATCTCGTTCAGCCAGGCCCGGTGTGGAAATTCGCCCCCCTATACTGGCAAGAGCTACTGCCATTGAAAGCGACACCAACGTGACGCATCTTAAGGACCTTCCTTTACAGGCGCTGCAGTTTTATGCGACCGCGCCCTATCCCTGTAGCTATCTGCCAGGAAAGCAGGCCAGGTCTCAAGTGGCGACACCCAGCCATTTGATCAACAACGTCACCTACTCCGAACTGGTAGGCAAGGGTTTTCGACGTAGCGGCGTGTTTACCTACCGGCCTTATTGCGACGGATGCCATGCCTGCACACCGTTGCGGGTACTAGCAAACGAATTTCAGCCCGACAGAAGCCAGCGTCGCGCATGGTCACGTCATTTGAACCTGCAAGCCAGAGTGCTCAAACTGTGTTTCGTACAAGAACACTACAGTCTGTATCTCCGTTATCAACACGGGCGGCACGCTGGCGGCGGCATGGACCAAGACAGCATCGACCAGTACACGCAATTCCTGCTGCAGAGCCGGGTGAACTCGCGACTGGTTGAATTCCGTGAGACGCAGGCCGACGGCATGCCCGGAGCATTGAAAATGGTCTCGATCCTTGACGTGCTCGATGACGGGATTTCGGCTGTATACACCTTTTATGAACCCGAGTCCAATAGCAGCTATGGCACATACAACGTCTTATGGCAGATCGCACAAGCAAAGACACTCAAGCTTCCGCACGTCTATCTCGGCTATTGGATTAACGAGAGTCAAAAAATGAACTACAAGGCGAGATTCAAACCGTTGGAACTCCTTATAGATGGTACGTGGGTTTCAGGCAAGCGCCTCAACCAGACGTAAATTTGACGCCCCTAGTTTCCCCAAGCAAGAATAGCATTTCACCAGATAAAATAATAGGCGCGCACATCAGGAGCACCATGCGAAAAAATGATTCCAGCATTCCGACCACCCCGACAGTTCAGGTCATTGAACGCATGTTCATGCTGATGGACGTTTTGGCGTCTCGAGAAGAAGCGATTTCTCTCAAAGAGATCAGTGAGAAAACTGGCCTGCATCCATCCACAACACACCGTCTGCTAAATGATCTGGCTACTGGCCGTTTTGTTGATCGACCTCAGCCGGGATGTTACCGCCTCGGCATGCGACTGCTTGAACTGGGAAATCTGGTAAAAAACCGTCTCAATGTGCGTGATGCAGCATTGGTGCCAATGCGGGAACTGCACAAATTGATCCAACAACCCGTCAATTTGAGCGTGCGCCAAGGCGACGAAATCGTGTATATCGAACGCACTTACAGCGAACGGTCAGGTATGCAGGTCGTCCGAGCCATCGGAGGACGTGCCCCATTGCATCTGACTTCAGTGGGCAAACTTTTTTTGGCGGCAGACGACCCGCAACGGGTACGAGCCTACGCCACACGTACTGGATTGAGTGGTCACACCAAAAACAGCCTGACCCAATTGCCTGCACTGGAACGTGAACTTTCAAAAGTGCGTCAGTATGGCAATGCTCATGACAACGAAGAACTTGAACTTGGCGTACGTTGCATGGCCGCTGGCATTTACGACGACCAAGGCACATTGATAGCCGGCCTGTCAATTTCTGCGCCAGCAGGACGATTGGAAGAAGAGTGGCTACCCAAATTGCAGGCGACCGCACGGGAAATTTCAACGACTTTGGGCTATAAACCTGACTCTGTCAGTTAATGGCAAAGCAAGGAACTCCTAATTCCTTATTAGGGAGCTGTAATCTACTGCACAGCCAGCGGAGTCGATCCTGATGCTATGGGAATTGACTCCACCCAGTGCCGAACACGCTCAGCATCACCAATACGACTGAGTTTCCCTGCCGAATCAAGAAACACCATGATCAGTTTGCGTCCTGCAACTTTGGCTTGCATGACCAGACATTGACCTGCTTCAGTAATATAGCCGGTCTTTTGCAGGCCGATGTCCCACGATGGATTCTTCACCAAACGATTGGTGTTGTTGTATTGAAGCATCCGGTTCCCAATGGCCACTTGATGTCCGGGTGAGGTAGACAACTCACGCAAAATCGGATCGCCATACGCAATATTGACCAGTTTGACGAGATCCCGCGCACTGGACTGATTTTTGCTTGAGAGCCCGGTCGGCTCCGCATAAACGGTGTCTTTCATGCCTATCAATTGGGCTTTTGCATTCATCAGCCCAACAAAAACAGGCAATCCACCGGGATAACTACGGCCAAGTGCATGCGCTGCGCGATTTTCGCTTGACATTAGAGCCAGATGCAACAGCTCACCTCGACTCAACTCAGTCCCCACTCTCAAACGGGATGAACTACCTTTTTCGGTATCCACGTCTGCTTGAGAAATCGTGATTATCTCTTCCATGGGCAAGCGTGCTTCACTGATGACCAATCCCGTCATGAGCTTGGTGAGCGATGCAATTGGCAAAATGGCTTTGTCATTCTTGCTGAACAGCACTTCACTGGTCTCTTGGTCAATCACCAGAGCCACACTGGACTTCAGATCCAGTGCGTCCTGCGCTCCATGCAAACCGGCAATCTGTCCAAACGACGGCCGCAATAGCACAGCATCCGCACGAACGACAGACTTGCGCTTGACGACACCAAATGTCTTGGATATCTTTCGCTTCGCAACAATCGGGCTTTTGGAAGACTTTGTAATTTGGCGTTTCCTCTGAGCTGCATCAGCCTGCGGCACCGACAGGGCAAAAATGAAACCTATAAGCCCAAAGAAGAAAAATAGTCGGCGCAAAATGTTTTCAAATGGAGTCTGATGAGAACAGGACATATATCCATCTCCGAATTGTTTCTCGATGTTGCAAGTTTATACAAAAAAGTCGCGCAATATCAAATACTTGCGCGACTTTCTTAAACAAGAGGAGTAAAGATAGTAACCTAGCCCTGTGCGGCGACCCGATCAGCTTTGCTATGCAGTTTATTGAGCGCACTCAAGTAGGCCTTCGCGGACGCCACGACGATATCGGGGTCGGCTCCAACACCGTTGACCACTCGTCCGCTATTTTGCAGACGGACTGTCACTTCGCCTTGGCTCTCGGTCGAACCGCTAATTGCATTCACGGAATAGAGGACCATTTCTGCGCCGCTTTTGACATGTGCTTCTATTGCCTTGAGGGATGCGTCAACAGGACCATTACCGTCTGATGACCCTGTGACTTCTTTGCCATCCATTGTGAAAACAATGCTCGCCTGAGGACGTTCGCCGGTTTCGCTATGCTGCGACAGGGAAACGAAGCCATACTGCTCCTTTTCGTGCGTTACGCTCTCGTCGCTCACCAGCGCCAAAATATCCTCGTCAAAAATCTCGCTTTTCCGATCAGCCAATTCCTTGAATTTGGCGAAAGCGGTGTTGATGTCCGCCTCGCTTTCCATTTGCACGCCCAACTCAATCAGACGCTGCTTGAATGCGTTGCGCCCGCTAAGTTTGCCCAGAACAATCTTGTTGGCTGTCCAGCCCACATCCTCCGCCCGCATGATCTCATAGGTGTCACGCGCCTTGAGAACACCGTCTTGGTGAATGCCTGAGGCGTGAGCAAAAGCGTTGGCCCCGACTACTGCCTTATTGGGTTGAACCACAAAACCCGTGGTCTGGCTGACCATGCGACTTGCAGCCAGAATATGCTTGGTATCGATACCCAAATCGAGTCCAAAATAGTCCCGCCGCGTCTTGACGGCCATGACAATCTCTTCAAGACTGCAATTACCGGCCCGTTCGCCTAATCCATTGATAGTGCATTCCACCTGGCGGGCGCCGCCAATTTTCACGCCTGCCAGTGAGTTGGCGACCGCCATCCCCAAATCATTGTGGCAATGAACAGACCAGATGGCCTTATCCGAATTGGGAATCCGCTCGCGCAAGGTTTTTATGAAATTGCCATAAAGTTCGGGCACGGCATACCCCACTGTGTCGGGGACGTTGATCGTGGTTGCCCCCTCGCTGATGACGGTCTCCAGAACGCGGCAAAGGAAATCCATATCGCTTCGGTAACCATCCTCTGGACTGAACTCCACATCAGCTACGAGATTACGCGCAAAGCGGACCGCAAGCCTGGCCTGTTCGAACACTTGCTCTGGTGTCATCCGCAGCTTTTTCTCCATATGCAATGCTGACGTTGCAATGAAGGTATGGATACGGGCGCTGTTGGCTCCTTTAAGTGCCTCGGCAGCCCGCGAAATATCTCGATCATTGGCGCGAGAAAGTGAACAAATGGTTGAATCCTTGATCGCATGGGCAATGCACTGCACGGCCTCGAAATCACCATTTGAACTAGCGGCGAAACCAGCTTCAATGACATCCACTTTCAAACGTTCCAGCTGACGGGCAATACGCAGCTTCTCATCCTTGTTCATGGATGCTCCGGGCGACTGCTCGCCATCACGCAACGTAGTATCAAAAATTATCAGTTTGTCAGCCACTTGGTCTCTCCTGTGTTTCTGAAATTTCAAAATCAAAAAAATCAGCGCATAAAACAAAAAGCCCGCTGCGAATGCATACGGGCTTTGGTATTGGTGAACGCGTGCGCTACCGTATCCGCCCGTCTGGCGATCGCAGTAGTGATAGCGAAATCAGTTTCATAAATTCAATATACCACAGGTTTTTATTTAGTGAAGATACTCATCCTATCGGCTGTTTCGCGCATCGTTCATTTGTGAAGTCCTCGCTCATCGGGCTCCTCCGTCGAAGTGCTGATGACACTGGTCTGAACACCTTTGGTCTTGCGCCACACATAAATGGCGTATCCACTAAATCCGTACACAACAAACACACTGAACATGACGATGGGCGGATCGATGTTGATGACAGCAATACCTAACGCGATAAGAACAATCACCACAAAAGGCACACTCCTTTTCATGTGAAGATCTTTGAAGCTATAGAACGGAACGTTGGTCACCATGGTCAGCCCCGAATACAAAGCTAGCGCAAACATAGGCCAAGCCACAGTCGACCCCTTCACGCCAAGGTCAGTCATCAACCAAATGAACCCAGCAACCAATGCGGCGGCGGCTGGGGACGGCAAACCCTGAAAATAACTTTTATCAACGACTGCCGTATTAACGTTAAATCTTGCCAGTCGCAAGGCGGCACATGCGCAATAGACAAAGGCCGCAATCCATCCCCAACGGCCCAAACCCTGAAGCGCCCACACGTAAGCAATTAGCGCAGGTGCGGCGCCAAATGAAACCATGTCCGAAAGTGAATCCATCTGTTCACCAAACGCACTCTGCGTGTTTGTCATGCGCGCCACTCGTCCATCAAGACTATCGAGCACCATGGCACAAAAAACGCCAATAGCAGCCAAATCAAATCGACCGTTGATCGCCATGACAATGGCATAGAAACCGCCAAAAAGTGCAGCCAACGTGAACAAGTTGGGCAATATGTAAATACCCTTTCGACGCTTTCTCACCACTACTGCGTCGCCCTCAGCTAATTCTGTTTCGTCCCCGTCATGCATAGAATTGGCCTCCATTTTTCAATAGTAACAAAGGCCACCGAAGTGGCCTTTGTTACAGGAGTCGCGTGACTTAGTTGCGCGTCTGGTCGACGAGCTTGTTCTTCTTGATCCAGGGCATCATCGCGCGAAGTGTTTCGCCGACTTTTTCAATTTGATGCTCAGATGTCAAACGGCGACGGCTCAGCAAAGTGGGCGCGCCAGCCTTGTTTTCCAAGATGAAACTCTTCGCGTATTCACCCGTCTGAATGTCTTTCAGACACTGACGCATCGCATCTTTGGTGGCGCTGGTCACGATCCGTGGACCGGTCACATATTCACCATATTCAGCATTGTTGGAGATGGAGTAATTCATATTGGCGATGCCGCCTTCATAAATCATGTCCACAATCAATTTAAGTTCGTGCAGGCACTCGAAATAGGCCATTTCAGGTGCGTAACCCGCCTCAACCAAAGTCTCGAAACCGGCTTTGATCAACTCCACGGTACCACCACACAAGACGGCCTGTTCGCCGAACAAATCAGTTTCAGTTTCTTCGCGGAAATTGGTTTCGATGATGCCGGCTTTTCCGCCACCGTTGGCCATGGCATAGCTCAGCGCCAGATCGCGCGTGCGCCCGGACTTGTCTTGGTGAATGGCGATCAGGTGGGGTACACCACCACCCTGCGCATAGGTGCCGCGCACTGTATGGCCCGGCGCCTTGGGCGCGACCATCCAGACATCCAGATCTGCGCGCGGGTTTACCAAGCCGTAGTGAACGTTAAAGCCGTGCGCAAACACCAGTGAGGCGCCTTGCTTGATGTTGGGCTCGATATCGTTGGTGTAGACCGCTCCGATTTGCTCATCGGGCAGCAAAATCATGACCACATCGGCAGCCTTGACAGCATCGGCAACTTCAGCAACTTTGAGGCCGGCTTTTTCGACCTTCGGCCAGGATGCACCACCTTTACGCAAACCAACGACAACTTTCACGCCGCTATCATTCAGATTCTGGGCATGAGCATGGCCTTGGCTACCATAGCCAATGATTGCG
This sequence comes from Rhodoferax ferrireducens, assembly GCF_003347515.1. GTDB lineage: Bacteria > Pseudomonadota > Gammaproteobacteria > Burkholderiales > Burkholderiaceae_C > Rhodoferax. The sequence continues at coordinate 68,544 of NZ_QEII01000318.1, read as the reverse complement.
ACTGTCTTGCCCTTGATGAGACTCAGATCACAGTCTTTGTCGTAAAAAACTTTCATTTCTCTCTCCGTTGTAAAAATTTAAACTCTCAAAATACGTTCGCCGCGGCCAATGCCGCTCGAACCGGTCCGGACAGTTTCCAGAATGGCACCATGTTCAATGGCCTCCAGAAACGCATCGTTCTTTGACTGAACGCCGGTTAACTCGATGGTGTAACTTTTCTCCGTCACATCAATGATGCGCCCCCGAAAAATGTCAGCCATGCGCTTCATCTCTTCACGCTCCTTGCCCACGGCGCGCACCTTCACCATCATGAGTTCGCGCTCGGTGTAAGCACCCTCGGTCAGATCAACCACCTTCACGACTTCGATCAAGCGGTTCAGGTGCTTGGTGATCTGCTCAATAACGTCATCTGATCCCGTCGTCTGAATCGTCATGCGAGACAGGCTTGGATCCTCGGTCGGCGCAACGGTGAGGGATTCGATGTTGTAGCCACGGGCCGAAAACAGGCCAACGACGCGCGAAAGAGCGCCCGGCTCATTTTCCAGCAACACCGCAATAATATGTTTCATAAGATAAGACTCCTCTTTTCGCTGCCCTCCCCCTGTGGCGGTAACCCCAGGGCTTGGCAAACAATAGATTCGCTGAAAGGTTAGTTAAAGATCTTCAGAGCCAAGCAGCATTTCGGTAATGCCCTTGCCAGCCTGCACCATGGGAAACACATTTTCAGTGGGATCCGTGCGGAAATCCATGAAAACGGTGCGGTCCTTCAGTTTGCGCGCCTCGCGCAATGCAGGCTCCACATCTTGCGCACGCTCAATCAGCATACCGACGTGGCCGTAGGCTTCTGCCAGCTTCACAAAATTTGGCAGTGCATCCATATAGCTATGGCTGTAACGTCCTTCGTAATCGATTTCCTGCCACTGACGCACCATGCCCAGATACCGATTATTGAGTGCAACGATTTTGATCGGCGTGTTGTACTGCAAGCAGGTGGAGAGCTCCTGGATGCACATCTGCACGGAACCTTCTCCTGTGACGCAAAACACCTCGCTGTCAGGCTTCGCAAGCTTGATACCCATGGCATATGGAATACCAACACCCATGGTACCCAGCCCGCCGGAATTGATCCAGCGACGTGGCTCATCAAAACGATAGTACTGCGCTGCCCACATCTGATGCTGGCCAACGTCGGAAGTGATGTAGGTGTCCACGTCTTTGGTCATGTTCCAGAGCGTCTCAACCACGTACTGCGGCTTGATTACGTCATTCTTGCCATGGTCGTACTTGAGGCAATCACGCTTGCGCCAGCCCTCTATGGTGTCCCACCAGGCGCCCAAGGCATGGGCGTCCGGTTTGACCACGCCCTCCTTAATCATCGCAATCATCTCGGACAGCACATCCTTGACGTCCCCAACAATAGGGATATCCACTTTCACGCGCTTGGAAATGCTCGACGGATCAATGTCAATGTGAATGATCTTGCGTTCATTCTGAGCAAAGTGTTTGGGATTACCAATCACCCGGTCATCAAACCGGGCGCCTACAGCCAACAGAACGTCGCAATGCTGCATCGCGTTGTTCGCTTCTACTGTGCCATGCATGCCCAGCATGCCCAAGAACTTGCGATCACTTGCTGGATACGCGCCCAAACCCATCAAAGTATTGGTACAGGGATACCCCAGCATATCGACCAGCGTACGCAACTCGGCTGAGGCGTTACTCAGAATCACGCCACCGCCGGTATAGATGTAGGGGCGTTTGGCGGCCAACAAAAGCTGCAACGCCTTGCGGATTTGTCCGCCGTGCCCTTTGCGAACCGGGTTGTAAGAACGCATTTCCACGGTCTCAGGATAGCCCGAATAGGGCACCTTATTGAACGAAACGTCTTTCGGAATATCCACCACCACAGGGCCGGGCCGCCCCGTACGGGCGATGTGAAAGGCTTTCTTCAAGGTTTCAGCCAGGTCCCGTGCGTCCTTGACCAGAAAATTGTGCTTCACGATGGGGCGGGTAATGCCGACGGTATCGCATTCCTGGAAAGCATCGAGACCAATCGCATGCGTGGGTACCTGCCCCGTCACAATCACCATCGGAATACTGTCCATATATGCCGTGGCAATACCGGTGATTGCATTGGTCACGCCCGGACCCGATGTCACCAAGGCAACGCCTACGTCACCGGTAGCGCGAGCATAACCATCGGCGGCATGAACGGCAGCCTGCTCATGCCGAACCAGAATGTGCTGGATGGTGTCCTGCTTGTAGAAAGCGTCATAAATATGAAGCACGGCACCACCAGGGTAGCCCCAGACGTACTTGACGCCCTCAGCCTGCAAGGCTTTTATCAGGATTTCGGCACCCCGAAGCTCCTGGTGATTAGGCGTCACGGCAGGCGGTTTGCCTCCGGTCGCTGATGTCGGGCTTTTTGCTGCGGACGTTGCAGCCGCGGCCGAAGCGATTTCGGCTTTTGATATTTCCATGATGAACCTTTGTGAATTTCTCTGACGAAAAACCTTGGGTGCTCCTTCGCAAACACTTGTGGCGTCGCGTCGAAACTTAAGGCCAAGGCCATAAGCGCAGTGAATATTGCGCCGGACCATAACCCGTTTGCCTTTTGATTTGCAAACCGAATTATCTCACTGCGCCCATTGAAACGTCCAGAAAAACCAAAAAAAGCCTTCAGAATGCCATAATTCGCGCAAAGCAGTACCCAAGTTCGTCTTGATCACATCAAAACGAGGCAAACAAAATTCACAGCCAATAAGGCAACAATCTCTTGGCAACTGAACAAGAACTCTCCGATTTTCTGAAAAGTGTCGAGAAACGCGCCTTCAAACGTTCGGTTTACCACGTGCGCAATGAAGCGTCTGCCCTGGACATCGTGCAAGACAGCATGATGAAACTGGCCGAGCATTACGGGCACAAACCTGCCTCCGAGCTACCCATGCTGTTTCAGCGCATTTTGTCCAACTGCACTCTGGACTGGTTTCGGCGCCAAAAGACCCGAAATGCGCTTTTTTCGAATATGAGTGATTTCGAATCCGCAGGGGAGGACGGGGAGTTTGATCTTCTTGAAACTTTAAACGTTCAAAGCCACTCAGACCAAACGGAAAGCGCAGAGAGCACGACACAACGGGCACAGACCTTGCATGGAATCGAAACTGAAATTCAGGGGCTTCCTGCCCGTCAACGGGAAGCCTTCCTTATGCGTTATTGGGAGGAGTTGGATGTGGCAGAAACTGCTGCAGCTATGGGTTGCTCAGAAGGCAGTGTCAAAACTCATTGTTCGCGGGCTGTTCAGGCCCTCGCCAAAGCACTGAGGGCAAAGGGAATATCACTATGAACACGTCATATCAATACCGGAATCAGCTGGCTCAAGACCGTTTCGGGTTACGTGTCGCTGCGCGCCTGTCTGACGCGGCCGACGACGTTCCCTACGACATTTCAGAGCGTCTGCGCGCTGCCCGGGTGCAGGCACTGGGCAAAAGAAAAGTTTCCGTTACCCGTACAGCCACCGTTGTAACTCCGTCCGGTCGCGCCGCAACGCTCACATTTGGAAATGAGCACTTGAGTTGGTGGAACCGTATTGGCGCCGCGCTTCCATTGCTGGCGTTGGTTCTTGGACTGATCGCCATCAGTGTCATTCAAAACGACAACCGTGACAACGAATTGGCCGAAATTGATGCCGCGTTGCTGACCGATGATTTACCGCCAACAGCTTACACAGACCCGGGCTTCGCGCAGTTTGTCAAAACGAACGCGGGGCAGAGCCAGTAGCTTGTCCACAACGATGTTCATGCGCGCCATTGGTCAGCTCGAACGCCAACCCATTGCAGGTGCAGTGGCGGTAGGAGTCACTTTATGCATTTTGGTGGCTTTGTGTGCATCCGCCGCAAGCGTGTTGGCTCAAGGAGTGGCAGGTCCCCCACTTGTGGCACCGGCTCCCGCGAAGCTACCCAGCGCAAGCGCTTCGACAAAAAACTCGAAAGCGCATGTCAGCCCGTCCAAGCCGGCTTGGCAAGACCTGACACCTGCGCAGCAGGTGTCACTGATGCCATTGGCCGCGATCTGGAGCACTTTGGGGGAATCCAACAAGCGGAAATGGATTGCCATCGCGGCGAATTATCCAGCCCTTGCGTCAGCCGAGCAGGAAAAGCTGCACAGTCGCATGACCGAATGGGTCTTACTCAGCAAACAGCAGCGCGCACAGGCCCGTTTGAATTTCGCCCAATCCAAACAGCTCTCGCCAAGCCAGAAGGCAGCCACCTGGCAGGCCTACCAGGCACTCAGCCCGGAAGAAAAGCAAAAACTGGCGAAGTCAGCCACACCCAAACCCGCCGGCGCCGCTGCGGCAGTAAAGCCTGTACCACCTCAAAAACTGGCGACCGTGCCTGTGACCAGACACACGCCAAAACAATTGCCGAAACTCTCCGTCTCCACCCAGGCGGTGAATCGCAACACCTTACTCCCGAATGCGCCGCTACCAGCCAAGCCATCGACCGCGCAGAAAGACTGAATAGTGCAGGTGCTCCCAACAAGTAGAAGCCCCGATTTGAAGGCGCCCAGCCTGGCCCGCCGCATGGCCTGCTGGCTTTATGAAGGTATGTTGATGTTCGGCGTTGTGTTCATCGCCGGCTACTTGTTTGGCACCCTGAGCCAAACCCGCAACGCCATGGACAACCGCCACGCACTTCAGGCCTTCCTTTTTGTCGTGTTCGGCATCTATTTCGTATGGTTCTGGGCCAAGGGACAAACCCTTGCAATGAAAACCTGGGACATCACGGTCGTGGACCTTGAAGGGCAACCGATAACGCAGGCCCGTGCGCTGCTGCGCTACGTATTGAGCTGGCTCTGGTTCCTGCCGGCACTGGCTGCAGTAGCCCCCTTCAACCTAACGGGCGCTGAATCTCTCGTTATCGTTGTCGGCTGGGTAGCCGTGTGGGCCATTCTGAGCCGCTTTCATCCACAACAGCAGTTTTGGCATGATGCCTTGGCGGGCACCCGACTGGTGTCAAAACCACGCCTGAGTCCCCAAGCTCGGTGAATCCGGCATTTCTTAAATAGCCGACTCGTCCAGCTCGCCCGTACGAATACGTACGACACGCTCCACACTGGTCACAAATATCTTGCCGTCGCCGATCTTGCCCGTATGGGCGGCCTTCACAATGGCATCCACGCAACGATCCACGTCATCGGTCTTGACCACCACTTCAACTTTGACCTTGGGCAAGAAGTCCACCACATACTCAGCACCACGGTAGAGCTCGGTATGGCCTTTTTGGCGACCAAAACCCTTGACCTCGGTCACGGTCAGCCCGGTGACACCACATTCGGCCAGTGCTTCACGCACTTCTTCGAGTTTGAAGGGTTTGACAATGGCGGTGATCTGTTTCATATTGTTCCTTTAGCTTCAAGCGCGAAATCGATTGGTAATAGGATAACGCCAATCCTTGCCGAAGCTGCGGTGAGTTACACGAATGCCCACAGGCGCCTGTCGGCGTTTGTATTCGTTGATCTTGATAAGGCGGGTCACTTTCTCCACATCGGCACGGGCAAAGCCAGCGGCAATGATGTCTTCCATGCCTTGGTCGTTCTCCATGTAACGCTCCAAAATCGCGTCCAGCACCTCATAGGGGGGCAAACTGTCCTGATCAGTCTGGTCAGGGCGCAACTCGGCACTGGGTGGACGGGTAATGATGCGCTCCGGAATCGGCTCAGGATGAGTGCCGTAGGGGTCGTTGACGTTGCGCCAGCGCGCCAGCCTGAACACCGTGGTTTTGGCCAGATCCTTGATCACGGCAAAACCCCCGGCCATGTCGCCGTAGAGTGTGCAATACCCCGTTGCCATTTCAGACTTGTTGCCAGTCGTCAAAACGATGCTGCCGAATTTGTTGGAGAGCGCCATCAGCAGCGTGCCCCGAATACGGGCCTGGATATTCTCCTCGGTCGTGTCCTCTGCCAGACCCTTGAACTCACCTGCCAACGAGGCTTTGAAGGCATCAAACTCCGGCACGATGGAAATCTCGTCATAGCGCACGCCCAGGCGAGCCGCCATGTCACGCGCGTCAATCCAGCTGATGTCGGCCGTGTAGGGCGAAGGCATCATGACTGTACGGACCCTGTCCTTGCCCAGCGCGTCCACCGCCACGGCCAGTACCAGCGCCGAATCAATGCCACCCGACAGGCCCAGAATCACACTGGGAAAGCCGTTCTTGCCGATATAGTCGCGTACGCCCAGCACCAATGCGTCCCACAGATCTGCCTCGGGAGATCGTTGCGGCGCCACCTTTGCTACCAAATGAATAGCTGCCTGCGCCCGATCGACGGCTACTACAAACACATTCTCTATAAAACTAGGGGCGCGACCGGCGACCGTGCCGTCCGCGTTGAGCGCAAACGAATGCCCTTCAAAAATCACTTCGTCCTGACCACCCACCAAATGCGCGTACACCAAGGGCAAGCCACAGGCCGCCACCCGGATGCGCATCATCTGCTCGCGCTCGTCGCCCTTGCCGACATGAAACGGTGACGCGTTGATGACCGCCAGCATGTCGGCGCCGGCGGCTTGGGTCAACCGTGCCGGCTCTTCAAACCAGGCATCCTCACAAATCAGCAGACCGACTTTGACTTTGTGGCCCGCCTCACCCGCTTCAAACACACACACACCCTGCCCCGGGGTGAAATAGCGGCGTTCGTCAAACACCTGGTAGTTGGGCAGCTCCCGCTTGGCGTAGGTAGCCACCACCGACCCCTCGCACAGGACGCTGGCACTGTTGAAACGGCTTTGCACCGCCACCGATCGGGTGCGGCTGTCGCCCCCGGTCGGATGACCGACAACCACCGTCATGTCTTTTAACCCAGCCAGCGCTCGGGCCACTGTTTTCACGGCATCATCGCAGGCATCAATAAAAGCGTGACGAAGGAACAGGTCTTCCGCGGCGTAGCCGCAAATGGAGAGTTCGGGCGTCAGCAACAGGCGCACGCCATCGGCATAGGCCAAATGCGCCGCATCAATGATTTTTTGCGAGTTGCCGGCCAAGTCGCCAACGACGAAATTGAGTTGGGCAACGCAGAGTTTGAGTGTCATGGACCGCAGGTGTAAAAGGAATGGAAAACCAGTGAAGCACGAGTCGAACGATTATGTCATCCGGGTCATGAACTCGCCCTCGGAGGTGAATGCCGGCGACTGGAACGCATTGCTGAGTTTGCAGCCAGAAATCACCCCTTTTATGCGGCATGAGTACCTCGCTGCCTTGCACGGCAGCGGCAGCGCTACGCCCGCGACCGGCTGGACGCCCCGCTTCATTCTTTTGGAGAGGAACGGCACCCTGGTGGGCGCCTGTGCCCTCTACCTCAAAACCCATTCCTACGGCGAGTATGTATTCGACCAGGCTTGGGCCAACGCCTATGGGCAACACGGCCTGGCCTACTACCCCAAAGCCGTGGTGGCCGTGCCCTTCACCCCGGTGCCCGGAACGCGCTTGATGGCGCGCACCGCGCCCGACCGGGCCGTGTTGGCCAAGGCCCTGATTGAATGGTGCGAAGCAGAAAAACTGTCTTCCCTGCATGTGCTGTTCTCCAGCGTTGACGACCTCTTGGCATGCGAGCAGGCTGGGATGATGCTGCGCCATACGGTGCAGTTTCATTGGACCAACAGCGACCCGGCCTATGTGGACTTCGAGGGTTTTCTGGCCTCGCTGTCGCAAGAAAAACGCAAGAAAATCCGTCAGGAACGTCGGAAGGTGGCGGACGCCGGCGTCAGCTTCCGCTGGTCGCAGGGCCAGGCCATCACGACGGAAGACTGGAATTTTTTCTACCGCTGCTACGAGCGCACCTACCTGGAGCACGGCAACGCGCCTTACCTGAGCCGCGACTTCTTCCGGCGCATGGCGAGCACCATGCCGGAGAACTGGTTGCTGTTCGTGGCAGAGCGGCAGGGGCAGCCAATTGCTACAAGTTTGATAGCTATCAGCGCAGACTATACGGGGGCTAGATGCCTAAATGATTTAAAAACCAAGGAGGCGATCGCCTACGGACGCTACTGGGGTGCACTGGAGCGGGTGGACTGCCTGCACTTTGAAGCCTGCTACTACCAGCCGCTGCAATGGTGTATTGAGCACGGTTACCAGCGATTTGAGGGCGGGGCCCAAGGCGAGCACAAATTGGCGAGGGCCTTGCTGCCTGTCAAATCCACCAGTGCCCACTGGCTGGCACATCCGTCGTTTGCCGATGCGGTAGAGCGTTTTCTGGAGCGTGAGGGTCAGGGCATTGGCCAATACCTTGACGTCCTGGAGCAGCGCAGCCCCTTCAGGCATCCGGCAGGTACGTAATCTACTACGGGGTTTCGTGGCCTGTCACGCCCGCGTGTCGGATGGCATCAAGAATGCTGCGTGGCAGACAGCATGCCCATTTCGGCATTGCTCATCAAGGCCTCGATGTTCATCACGATCAGCATGCGCTCGCCCACGTTCGCCAGACCCGTGATGAAGCGGGCGTCATTGGAGGCATCAAACTGGGGCGCCGGCTTGATGGATTGCGACGTCAGGGTGACCACATCCGACACCGCGTCCACCACCGCGCCCACAACCGTGCCACGCACGTTCAGAATAATGACGACCGTGAATTCGGTGTACTCCACCTTGTCAATATTAAGCTTGAGGCGAAGGTCGACGATAGGCACGATGACACCGCGCAGATTGATCACCCCCTTGATGAATGCCGGCGCATTGACCATGCGGGTGGGCTCTTCATAGGAGCGGATTTCCTGTACGCGCAAGATATCGATGGCGTACTCCTCACTCCCAAGCCGCAAAGTGAGGTATTGACCGCCATCCGCCACGGCTTGAGTTGCGGACCCACCGGATTGAAAAGCGTTTGAGGTTTTTTTCTGCGTTGTATCCATGGCGTCGATCTCTTTGCTGCGGGTGGGTCGGTCAAAGCATGATACACGGGCAAGGCGAAACGCCAGTGGCGCACCCGACTGCGGCAGGTTACCCTCGTGGCAGGAGAGAAATGCATGGACACACTCAGCGGCCTCGACGCCACCTTCCTGTATCTGGAGACACCCGAAACGCCCATGCACATCGGCTCGTTTTGTCTCTATGAACTCCCGCCTGAATTCAAAGGCAGCTGGATCAAGGCCCTCAAAGCACACATTGCACAGCGCCTGCATCTGGCGCCCATCTTCAGCCGCAAGCTCGGGTTCATGCCGCTTGACCTCGGACACCCGGCCTGGGTCCAGGTCGACAAAGTTGACCTTGACTTTCATATCCGCCCCGTCAAGGCAAAAGCCCTGAGCGTGCGCCAGGCGGAAGAGTTGTGCGCGGAATTGCACAGTCAGCTGATGGACCGCGCCCAGCCCTTGTGGGAATTCCATGTCTTTGAATCCATCCAGCGCCCGGATGGTAGCCTGTGCGCAGGCGTGTATTCCAAAGTTCACCATGCCGCGCTGGACGGCAAAGGCGGTACCGTCCTGACCCAGGCCATCATGGACATCAGTGCCAAGCCGCGCAAAGTCCCTCCGCCTGCAACCGTGCGCCGCGGTGCCAAAAAACACGAGCTCAAGTGGGGGGAAATGATCGGCGCGGTGTTGTCCAATTCACTGGCGCAATACGTCAAACTGATCAAGGCCCTGCCTCACGCGGCCCAGGCCTTGGGCGGCACGCTGATCAAACAATCGTTCAGCGGCGCTGGCGACAGACAAGGGCCTGCATCGCTGTTGCGTCTGGCGCCCATCACTGATTTCAACGTAGCCGTCACCTGCGAGCGCAGCTTCGGCACGGCACGCATCCCGTTCGCGGACTGCCACGCCATGGCCAAAGCGGTAGACGGCTCGTTCAACGACGTCGTCTTGTGGATTTGCGCCACGGCGCTGCGCACTTACCTGGGCAAACACGGCGGCCTTCCGAAGAAATCGATGTTGGCCGCCATGCCGATCAGCCTGCGCGAGGCCGGCAACCTGGACCTCAACACCCAGGCCTCCATGACCGTGGTGGCGCTGGGCACCCACTATGCCAACCCCGTGAAGCGCCTACAAGCCATCATGGCCTCCACCGCCAAGGTCAAGACCGCCAGGGTGGACCTGAAAGGGGTGATCCCCACCGATTACCCGTCTTTGCTGGCGCCGTGGCTCGTTGGCGGTGTGGCCAAGGCCGCCTTCAAGGCTTACAGCGCGACCGGCCTGTCGCACCACCTTCCCATGCTGGCCAATCTGGTCATCAGCAATGTGCCAGGGCCGCAAGTGCCTTTGTATATGGCGGGCGCAAAAATGCTCACCTTTCATCCCCTGTCGATCGTTATTCACGGCCTGGCGCTCAACATCACGATCCAGACCTATGCTGGCGAGGTGGACTTCGGCGTCATTGCGGATAAAAAGGCCGTGCCCCATGTTCATGATTTGACGGAGGCATTGGTGCAGGCCTTTGAGGCGGGCCGCAAGCGCTTTGTGCAGACCCGCCCTGCCGATTCGCGGCCCCAAAAGTAAAAACGCCTGCTAGTGGCAACACCGCAGGCGCTTCGTTTTTAATAGCTACTAGCGCCAATTCTACGGGGGCTAGAAGCAATAATGGCAATATTATTCTTGCGCTTTATTGTAGTTGGCCATGCCGTCAACAATTTCCTTCTTGGCCGACTCCGCATCTTCCCAACCTTGAATCTTGACCCATTTGCCTTCTTCCAGGTCTTTGTAGTGCTCAAAGAAGTGGGCAATCGTCTTCAGGCGCACGGGGCTCAGGTCTTCCGGCTTTTGCCAACGGGTGTACAGCGACAGGATCTTGTCGATGGGCACCGCCAACACCTTGCCGTCTTCACCGGCTTCGTCAGTCATCTTCAAAATGCCGATGGCACGGCAGGTCACCACCACGCCGGGGATGAGGGGCACCGGCGTGATCACCAGCACGTCCACCGGGTCGCCGTCGCCGCTGATGGTTTTGGGCACATATCCGTAGTTGGTGGGGTAGTGCATGGCGGTGCTCATGAAGCGGTCCACAAAAATGGCGCCAGTGGCTTTATCCACTTCATACTTCACCGGATCGGCGTTCATCGGAATTTCGATGATCACATTGAAGGATTCGGGGGCGTTTTTGCCAGGGGTAACGTTGTCAAGGGACATGGTGGTTCTTGGGTTGAGTTAAATCAGTAAAGTCTAAGGATTAACCCTGATTTTACTTACTCACCACTTGCTGGGCCCTGAAACCCACTTTTTTCACGGTACATTGAGTCGGTTGGCCAATCGCCTGCATCAATTTCCATTGGTGTTTCGCAGCGAGGAAGCAACGCAGCGGTGGTGCCGCTTGCGTTGCACCACTACTCAGCGAAACAACGACAGGAGTTTTTTATGACAGGCAACTACGCGCTGATTTTGGCGCTAATTTGTGGGTTCATTGCCGTGGCTTACGGCTTTTGGGCCCGCAGCTGGATTCTTTCCCAGGACGCCGGCAACCCGCGAATGCAAGAGATTGCAGCCGCCATTCAAACCGGCGCAGCCGCCTATCTGGCACGACAGTACAAGACTATTGCCATTGTGGGCGTGGTGCTGGCCATATTGATCTTTTTCTTTCTTGATTCCCTGAGCGCCATCGGCTTCGTAATTGGCGCGACGCTGTCAGGCGCCTGTGGCTTCATCGGCATGAACGTGTCGGTCCGCGCCAATGTCCGCACCGCGCAGGCCGCCACCAAAGGCATTGGCCCGGCGCTGGACGTGGCCTTTCGCGGCGGCGCCATCACCGGCATGCTGGTGGTCGGGCTGGGCCTGTTGGGTGTTACCGGCTTTTACTGGTTCCTGGTGGGCAACGGCAACCTGACCCCGGACATGAACCTGGCCAAGCTGCTCAACCCGCTGATCGGCTTTGCCTTTGGCGCATCGCTGATCTCCATCTTTGCCCGTTTGGGCGGTGGCATCTTCACCAAAGGCGCTGACGTTGGCGCCGACCTGGTGGGCAAGGTTGAAGCCGGCATCCCCGAGGACGACCCGCGCAACCCGGCCGTGATTGCCGACAACGTGGGCGACAACGTGGGCGACTGTGCCGGCATGGCCGCTGACCTGTTTGAAACCTATGCCGTGACGCTGATTGCCACCATGATTCTCGGCGCCCTGTTGGTCACCGGTGCCGGCACCGGCGCCGTGGTCTATCCGCTGGCGCTGGGCGCCGTGTCCATCGTGGCCTCCATCATCGGCTGCTTCTTCGTCAAGGCCTCGCCGGGCATGAAAAATGTGATGCCGGCCTTGTACAAGGGCCTGGCCGTCGCAGGTTTGCTGTCACTCGTGGCGTTCTTCTTCGTGACGAAATGGCTGATGCCCGACAACGCCATCAAGGCCAATGGCAGCCAGATGGCGCTGTTTGGCGCCTGTGCCGTCGGCCTGATGCTGACAGCCGCTTTGGTGTGGGTGACCGAGTACTACACCGGCACCCAATACGCGCCGGTGAAACACATCGCGCAAGCCTCCACCACAGGCCACGGCACCAACATCATTGCCGGTCTGGGTGTTTCCATGCGCTCCACCGCCTGGCCGGTGATTTTTGTCTGTGTTGCCATCTGGACCGCCTTTACCCTGGCAGGCTTGTACGGTATCGCCGTCGCGGCCACCTCCATGCTGAGCATGGCCGGCATTGTGGTGGCGCTGGATGCTTATGGCCCCATCACCGACAACGCCGGCGGCATTGCCGAAATGGCCGAAATGCCCAAAAGTGTGCGCGACGTGACCGACCCGCTGGACGCCGTGGGCAACACAACCAAAGCCGTGACCAAAGGCTACGCCATCGGTTCTGCCGGTCTGGCTGCGTTGGTGTTATTTGCCGACTACACGCACAAACTGGAAGCCTATGGCAAGGTCATCAGCTTCGATCTGAGCAACCCGATGGTCATCATCGGCCTGTTCATCGGTGGCCTGATTCCCTACCTGTTCGGCGCCATGGCGATGGAAGCCGTGGGCCGGGCTGCCGGTGCGGTGGTGGTTGAAGTGCGGCGCCAATTCCGCGACATCAAGGGCATCATGGAAGGCACGGCCAAACCCGAGTACGACACGGCTGTGGACATGCTGACCACCGCCGCCATCAAGGAAATGATGATCCCATCACTGCTGCCCGTGGTGGTGCCGATTCTGGTGGGCCTGGTCCTGGGTCCCGCTGCGCTGGGGGGCTTGTTGATGGGCACCATCGTGACGGGCCTGTTTGTGGCCATCTCGATGTGTACGGGCGGTGGTGCCTGGGACAATGCCAAAAAATACATCGAAGACGGCAACCACGGCGGCAAAGGCTCCGAAGCGCACAAAGCTGCCGTCACCGGTGACACCGTGGGCGACCCCTACAAGGACACCGCTGGTCCGGCGATCAATCCGCTCATCAAGATCATCAACATTGTGGCCTTGTTGATCGTCCCGCTGATGATGAAAATTCACGGCGCCTGATCAGTCAAAATCGCCTCTGGGCCCGCTTCGGCGGGCTTTTCTGCATTCAGGCTTGGTAAGCTGCACCACCAGGCCCTGAAAAACAGAGCGTCTTGATGAATGTCATTTGACGCAAACCAACGGCCACTACTATTTACAGCAAACATACCCAGATGAAAAAAGCTATCTTGAACCCACGCAATCTCCTCCATGGTGGCTGCCTGTTGTCACTGGCACTGCTAATGGGTGGTTGCTCCTCCATGCTGCCGCGAGCGCGCACCGAGTCGTCACCGTTCAAGAGCTTTGAGGAAGCGCGCACGGCCATTGACGGACTGGTTCCCATGAAGAGCGATGTCGCCGCGCTGACCAGGCTAGGCATCGATCCGGTGCAACAACCGAATACGCTTATCCTGACCCACGCCGACATTGTTCGGAGATTTGTTCCAAGCGCCCTGCTCAAACGGGAAGATCTTAATCCGGGCGTATTGGCCTGCCTGGAGGCGCGCGATGCCTGTCGCGGCTGGGAAATCACAGGTGCACGTATTAACAAAGAGCGAACCGGCAATTTCTTTGCGGATTTCGCCAACTTTTCACGTCGCTCCGAGACCACCGGTTGGCGCTTCAACGCTTTGATCTTGTTGGTGAATGATGTGGTGGTCTATCGGGCTTGGGGCGGACAGCCCAGCGTTAACGAGCTTGAAGTCAACACCAATCCCCTGGGCCCCCTGCAAGAGATGGGTCCAGCCCTCGTGAACGGCCGCTAAACGGCCTTGCAAAAAGACACTCCGTTACGACCCAAGAATCAGATTCATGCAATTCAACTACATCGCCAACGCATCACTGCCGTCATCGTCCGGTCGAACCATTGCCGTGCTGGACCCATCAGATGGCCAGCCTTATGACGACATCCAGCGCAGCAACGCATCGGACATTGACCATGCCGTGCGTGCTGCACGACAGGGGCTTGACGCCGTGTGGTGCAAGCTCAGTGCCGCCGAGCGCGGCCGCCTGCTCATGCGCCTCTCGCTCACTATCACCGAACACGCGCAAGAGCTGGCGGCGATCGAACAACGTGACTGTGGCAAGCCCACCAAGCAGGCGCGGGCCGATGCCGCCGCCCTGGCCCGTTACTTCGAGTTTTACGCCGGTGCTTGCGACAAGCTGCATGGTGAGACCCTTCCCTACATGGATGGCTACAGTGTGTTGACCTGGCGTGAGCCGCATGGCGTCACCGGCCATGTCATTCCGTGGAACTATCCGATGCAGATTTTTGGCCGCAGCGTGGGCGGCGCCTTGGCGGCCGGCAATGTTTGCGTCGTGAAACCTGCAGAAGATGCCTGTCTGTCGCTTATCCGCGTGGCGCAACTGGCTGCGGAAGTCGGGTTTCCGGCAGGCGTCATCAACATCGTCACCGGGTACGGCCACGAAGTGGGCGACGCCCTGGCGCATCACCCCGGCATTGACCACATCAGCTTCACCGGGAGCCCGGCGGTTGGCACGCTCATTCAACAAGTCGCGGCGCAGCGCCACTGCCCCGTCACGCTGGAGCTCGGTGGCAAGAGCCCGCAAATCGTTTTTGCCGATGCGGATCTGGATGCAGCGGTTCCCGCGATCATCAACGCCATTGTGCAAAACGCCGGACAGACCTGTTCAGCCGGCTCGCGGCTGCTGGTGGATCAGGCCATCTATGAGCCGCTGCTGGAGCGTTTGGGACAAGCGTTCGAGAATCTGCGCGTCGGTCCGGCGGCCATGGACCTGGACCTGGGGCCCTTGATTCGCCAGCAACAGCAACAACGTGTCTGGGATTTTTTGAGCGACGCCCACGTCGCCAATATTGCCATGGTCGCCCAGGGCAAGGTCGTCGACGAAGCGCCAGAAACCGGGTTTTACCAGGCCCCTACTTTGCTGCGCGACGTGCCAGTGATGCACCGCCTGGCACAGGAAGAAGTGTTTGGTCCGGTACTGTGCGCCATGTCGTTTCGCGACGAAGACCAGGCCGTGGAGATGGCCAACGCCACGCAATTCGGACTGGTCGCAGGCGTTTGGACAGCGGATGGTGCACGGCAATTCCGCATGGCCCGGCGCCTGCGTTGCGGCCAGGTCTTCATCAACAACTACGGCGCCGGCGGTGGCGTGGAGTTGCCATTTGGCGGCGTCAAGTCCAGTGGCCATGGTCGCGAAAAAGGGTTTGAAGCGCTCTACGGCTTTACCACGCTCAAAACCGTCGCAATCAAACATGGGTAAGCGTCACAAGGGCCCATAGCTTTCAATACAAAACAGTCCACAAAGTGGAGGGAGGAAATAACATGTTCGACTTTCTAAAAAGCAAGCGTTCAAAAAACAAGTACACGCCCAGCGTGGTACCGGTCTCTGTCACGCCGATCCCCAGCCTGCAACGCAGCGACGTTCGCCGCGAGCTCATTCGCGTGGTTTTGAAAGACACGCTTCGGCATCACGGCATTCCGTTTGGTTGGCTCGCGTGCGAGGTCATCATCATCGCGCGGGCGCCCGGCGAAGAAGAACTGAATATTCAGCTGGTCGTGATGAAATGGAATGAGCTGCTGCTGCGTTACGCACCTGCCATGCAACAGCAGTTGCTACTCGGGCTGGATCGATTTGACCCGCTGGTTGACCATTCGAAATACATTGTTTCATGGCGTTTTTCACCCGACTGCGGCTGTCCTTTTGCCGTGATGCCGGAAAAAACCGCCTGGCTTCAAAGTGTCCCGCCGCAAGCCGAAGAAGAACCGCTTCCGATCCTGGACCGACGCCACAAAAGGCGTCCGCCAAAGGCGCCGCTACGTGGCACGACACCCCCCTCCGCCACCCATGAGCAGCCAGTCGGTTTTTCGCCTACCCAGATATCCCCTCTGCTGTAATCACGCGGCCCCCTGCCCCGAGCGGGCCCTGCGACACCTCAAACCAGCACGGCGACCTCTGCTTTGGAGGTCCAGTCAATCGGCTCCTGCTGGAGCGCCATGTCAATGTCGATGCCCAAGGCCAAGGCGACGACATCCGGAAAATTGTCGGTCAGGTCCTGCTCGTCATAGTTGGCCTCCTTGGCACGGGCTCGCCACGCCGCCAAATGAAGAACACCGGCCATCGGCTCATAAGCCTCGTTTTCAAACGGTATGCATTGATGCTCAAGCGCATCCACAATAGGCTGGGGGAACTGCCAGTTGCGGGCAAAGCCGGCGCCCACATCGGCATAGCTGAAGCCCAGCAGTTTTCGCTCGGCGGCGGCGCGCTTCAACGCGAGCGGTGGAATTTTCTGGTCCAGGGCGGCCAATTCTCCGGCCAGCCCCAGGTGCATGACCAGTTCGCCAATGGCATGGATCAAACCCGCAGTGAAGGCCGCTGACTGATTCTGCCGAGCCATGCCCCCCAGAATACGCGCCAGTTTGGCCACGTTCAAACTGTAGCGCCAGAACTGGTGCATATCGATCCCGGGAATCGCCCGGAACGCACCAACCACGGCCGCTGCCGTGGCCAGGGATCGCACCTGGTCAAGCCCCATGAGCGCCAAGGCCTCCGACACGCTACTGATCTTGCTGGCAAACTGAAACTGGGCGGAGTTGGCCAGTTGCAGCAGGCGCGTTGCCAGCACCGGGTCGGTATTGATCAGCTGGCTTATTTTTCTGAGATCGGGCTCGGGTCGATCCAGTTCATTGAGCAGCAAGGCAACGACTTTCGGGATGCTGGGGAGCGCCCCGTTGGAGGCAAGCAATTCGGTGAGTGTCATCAAGGATGGCCCCGTGTTCGGAATTGGAAAATGAGGGTCATTATCCGCCAGCCCCAACCTCTGAAAACGTGCCAAAATCGGCTGGATTCCAGGTACCTGACCATGCGCGTAAGCAACAAATCCATCATCGTGACCGGCTCCGGCGGAGGCATTGGCGCGGGCATCGCCAAACGACTGGCCGCTGAGGGCGCCAGGGTCATCGTCAACGACATCAACGCCACTCTGGGCGAGCAAGTCGTGGCCGAGATCGTGGCCGCAGGTGGCACGGCCTCGTTTTTTGCCGCTGACGTGACCCGATCCGACGACGTGCGCGCCCTGGTAGCCGCTGCGGTTGAACGTTACGGCACGCTGGACGTGATGATCAACAATGCCGGCTGGACGCACCGCAACCGCCCGGCACTTGAAGTCACCGAAGAAGAGTTTGACAAGTGCTACGCGGTGAACGTGAAAAGCATTTACCTCGCCACCATTCACGCCACGCCGGTGTTCCGTGCCCAAGGCGGTGGCAGCTTCATCAACATCGCCTCAACGGCTGGCGTGCGTCCCCGCCCTGGCCTGACCTGGTACAACGGCTCCAAGGGCGCGGTGATCACCACCTCCAAGTCGCTGGCCGCCGAATTGGGGCCGGACAACATCCGCGTGAACTGCATCAATCCGGTGTTTAACCCGGACACCGGTCTGGCCGCCGAATTTGCGGGCGGTGCCCTGACTGACGAACGCAAGGCCCAATTTCGCGCCAGTATTCCACTGGGGCGCTTCTCCACCGCGCTCGATGTCGCCAATGCCGCGCTCTACCTGGCCAGCGACGAAGCCGCCTTCATCAGTGGCGTGTGCCTTGAGGTTGACGGCGCACGCTGTGTCTGACGCGCCAACCGCACACCTTCACACACCATGACCGAACGCCTTATGCCACCCCGTGTCGTGCCCTTGATTGACCAACGCTCGGCGTCGCTGGTCACCCCGGCCGCGGCCTTCTCACCCGACACCCGCGTGGCCGCCAGCGGCCTGCTGTCCGACACGCGAGGGCGCCCCTTGCGCGATTTGCGCATCAGCGTGACGGACCGCTGCAACTTCCGCTGCAACTACTGCATGCCCAAGGAAGTCTTTGACAAGGACTACGCCTATCTGCCACACAGCGCCCTGCTCTCGTTTGAGGAAATCACCCGCATCGCCAAGGTGTTTGTCGCTCACGGCGTGCAAAAAATCCGCCTCACCGGCGGCGAGCCGCTCTTGCGCAAAAACATTGAACGGCTGATTGAACAGTTGTCCGCCCTGCGCACGGTGGAAGGTCGCCCGCTGGACCTGACGCTCACCACCAATGGCTCGCTGCTGGCGCGCAAGGCGCGCGCCCTCAAGGCGGCCGGCCTGCAGCGCGTGACCGTCAGCCTGGACGGACTGGATGACGCCGTGTTTCGCAGCATGAACGATGTGGACTTCCCGGTGGCCGATGTGCTGGCCGGGATTGAGGCGGCGCAGGAGGCCGGCCTGGGTCCGATCAAGATCAATATGGTGGTCAAGCGCGGCACCAACGAGCATGAGATTCTGCCCATGGCACGGCGCTTCAGGGGCAGCGGCATTGTGCTGCGCTTCATCGAGTACATGGACGTGGGCGCCACTAACGGCTGGCGCATGAACGAAGTGCTGGCCTCCAGCGAGGTGGTCAAGCTGATACACGCCGAGTTGCCGCTGGTGCAGCTCGACCCCGCCGCACCCGGTGAGACTGCCGAGCGCTGGGGTTACGCCGACGCCTCGGGCCAGCATGACAAGGCCATGGGGGAAATCGGCGTCATCAGCAGCGTCACCCAGGCTTTTTGCGGCGACTGCAACCGCGCCCGCCTGTCCACCGAAGGCAAGCTGTTCCTGTGCCTGTTTGCGGCCCAGGGTTACGATCTGCGTTCACTCGTGCGGGCGCCCACATCGGAAGCCTCGGACGCCAATCTGGCATCCGCCATTGCGCACATCTGGACCGGCCGCACCGACCGCTATTCCGAGCTGCGCAGCGCCATGGCACCTGACGCCGGCACGGGCGGTCGCCGGGTTGAAATGAGCTACATAGGAGGGTGAGTTGATCAACCCACACGACATTACCGGCTTGATCCTGGCCGGTGGCCGCGGTTCCCGCATGGGCGGCGTGGACAAGGGCCTACAAACCTTCAACGGCATGCCGCTGGCGCTGCACACGCTGACGCGCCTGCAGATGGGTGGCGGCGTGGGTCAGATCATGATCAATGCCAACCGCAATCTGGCGGCTTATGAATCGTTTGGCGCCTCGGTTTGGCCCGATGGTCTGGCTGACTATGCCGGGCCGCTGGCGGGTTTTCTAACCGGGCTGGAGCGCTGTGAAACCCCTTTTATGGTGACGGTGCCCTGCGACACGCCGCTGTTGCCGCTCGACCTGGTACCCCGTCTCGCCGCGGCGCTGGAAGCCGGGGATGCAGAGATCGCCATGGTCGCAGCACCCGAAGTTGACAAGAATGGGCAGGTGCAACTGCGCGCCCAGCCAGTGTTTTGTCTGCTGCGCGTCGAGTTGCTGGAGAGCCTGGTGAAGTTCACCCAAGACGGCGGCCGCAAGATTGACGCCTGGACCGCGCTGCACAAGACGGTGCTCGTGCCGTTTGATTTGCCCGGTGACGACGCCCGGGCGTTCTGCAACACCAATACGCTGGCCGAGTTGCGCCAACTGGAAAGCAGCTGAATGAAATCCTTGGACAGCATCGCGCAAGCGCTGCAGGGCTATGACCCCAAAGCCTTGAGCGCCGACACAGTACGTGAGTTTTTGTCGCATTTGGTGATGCCGGTCACGCGCCATGAAACCGTGAGCATTTTCCAGGCCTTGGGCCGTGTGCTGTCGCATGACGTGATCTCGCCCATCAGCGTGCCGCCGCACGACAACTCGGCCATGGACGGCTATGCCTTTGATGGGGCACAGCTGTCGCCACAAGCGCCGCTGAGCCTCAAGGTCGTGGGCACCGCCCTGGCCGGCAAAGCCTGGTCGGGCGTGGTGGCGCCGGGCGAGTGCCTCAAGATCATGACCGGGGCGGTTCTGCCCGAGGGGCTGGACACGGTGGTGCCGCAGGAGTTTGTGACGCGCCCCACGGAGGCCGCGCGCCTGGCTCCCGGGGCCTCAGGCGACAACGAGCTAGTCGTCATTCCGGCAGCCCTGCTGCAGGCCGGCGACAACCGCCGCTGCCTGGGCGAAGACCTGATGGCAGGCCAACCAGCGCTACACAAAGGTGAGCATCTCACGCCCGCCGCGCTGGGCCTTCTGGCCAGTTTGGGCATTGAAAAAATACAGGTGTGGCGCAAGCTGCGGGTTGCCTACTTCTCGACCGGCGACGAGATTCTGAGTCTGGGCGAGCCGCCCCGCGAAGGCGCTGTGTATGACAGCAACCGCTACACCGTGTGGGGCCTGCTGACGCGACTGGGTTGCGAGGTCATCGACATGGGCGTGGTACGCGATGAACCTGCACTGCTGGAAGCCGCATTTTTGAGCGCGGCCGAGCAGGCCGACGCCATCATCACCAGCGGTGGCGTCAGCGTGGGCGAAGCCGACTACACCAAGGCCATGATGAAAAAGCTGGGCGATGTTGCCTTCTGGAAGATTGCGATGCGGCCGGGCCGCCCGATGGCGGTGGGTCGTATTCTTAAAGCAAAATTAGCCTCTAGCCCTCGTGAAATAAGCGCAAACAGCTATCAAAATAATAGTAACTCAGCCTCCCCTGAAGCGGCCATCCTGTTTGGCCTGCCGGGCAATCCGGTGGCGGTGATGGTGACTTTCCTGGCTTTTGTGCGCCCCGCCCTGTTGCAAATGATGGGCAGCACGGCCACGCCGGCGCCGCTGCTCAAAGCACACAGCCTAGAGCCCTTGCGCAAGAAACCCGGCCGAACCGAGTACCAGCGCGGCACCGTCAGCACCGCCCCGGACGGTTCATTGCAGGTCAAGACCACCGGTAATCAGGGCTCGGGGGTGCTGAGTTCCATGGTGCAGGCCAACGGCCTGATCGTGCTGCACCACCATCAGGGCAACGTGGCCCCGGGTGATGAAGTCGATGTGATGATGTTTGACGGCGTGATCTGAATCATTCCATTTCTAAATCATCCGTGTCGTTGTTGCTTCGCCTTGTCGTGCTACAGCACTGCCTGCGGCTTCGCGCCTAGACACGAATGATTTGGAAACGGAATCAGGTCACGTCGGAGGCAGCCAGCGGGGTCGCCAGCGTTGCTTCCTTCTTGGCGCCCGGTGCATGCCGGCGCGCCAGCAGCGTGTACATGGTGGGCACCACAAAAATCGTGAGCAAGGTGCCCAGACTCATGCCCCCCACAATGACCCAGCCAATCTGACGCCGGCTTTCGGCACCGGCCCCGGTGGCCAGGGCCAGCGGCAAGGCGCCCAGCACCATGGCACCCGTCGTCATCATGATCGGGCGCAGCCGCTGCGAGGCCGAACGCTTGATAGCTGCGAGTGTGCCCAGCCCCTGCTCACGCAACTGGTTGGCAAACTCCACGATCAAAATCCCGTGTTTGGTGATCAGCCCCACCAGCGTGATCAAGCCGATCTGGCTGAACACATTGAGCGTACCACCGGACCATTTCAAGGCCAGCAAAGCCCCCGCCATGGACAGCGGCACACTGAGCAGAATGACGAACGGGTCGACAAAGCTTTCAAACTGCGCGGCCAGCACCAGAAAAATAAACACCAGCGCCAGTACAAACACCAGTGACAAGGAATCCGCCGACTTGCGGAATTCGCGGCTGGTGCCATTCAAGTCCGTGGCATAACCCGGCTTGAGCACCTTCTTGGCCGTGGCGTCCATGAAGTCCAGGGCCTGGCCCAGGGAGTAATCAGCCGACAGATTGGCGGTGATCGACGCAGAGCGGCGCTGCCCGAAGTGATTGAGCTCGCGCGGCACCACCACCTCCTGAATTTTGACCAGGGCAGAGAGGGGAATCATGGCGTCATTCTTGCCACGCACAAAGATCTTCTCGATATCGTCCGGGGTTTCGCGCCCGCTCGGGTTGGTCTGCACGATCACGTCGTATTGCTCGCCTTCGCGTTTGTAACGCGTGACCTTGCGCCCGCCCAGCATGGTTTCAACCGCGCGGGCGATCAGGTCCACGCCCACGCCCATGTCGGCGGCGCGCTCGCGGTCCACTTCTAGCTTGATTTCGGGCTTGTTCAGCCGCAAATCCGTGTCCACCTGCACAAAACCGGGGTTCTTGGCGAGTTCATCCTGAAACTCGCGCACCGTCTTGGCCAGGTTCTGGTAGCTGTCCGAGGTGATGATCACGTAGTTGATCGGTCGCTGGGTAAAGCCCTGTCCCAAGGAGGGTGGCGTGATCGGAAAGGCCGTCACCCCGGACAACCCCGACACCCGCGGCGTCATCTCACGCGCCATCTCCTGGGTCGTGCGGGTGCGTTCTTCCCAAGGCTTGGCTCGAAAGAAGATATTGCCCTGCGCCACCGTCGGGTTGCCGATGGTGGCGAATACGCGGTCAAACTCGGGAAAACTCTGGCCGATGCTTTCGATCGCGCGGGCATAACGGTTGGTGTAGTCCAGCGTCGCGCCGTCCGGCCCGTTCACCTGCGCCAGTATCACCCCACGGTCCTCGATCGGGGCCAGTTCGCGCTTGATGTCGGCCAGCACGACCCACGAGACCACGCCGCTGCCCACCATCACCACCAGCACCAGCCAGCGCCGCTTGAGCGTCCAGTCCAATACGTGGCCATAGCCGCGGGTCACCGCCTGCAACACGCGTTCCATGCCGCGGTCAAAACGGCCGGGCGTGGGGTTGTGTTTGAGCAGCAGGGACGACATCATCGGTGACAGCGTCAGCGCGACGATGCCCGACACCACCACCGCCCCCGCCAGGGCCAACGCAAATTCCGTGAACAGCCGCCCGGTGCGTCCGGGTGCGAACGCCAGCGGCGCGTACACCGCCACCAGGGTCATGGTCATGGCCACAATCGCAAAACCCACCTCGCGCGCACCCTTGATGGCGGCCTGGAACGGCACCATGCCTTCCTCGATATGGCGGTAGATGTTCTCCAGCATCACGATGGCGTCATCCACCACCAGACCAATGGCCAGCACCAGCGCCAGCAGGGTGAGCGTATTCACGCTGAACCCGGCCAGGGCCATCAGGGCAAACGAGCCAATCAGCGCCACCGGAATGGTGATCAGTGGAATGAGCGAGGCCCGCAGCGTGCGCAGAAACACAAAAATGACCAGCGCCACCAGCACGGAGGCCTCCACGATGGTGTGGAACACCGCATTGATCGACCGGTCGATGAACACCGAGTTGTCATTGGCCACTTCAACCTGCACGCCCGGCGGCAAGTCCCGCTGCACCTTGCCCATCAGCTGGCGCACCCCGGCGGAGAGGTCCAGCGGGTTGGCGGTGGCCTGACGAATGACGCCTACGCCGACCGAGTCGCGCCCATTCAGGCGGACGCTGGAGCGCTCATCCGCTGGACCCTGCTGCACACGGGCCACGTCGGCAATGCGCACCGGCATACCGTTGACGGTGCGAATCACCACCTGAGAAAACTCCTGCGGGCGCTGCAAGTCGGTGGCGGCGGTGACATTGAACTCACGCTGGTTGCTCTCAATGCGCCCGGCGGGCACCTCCAGGTTGGAACGCCGCAAAGCGTCCTCCACATCCTGAATGGTCAGGCGGTAGGCCGCCAGCTTGTCAGGGTCAACCCATATGCGCATCGAAAACTTGCGTTCGCCAAATATGGTGACATCCGCCGCACCGGGCGCGGTCTGCAACACCGGCTTGACCAGCGTGTTGGCCATCTCCGAAAGTTGCAGGGCATTGTGCGTGTCCGAGCTCAGCGCCAGGAAAATCACCGGGAACGAATCGGCTTCCACCTTCGCAATCACCGGCTCATCAATGCCCTGGGGCAGTCGCTGGCGCACGCGCGTGACCTTGTCCCGCACGTCCGCGGCGGCCGAATCGGCATCCCGGGTCAGCGCAAACCGGACCGATATCTGACTGCGCTCCTGGCGGCTGGTGGAGGTGATCACATCCACCCCCTCAATGCCGGCGAGCGAGTCTTCCAGCACCTTGGTCACCTGGCCCTCGATCACTTCACTGGATGCCCCGGTGAATATGGTGGTGACGGACACCACGGGCTCGTCGATCTTGGGGTACTCGCGTACGGTGAGCCGGTTGAAGGACACCGCGCCGATCAGCACGATCAGCAGGGAGATCACGGTGGCCAGGACCGGCCGACGGATGGAGGTTTCAGCGAGCTGCATGGAGGGCTCCTGTATTCATCAACGACTGGCGACCGCGGCGGCAGAGGTCGGTAGCTTCGGCGCGCTGGTTGCGCCCTGCGCTGGCCGCCCCAGCTCCACGATACGCAGCGGCGTGCCATCGCGCTGCAAACGCTGCTGTCCGGCCACCACCACGGTCTCACCCTCGGCCAGGCCCTCCAGGATTTCTACTTTGCCTTTTTGGCGCACCCCGAGCTTGACCTCCTGGCGCAAGGAGACAAATTGGGTGTCTGGCGGCAAGGTGGCGGCTGCCGTCGCTGGCACCGCCGCCGGCGCCACGACCTTGATCACGAATTGGCGCCCGCCCTGGGGCACGATGGCCTCCTCAGGCACGACCAGGGCCGCTTCATTGACAGAAAATACCGTCGTCACCCGCGCGAACATGCCGGGGCGAAGCGGTGCGTCGTTGGCAGCCGCGCCACCGGCTGGCTTGCCATTTGGCGCCAGCGCTCCCGATGTATTGGGCAGTATGGCGCGCACACCGACAGAGCGGCCATTGGCGTCCAGCAGCGGATTGATCGCCTCGACGCGGGCCCGGAAGGCACGCCCCGGAAGGGCATCCAGCACCAGTTCCACCGTTTGCTGGGGTTTGAGCTTGCTTTGATAGCGCTCCGGCAAGCGAAAGTCCACGTACATGCTGCTGATGTCTTCCAGGTTCACCAGGTCCGCGCCATCCTTCACATAATCGCCTACATTGATGCTGCGTATGCCCACGGTGCCATCAAACGGCGCCAGCAAGGCCATGCGCGACAGGCGGGCCCGGGCCAACGCCAGCTGGGCCTCGACCACCTGCACATTGGCCAAACTCTCGTCAAGCACCCGCCGCGCCACGAAGTTTTCGGCCACCAGCTCCTGGTTGCGTTTGAAGTTGGCCTGCGCTATCGACACTTGTGCCAGCGCCTGCTGGACCTCGGCCTGCTGCAGGGTGTCGTCCAGCTGCACCAGCACCTGGCCTTTGCGCACGCGCGCACCATCGCTGAAGCCCAAGGCCTTGACGCGCCCGGCAATCTCAGGGCGCAACATCACGCTCTGGCGTGATTGCAGACTGCCCACCGACTGGGCGTCGTCGCGCAACGCGATTTTTTCAACCCGGCCGACCTCGACCCCGGCGGCGCGGGGCGCAGCAACAGGTGCACCCGTGATCTCCTGAGCCCCTTTGGGTTTTGACTGGTACCACCACGCCGCCCCAGAGGCAGCTGCGATACCGATGACAGCCACTACCGGGTAGATTAGTTTTTTTGCCATGAGTGCGACTTTTCTTAAGCGAGAAGATCGGGAAAACCCGACAAGGAAACCGGAACGGTCAAATCAGCCCGCCAATGTAGCAGTACCAAGGTGAATTTTCCTGCGTAATGTCCCTTACTAAACTCCGCAAAAAGGCTACTTTGCAAACTCTTTACATCATCGGTCCCCGACCTTAGCGCTGCCGCAAAGCCTGTTCAACACCGCGGTTGGCCAGCATGTCGGCATGCTCGTTGCCGGGGTCGCCGTTGTGGCCCCGGACCCAGCGCCAATCAATCTTGTGGCCTGACGTACTGACCAGCTCATCCAGGCGCTGCCAGAGATCGACATTTTTTACTGGTTGCTTGGCGGCGGTCTTCCAGCCCCGGGCTTTCCAGCCTGAAATCCATTCAGTCATTCCCTTCAGCACATACTGACTGTCCACATGCAGGGTCACATGGCAGGGGCGTTTCAAGGCCGACAAGGCCTCAATCACCGCCATCATTTCCATGCGGTTATTGGTGGTGCCCATTTCGCCACCGAACAGCTCTTTTTGCGAGTCCGGCGATTTGAGCAGCGCACCCCAGCCGCCCGGCCCCGGATTGCCCTTGCAGGCGCCATCGGTGTAAATTTCAATCGTATTCAATCCAATCTCCCAATCTCGATGTCATTCAGGGTCGTAGCCCTTGTCAATGTTGAATTATTTGCCACAGAAACAGGTGTATTAACCAGCATTCTGGAGGATTTCCAGGCCGGGCTCAGCAGTGTCATGCCCCGCACACGCTTGACGGCCACCAGGAAGTAAACGGCTCCCAGAATCGGCCACCAGCGGTCGCCGGCCCGGTCCATCCACTCAAAGCGCTGCAGCCATTTAGGGCTGGAGAGTGCCGGCCGGTAGCAGCCAAACCGCCCCACCTCCACCTCAAAACCCAGCAGCCGCAGCCAGTCGCGCAGACGCCAATAGCCGATGAACTCACCCGCCTCGGGCAAGAACATGTGCCCAAAACCGAGCCGATGGTACAGGTGCGCGCGCCGCTGGCGCAAACCCCACAGCGATGCCGGGTTCAAGCCACAAATCACGACCCGGCCCTCGGGCACCAGCACCCGCTCCACCTCTCGCAGCGTGGCGTGGGGATCGGGCGCGAGCTCCAGCGAGTGCGGCAGCACGACCAGGTCCAGGCTGCTGGCCGGGAACGGTAGAGCCGAAAAATCGGCGGCAAAAGCCGCGCCCGGCATGGGGGTTTGCGTTGCCAGCCAGCGGTGCGGCATGCGGTTGGCGGCCAGCGCTTCAAGCTCGGGCAAACCCAGCTGCAAGGCATGAAATCCAAACATATCGGCCACGGCCAGATCGAGTTGGGTACGCTCCCACGCCAGCAGGTAGCGCCCCGGGGGTGTCGCAAACCAGTCATGCAAACCTATAATTTGATCGCTCATGAAGTTAATCCCACAACCCGCCTTTGCCGATAACTACACTTCGATGTTGCTTGATGGACATCAAGCCTTGGTGGTTGCCCCCGGTGATGAACAAGCCATGCTTGAGGCACTGCAACCGTCGGGTGGGCAACTTGAGACCATTCTAGTCACGCCCCACCAGCCCACGGCCGGAGTGGCGGCGTGACGTATCAGCCCCTGTCGAGGTGAGCCGCTTTGCGGCGCTTCGCCAGTGGAAACAACGAGTTCCAATGAAATTTTTAACTATTGCATGCCTGTCCTGCCTGGCTTTACTGGCAGGCTGCGCCACCGGCGTAAGCACCCCATCAGACCCGAACGCCGCCGTCAATCCAGCCGGGTCGACCACCACATCCGGGATATTTTCCGCAAACTCGCGCAAACCCGTCACCCCGGGCGGCGCTTTACAAGCCATCACACCGACACAAGCAGCCTCACTGGGCGTTGCCCAATTGGCGCCACCCGCCAATCTGTGGGAGCGCATGCGGCTCGGGTTTGCCATGCCCGATCTGGAAAATGATCTTGTACACGACCGCGAGCAGTGGTACAGCGCTCGGCCGGATTACATCCTTCGCATGACCGAGCGCTCCAACAAGTACCTGTTTCACATTGTTGAGGAACTGGAGCGGCGCAACATGCCGACCGAGCTGGCGCTGCTGCCTTTCGTCGAGAGCGCCTTCAACCCGCAGGCCGTCTCCAGCGCCAAGGCCGCCGGCATGTGGCAATTCATGCCGGCCACCGGCAAACATTTTGAACTCAAGCAAAACGTCTTCCGCGATGACCGGCGGGATGTGCTGGCCTCGACCCGCGCGGCGCTGGATTACCTGCAAAAACTCTATGGCATGTTTGGCGATTGGCATCTGGCGCTGGCCGCCTACAACTGGGGCGAAGGCAGCGTGGGCCGGGCCATCGCCAAGAACAAGCGTGCTGGCTTGGGCACCGCTTACACCGATCTCAACATGCCCATGGAAACCCGTTTTTATGTGCCCAAGCTGCAGGCCATGAAAAACATCGTGGCCAATCCGGCCGCGTTCGATTCCAGTCTGCCCCTGATCGAAAACCATCCTTACTTCCAGACGGTCGATATCACGCGCGACATTGATGTGGCACTGGCGGCCAAGCTGGCCGAGATTCCGCTGGCCGACTTCAAGGCACTCAATCCGTCGATCAGTCGCCCCGTCATCTTTGCGGCTGGCATACCCCAAATATTGCTACCCTGGGACAACGCAGCCGTCTTTCAAAGCAATCTCGAAGCCTACGGCGGTGGCCGTCTGGCCAGCTGGACGGTCTGGCTGGCGCCCACGACCATGAAAGCAGCCGATGCCGCCAAGCGCGTGGGCATGAATGAGGATGAGTTGCGCAGTGTCAACAACATCCCGGCGCGTATGTTGATCAAGGCGGGGTCCAGCCTGCTGGTGACGCGCGCCAAACACCTTGAAACCGATGTGACAGAACATGTGGCCGACAACGGTCAGGTGTCCTTCGCACCCGATGTCATCCTGAAACGAACCGTGCTCAAAGCCGGTAAAAAAGACTCGGTGGCCAGCCTCGCCAAACGCTACCGGATCAGCCCCGCCAGCGTCGCGGACTGGAACAAGGTCAGCGCCTCCTCCGCCTTCAAGGTCGGGCAGCAGATCGTGCTGTTCCTGCCCATGCAGACCCGAGCGTTGGTTCAAGGCAGGGGTAACGGCACGCGCAAAGCCAGCCCCCAGCAAGCCCGGCGCAAAGTGGCCAAGGCAACACGGGTTGCCAAACACTGAACGCGACGGGAGCGGCTTCAGGCTTTGAAGCGTTCCTTGGCCTTCTTGGCAAACTCGTTGGTATAGGTTTTTGAAAGCTCGATTTTGTCGACTTTGATCGTCGGATCGAAACTGGCCAGCACCTTGGCCGCGGTGCGCGGGCCCTCCTCGGCGAACATGCCATCAGGAGAGATCGCCTCACGTACCTTGTTGAACGCAGCCAGGTACAAAGCCCGGTCCCCCAGCAAGTAGGATTCGGGGACGGTCTTGATGATGTCGCCCGGGCCTGCCGTCTGCAACCACTTCAGGCTGTGCGCAATGGCATGGGTGAGGGCCTGTACAGTCTTGGGGTTCTTCTGGATGAACTCGACGGGCGCGTACAGGCAACCCGCTGGCATGGGACCGCCAAAGACATCCGACGCCCCTTTGAGAGTACGCGTATCGGCAATGATGCGGATATCGCCCTTTTGCTCCAGCATGGTCATGACCGGGTCGACATTGCTCATGGCGTCAATCTGACCGGATCGAAAAGCCGTCAAGGCACC
The DNA here is from genome assembly GCF_003347515.1 of Rhodoferax ferrireducens. Classification (GTDB taxonomy): domain Bacteria; phylum Pseudomonadota; class Gammaproteobacteria; order Burkholderiales; family Burkholderiaceae_C; genus Rhodoferax. The sequence goes on along the minus strand of NZ_QEII01000318.1, from coordinate 39,181 downwards.
TGCAACAGTGCCTACCTCAACAAAGCTGACATCACCGGCCTTGAGACCGGCACGCGACAGGATCAGATTGGCCATCATGTTGGTTGACGAGCCAGGCGCCGATATGCCGATCTTCCTGCCCCGGAGGTCGGCCACCGTCTTGTAATGGGGCATGGTTTTGGGCGATACACCCATGGAAATGGCCGGCGCGCGGCCCTGCAGCACAAAAGCCTGGAATTTATGTCCCTTGGACTGCAGGTCGATGGTGTGCTCAAAGGCACCCGACACCACATCTGCCAAGCCGCCCACGACGGCCTGCATGGCGCGCGAGCCACCCGAAAAATCAGTGATCTCAACGTCCAGGCCTTCAGCCTTGAAATAACCCAGCTGTTCGGCGATGGTCAGCGGCAGGTAATAAAAGGCCGCCTTGCCGCCCACGGCGATGGAAATTCGGGTTTTCTCCGGCTGCGGCTGCGCCCACAGGGCGGGCACGACCACAGACGCTGCCGACAATGCCGTGACAGCAGCAAAGGTGCGACGATTAAGCCTGATGTTGTCCATGATTCTTTCTCTGCGTTTGACCAGCCTTGAGCTTAGTCGGGCAGATGGAAAACCGCATCGGGAACATCCCGCGCGGGTTTGTACTTAGTTCAGCGCCGGTCCACCAGTGCGTGTGCGATGGTGCCCAGGTCCACATACTCCAGCTCGCTGCCCACCGGCACGCCACGCGCCAAGCGGGTCAGACGCAGTCCCCGGGCCTTGAGACCCTCGCTGATGACATGGGCTGTGGCTTCGCCTTCGGCCGTGAAATTGGTGGCCAGAATCACTTCCTGCACGATGCCGTCGCAGGCCCGGTCAAACAGCTTTTTGAGGCCGATGTCGTTGGGGCCGATGCCGTCCAGCGGGCTGAGCTTGCCCATTAACACAAAATACAGGCCCTTGTAGGCCCCGGTTCGCTCGATGGCCGACTGGTCGGCCGGCGTCTCCACCACGCACAGCTTGGAGGCGTCCCGCCGCGGGTCGAGACAGGTGGCGCACACCTCCGCCTGCGTGAACGTATGGCAGCGCTCGCAATGGCGCACGCTATCGGTCGCCACTTGCAAGGCCCGCGACAGCGCCAGCGCACCCGGCCGGTCATGCTGCAGCAGGTGAAACGCCATGCGCTGCGCCGACTTCACGCCCACCCCCGGCAAACGGCGCAGCGCCTGGATCAGCACGTCAAGTGAGTTGAGATCAGCCACGCAGGATCAGAAGGGGAACTTCATGCCGCCGGGCAGGCCTGGCATGCCGGCCGTGAGCTTGCCCATCTTCTCGGCCGAGGTTTCTTCGGCTTTGCGCACGGCGGCATTGAAAGCAGCAGCCACCAGATCTTCCAGCATGTCTTTGTCTTCCGCCAGCAAGCTGGGGTCGATGGTGACGCGGCGCACGTCGTGCTTGCAGGTCATGGTGACTTTGACCAGGCCGGCGCCGGACTCACCGGAGACTTCGACGTTGCCCAGTTCGTCCTGGGCTTTCTTCATGTTTTCCTGCATCGCCTGGGCTTGTTTCATGAGGCCGGCGAGTTGTCCTTTATTGAACATGGTTATTCCTTGGTTTGGGTTTAAATAGAAATGTTTGAACTGAGAGCGCCTTCGTCATTGCGAGCGCAGCGTGGCAATCCAGGGGGCATGGATTGCCACGCTGCGCTCGCAATGACGAAAATCAACAATGCCTTAGCCGGGTTTGATGCTGCCAGGTACGATTTTCGCTCCAAAATCACGCATCATGGTTTGCACGAACGGATCGTCAAAAATGATTTTTTCGGCCGCCAGCTGAAGCTCCTCTGCCGCAACGGTATTGCGCCGGGCCGGACAGTCCGTGACGCGGCCGATCTCCACCACCAGGCGCACATCGTGGCCAGCGGCCTGCAAGGCCGTGGTCAAGCGCTCACGGGTGCCGGACTGGTTTAGCGATGCACTCTCCACCCGCAAAATCCACTGATCGGTATCACGCGCCACCAATTGCGACTGCAGCGCCAGCACGCGCACCAGGGCGGTGATGGCGTCTGCCGCAATCAACTGCTGCACCGTGCGGTACCAGAAGTCACCCTCTTCCGTAGGCACCAACACCGTTGCCGCGGCCTGGCCCGCCGCCGACTCAACGCGTGAATCGGCCTGTACGCGCACCGGAATTGCTACTATATTAGTAGCTTCTTGCGCAGTATCTACAGGGGCTAGAGGCTTATTTGATTCAATAGAACGAAGAGGTGGCGCGGTCATCGACATGCTGACGACGGGAACCTGCTGACCCGATGGCCGTGTGGGCGTTGGCGCTTCGTTTGCTGCATTTTTTATAGCAACTTGTGCAGGTGGTACGGGGGCTGGAGGCCGATTTGGCTCGTCCTCCCACGGTTGAACGCGCGCCGGGCTGGATGCGGGTGCGGATGGAGCCGCAGCAGGCGCCATGGCTGGCATCGGCGTGGTGGTAGCAGCGGCGGTAGGCGCTACCGGAGCCACTGGCGCAACCACGGCGGGCGCCGGGGCAACAGGCGCAGGTATCGCTGATGTTGCGACTGGCTTTTCGACAGGTGCTGGGGGTGCCGACGCAGGCAAGGCTTGCAACGCGGGGGCGACTACCGCCTGCCGCGTCTCAATCAGAGTTTTTTTTTCCGCTCGTACCTGATGGCCAGCTTGGGGCTTGAATGCCAGCAATCGCAGCAATACCATGGTCAGCGCCGCGTATTCGTCTGGGGCCAGGCCCAGTTCGCCGCGTCCGTGCAGGCAAATGCTGTAGAGCAACTGGGTTTCGTCGGCCGGCATCAGATCAGCCAGGCGAGCCATATCCGCCGCTTCCGGGTCCGTCTCATCGGCTTCGGCAGCGGCAGTCGGCACGGCCTGCAATACGGCCATGCGTTGCAGCACCGAACTCATTTCTTCCAGCGTGGAGGCGGCACTCAATCCGTTCAGACGCAAGGCCTCGGAGGTTTCGACCACGGTCTTGCCATCACCCAGGGCCAGGGCTTCCAGCAGGCGAAATACATAGGAGCGGTCCACGCTGCCCAGCATCTGGCGCACCGTGGCCTCCGTCAGCTGGCCGGCGCCGAAGGCAATGGCTTGATCGGAGAGACTCAGGGCATCGCGCATGGAGCCGCGCGCCGCACGGGCCAGCAAGCGCAGCGCCTGCAGATCGGCCGACACGTTCTCGGTCTGCAGGACTTTTTGCAGATGCTCGCGAATGGTCTCGGGCGCCATGGGCCGTAGATTGAACTGCAGACAGCGCGACAGCACGGTAACCGGCACTTTTTGCGGGTCGGTCGTGGCCAGCACAAATTTCAGGTACTCGGGCGGCTCTTCCAGCGTCTTCAACATGGCGTTGAAGGCCGTGTTGGTGAGCATGTGCACCTCATCGATCATGAAGACCTTGAAGCGACCCTGCACCGGCTTGTAAACCGCCTGCTCCAGCAGGGCCTGCACCTCGTCCACACCCCGGTTGGACGCGGCATCGAGCTCGGTGTAGTCAACAAAGCGGCCGGAATCAATGTCGGTACAGGCCTGGCAGACGCCGCACGGCGTGGCGGTGATGCCGCCTTGCCCGTCCGGCCCTTGGCAATTGAGCGATTTGGCCAGAATGCGCGACACCGTGGTCTTGCCGACACCGCGCGTGCCGGTGAACAGATAGGCATGGTGTAAACGTTGCGTGGTGAGCGCGTTGCTCAGCGCCTGCACCACATGGTCCTGCCCCACCATTTCAGTGAAGTTGCGGGGGCGGTACTTACGGGCGAGCACGAGATAGGACATGGGTCAATTCTAAGGTGTGGGGCTGGGGCTTATTTCCTGCACGAGCGCCTCAAGTGCGATGCCGATCTCCGCCACTGCAGGCGCATCACGCCCGGTTACCAGGGTGAATCCGTGCGTCCGGCAATAAAGCTCGCAAAGCATTTATAATTCAGCTTGACGGGCCTTCCCGCATGGTGGAGCGGCCAACCGGGTCAGATGGGGAACCAAGCAGCCCTAACTGCAAAGCCAGTGCCGGGGTCAAGGTCCGTCAACCTCATTCTTTCAACGGCTATTATCTTGATAGCTGCCTGCGCTGGCCCATCAAGGGCTAGCGGCCTAAAACCCCTCAAAATACCCCAACCACCTATCGGAACACCGCACCGTAAGTGACCGGCCGCATCTTGACCGCGGAAACCCTGTTGGCCAGCGGGTGGGCGGGGTTGACCAGTGCCACCAATTCTTCCGGAACAATCACCGACGGAACGCACAGCACCAGACTGCTCTGGCGAGCCAGCCACTGCGACCCGATCTCCACACTGGTAAACCCCGCCGGGATGGCCGCCCAGCCCACCGGGAGTTCCTCAGCTGTCATTTGCTGGCGTTGCGCCCACAGCTCGTCGGGTATCTCGATGGCGACCAGAAACCGGTTCATGGGCAAACCCAGGGCGTGGATATGCGCCGCCGTCTCCAGCATGGCCAAGGCGACTGTCGGCGCGGCATAGATCACGGGCTGGCCAGGACCGTTCCACCGGCCGGGACTCTTGGCCGCCCCCTTGCCACTAAGGTCTAGGGCGGTGAACTCGCGCGTTTCGGTGGCAATGCGCCACAACCTCACAGATAGGCTCCGCTCTCCATCGCACCCAGCAGTTGATGCACCATTTGCGTGCCGGTCTCGGTGTCCAAAAGATCCGAGGGGCGCAGGCCGTTGAGGGCCGGCTGGGCTTGCTCCAACCACTGGCCAAGCCACAGTGCGGTATCAAAGTCTTCGGCCTTGTCGCTGGTGCTGTTGTCCACGATGCGTTGCGCTTGGGCGAGCAGCTTCACCATCTTGATGGTGGCCAATCCCTCACGGCCTGTGAGGGCGGCTTTGGACTTGATTTTGCTGGCCAGGGTGGAACGCGGGAACTTGAAAATCTCGCCCATGCGCGCGGAAGACAAGCCCATTTCAGCGCGCAGATCGTTGAACAGACGGGCGGATACGCCTTGGCGCTCCAGCTCCACCAGCGTGAGTGGCGAGGCGCGGGAAACGGAATCGGTAAAGGTCTTGATCGCCCCCTTGCCGGGGTGGTAGACCAGAGGCGTGTCACCCAAATAGGCCTCGGCGCCCTTCGTGGATCTGCGCTGTGGCGTGCGACGGGTAAGGGTTTCAGTGCTGGACGCTAAGGTGGACATGGTGCGGCTCCTGGAGAATGTCTTAATCTAGACTAATGTTAGTCTTATTTTAGACAATCAGCAGAATGCAATGAATAACACCCCTTGATCACTATTATTTAAATAGCTTCCTGCGCACTATCCACGGGGGCTACAGCCCTATTTACCTCCAAGGTACGCCAGAGCCCCCTCACCCGCCCGTTTGCCGCTGGCAAAGCAAGCCGTCAGCAAATACCCGCCCGTCGGCGCTTCCCAATCCAGCATCTCGCCGGCGCAAAACACGCCGGGCAATTGTTCCAGCATCAGGTTGGGGTCGATGGCTTCAAACAACACACCGCCAGCGGTGCTGATGGCTTCGTCGAGAGGCCGGGCGGCCATCAGCGTGATGGGCAGGGCCTTGATGGCGGCGGCGAGCTGGGCCGGGTCGTTCATCTGCTCTTTGCTCAGTAACTCATGCAGGATGGCGGCTTTGATGCCTTCGATGTTCAGGCGGCTTTTCAGGTGGCTGGAGAGCGAACGGGAGCCGCGCGGGTGGCGCACTTCGGCCAGCACCTTTTCTGCCGACATATCAGGCAGTAAATCAAGAGAGAAGCTGGCGTGACCCTGACGGATGATGTCGTCGCGCAAGAGGCTGGAGGCGGCGTAAATCAGGCTGCCCTCGACGCCCGTTTCGGTGGCGACGAATTCGCCCTTGCGCTGAAAACTCATGCCTTGCGAGGTGGTGAAATGAATCGCCACAGACTTGAAGGGCTGACCGGCAAAACGGCTGGAGAAATGTTCGCTCCAGCCCCTTGGCACCACGGGGCTTTGGCCTATCAGTTCTTTCAAAAATTCACGACGGGTTTCACCCTGCATGGCGGGATGCCCAGCAGCCTGCTGCGCTTCACGGGCCTGACTTGCGGCCACATCAAAGCCGCAGTTGGCAGGCAACAGCGGCGCGACCGCCACGCCCCGCGCTTGCAGCCACGGCACCCAGGCGCCGTTGCTGCCCAGTCGCGCCCAACTGCCGCCGCCCAATGCCAGCACCACGGCGTCGGCTTGCACTTGCACCGGGCCTTGCGGGGTGTCGAAATTCAAATGGGTGCCCTCCGCGCTGTCGGCGCTCCAGCCGGTCCAGCGATGGCGCATGTGAAACTGCACGCCCGGTCCCGCCGCCGGATGGCGCAGGCGGGACAACCAGGCGCGCAGCAAAGGCGCGGCCTTCATGTCCGCCGGAAACACGCGGCCCGAGGTACCGACAAAAGTGTCCACCCCCAATCCCTTGGCCCATTCCCGCACTTGTGTGCCGTCAAAACCCTGCAGCAAGGCCGCGATCTGGGTACGCCGGGCGCCAAAACGCGAGGCAAAAATATCCACCGGTTCCGAGTGCGTCAGATTCAACCCGCCCTTGCCCGCCAGCAAGAACTTGCGCCCCACCGAGGGCATGGCGTCATACACATGGACCTCCACACCGGAGCGGGACAACACATCAGCGGCCATCAGGCCAGCCGGCCCGCCACCGACCACAATCACTTTTTTCATCGAATCTCTATTCCATTGTTAATTGAAGCGTCATCTGCAAGCGCACGCGTCGCTGTCGCGCCTCGCCATGACAGAAGCAACCGCCTGGATTGCCGCGCTGCGCTCGCAATGACGAATTGGACCACGACACTCATCATGGCGAATTTGGCTGCGCTGGCAACGGCGAATTTATGCAGGGGTGCCCATCATTTCTATCAAAGCCCCTTGCGGCGTCAAAAACGCCGCCCTGACCACGTCATCCGGATAAATGGCTTGCACCGCAGCCTGGTAGCCGCGCAGTTGCGCCACCAGCTCCGGCTGGTTTTGTGGCGATTGGGCCGATTTGTAATCCAGCACCCACCAGTGGCCTGCCTGTGCGCCGTCCTTGCGCTGCACCAGGCGGTCCAGGCGCAGCAGTTCGCCCTGGTACATCAGCTCGACTTCGTTGCCCTGCCAGTCCAGCACCGCCTTGTCCCACGCCCAGGCGCCCTCGCCCTGCAAAATGCGCCCGGCCATGGCCGCCGCCTGGACACCCTGCTCGGGCGTCAGCTCAAACTCGCGGGCCGCTGCGGCCGTGTTGTTGCCTGATGCATCGCCCCATTCCAGCAGGCGGTGCATGGCTTTGCCGATGCGGGCGGAGGGGGAATCCGCGTCTTCCTCGGTGCCGCCGGGCAGAGTGTCAGTCGAATCAGCCCGGGGCGTGGCCGACGCTGAAATCGCTTCAGTTTTTATAGCGGATTGCGCATGTTCCACGGGGGCTAGCGGCAGTTCTTTCAAATAAAACACGTCTTGAGACGCCGGCGCGCTGCTAATGGCTGGCGCAGCCTGCCCGGACAGTGTGATCGGTGTCGCCAGATCGGCGAGGCGCAGCCACCAGCTGCGTTCGGCGGCGCGGTAGGGCTCGATGCTGGAAATGGCCAACGTGTGCCGGGCCCGGGTCAGGGCCACATACAAGGCGTTGAGTTCCTCACGCAGACGCTCCACCCGTTCGGCCTCCAGCGTGGGCACGGCACAGGTTGGAGGATGGCTTTCGCTGGCCAGAAAGACAAACCGGTTCGGCCACTCGGCCTCGCCCGGCCAGTCCACCAGCACACCCATGGTGTCGGCGTTGCGCTCCGGTGTGTCGGTGTCCAGCAAGAGCACGGCCTTCGCCTCCAGGCCCTTGGCGCCGTGGATGGTGAGCAGGCGCACGGCATGCGGGTTGACCGCCGCCGGCGCCAGCACGCCACCGGCTTTGAGGGCGCGCACAAACGCATAAGGCGTGGTGAAACGCCCGCCACCGAGTTGCAGCGACACGCCCAGCAAGGCGCTCAGGTTCGCCAGCACGGCATCGCGCTGGTTCGCCGGCACTGCGGCCGCAAAGCGCGCCAGCACGTCGCCGTGGGTGTAGATGGCCTGCAGGGCGTCGTGCGGCGGCAGTTCGTCGAGCCAGCCTTTCCATTGAGTCAAAGTGGCCGCTAGCCCACGTCCGTCCTGCGCAAGTAGCTCTGTTTTTTGTAGTAACTCAAACCAGGGTTGGTTCGCTTCGCGTTGTGCCAGCGCAAGTTGCACCAGTGATTCGTCCGGCAAACTGAACAAGGGCGACTTGAGCACCCGCGCCAGCGACAGGTCGTGCTGGGGCGAGACCAGCACATCGAGCAGGGCGACAATGTCCTGCACTTCGCAGCAATCGATGAGCTCGGTTTTTTCGCCAATCTGGGCGGCGATGTGCAGCTTGCGCAACTCGTCCTGCAAGGGCATCAGGCCGGCGCGCTTGCGCGACAGCACCATGACGTCCGAGGGCTGCAAACCGGTGCCGACCCCCGCGCTGCCACCTTGAGGCATGCCTTCGGCATCGACCCTGGTCAACTGTTGCGTGATCCAACGGGCCGCCTGGCGCGCTTCCAGCGTGCGCAGGGTTTCCTCGGGGATTTCGCGCGGGGTGCTGAGGCTGTCGCGCCATGCGCCTTCGCCCGAACCCTCTTCCCCGCCGGCACCAGCCGGGCCTGCCGACCTCGGGATGGGCGGCAGTTGGCACACCAGACCGGCTTCGGTCGAACTGGTGGTGTGAGGGCGGAAGCCGTCGTAACCGTCGGCCTCGGCCGCCTCACCCATGGCGGCATTCACGGCCGCAATGACGCCGGTGGCGTTGCGCCGGGTGTGGTCACAACTCAGCAAATCACCACCCAGGCCATCGCGCACGAAGGCTTTGGCCGCCTTGAACACCTGGGGTTCGGCCCGGCGAAAGCGGTAAATGCTTTGCTTGGGGTCACCCACGATGAACACGCTGGGCGCCGTGGCACCGGCACCGCCGCTCGACCCGCCGCCCGCGCCGGCGTAGCCGCTAAGCCACGAGCGCAGTGCCTGCCACTGCAGCGGGTTGGTGTCCTGGAATTCGTCAATCAGCAGGTGTTTGACGCGCGCATCCAGGCGCTCCTGCACCCAGCCCGAGAGTACGGGGTCGCTCAGCATCACCAGGGCGGCGCGCTCCACGTCATTCATGTCGACCCAGCCCTGCTCGCGCTTGAGCTTGGAGAATTCCTTGAGCAGTAGCCGGCTGAGCCGCGCCATGCGTTGCTGGTAAGTCCAGGCCGCGTGTTGCGCCCGGGCGTCCACCACGCGCAACACCAGGTCTTGCGCCTCGCGCACCGACTCAATGCCGGCAATCTTTTCGCCAAACTTGCGCGGCGTGCCGGTGGCGGTCAGCAAGGCGGCGAAGGCGGCGGAGATATCGCCCGCCGTCAGGGCCATCTCAAGCTCGACCCCTTTGGCTGAGAAGGTTTTGGCGCTGGCGCCGCCCAGGGCTTTGGCTGCGTCCAGCAGGGTTTGCCAGCGCTGCGGCTCGGCGCGCAGAAAGTCATCCGGCTCGGCCAGCCAGGCAAAGTCGGGGAACTGGTCGCAGAAGTGGGTGACGGATTGGTCCACCACGCCCTGGGCATCGGCCAGGGCGAACTCGGTGCGCTTGTCCAGCGCAGTCTGCAGGGCTTTTTCAGTCTGCGAGCGGCCATGCTCGAACACCACCGCCTCGAAATCGGCCTTGAGGCCCGCGTTCAGTTCACCCTCCGCCACCAGCGCCGCATAAAAGCGCCGCCACACCAGCGCCTTGGCCGGTGCGTCGTCTTCCAGCAACTCGTAGTTGGCCGGCAACTCCATCGCCTGCAGCGTGGCCAGCGGCGCCGTGCGCAGCAAGGCGGCAAACCAGCTGTGAAAGGTACGGACCTGCACCTGACGCCCACTGGCGAGAATTTTTTGATACAGATTTGATAGCTGCTCAGGCAGGACAGACGGGGGCTGGAGGTCGTTTTTAATCAAAACACCACGATCCCGCAGTTCTTTGGTCAGAGTCTCATGGTCGGCAGTCGCAAAGTCAGACAGCCATTTGTACAGGCGCTCGCGCATCTCGCTGGCCGCGCGTTTGGTGAAGGTGATGGCCAGAATTTCGTGCGGCTGCACCTTGAGCTTGCCCGTTTGCGCGTCCACGCCATCGAGCAAGGCGCGCACGATGCGCGACACCAGCATCCAGGTTTTACCGGCGCCGGCGCAGGCTTCCACCGCGACGCTGCGACGCGGGTCGCAGGCTATTTTGTAAAAGGCTTCAGCACTGACGAGTTGGCCGTTGTGTTCGTAAGCGGCTTGCAGTTCCATCACGTCGTTTCCCAGAAATCTTTGCGGCACAGGCCGCGCGCCGCGCAAAAATCGCAGGCCTTGCCCTCGCCCAGGGCCGGCATCGGTGCGCCCGCCGCAATGCGGGCCATGTCATGGGCAATGCCCTCCAGCAATTGATCACGTAAGCCCACGATGTCCGGTTGCGAGAAGCTTTTGGTGGCGTCTTTTTCGCCCACATTCACGTAGGCCGCGGCCAGCGTATCGTCCGTCAGCAGGGCCGCGTAAAACGCGAGCTGGGTGTCCTCCAGCGACTCCTTGATGCGCTGCGCCGTGGTGTTGCGATTTTCGGTTTTGTAGTCCATCACCATCGGGCTGCCGTCCGCCAGCCGATCGATTCGGTCGATCTTGCCGATCAAGGTCAAGTGACCCAGCGGGGTTTCTTTCCAGGCCTCGGCTTCACTGAACATGGCGCCACCGGCCTCATGCCCGGCCAGCCATTCCAGGTAGCCCTCGCGCACGCGCGGCCAGGCAGCAGCGAAGGGCAGGAATTCGCTCTTCGACAAACCCAGCTCGACTGTGGCCTGTTCGGCCGCTACATTAATCATAGCTATTCGCGCAATCAGTTCGGGGGCTGGCGCCTCGTGCAATGCTTCATGAAAGAGTTTGAGCACGCTGTGCAGCCAGTTGCCGAAATCGCGCTTGCCGAGTTCCGTGTCCAGCTCGTCCGACTCCTGCAGCTTGAGCTGGCGTAGCGCAAAAAAGCGATACGGGCAGCGGCGCAGGTCTTCGTAGGCCGTGCTGGAGAGCCGGGTCAGTGGTAGCGCATCGCCGTGCGGCTGGGGCATGAAACCGGGCTGTGGCGTCACGGCCCGCAGCACGCTGGGGTCGGCGGCCAGCTCGGGGGCCTGCTGCAGCTGCAGCTCTTGCACAAAACCGCTGGCCATCAGGTGCTCGCCGCCTTCGCTCAGGCGCCACAGCACGTCGACATGCGGAAACTGCAGGGCGTAATGCCAGGAAGCGCGCGTCGCTTCAGCCAGTTGCTCGCGCGAAGGCAGGCCGAGCAGCACGCGCTGGGCGGGCGTCCACTGGCCGGGCGGCTCGGGCGACACCGGCAATCGAACCTCATCACAGCCGGGCAGCACCACCGCCGCCAGCGGCCGGCCCAGCAACTGGCTTAAGGGGAGAATCACGACCTGCGTTTGCGCAGGGTGCACGGGCGAAAAGCTGGCCGCCTCCAGTGTCTGGCTGACCCACGACGTGAACTCGCTCAGGCTCATGCGCGCCGGTACATCGGCAAACTCCAGTTCAGCGCCTTCGCGCAGCCGCAGCGCGTCCAACATCGCCATGCCGGCAGGGTCGCGCAACAAGCCCGGCCATTGCCCCGCGCTTTGCAGAGTGCCGCGCAAATCCGCCAGCCAGCGCGCCAGCGGCCGCCCGGATTGCAGGCCGTCGCGCAGGGCTTTCACCTGCAGCGCGACCGTGTCGCCCGTGGGCACCGAACGCCAGTCGCGCGCACCCAGGCGGCGCCAACTCGTCTCGGCCTGGGCCAGAGCGTCTTGATCAAAAGCCGGCGCATTTTTGAGCCAGTCCAGCACCGCGTCGGTTGCGGCGTCCCAGACCAGCGCGCGCAGCAGGCTCATCAGCGACGCGGCGGCGCGGCTTGTGGACAGCTTCCAGCCGGTCTCATCGCGCAAAGCCACGCCGCGCTCTCCCAGCATGGCGCGTACCCGACGCGTCAACACCCGGTCCTGCGCGACCAGGGCGACCGGACTGCGACCGGCTGCCAGATGCACCAGCACACAGGCGGCAGCACGATGCGCCTCGTCTTCGGCGTCGCGCGCGGCATGCAAGGAGACGCGGCCGGGCGCACCTTCCAGATCCACATCCAGCGGCAGGGCCATCGCCCGCTCACCCAGGCGCTGCTGCAAGGCCTGCGTCATGGGTTCGCCCTGAAAACCTTCCAGCACCACCAGCAAGTCCGGCGTCGCCGAAAAAACCGGATCGGTCGGGTAACTCGAACTTGCGGCCCACGCCAGCGCGATCCGCGCCGTCGCAGCTTCCAGGGCCAACACCGGGGAATCCATGCCGGTGATCAGCGTGGCGCCCAGGTCCGCACCCCACTGCGCACGCGCCGCCGGTGGCACAGCAGCGGCAATCCGGGCCAGGCTCCAGGTGGCTTCCATCAAGCGAGCGGCCAACACGTTTTGATGCGCGGCCAGCCCGGTGCGCGCCAGCATGGAGGCGGCTGTCAGCACGTCCCGCGCGGCGTCCAGGCGCACATCGTCCCCGCCCGGCTCGAAACCGCCCAGGCTGCGGGTCCAGTTCATGGTGGTTTCGAAACGTGGCAGAAAATGCGCTTGCCCCGTCCCCGGGGCAAGGGAACGGTCAAGCCCCCGCGACCAGGCACTGCGGGCTTCCTGTATCAGCTGGGCATACGGCACCAGCACCACGACACGCGAAGGATGCACCTTGCGTTGTGCGATCTCGGCACGGAGCTGGCCCATGACACGGTCCCACGCCCTGTCGGCATGATGTTTTATTGCTATTTCAGCCATAGCAAAAGGCCGATCGGTGGAGGGGCTTGGTTTCTGTCACAATTTCCCCACTTTACCTGTACCGACTATTCTTCTAGGAAAATCCATGGCCAGCGAACTTATCAAACATGTGTCCGACGCGTCTTTCGAAGTCGATGTTCTGCAATCCGCCCAGCCCGTGCTGGTGGACTATTGGGCTGAGTGGTGCGGTCCCTGCAAGATGATCGCGCCCATTCTGGATGAAGTGTCCACCGCTTACGAAGGCAAGTTGCAGGTTGCCAAAATGAACGTGGACGAAAACCGTGACATCCCGGCCAAATTCGGCATTCGCGGCATCCCCACGCTGATGTTGTTCAAGGACGGCCAGCTGGCCGCCACCAAGGTCGGCGCCATGAGCAAAGCCCAGATGACCGCCTTTATCGATCAGCAATTGGCCTGATGGCCTGCGGCCTACCGGGCTTAACCCGGTAGCCACGCCACCCTGTCGCGTCGGGGTGGACGCGGGGCCAAGCCCCAATTGGTATTTTTTCAATTTTTCCTGTCATAATCACTTCAGTTCGCTGACTCCCATCCCGAGTTGGTTCGAGTTCCAGGTTTAAAACCTTGAGGTTGCGGCTACCTACCCGCCTCACCCCCAAACCTCCCCCCGTATTTCGTTCAACACCCATTTGGGCCATTCCATGCACTTAAACGAACTCAAGGCACTGCACGTGTCGGAAGTCCTCAAGCAAGCTGAAGAGCTTGAGATTGAAAACACCGGCCGCATGCGCAAGCAGGAGCTGATGTTCGCCATCATCAAAAAGCGCGCCCGCACCGGCGAGCAAATCATCGCTGACGGCGTGCTGGAAATTTTGCCCGATGGTTTTGGCTTTCTGCGCAGCCCCGACACCAGCTATACCGCCAGCACCGACGACATCTACATCAGCCCCAGCCAGGTGCGCCGCTTCAATCTGCACACCGGCGACATGATTGAAGGCGAAGTGCGCACCCCTAAAGATGGCGAGCGTTACTTTGCACTGAACAAGCTGGACAAGGTCAACGGCGGCGGGCCGGAGGACAACAAGCACAAGGTGATGTTTGAGAATCTGACGCCCCTGTTCCCCAACGTGCAGATGCGCCTGGAACGCGATAACAACAAGTCTGAAGAGAACATCACCGCGCGCGTGATCGACATCATTGCGCCGATCGGCAAAGGCCAGCGTGCGCTGCTCGTCGCCCCGCCCAAGAGCGGCAAGACCGTGATGATGCAGCACATCGCTCATGCGATCAGTGCCAACTACCCTGACATCCACATGATGGTGTTGCTGGTGGACGAGCGGCCGGAAGAAGTGACCGAGATGCAACGCACCGTGAAGGGCGAAGTGATTGCCTCCACGTTTGACGAACCCGCCGCCCGTCACGTCCATGTGGCCGAGATGGTGATTGAGCGGGCCAAGCGCCTGGTTGAGCTGAAAAAAGACGTGGTGATTCTGCTGGACTCCATCACCCGCCTGGCACGGGCCTACAACAATGTTGTGCCTTCTTCCGGCAAAGTTCTGACCGGCGGCGTGGACTCGAACGCCCTGCAACGTCCCAAGCGCTTCCTGGGTGCAGCCCGCAACGTCGAAGAAGGCGGCTCGTTGACCATCATCGCCACCGCGTTGGTCGACACCGGTAGTCGCATGGATGAAGTGATTTTCGAAGAGTTCAAAGGCACCGGCAACTCTGAAATTCACCTGGACCGTCGCCTGTACGAAAAACGCGTGTTTCCGTCGATCCAACTCAACCGCAGCGGCACCCGCCGTGAAGAGTTGTTGCTGGCCCCTGAAATCCTGCAAAAAACCCGCATCCTGCGCCAGTTTCTGTACAACATGGACGAGATCGAATCCATGGAGATGGTGCTCAAGCAAATGCGCGCCACCAAGACCAACAGCGAGTTCTTTGACATGATGCGCCGGGGCGGTTGAACTGGCCCCCACGCTTGCCACTTTGTGTGCTGCGCTGCCCCCCGAGGGGTCTGCCTCGCTTGGGGCGGCCCGGCACAGCGGCTAAGCTATAATTTACGGTTTTACACGACAAGTACGACGGGCTTTGAATTGTGCAATGGTTTGCTCAAGGGCCTGACGCGGCTAGCGCAACTGATGGAGAAGATATGAAAGAAGGCATTCACCCCAATTACCGCGAAATTTGCTTCCAGGACCTGTCCAATGGCTTCAAATTCGTGACCCGCTCTTGTGCAAACACCAAAGAGATGATCAAGATGGAAGACGGCCGCGAACTGCCGTTGTACAAACTGGACACGTCCAGCGAATCACATCCTTTCTACACAGGCACACAAAAATCCGTGGACAACATGGGTGGCCGCGTGGAGCGCTTCCGCAATCGCTTCGGCAAGGCGAAGGCAGCAGAAGTTGCAGCACCAGCAGCAGCCGAATAAACCGACAAAACGCTTCTTGTCTAAAAGGCAGCCCGGGTTACCGCGCTGCCTTTTTTCTTTGATTTAGCATTGCGACCAGCCTCACTACTCATCTTCGGCATCTCCGCGTGAATCAACCGACCCCCGCCATCGTTGCCCAAGGTGCCGTGCGCCGCCTGCCACGCGTCGCACTGCTGCTTTTCTGTATCGCCTACGTGCTGCCAGGCTTCCTGGGTCGCGTGCCCTGGAAAAGCGCCGACATGACGGCCTTTGGCTACATGGCAGAACTCGCTCGCGGTGCCACACAATGGTTTTCACCGCAAATCATGGGCTTCCCGCCCGAAGGTGACGCCTTGCTTCCCTATTGGTTAGGCGCCTGGGCCATGCAGCTGGCACCCGCGTGGATCGCGCCGGATTTTGCAGCGCGCATCCCTTATGTCTTGCTGCTGACTTTGACGCTATTTGCCGTCTGGTACGGCACCTATTACCTGGCGCGCAGCCCCGAGGCCCAACCCGTGGCATTTGCTTTCGGTGGGGAGGCGCTGCCGCCTGACTATGCGCGAGCCATGGCAGACGGAGGCTTGCTGGCCTTTATTGCCTGTCTGGGCCTGGCCCAGCTGTCACACGAAACCACGCCGGCCTTGGCCCAGCTGTGTTTTACGGCTCTGTCTTTCTATGCGTTCGCGGTCCTGCCTTACAAATCGGCAGCACCCGCCTTCTGCGGCGTGCTCGGACTGACGGGACTGGCCCTGTCGGGCGCCCCGACCCTGGCTGTCCTGTTCGGCACGGGCAGTGCCATGATTCACCTGCTGGACCGTTCCTCTGAGCCAGACGCCATGCGCCGCAAGGCTTTAGAGGCTGGGGGCATTGCGCTCCTGACTCTCCTTGTGGCCTTGCTTTCGGCGTGGCTGAATTTGTGGCGCTGGCGCATTGAGTTGCCCGAGGCCAGTTGGACGGAATGGCAAAGCCTGGGGCGCTTGCTGCTGTGGTTCACCTGGCCGGCCTGGCCACTGGTGCTGTGGACCTTGTGGCGCTGGCGTCACCAATTGATTCGCGGCGGTGCGCCCAGCCGCCATCTGGCGCTGCCCTTGTGGTTCGCCGGCATCTCCGTAGCTGCCACGCTGACGACCGCGTCCGCCGACCGCTCCTTGTTGCTAGCTCTGCCCGCACTGGCGACCCTTGCGGCGTTTGCCCTGCCCACGCTGGGGCGAAGCGTTGCCGCACTGATCGATTGGTTCACGCTGATATTCTTCTCGGGTTGCGCTTTTACCATCTGGGTCATCTGGATTGCCATGCAGACCGGGGTACCAAGGCAACCCGCAGCCAACGTCGCACGGTTGGCCCCGGGATTTGAGCCCAGTTTTTCTTTTGCTCCGTTTTTAATAGCCATTGCCGCAACATTGGCATGGGCCTGGCTCGTGAAATGGCGTGTAGGTCGGCACCGCGCCGCAATCTGGAAAAGCCTGGTTTTACCGGCAGGTGGAGCGGCCTTGTGCTGGTTGCTGCTCATGACCTTGTGGCTGCCATTGCTTGATTTCGCCCGAAGCTATGCGCCGCTGGTCCGGCGCACGATGGTCATCATGCAGCATCAACCACGCTGCGTCGAGGCGCTTGGCCTGAGTCGTGGCCAGATCGCCGCCTTTCAATTCCATGGTCGCTTGGTGATACGGCCCATGGACTCCAATAACAATTGCCCGTGGCTGATTGTGGACAAGGATGCGTTGACAATGCTGCGCGCAGGGATTGACCCGTCGCAGTGGACTTTTCACAGCTCCATGCGCCACCCCTCCGATCGGAATGAGGACTTGCTGGTCTACAAACGTACGGCCCCGCCTGGGTCGTAATTCGTGCGCCGGACCGATCGTCAATTTGCGGGCAAGGGGACGCGCTGTAGGGAATAGTGAGAGATGAGTGCTGCGCGCCCATAATGCCCACATGTCCAAGCTACTCGTCCGCCCTACCGCACCCTCCGACATTGATGCCCTCCTGAAACTGCAGGCGCACGTCTATCCGACGATCGCGCCCTGGAAGCGTGATCAGTTGGTACATCAACTGGAGGTTTTTCCAGAGGGGCAACTCGTCGCCGTATTGAGCGGGCGGCTCGTAGGATGCGCAAGCTCACTGGTTGTTTTGTGGGATGAGTGGGCAGACGAACACACCTGGAAGCAGATCACTGCCGCAGGCACGTTCAATACGCACAACCCGGCAGGGTTCACCCTTTATGGCGCCGAGGTTTTTGTCGACCCTCGGTTGCGTGGCAAACGTTTGGGGCACGCCCTTTACGAAGGTCGGCGGAAAATTTGCAAACAGCTGAATTTACGCCGCATCATTGCCTGCGGAAGGCTGCCGGGCTATCACGCCTTCTCAAAGCAGATGTCTGTGGAGCTGTATGCAAAAAAAATACTGTGGGGTGATCTCGTTGACCCGGTACTCAGTTTTCAGCTGCGGGAGGGCTTTCGTTACTGCGGAATCATGGAGGACTACTTGCCTGAAGACCGCGAGTCTTGCGGCCACGCGTCGCTGATTGCCTGGATCAACCCGGACTATGACCCGACACAGAGTACCGCCTTGCAGCGCCCTGCCCATGTCTTACCTGAACCCACGCCATGAACGCCACCAACCTCGCCTCGGAGCCGGCGCACAAGCCCAAACAGACCACGGTGCGCATTGCTGCTGTGCAGTACCTGCTACGCGCCATCAATGACTGGGAAGGTTTCGAAAACCAGGTCCGCTTCGTGATGAAGGCGTCCGGAGAGTACAAGCCCCAGTTTGTGATGTTTCCGGAAATCTTCACAACGCAGTTGCTGTCATTCATGGACACCAGCGACCTGGGGCGCGCCGTGCGCAGCATGCACGATTACACGGCGCGCTATGTCGCGCTGTTTCGCGAACTCGCGGCGCATTGGAATGTGCACATTATTGGTGGCAGTCACCCCACCATCACTGATGGGAAATTGCTGAATACCGCCTACCTTTTCACGCCAGAGGGTGGCGTATTTACCCAGGACAAAATTCACCTGACCCGCTGGGAAAAGGAAAAGTGGAAAGGAGATCCTGGCCATCACCTGAGGGTGTTTGACACGCCGTATGGCCGTATCAGCATCCTGATCTGCTATGACATCGAGTTTCCAGAGTTATCGCGCATGGTGTGCGAACAAGGCGCCGACATCATTTTCGTCCCCTCATGTACCGATGACCGACAGGGTTTCTGGCGGGTGCGCTACTGCTGCCATGCCCGGGCCATCGAGAATCAAGTCTACGTCGCCGTCACCGGAACCGTGGGCAATCTTGCAGTTGAAGGACTGGGCCTGCATTTTGGACAAGCAGCAATCATCACGCCATCTGATTTCCCATTTGCGCGCGATGGCATCGCGGCCGAAGGAGTGATGAACATGGAGCAGATCGTCATAGCGGATGTCGATCTGGGTAAGCTCGTGAGCAACCGTGTCAATGGCACCACCATTCCCCTGTACGACAAGCGGATCGACGTCTATGACAACTCCGTTGAAATAGTCTCTACCCGTTGACAGCAATCCCGGCGGCTTGGCGAGACGATGGGCTCTCAGATCGCACGCGGCTGGCCGGAAAGATGACGGTGAATACAGAGCCCTTACCCGGTGTGCTCTCAATTTTCAGCTCAGCACCATGGCGCTGTGACACATGCTTGACGATGGCCAAGCCAAGCCCGGTGCCACCGCTGTCGCGCGAACGACTGCGATCAACCCGGTAGAAACGCTCCGTCAAGCGGGGGATATGTTCGGGGGCAATACCGGGACCCGTGTCCGACACCGAAAACTCGGCCCGGGCGTCGGGCAACAAAAGTGCCCGCACATGAATTTCACCTCCAGATGGCGTGTAGCGAATGGCATTGTTCACCAAATTACTCATGGCGCTGAGCAATTCAATGGAGGAGCCGGCTATTTCCCCGTCCAGCAAGCAACTGAATTCAAGCTTATGCAAACGATCCGATGAGGGGTGCAACACCGCGGACAAGGCACGTCCGTCCTGCTCAAGCTGGCGCATAAGCGCCGGTATGGACACCCAATCCAAGGCACCGGGTAGCGGACTGCCCTCCAGGCGCGACAGCGTCAGCAGATCGCTGACGAGCGTCTGCATGCGGTCTGCCTGCTGCGCCATCAAAGCCAAATAGCGCTCGCGCTCCTGATCAGTCAAGGGCAAGGTCTGCAGGGTCTCCACAAATCCGCCCAACACCGTCAATGGTGTACGAATTTCGTGGGAGACATTGGCAACAAAATCACGGCGCATGGCTTCTGCCTGCTCCAGGGCGGTGACATCGTGCGATAACAACAGTAGCCGCCCCTCACCATAGGGGTGAAGATGGACCGACAGCTTGACCGGCCTGGCGGGCGTGCTCTCCCGGCCTGGCATAACGAGTTCACTCAGGTAATCGTGACTTGAAAAATAAGCTGCAAAACCGGGGTCCCGAACCAGATTGCCAAAATGCTGAAGCATGTCTCGCTGAGCATCGAAGCCGAAATGTGCGGCAGCCATCTGGTTGAACCACTCAATCCGACCCTCTGAATCCAGCAAAACCACGCCATTCGGGGAAGCCTGAAGCGCTGCAAGAAAGTCCTGCAGGCGATTTTGGCTGTCGCGCGTCAACTGTTCCCTGGCCCGAATCAGACGCCTTGCACGATCAGAGATTTCGCCCCACAAGCCTGTGCGCATTGCCACATCGGACGCGTCACCCACACGCAACCAGCGCAACAAGCGCACACCGCGGGACAAGTCAATCAGAAACCAGCCCACCCCACCCAGCACAACTCCAGCAACAACACCCACCAGTGCACTGGTCGTGACGTAGATGTATGACGCTGCGTACCAACCCGCGAATCCTCCGACAAGCTGGAGCGCAACAAAAGAAACAAATCGCAAAAACATGGTCAGGTCAGTGCTGCCGACAATTGGCAGCGCGCTTTTTTTCGCGAGTCAAGCGTTGGCCTGCGAAGACGAGGCCTGCATGGATTGAGCCGATAGGCGATAGCCCGCCCCGCGCACCGTTTCTATCATTTGCCCCGCACCGCTGCCCAAGGCCTCCCTTAGTCTTTTGACATGTACGTCAACTGTGCGCTCTTCAATGAATACATGATCTCCCCAAACCTTGTCCAGCAATTGCGAACGGCTGTGAACGCGCTCGGCATGATTCATCAGGTAATGAAGCAACTTGAACTCGGTGGGGCCTAGTTTCAACATCTGATCGTTGAACGACACACGGTAGGTTGACGCATCAAGCAACAAAGCACCGATAGCAACAACGCCACCCACTTGTTCGGGGGCTCGCCGCCGCAGGACGGCACGAACCCTGGCCAGCAGTTCTTTGGTCGAAAATGGTTTGGCGATGTAGTCGTCAGCGCCGGCGTCCAGACCCGCGACCCGATCCATCTCATCGCCGCGAGCAGTCAGCATGATGATGGGAACTTCTTTGGTGCGTGGGTTCGCACGCCAGCGCTTGGCCAGCACCAAACCACTCTCACCAGGCAGCATCCAGTCCAGCAGAATGACGTCCGGTAGCACCGCATCAAGCTCAAGCTGCGCTGACGCGCTGTCCATGGCCCACGTGGGCCGAAATCCATTGTGGCGCAGATTGACTGCGATGAGCTCCGCAATGGCCGGTTCATCTTCAACAATCAGGACGCCCGGTTGATGCCTCATTTCACCACCGATTCAATCTGTTCTATTGAGGTGTGGCGAACGTCGGCACCCTTGACCACATAGATGATGAACTCGGCGATGTTCTTGGCGTGGTCGCCAATTCGCTCAATGGCTTTCGCCAGAAAAAGCAAGTCGAGACTGGGCGAGATCATGCGCGGATCTTCCATCATGTACGTAATCAGCTTTCGGACAAAACCGTCGAACTCCTTGTCAATCAGATCATCTTCTTTCAGGATAGACACTGCCGCCGCCGTATCCAATCGCGCAAAGGCATCGAGCGCTTTTCGCAGCAAACCAGAGGCCATATCCGCCGAGACTCTCAACTCAAGGGATGGCAGCGAACGGGGTGAACCGCTCTGAATAATGGAACGCACCATGCGAGCGATCTTCTCGGCCTCGTCGCCCACACGTTCCAGATTGGCAGTCGTCTTGGAGATGGCAATCAACAAGCGAAGGTCTCGTGCCGTTGGCTGGCGACGCGCAATGATGCTGGACAGTTCACGGTCAATATCAACTTCCATCGCGTTCACGCGGGCTTCAGTTTCTGTGACCTGGTTTGCCACCTCAACGCTGAACTGTGACAAGGCATAAATTGCTTGGCGGATCTGTGACTCAACCAGTCCTCCGAGTTCCATGACCCGGTTTGACACCGCGTTGAGTTCGCTGTCGAACTGGGTAGAAAGATGTTTTTCAGGCATATCGTCTCCTTAACCAAAACGGCCGGTAATGTAATCTTCTGTTTCCTTGCGGGTGGGCTTGAAGAACATCTGTTCTGTCGAGCCAAACTCCATCAGGTCTCCAAGGTACATGTAAGCGGTGTAGTCACTGCAACGCGCCGCCTGCTGCATGTTGTGGGTCACGATGACCACCGTATAGTCGCTCTTTAGTTCAGTGATCAACTCTTCGACTTTGGCTGTGGAGATGGGATCGAGTGCGGAGCAGGGTTCGTCCAGCAACAAGACCTCTGGCTTGATCGCAATGCCACGCGCAATGCACAGGCGCTGCTGCTGTCCACCCGAGAGGCTGGAGCCACTCTGGCTCAGCTTGTCTTTTACCTCGGTCCACAGGGCCGCTTTGCGCAAGGCCCACTCAACACGCTCTTCCATGTCGGTAGTATTGAGCGACTCGAACAATTTGACGCCAAAAGCAATATTGTCAAAGATGGACATGGGAAACGGCGTTGGCTTCTGGAACACCATGCCCACCTTGGCACGCAAGAGCGCCACGTCTTTCTTGCTGGTCAACAGATTTTCACCATCCAGAATAATTTCACCTTCGGCGCGCTGCTCCGGATACAGCTCGAACATGCGATTGAAAACACGCAAAAGCGTCGATTTACCACATCCGGAGGGACCGATAAAAGCAGTTACTTTGTTCTCCGGAATTTCCAGATTGATGCCTTTGAGGGCGTGGAACTTGCCGTAGTAAAAATCAAGATTCTTGACAGAAATCTTCGTCTTCTCACTCGTCGCGATAGCAGTACTCATGTTTAACCTTTTCTCGTATCTCTAACTGTGATTCGCTCAGGTCTTGCTTCGGGTCAAAAACCGGGCCAGTATGTTGAGGCCCAAGACCGCAACCGTGATGATGAACACACCCGCCCAGGCCAGTTTTTGCCAGTTTTCATAAGGACTCATGGCAAACTTGAAAATCGTCACCGGCAGACTCGCCATCGGCGAACTCAGACTGGATGTCCAGAACTGATTACTCAGTGCGGTGAACAGCAAGGGGGCAGTTTCGCCCGCAATTCGCGCTACGGCCAACAGAACGCCCGTAACCACACCTGACTTGGCCGCCTTCAAAGTGATGCTCAAAATAACTTTCCATTTTGGGGCACCCAGCGCATATGCAGCCTCACGCAAACCGGGCGGCACCAGTTGAAGCATGTTTTCAGTGGTGCGAATCACCACTGGAATCACTATCAGGGCAAGTGCCGCGACACCTGCGTAGCCCGAAAACGATTTGAAGCGGGACACAATCACGGCATAGACAAACAGACCAATGACGATAGATGGGGCAGACAACAAGATGTCGTTGACAAAACGCGTCAATGAAGCGAGCCAGCCCTTGGTGTCGAATTCAGCCAGGTAGATACCGGCCATGACGCCGATGGGGGTCCCCACGAATGTTGCCAGCAACACCATCAAAAACGATCCGTAAATGGCATTGGCCAAACCACCCGCGTCGTTTGGTGGTGGCGTCATCTGGGTCAGGGTATCAAGCGTGAGCCCTTCGACGCCCAAAATAATGGTCTCAATCAAGATCCAGCACAACCAGAAAAGACCAAAGGCCATGGCCATCAAAGACAGCGTCAGCGCAACACGATTAACAAACTTTCGATGCGCATATCGAGCCTGTCGCGCCTGTTCCTGAGCTGCCGACTGCAGCAAGAGTTCACCGGTGGTCATGTCTTGGCTCCTTCGTTCTTTTTGAGTTGCAAGAGCAGTATTTTCGACAGGGTCAACACCACAAAGGTGATAAAGAAAAGCACCAATCCAAGGTACATCAGCGAAGCCTGGTGCAGACCTTCGCCAGCCTCTGCAAACTCATTCGCCAAGGCCGATGTGATGCTGTTGGCGGCCTGAAACAGGCTGAGTGAATCCAGTTGGTTGAAGTTGCCAATGACAAAGGTGACCGCCATGGTTTCACCAATCGCACGACCCAACCCCAACATGATGCCGCCGATGACACCTGCCTTGGTGTAGGGCAACACCACGGTTGACACCACCTCCCAGGTCGTGGCCCCCAAGCCATAGGCCGATTCCTTGAGGAGAGTCGGCGTAACTTCAAACACGTCGCGCATCACCGCCGCAATGAACGGAATGATCATGATCGCCAGAATGATGCCAGCGGACAGTATGCCAATGCCAACCGGTGGACCTGAAAAGAAGGCCCCTAAATAGGGTACGTCGGAAAACATGGCCTGCAGGGGCTGCTGCACGTAGGTGGCCAAAAGGGGGCCAAACACCAGCAAGCCCCACATGCCGTACACAATGGAGGGGATCGCCGCGAGCAATTCAATGGCCGTGCCCAAAGGACGTTTCAGCCAAGCGGGTGAGAGCTCCGTGAGAAACAGCGCGATGCCAAAGCTCACTGGCACGGCAATCAGCAATGCGATGAAGGATGTCATCAAGGTGCCATAGATCATGACCAGGCCACCGAACTCTTCCTTAACCGGATCCCAGGTCGTGCTGGTAAGAAAGCCAAGGCCGTATTTGCTGATGGCAGGCCAAGCACTGATGGTCAGCGACGCCAATATGGCGATCAGCATGCCTAGCGTAAAGAGGGCCGCACCCTTGGCCAGCCAGCCGAAGATGCGATCCGCCATGGGACCCGAACGGGCCGCTTTCAACGGGGGAGGATTGGTCATAGCACGTCCGGAAGACTTAGCAGACTGGTTAATCGGTATCTGGTTCGCCGGAAGTGTAGTGGACACGCGCCTGCTCCTTTGAAAGGTTTTCGTTATCTACAAGCTACTTACTTCAAGGCCACGGGTTTGCCAGCTGCGTCTGTCACCTGGCCCCACGCCTTTTCAATTGCCCCGATCACGTTGCTAGGCATGGGTACGTAATCCAGATCAGTGGCGCTCTTGCCGCCGTTTTTGTAGGCCCAAGTGAAGAACTTGAAGGTTTCAGTGGCATTGGCTGGCTTGTCCTGCTTGACATGCATCAAGATGAAGGTTGCCGTTGAAATAGGCCATGCGTTCTTACCAGGCTGATCGGTAATGAGCTGATAAAAAGACTTGTTCCAGTCTGCGCCGGCGGCTGCCGCTTTGAACGTTTCATCATCAGGCGCCACAAATGCGCCATCCCTGTTCTTCAACAGCGTGTACGTCATCTTGTTTTGCTTGACATACGAGTACTCGACATAGCCAATGGAGTTGGGCAAACGGTTTACAAATGCAGCGACACCTTCGTTGCCCTTGCCACCGGCACCTACGGGCCAGTTGACCGCAGTGCCCTCACCGACCTTGGTCTTCCATTCAGGATGAACGCGGCTCAGATAATTGGTGAAATTGAATGTGGTACCCGAACCATCAGCGCGACGCACTGGGGCAATGGCGGCATCAGGCAGTTCCAGGCCAGGGTTCAGCGCTTTGATGGCAGCGTCATTCCACTTGGTAATCTTGCCAAGGTAAATGTCACCCAAAACCTGGCCGTCAAGCTTCATTTGACCTGGTGCAATACCCTTGATATTGATCACCGGCACAGTACCGCCGATCACGGTGGGAAACTGCAACTGTCCTTTTGACTTGAGTACCTCATCGGTTTGCGGCATGTCTGAGGCACCAAAATCAACCGTTTTGGAATCGATCTGTTTGATGCCGGCGCCAGAACCAACCGACTGGTAGTTGATCTTGACACCCGTAGCCTTGTTATATTCCGCCGCCCATTTTGAATACAGGGGGGCCGGGAAGCTTGCCCCAGCGCCGGTGATCTCTTGGGCACTTGCCAAATTCACGCACGACATGGAGGCGACGCCAGCCATGCTGATCAGGGCTAATTTGAAACCAGTTCTCATCGCTATACCTTTTGAGTTAAATGAAATATGACGTCTAAACGACTTAGGGAATATAAGAAGCTTATGTGACAGTAACGTGACATTCTTTCAAGTGGCCAAGCCAATCATCCCAGTCAGTGCCACAGTCGCATTCGCAGGACATTTGTCACAAAAAGGACACAATAAATTCTTATCGTTACAAATTGTTTAAAAAATGCTATGCAGGAGTCCCCCCTTGAACTCAAATGACGACGAATTGGTCCAGCGAATCAGACGGGATTTGGCCGACAGCTACGATGAAGAGCTCGAACTGGAGTTGGAAGACCGCAATCTGGATGAGCTCGCCGACAGCACAATGGATACCTCATCAGCGCAATACAAAGATAGTCGGCGCCAATATTTCCGTGAGTTGTTTCGTATGCAGGCGGAGTTGGTCAAGCTGCAGGATTGGGTTGTCAAGACCGGGCATAAGGTGGTGATCCTGTTTGAAGGGCGAGACGCCGCGGGCAAGGGCGGCGTGATCAAACGCATTACCCAGCGACTCAACCCTCGCGTGTGCCGGGTGGCGGCATTGCCTGCCCCGAACGCACGGGAACAAACCCAGTGGTATTTCCAACGCTATGTGTCGCACCTGCCCGGCGCGGGAGAAATTATCCTGTTTGATCGCAGCTGGTACAACCGGGCTGGCGTTGAGCGGGTGATGGGCTTTTGTTCCGATGAACAGTACGAGGAGTTTTTCAGGTCCGTTCCAGAATTCGAAAAAATGCTGGTGCGCTCCGGCATCCAGTTAATCAAGTACTGGTTCTCCATATCGGATGACGAGCAACATCTGCGCTTTCTTGGGCGCATCCATGACCCGCTGAAACAGTGGAAATTGAGCCCCATGGATCTGGAGTCACGTCGACGCTGGGAAGAATACACCAAGGCAAAAGAAGTCATGCTGGAACGCACTCACATCCCCGAAGCCCCGTGGTGGGTCGTGCAGGCGGATGACAAGAAAAAGGCCCGGCTCAACTGCATTCACCACCTGTTGGGCGAAATTCCCTATGGAGAAATTACGCATGCGGCTGTTGTGTTGCCGCCGCGGGAACGCCATGAGAATTATGTTCGTCAGCCCGTATCCCAAGAAATACTGGTGCCCGATGTCTATTGATCGTCGATCGTCACGAAGGCGTCATGAGTGTCAGCTATGCTCGCGTCGCCATGAAGCATACAAAAAACATATTGAATCGTCGCGTACTGCGCTTCGTACCTGTCACCATTGCAGTAACCACGTGTGCGTCGGTTCCAACCACCAGTTCAGCGGACACCAATAAATGATCTATCCACCAACCGGGTCGCGCCGCAGCCTGTTGAGCGGCACGATGGGGCTGGTCGCGTTCGCGGTGGCTCCTGCTTGGGCTCAGCCTGGAAAGGCATCCAGTGGCGCACGTACGGCGGTGGTAGCCCAGATCGTAGACAGCACCGCTGGCCAGCTGGATGTTTCCAGAGACTTCTTGATCGGGTCTCGCGCTGCCTGGCAAGATATCAATACCAGAGGTGGCGTCAACGGGCGTCCGATCCAACATTTGACTATAGAGGTCGACGGCAGCGCCGGCAGCCTGCGCACAGCGCTTGATTCGATAAAAAGAACGCCCAACTGCGTTGCCCTCTCCGGCACGGCCGGGGACCGTACAGCGAGTCAGCTGGTCGCGTTGCTACAACAAGATCAGCATGACATCGCCCACGTTGCGCCATGGCTCCAAAACTCGGATCTGGATGGGGACAATTTTACGTTTCCGATATTCGCATCCCGACAGGACCAAATAGCACAGGCATTGAAATCACTGTCAACCATGGGCGTTCCAGAAGTTGGGGCCATCTATGCGTCCCGGCAGGAATATGCCCAGTATCGCGATGACGTGGAGCGTGCCAGTACAACCCTGAAAATCAAGCTGAAGTCCTACGAACCGACTGGTGATTTGGCAAGGGTAGGAAAAAGCCTGGCAGCTGACACACCACGAATTCTGCTATTCATCGGGGGGACGCCTGAGTTGGTGCAGTTCACACAGGGCATTGACAAGCAATCCCAGCAACGCTACATCGTGGCCATGGCCGATGTCAGTCTGCCAACCCTGATGCAAATGGGTGCTGCGCGCAACACTCCCGTCATGGCCACTCAGGTGGTCCCCATGGTCAACTCCGCATTGCCCATCGTCAAAGCCTATCGTGAGACGCTGGCTCGCCTGTATGACGAGCCCCCAACGCCCCAAAGTTTGGCCGGATACATCGCCGCACGATATACCAGCGAAGTGTTGAGTACGGTCGAAGGCGCGCCCACACGTCAAAATACTTTACGGGCGTTCCAGCAGCGTCAGACAATTGACGTGGGCGGTTTTCGCGTCAGCTTCAATGCACAAAGGCGAAGTGGCTCTTACGTCACTCAAAGCATGATCACACGCGACGGTCGACTTGTCGGCTGAGCCTACTGATGCTTTTCCCCATTCAAGGCAGCCCGCAGTTGTGGCAACAATGCCTGCATGGCCACCCGGCCCGCTTGAATGGCGCGGCGCCGCGCACCAAAA
This sequence comes from Rhodoferax ferrireducens, assembly GCF_003347515.1. Lineage (GTDB taxonomy): Bacteria > Pseudomonadota > Gammaproteobacteria > Burkholderiales > Burkholderiaceae_C > Rhodoferax. The sequence continues at coordinate 11,325 of NZ_QEII01000318.1, read as the reverse complement.
TCCGAGCTGGCCACGCCCAGCAGTGAGGGCCGCACCACCACATCGGCTTCGCGCAGCTCAAAACTGTTGATGCTTTTGCCCATGATGGCAAAAGTTTGCAGCAGAATCTTCAAAGTATCGCTGGCGCCGTTGCCTTCAGGCGCGTTGGAGATATCGACGGCAATTATCACTTCTGCACCCATTTGGCGCGCATACCGCACGGGCACCGGCGACACAAGTCCACCATCCACATATTCACGACCCAATATTTTGACGGGCTGAAACAGGGCGGGTACGGCGCTCGAGGCACGCACCGCCGTGGCCGTGTCCCCACGCTGGAACAGCATTCCCTGACCACTGTTGAGATCCGTCGCCACAATACCCAAAGGCAAAGACATGCTCTCAATCGGGCGACCATTGACCTGTGCACTTACATAGCGCGCCAGTGCCTCGCCGCGCAACATGCCACGGCTGAATATCGGCAAAGTCCAGTCTGCAAAAGCCGCCTCTTCCATGGTTTCGGCAATTTGCTGCAACTGCGCCCCAGTCTTGCCACTGGCATAAAACGCAGCAACAAGACTGCCTGCAGAGGTCCCCACCACGAGGCTGGGGCGAATGCCCGCCTCCTCCAGCACCTGAATTACGCCAATGTGCGCAAAGCCCCGTGCTGCGCCACCACCCAGGACCAAACCAACTTTGAGAGACTTTTTGGAGAGCGTCTGTACTGCGGGTGATGCATCAGGGACTATCGTCGGCACCGGCCGGGTGGCACACCCGATCAGGCATATGCTGACTAAGATCATGAAAATATGCTTGAACTTGAGATTTACATTACTCATTTAATAGGAATGATTCGCGTTTGTGATAATATAAAAACACTCTATTTTCTGGAAAGCACAAGGACAATGTTCAAGAAACACATCCCCGCCGCATGCGCTATTTTGCTCGCCTGCACTGCTGCGGCAGCGCAAGATCAGGTTCTCAACATCTACTCAGCGCGTCACTACCCGACGGATGAGGCGCTGTACACAAACTTCACGAAAGCGACCGGCATCGCGATCAATCGAGTCGATGCTGACGACGCCGGCATCCTTGCCCGGCTCAAAGCAGAAGGTACAGCATCACCCGCCGACGTGATTTTGCTGGTGGACGCTGCACGTTTGTGGAAGGGTGAAGCTGAGGGACTGTTTCAGCCCGTAAATTCCAAGTTACTGAACGACGCCATTCCCGTCCAACTACGCGGCAAGGCGACTGGCGACGGTGCCTCGCCGTGGTTTGGCTTCTCAACGCGCGCCCGAGTCATTGTGTACAACAAGGTAAAGATTCAGAAAGACGACGTTGATACGTACGAAGAATTGGGCGACCCAAAAAACAAGGGCAAACTGTGCATCCGCTCAGGCTCACACCCCTATAACCTGTCTTTGTTCGGCGCGGTACTTGAGCACCTAGGTGAGCAAAAAGCTGAAAGCTGGCTCAAAGGCATGGTCGACAACATGGCTCGCGCGCCCAAGGGCGGCGACACCGACCAGATCAAGGGCGTTGCTGCCGGCGAATGCGGCATTGCGGTGACCAACACTTATTACCTTGCGCGCATCATGCGCTCGGATAAACCCGAAGATAAAGCGATCATGGACCGCGTGGGCGTTGTCTTTCCGAACCAGGCATCGTGGGGTACGCACGTCAACATCGCCGGTGGCGCTGTAGCTAAGAATGCCAAGAATCCGGCCAACGCAGTGAAGTTTCTGGAGTATTTAGCCAGCGCACCGGCACAAGATCATTTTGCCAATGGCAATAACGAGTGGCCTGTGGCCAAAGGCGTGAAAATCAACAACCCGGCCTTGCAGGCCATGACGGGTGGCAGCTTCAAGAGCGAGACCATTCCCATCAATGTGATCGGAATGAATCAGGTCAAGGTCCAGCAAATGCTCGACCGTGTCGGGTTCAAGTAAAGTCAGCAGTTCCTGCAATCGGGTATTCTTGTTTTTCTCCTTTTCTTATGGAAGAGAGACCCTTCAAGGAAGGACAAGCAATGAAAACCCTCTGGTATTTCACTCTGCTGGTGACGCTGTTAGTCGCAGGCTTGGTGCTTGCCGGGCAACTCGGATTCCTGTCTGGAACGGTGCCACAGGAGCTGGGTGTGACGGACGGGCGGCTCAGGCCTCCGTCCAGAACCCCCAACAGCGTGAGCAGCCAAGCCACACTCTATCCCGAGCACCCGCAAAGAGCCTACGCCAGCATTGCGCCGTTGGCCTACACGGGTGACGGTGACGTCGCGATGGCACGACTCACGGTACTGCTGCAGAAATCAGAACGAACGGTTGTTGTCACGCAGCAGCCTAGCTATATCTACGCGCAATCAACCACTCCGCTACTCAAATTTACCGACGACATAGAGTTCTGGCTTGACAAGCCAAACAGCGTCATTCAAGTACGCTCGGCCAGCCGTTTGGGGCGAAATGACTTTGGCGTCAACAGGGCGCGGGTGGAGTCCATCCGCGCCCAATTCTTGTCTTAGCCAGCTGTCGCTTCTTGCGCCTCAGGTTTGGGCTTGCCTTCTTTCTTGGGCAAGGGTTGAATGTCCAGCAAGACCTCCGTCTTGCTTTCGTCCGTGTCATCCAGATCGACCGTCAGGCGGCCTCCGTCGGTTAAGCGCCCAAAGAGTAATTCGTCGGCCAGTGCGCGGCGAATCGTATCCTGAATCAGACGCTGCATTGGACGTGCACCCATGAGAGGATCAAATCCCTTTTTGGCCAGGTGTTTGCGCAGCTTGTCGGTGAAGGTGACATCGACCTTCTTATCGGCCAACTGGGCTTCCAACTGCAGCAAGAACTTATCGACCACGCGCATGATGACAACTTCGTCCAGCGCCTTGAAACTGACAACAGCATCCAGCCGGTTTCGGAATTCCGGCGTAAACAGGCGTTTGATGTCCGCCATCTCATCACCCGATTCGCGCACATTGGTAAATCCCATGACGGTCTTGTTCATGGTCTCGGCACCGGCGTTGGTCGTCATGATGATGATGACGTTGCGGAAATCGGCCTTGCGTCCGTTGTTATCGGTCAGCGTGCCATGGTCCATGACCTGCAGCAGCACGTTGAAGATGTCCGGATGCGCCTTTTCGATTTCATCGAGCAAGAGCACACAATGCGGCTTCTTGGTCACAGCTTCGGTAAGCAGACCGCCCTGATCAAACCCCACGTAACCCGGTGGCGCGCCAATCAGGCGGCTCACCGCATGGCGCTCCATGTACTCACTCATGTCAAAGCGAATGAGGTCAATCCCCATGATGTAGGCCAGCTGTTTGGCCGCCTCGGTCTTGCCAACGCCCGTGGGGCCACTGAACAGGAAGGAACCAATTGGCTTGTCGCCCTTGCCCAAGCCGGAACGCGCCATTTTCACGGCCGACGCCAGCATGTCAATCGCCTTGTCTTGACCGAACACAACGTTCTTAAGATCCCGTTCCAGCGTCTTGAGTTTGCCCCGATCATCATTGGACACATTGGCGGGAGGAATTCGGGCTATCTTCGCCACAATTTCTTCCACTTCCGTCTTGCTGATGATTTTCTTGCGCTTGGACGGCGGCAGAATACGTTGTGCGGCACCCGCCTCGTCGATCACATCAATGGCCTTGTCCGGCAGATGGCGGTCATTGATGTATTTGGCGCTCAACTCGGCCGCAGCCTGCAGGGCCGCTACCGCGTATTTGACATTGTGATGCTCTTCAAATCGCGACTTAAGACCCTTGAGGATTTCCACAGTCTGCTCGATGGTCGGCTCAACGACATCGACCTTCTGGAAGCGGCGTGACAGCGCAGCGTCCTTCTCGAAGATGCCACGGTACTCGGTAAACGTCGTTGCACCAATGCATTTAAGTGCGCCTGAACTCAAACCAGGCTTAAGCAGATTGGATGCATCCAGCGTTCCACCCGAGGCCGCACCGGCGCCAATCAAGGTGTGGATTTCGTCGATGAACAAGACAGCATTGGGCTTGTCCTTCAGGGACTTCAACACACCTTTGAGTCGCTGCTCGAAATCACCCCGGTATTTGGTACCGGCCAGCAGCGCACCCATGTCGAGCGAGTAGACGATGGAGTCGGCCAGAATTTCAGGTACATCCTTTTGCGTAATGCGCCAAGCCAGCCCCTCAGCAATGGCCGTCTTGCCGACACCGGCCTCACCCACAAGCAGCGGGTTATTCTTGCGGCGTCGGCACAAGATCTGAATCACGCGCTCGACTTCATATTCGCGTCCGATCAGCGGGTCAATCTTGCCGTCCTTGGCCAGTTGGTTGAGATTCACGGTGTACTGCTCAAGAGGCGAGGCCTTCTCATTTTTCTCAGCTACACCTTCTTCGCTTTCGGCCTGACTCTCGCCCGACTTGGTCGACTCCGGCGGATCGCTCTTCTTGATGCCGTGCGCAATGAAGTTCACCACATCCAGGCGTGTCACGCCTTGCTGATGCAGGTAGTACACCGCATGGGAGTCCTTCTCGCCAAAGATGGCGACCAGCACGTTTGCCCCGGTGACTTCTTTTTTACCACTGCCCGTCGACTGCACATGCATGATGGCGCGCTGAATCACACGCTGAAACCCCAAGGTAGGCTGCGTGTCCACATCATCCGACCCGGCAACCTGAGGTGTGTTGTCCTTGATGAAATTCGCCAGCGACTTTCGCAAGTCGTCGATATTGGCCGAACAAGCCCGCAGCACTTCGGCCGCGCTGGGGTTGTCCAGCAGGGCAAGCAGCAAGTGCTCGACCGTGATGAACTCATGACGCTGCTGCCGCGCCTCAACAAACGCCATATGAAGGCTGACTTCCAATTCTTGGGCAATCATGTGATTTCCTTTTTAAGCCTTGCTTTGATGTTTAACTGTAATCCGATTTCAATTTCAATTCTGTACAGATGCCATCATCTGCCTAAAAATCAACGGGCTCACTGATGCACTTCAGCGGGTGCCCAGCCTTCGCTGCAGCATCGAGGACCTGATCCACCTTGGTGGCCGCCACATCTTTGGAATAAACGCCACAAATGCCCTTCCCGTCCAGATGAATCTTGAGCATGATCTGCGTCGCCGCCTCCAGATCCTTGCCAAAAAACTCCTGAATCACCACGACGACAAATTCCATCGGCGTGTAGTCATCATTGAGCATGACGACCTGGTACATCTGCGGCGGCTGAACCTTCTGGGTTCGCCTCTCAAGCACGACGGAGTCGCCGTCATCCCGCTGAGGTTGGTGAGCCGGTGGAACTGGTGGAATTACGGGAGATTTGGTTGCCATGCTTTCATTCTATCGAGCGTACCGAAGCACTGCAGCGTCATCAGAAATTGGTGACAATTTTTCAACATTCAAGCGACGCAAACAAAAAAACCGCTCAAAACCATCGGGCCAGAGCGGTTTGGATACCGGCGAGGTATGCGCTCGCCGGAAACAGTCAATCTGCGATCACATATGGTCGATCATTACATGTAAATCAGGCTGTAGCCCACGCCAGTCAACGTGTCTGTGTTTTGAACGCGCCCGACTTCCTCACAATTGCCCTAACTTCAGATTAGCCATCGTGAGACAGTGCCGTGCGCGTCGCCCATAGCCCATACGGCCATAGCTCCGAAGAGCCACAATTACTTTAACACGGACAAAGCGCTGTCAACCCCTTGCCTCAAACTTGCAATTATCGAAATCAAGAAGCCCGACTCGGAGTTGATGACGAGAGCAAGTTAACGCGAAGATATTCATGGGTCTTCGGAAAAGCTGGGGGGAATCTGAAACGGATCCACGGTGTCGTGAGAAATCGATTGCCGAACAGCGATTAGGCTTTGGAGCCTCGGGCGGTCGCCACCGTCGAGAGTTCGGGCTTCACTCAAAGTCCAGCAGGAATCGACGACCTGCCATTTTTGAGATTTAGACTATTAATCTAGTAAAAAGGCTCGCTTAGAGTCAGCTTTCTTCAATCTGTTTAGGGTACTGCTACCACTGCTACTGCGCCAACACAAATCGCGTGCATCGTATCGAAGAATGCTGCTGCGAAACTGTCTGACTTGTTAATTTTAGAGATCATAGGCATACCTTCCTTTTCTACTCCCGAAAGAGTGGCTGCGAGCGTTGTAAAAATGACTTTTAAGAATCCCAAAAGAAACGATACAAGCATCCACAGGATTAGTGAAGCCGCAGCAGCGGGATTTGAACCCATACTGGCACCCATTACCCTAAACAGACTGGCTATCATTTTACTGCAATTGATAGCATAAGTTAACGAATTTCGTTGCTGTATCTGTATTTAGGTGCGGCACCTGACTTCACATGCCACACGTCGGCACGTGGCCTAGCGGCCTTTTTCGTGGGTACCGGAAGCAACTGGTAACGCCTGCCCGATCCCTCCTTCAAATTGCACAGATGTCCGCATCTGGCCGCTGCACGAGTCTTTAACAAGCGCACACTCGTCGATAGCCGTGCAAACTGCTCACGTCGGTGGCGCCTCGATCCAGTCTCAGCTGTCCTGAGCTGGCGCAAGCACAGCCATCAATAGCCTTACCAACAGTGGCATTGGTTGCCACAAAAACATTGGTGCCAGGTGGTCTGCAAATACAGGTGCATCCAGTCAACCAAATCGGAAATGTATCTCGCTGTGATCTGTTCGTGCGGCTCGTTGAGCGGATCACACCCAAGGCAAATCGCATGACTGAACGAACGCACATTTCCGACATACGCCCGATGAACAGGTGGTCTGAGGCTCAACTCTCTCAACAAACAGTTTCCCCCGCCTCGTCGCCAGCGAAATCACATCAGCATGCGCCATGAGCCTCACTTGATGACAACCCATTCGGAAGCCATCTGGCCGCTCAGTCACAATATAGGCGTAATCCGCGACAACATCTCCCGTGTGCGCCATCAAGGCCACGCGCTGCGCCGACAATTCAATGACATCCGACTGATACATCCGATTCGTCTCCCTGGTTTTCAGCTCAACCAGCACCAACACACCTGCCGCATTGCGATAAACCCTATCCACCCTGGCAGAAATTGACACTGGCCCGGTGGATTGGAACAAGCATTCCGCATAGACCAGGCAGGCGCTTCTCAATTCCGGAGGTAACCTTGCCCGACGTAGATCTGACCTGCTGCGCCACCACCAAAGGAGGATGACCGCGAGTGCACCCACGCCAATAACGGCTGCAGGGTCAAGTCTCATGACGCGGTTTCCTGGCTTGAAACCACTTCGCGACACACAAAGCTAGCCTGCGCCAAAATACCAGAAAAACAACGAAATGACGCCACTGGCGAGTCAATTTCATGTACCGATCCCGATAGAAGCGCGCGTGCGCCCGTCGTCCACGCTTGATTGCCTGCTGCTGTTCAACGGTCAGTCGCTTGCCATAGCGATGCTCAAACACCACCAGCCGTTCGCACACGCCCATCTGCGCCAGTTCTGACGCGCTGACAGACGCCCTCCGGCGTCCATGCTTCTTCACGGGTGCCATGATCAGTCCTCCCCATCGACCATTGGTGCATCGAACGCCTGGACGACATGCCCAGCAACGGCCGGATTGACCTTCGAGGGGGTCGGCAACGCGGATACAGTCCCTTGAGATAAGGTACCCGCAGACGGCACCAGCATCCAGTTCTGTGCCAACAAGCCCTCATGAGCCAGAAAGCGCAAGCGGTTCACCCGCTTCGTGCCTTTGTTGAACCGGATCAGGTCATCGTAGAGGCGCGGGTTGTCCTCCCGCGTCATCTCAAACAGCAAACGCACTGGCTCGCTGTTTGTTTCTTGGTCCCGGCTCATGCGCCCTCTCCTTCCTGCCGCGATGTGCGGGCCGCACGACCGGGACTTTGCATCGCAGTGGCGGCGTAATTCGTGCCGGCGATCTGGTAGCCCCGCAGATTCGAGAACATCGGCTCCTTGACCTCCAGAATCTGATGCGTCGCGAACGCCTCCTTCACCGCCTTTTTGAACAAAAAGGCGCCGCCACCGACCAGAATGACATGCTGGACATCGTAAAACTCACCGATCCGGCGCATCATCGCCCCCACGGCCTGCTTGGTAACGCTTTCCACCACCGGCTTCATGCGCGCCAGACTGTAGGTCCGCTGAAAGATCGTCAGATTCTTGTTGGTGCGCAAGGCCAGGTCGATGGCGTCCAACTGGTTGTAAGGTCGGCCAATTTCCGCGCTGATGTCATCCGCGATCACCTGCAGGATGTCGGACACCCCTCGATTCACCGAATGGCTGCGCTTGTACGACAACTTCATACCCCGCGCCACCAGCCAGTCGAAGGTACGCGAACCTGGATCAATCACCAGACTGTGCTCGTTTTCCATCGCCACCACTTTGTCATGCTGTGAGGCATAGTCGATCAACGCTCCGTTAGGCTGGGCCATGGCCAGTGCCTTGCGCACCAGCACGGTCTTGCCATTGCCTACGTCGTGGGTGCCAGTCATCAATTTCTCCAACGCTGCCTTCTTCAAGGCAAACATGGCCACCGGTAGCCCCACCACCAGCAGGTCGATGGTGTCGACCTTCATCATCCGCAGTGCCCCGCGTGCCAGGGCCAGGTATTCCGGGGTATCAATAAAGTTGTCGTGGATCTGCGTGGCACGAAAAGCGTCGGCGGCCAGCATCACGTCCGGCCCCACCTCGTAAAACATGCCGCCAATCGGGATGGCGACGGTTTTGCGCCGATCTGCGCCCAGGGTGGTGGATGGGTCGCGCGGAAAGGGATAAGCCAGTGAAGGAAAGCTGGCGCAGCGGATTTCGTCACCGGAGATACCAGCGACGTACTTGGTGTTGCCGTAGCCAACGTCTACGGCTCGAATGATCAATTCCATGAGAGGACTCCAAATCAGGGTTGCAGAACGATCAGCATCGGTGGCCCAATACTGTCTATCCACGCAGAAATCCCCTTCAAACCACCTGATTTCGGGATCGGCTCTGACTTGGGTCCCGATACAACCTTGTCAGGTCACATTGAAACGAGACCGATTTCATCGGGCATGCGGAAAAGCTCTGCGTGTCAAACTAAGGTCTCACCGCAAACCGAGCTGTCAAGGGCGCGATTTGCGTGGATCACGCCGATTTGTGCTATTTCTGCGGCCCAGGCCTGCGAACCGGCCACCAACCCGGTCAAGGTCCCGTCCGGGACCAGAGGCAGCAATTTCCCTTGTCAAGCCCGCATGCAGCCTCACTTTCAATCCCTTCGGGACAATAAACTCGGCTCACGGGCACATCCCGGTCGTTCAATCGCCACCCAAAACCACCGGGAAATCGACACCATTTCCGGCAAGCCTGCTTGACTCTTCCTCTGGGTCGGCGTCAACTACAGGTTCCCGAGGGCCGTCCTGGCCCTGCTCCATCGAGGAGCGCAAGGCGTCGCAGTCGTTACCTGCCCCAAACTCCGGTCCTTGAACCGGAATTGGCCATCGCCCCCTGAGGTGATGGCCTCGTGGTTTTTTTTGTAGTGCAACCCCTTGTGGCTTTGCCAGCACTTTTCGCTGGGCGTTCCCTGAAACGCGCCACGGCTTTCGAGCACTCGGTCGGCACCTGATGCCGCACCCCTGTTCCCGCCATCCTTTGAGCACGCGTTACACGCAGCGCGCGGTTGTGTTTGCCATTTTTTGGCTCCCCGCGCGTTCCCGCTCACAAACTCGGCACCGCCCTGGACTTTCGGTCAGGGGTGGACCCATGCGAGTGGATGGCGCTACGAATCCAGAACTGATCCATCAGTACGTGCAAGGCCTGACCTTGTCACGGATGCCCTTTGGCACGCCCTTGAGGCGGACCGGCATCACCAACCCCATGGTTGCAGAAATGCACAGATGGGACGGATCACATGTTTCATTTTTAAGGAAGACCGAGCTGGCAAGCGCTGACGCGCTGGCTGGCAAAACATTGGGTCGGTGCCGCACCTCGGTGGTCGCGTGCTGCACCGGAGTTTTTGACCACTGACCTGCCAGGCGACGGAATCCACCCGGCAGGTGACTGCTTTGTGATTCCACGTTTTTTCAACACTTGCCCGCCATTCGGGCGGCGGGCAGACATCCACCAAATGGAAGGCAACACCATGCAAAACAAAGCTTCTCGTCGGCGGCAACAAGGCTCAGTCAGCCCCGGCCGCCTGTTAGCCAGTGAACCCACGCGCCGCCAGCCGTGGGCAAACAAGACGGCCCAAGACATCCTGGCGGGCTATCAGCCCGGCAAAGCACCACCGCTCAAGGTACTGGAGGTACTGCTGGAACTCTTCAACACCCTGCACACCTCGCTGGAGAAAACTGTTTCCCACAAGACACGGTATGAACGTGCCCAGTTCCTGCGGCGCTTTTTTCGCGACCTCAAAGCCAAGGCGGGGTTCAACACGATTCCCGATCCGCGCAACCTGGGACAGAAACACATTCATGCCATGGTGCAGGTCTGGCAACGGGAGCAGCTCGCTCCGGCCACGATTCAGACTTACCTGAGTTTCCTGCGCGGCTTGGGCATGTGGATGGGCAAGCATGGCTTCGTGCGGGAGCCAGCGCATTACGGCCTGAGCGTGGAGGAATACCAGCGGCATGAATATGCGCAGCGAGACAAGAGTTGGTCTGCCGCTGGCGTTGACATTGACGAAGTCATCGAGCGGGTCTGTGCCTGCGACCGGTATGTCGGCGCTTCGCTGCGGTTGATCAATGCCATGGGGCTGCGGCGCAAGGAGTCCATCCAATTCCGGCCCTTTGAGCACGTCTTGCCTTTCAGCGAAACGGGACTGCCCCTCGATCGCAAGACAGCGGATCGGTATGTGAGGATCAAGGGCAAGGGCGGAAGGGTGCGTTTTGTCCCGCTGGACAGCCCTGCCAGATTGGCGGCGGTCGATCTCGCCCAAGGCCTTGTGTGCAACCGGGATGCCTATTTGGGAGACCCCGCCAATGACCTGAAGCAGAACCTGCGGCGCTTTGACTACGTATTGGAGAAATTCGGGATCACGTTTCGGGAACTGGGCGTGACGGCGCACGGGCTACGCCATGAAGCCTTGATCCAGTTCTTCGGCGACCAGACCGGTGAACCGCCGCCGGTGCGAGGCGGTGGGCCGCTGCCACCGGATCTGGACCGGACGGCCAGACAGGCCGTGTCCGAACTGGCAGGACATGCGCGCATTCGAGCTTCGGGGGCGTATTGTGGAAAGTCAGTTGTTATGCGCACAAAGGTACCGACTCCAGCGGTATCAGCGAAGTCAAGCAACTCAGACTTACTCATAAGTCAGTAATTTAGCGGACAAATTCTCTGAACTTATTTGTTTGAGTTTTCTCCAAATTCGCATGAAACGGGACGGACGCAAATTGGCCCACAACACGCTCGAAGAAATGCGTGTTCT
>NZ_QEII01000317.1 GCF_003347515.1 Rhodoferax ferrireducens | reverse complement strand
TTGGTCTGGAAGAAGTTATTGACCACCGGCGCAAAACTCGTCGTCTGCGGCGTATAGGGCGTGGCCCAGCCGAAGACCCAAGGTGCCCCGCCGCCACGCAACGTGGACAGCGCCTGGCGATCCAGGGCCCGATTCAGCGCAAGGTCAACAATCGTCAGTGTCGTCATGATGATGCTCCGGAACAGTAGAACAAGGCGGGAAGCCGCCGGGCAGGACCCAAGTCCCCAGCCCGCGCGGCGCCCGGACCGCTCTTAA
>NZ_QEII01000316.1 GCF_003347515.1 Rhodoferax ferrireducens | reverse complement strand
GAACAAGGCGGGAAGCCGCCGGGCAGGACCCAAGTCCCCAGCCCGCGCGGCGCCCGGACCGCTCTTAAAACACCAGTTGCTGGCCGCCGAAGTTGTAGGCAGTGGGCATGTCGAGCTTGAGATGCGAACTGGCATCAACGTTGGTCACCGTCGGGCCGACCTGGGCGACGGTGGTTGGGCTGAAGATGCCGCCACCGGCAACGTTGGCCGAGTTGCCGCCAACAGCAGCGATGGCATTGCCGCCACGGACAGACGACATCGCAGCGCGGTCGAGTTCCTTGCGGGTGGACAGGTCTTGAATCATCAGATTGGATTTCATGGTGTAACTCCTTAAGTGGTTTGGGTTGGTGAGCATCAAGTTGCGCTCGGAGGAGCTATTGCATGGGCCGTGCCAGATGCTGCGCCAGCGCCTGGAAATATTTGCAAGTCATTGAAAATAAAGGAAATAACGTGCCGTTGACCATGGCTTGGCGTATTTTGTTCAGCACTCAGACCGGGTGCGCTGTCTGGTGCTGTAAAACACATTTACGACTACTGTCTGGAATGACCCATCACATGATTGGCAAGCTTCACTTGGCGAAGTGATGCGATCTGC